>JAIYAP010000057.1 GCA_027488935.1 Saprospiraceae bacterium | reverse complement strand
CCTACAAATGTATGTTTTCTACAAATGCATGACTTCTCCGAAGTCAGGTTTTTTGTGGATCATTTGTTTTTGCATGACCTACAAATGCATGACTTCTCCGAAGTCAGGTTTTTTGTGGATCATTTGTTTTTCTACAAATGCTCGACTTCTCCGAAGTCAAGTATATTCATCATTCATCATTCATCATTCATCATTCCTCACTCCTCACTCCTCACTCCTCACTCATCACTCCTCACTCATCACTCCTCACTCATAAATGTACACCCTAATCGTCGGCAGTTTGGTGCTCAGTATTTTTCATGCGATGATACCCAGCCATTGGTTGCCGGTGCTTGGTATTAGTCGGAGTGCTGGGTGGACGGTGCAAAAGACCTTGTGGGTGACTTTTTTGGCAGGTTTGGCGCATGTGTTGAGTACGGTGTTGGCTGGTATTATTTTAGCGGTGGTGGGCGTTGCCATTTCTGAATATGTGACTGTGTTTATGTCCTGGATTGCGCCGGGCTTATTGATCTTATTGGGGATATTTTACATTTATCAGCATTATTACCACCATCATTTTCATTTGCACAAACAGACCACGGGGTGGGGGGTAATCGCCTCCCTGGCATTGGCGATGTTTTTATCACCCTGCTTTGAAATTGAGGGCTATTTTTTGGCAGCGGGCCAATATGGCATCGGTTTCGTGTTGTTTTTAGCGCTTTTATATGGGGTTATTACCATCGGCGGTATGTTGATCTGGGTTTGGATGGCTTTGCGGGGCCTGCAACGCTTAGATTGGCATGCGTTGGAACACAATGCCGGCTTGATTGCGGGCGTAACGCTGATCATTTCGGGTGTTTTATTGCATTTCTAATTTTGAGCAGTGTAGGAGAATTGCTGAATAATTAAACTTGTAAATCGCGTAAAATGAATATTAAATATAGAATAAATTATTTGCATAAGTTATATTAACAATTACAAACCAAAGATTATTTGCCGATATTCGCGGAATAGCCTTATTTTCGCAGTAACAGAAACCCTTTTGGCAAATATTCCAAGTTGAAGGCACGCAAATATTGGGCAGTGCCCGCTATTCCACACCTATATGACTCCACCACGCCTACTTTATGCTTGTTTTTTTACGATAGGACTGTCTTTACAATCGGCCGTATTATATGGTATTTGTGTAGATAGTATTCGGGTAATTATCCAACCGGTGCAGTGTTTTGGTTTGCGCAATGGGGCCATCATTATTGATACCGTTTATGGTGGGGAGAAGCCGTTCTATTATTCCCTGGATGGACAGTCTTTTAGCACGCGCCCTGTTATGGAGTCTTTGTGGAGTGGCGATTATACGGTGTATGTGCGCGATGCATCGGGGTGTATTTATCCAACCAATGTGTTTGTGCCGGAGCCGGCGGAATTGAAGGTAAGCCTGAGTGTTTCGGATGAAAGTGTCGAAGCAGGGGTGCCGGTTCAATTAAAAGCAGATGTAAATATTCCTTTCAAAGATATTCGGTCGATTGAATGGCGCCCGCCTTATTTATTTGCGCAGCAGGCTATGTTGGAGCAGGAAGTGCGGTTGTCGGATACCACTACCATTGCGATTGAAATCACCAATCAGAAAAATTGCATTGCGCGGGATCAGATCACGATTCATATTGAAAAGACAAACGTGTATTTGCCGAATGTGATCAGTACAAGTAGTAATACCGATGCCTATTTTACGGTATTTGCGGGGGAAGGGGTTGCGCAAGTGCTCAGTTTGCAGGTGTACAGCAGAAATGGTAGCCTGGTATTTGAACGCGAAAATTTTCCGCCCAACGACCCGCTCAAAGGTTGGAACGGGCGTTGCAGAGGCAAGGTGGTGCAGAGCGGGGTATATCCTTTTCTGGCCGTCTTGGAATACCGCGACGGCCAGAAAAAGTCATTTCAAGGCAGTATTACAGTGATTAATTAATCACTTTGCCATTTTTCACTTTAAAGGAAATGGCCCGGATTTTCAGGATATTTACCAATGGATTGTCGCTCAAAACAATAAAACTGGCTTCGTAACCGTCCTCAATTTTGCCAATTTTGCGTTTTGGGAAAATGGCACGCGGGGTATTTTCACACATCACTTTCAGTAATTTATCATAACCTAATCCACCGAGGTTGAACCAGTAATTGAGTTCCACCCTGCCGGTCCGTTGCGAATCATCAGAACCCAAAACCAGGTTCACATTTTGATCAAACAAGCGTTTGATGGTTTTGAGGTGAAATTCCTGCACAGCAGCATTGGCATTTCCCTGGGCATGGGAGAACAAGGTTGCCACGGGGATTTTCTTCTTAGCCAGTTTTTTCAGATCATCGTCTGATAAGGTGTATTGTTTCGCATCGCCGCTACCGTCCCAGTTGTGTCCTGGCAGGTTGGCCAAGCCGTCTACGCCCAATTTAATGGCCAGGGCCACATCTTCGGCGGTTTCAACGTGTGCAAATACGCGCAAATCAGATTTATGTGCTTTTTTTACCACCAATTTGGCCATTTCTTCGGTCAATCCTTTTCCCGCTTTGCCGCCATTTTTTGCTGCATCCAACAGATAAATGGAAATTACGTCTGGCTTTTGCGCCTTAATTTTGGTCCAATTGGCGTCCAGGGCAGATTTATTATCCACAAACCAATAACCGTTGCCGAGCATTTTATTGCCCGTTTTGATCTGATCGTATTTGGCCGTCCATTGTTGCGGATTTTTTACGCCTTGTGCCGGACCTTCATATTTCAAAAAGGGGTATCCTAAGGAACAGGTAATGCCGCCGTTGGCAAACAAAACATCGGGTGTTTTAGCGGTATTTACCATGGATTGCACGGCGGTGCGGCCTTCCTGGGTATTGCTGAGTACTTGCAGGTAAAACACGCCTTCATCCAGGTACAATTTCAGGGTGCTGGCGGCGGCTGGATTGTCGGCCACACTTGCGCTGAATACATCACCCATGGGCGGAATGACCCATCTTCCAAGCAAATCAACGACCGAATCGATTTTAGCGGGTGCTTTTTTGCTCAGGGTACCATTCACAATATACCAGGTGCCGTTGGTAAAATCTTTGCCGTTGTACCAGCTGGCATTGCGGTATTCGTAATTTTTGGAAGTTGACTGCGCGTGGATCGCTTGAGCAAAAACGACCAAAATGAACAGGTAAAAGATCTTTTTCATAAGCATGTAGGTGTCTGAAATGGTATAAAGCGCAAAAGTAGCGTTAAGCCAGGCAATTTTTGCCAGGTTAACAAAGGGTTTGGAAAATGTACCGCAATGCGCTTATTTCAGACCCAGTTGTGCAGCAGTTTGAAAGTCATTGTTGGCTTTTTCCTGGAGGCCCATGGCTTGAAATAAAAAACCACGGGTCTGATAGGCTTTTGCATATTTTTTGTTGATGGAAATGGCTTTTTCCGCATCAGCCACGCCATTGCCCGGGTCGCCTTTCTGTAAATAAGCATACGCCCGGTTGTTCCAAATCATTTCCAAATTTGGGTTGATGGCAATCGCAGCGGTGTAATCTTCAATGGCTTCCGGGTAACGGGCCGTTTTTACATTGACCAAGCCGCGGTTAACCAATGCCTCCAGATATTGCGGGTTGAGTTGAATCGCTTTGGTATAGTCTTCGAGCGCCCCATTCATGTCTTCCGTTTTTTCCCGTGCTACAGCCCTGAAATAATAGGTTTCGAACGATTTGGGTTCTAAAGTCAAACTTTTGGTAAGATCCGGAATGGCTTCTTGTGGCCGGTTCAAAATAACCAGGCATTTCCCCTTGTTCATATACAATTTAGGGGTCGAAATACCCGCCTGAATGGCTTTGGTAAAATCTTCCAGGGCCTCTGGAAATTTGCGCATTTGCATATAGGCCTGTCCGCGGCCATTGTAGGCTTCGACTGTGTTGGGATCGTATTTCAAGGCCTCGGAGTAGTGCAAGATGGAATTGGTAAAATCGAGTGCCAGCAATTCATTGTATGCCAGGTTGCACTGACACAAGGCCGATTCGGGTGTTTTAGATACACAGTTTTTGAACAATGCCACGCCTTCTTTCCAAACCCCCGATTGTTGAAAGGCCAACAAACTGAACAAACAAGCCATACCTGCCAAGGCAAGGTTCCGAATTTTAGGCTCCAGTTTTTCGGCCAACAAGGCCAACAGGAAAAAAATGCCAATGCAGGAGAGGTAAACGTACCGATCTGACCGCAATTCAAAACTTCCCACGGTGCGAAAAGGTAGCATGACGGTAAGGGGTAAAAAATACAGCGCAATGCCCAGGAGATAATCTGTTTTTGTGCGCAGTTTCCACCATATAATGTAAACCAATCCGGCAATCAAAATCGGAGAAACCAGGTACGTCAAATCCCACGCGCCTTCCGTTTTGACAAAAGGGTAGGCGACAGAAAAGCCAATTGGGAGGAGTAACTTAACGGGGTAAAACAATAGCGTCTGACAAACCATCAAAAATCGATCGAACACACTGAATACCTCCGAAGCAGCCTGGATGTTGTGGCCCTCGGCCTCCCGGGTACTAAAAGTATATAAACCAAAGGCTATACTAATTAGAATGTACGGTATTTTACTCAGCCAGGATTTTCTTTCTAGTTTTTTAAAACTATAAAAATCAAAAAATAAAAGCAAAAGGGGTAGGGTAACGGCGGCCGATTTGCTCAGGCAGGCAAATAAGAATAAACCAAGCGAGGCAGCATACATGGCCCAGTTTGGTTTTTCCGTGGTTGAAAACTTGAGGTACGTATAGGCACTGAGCAGGTAAAAACTGCTGAAAAGTACGGTACTCATGGCGGCGGCCCAACAAACGGCTTCTGTTTGCATAGGGTGTACGGCAAACAACAGGGCGGTTGCAAAGGCAATCCAGGGGCGTTTAGTCAATTGAAGCAATACCTGGTACACCATGCCGGCATTAAAAGCATGCAGCAGGAGCGCTACCAGGTGGTATCCCCAGGCATCCTGGCCGGAAAAAATAGACCCCAGCCAATAGGCCATCCAGGTGAGTGGGGCATACATCCCGAGGTTTTGTCCGCTAAAAAATTTACCTAAACTGGGGTTTTGCAAAGCCCGGTTGTACAAAATGGCTTTATCATCGTCAAAAAACACAAAACCGTTGTTGACGGAAGCGCCAAAAACGGCGATGGCTACCAAGGCAAGCAACAGTTGGGGCAACCAGGGCCGGTCGAATATAGAAAAGGAGGTATTGGGAACCGGATCAGAATGCACTGTCAAAACAGGCGTTGGTACTGCCGGGGGAGTTTGCTTTTTTTTCTTCGTCATAACGCGAAACCATTCAGAAACAGGGTGTTACTTATCTTTTTTAGGTGTATTGGGGTCATCGTAGTCAATTTTCCCACCCCACATGCGCATTTGTCCGAGAATCCATTGTTGTCGTTCGCGTACTTTGCCCGAGGGCTGATCTACTTTATAGATGAATGGATTGGGCAAAACCGAAGCCAGGAGCGCTGCTTCCTGTCGGTTGATTTGGAGGGCACTTTTTTTGAAATAAAACTGCGCGGCCGCTTCTGCACCGTAGATCCCATCGCCAAACTCAATCGAATTGAGGTAGGCGGTCATGATGCGTTTTTTACTCCAAATGGTTTCGATGAGGAAGGTAAAATACACCTCAAATCCTTTTCGGAGCCAGGATCGGCTGGGCCAGAGGAACACGTTTTTTGCCGTTTGTTGGCTGATGGTGCTGGCACCGCGTTTGCGTTTGTGGTTGCGGTTGTACTTGTAGGCTTTTTCAATGGCTTCAAAATCAAAGCCTTCGTGCTCCAAAAAGTCCTGGTCTTCGGCACAAACCACCGCGAGTTGCAGTTGGGAGGAAATTTTGTCGAAAGGCAACCAATCGTGTTTCAGACGCAGACTACGTTCGGCATCCCAACTTTGTTCCCAGCTGCGTTGCACCATCAGTGGTGTGATGGGCACTGGCAAAAAGGCGTACAAAAGCGTCAGGCCAATGGTTATACCAAAAAACCATAAGCAAAAGCGGAGGAGCAGCCGCCTGAGATATTTCCCCCAAAGTAATTTACCGTATGCATCTTTTGGGACACTTCGGTACCAGGCGCGCAACCATCGTTTTATAAAATTCACGTAAGAGCAGTTTTACAAAGCAAAAGTAATTGCTTTTTGAAACTTAGGTAGTCGCGCTTATTAGAAATCCATTCCTTCTGATTCTTGCCGGGTATTTTTTCTGCGAAACAAGGAAACATCAAATTTGCCGAAGCGGTAAGAAAAGTTGACCCGCACCAGTTGTGGGTCGCGGCGGCGCCAGTTGTCCTGAATAAATACCGTTGATTCGGTATGTGAACCCGAAATCCGGGAGCGAAAAATATCCTGCATGCTCACCGTGATGCTGGCGGTGCGTTTCCAAAGGTCTTTCCGAACACTCAAATCGCAAAACCAAACCGGATTCGAGTAACCTTGTGCGGTGCTGCTCGGACCACCGCCCCAACCGCCGCCGCCCATGCGACCACCCCGGCCACCGCCGTTGTTATCGAACGAAAAGGCCGTGCGGCTTTGATAAGAACCATTGATTTGGATGGTGAAATTTTGTGGCAGGCGTATATTCAGATTTTCTTTAATAAACCAGGTAAATTGTTCTGCTTTCAAATCGGCAGCGATGTTGGTGCCGTCCACAATGGAATTATACAGATTGAGGTTGCTGGTCAGGTCGAAAATTTTAAACAAGGTGTTTTTTACCGTAAATTCTGTGCCATAAGCGGTACTCGACTTGGCATTTTCGTAAGTAGAAACCACTACTTCCTCGCCTTGAATCACGTCCGATTGCCGGGTTTGGTACCGGGTAATGAGGTCGGTTGCGCGTTTGAAATAGGCCGAAATCAGGATATTATGGTTTTTATTTAGGATGTTTTGGTAGGAGAATTCGAGTGAATTGGTAAATTCAGGTCGCAATGCCGGGTTTCCGCGCGAAAGTTGGAGCGAGTCTGTAAAGTCCGGAAATGGAATGAGTTGAAAGAAATTCGGCCGGTTGATCCGGCGACTCAAACTCACTTGAATATTGTCTTCCTCGTTCAGTTTGTAGGTAAAATTGACACTTGGAAACAGGCTCAGTGGGTAATTATTGGTAAAACTGGTATCGGTATCGATCAAATAGCCGGTGTAGGTGGAGCTTTCTGCACGCAAACCCGCCTGAAAACCCCATTTTACATAGGATTTGCTGAAGGTGCCGTACGCTGCATACACCTGGTCGTTGTATTTATAATTTCCGGCAAAATTGGGCGCCAACACATATTCATTGTTGATAAACAGGTAACTGTCGTTTTTACTTCTAAAATTGCGAATGGCAGCACGCACGCCGGTTTCAAATTTCATTCCATTGCGCAACGGATTGACGAAATCAGATTGAATGGTCAGAAATTCATTCGATCCTGTTCCGATTTGTTGCTGTAAGATATTTTGATTTTGACCAACATAAGTGGTGGTAAAATCATTGAGATTGTCTGATTTGCTGCCATTCAGGTTTACATCGGCGGTCAATTCCTTGCCTTCTTTTGGGAAAAGGTGTTTGTACAATAATTGGCTTCCGAAATTGCTGTGGTTGCGCGAACCGATCGTTTTCCGGTTAGAATAGCCGGTATGTACTTCGCCATTGCGCAAGGTATCGGTTTGAATATCCAGTCCATCTTCCGAGGAATTATCGCCCCGCATAAAGTTACCGCTCAGGGTGAGGGTATTGCGGTTGTTGATAAAATAGTCTATTCCAGCGCGGCCCATAGCAAAATAGCCATCATTAACGCCCCGATTATCCTGAAATACATTGGTAAGCGGGGTGCCCACGAGGTTGTTGCGATCGGTAGCGCCACTGCTTTTGGATCTGCGTTGGTTGAGGTTGCCGCTGATAAACCCATTGACTTTCCCTTCCCGCACATTGATGTCTCCACCCAGGTTGATTTTACCCCGACTGTCTACGCCAGCCCGCACGTTTCCGTTGTAACCGATGCGGCGTTCTTTTTTCAGTACTATATTGACAATCCCGCTGCCGCCCCCGGAAGCGTCGTATTTGGCGGATGGATTGGTGATAATTTCCACATTATCAATGGCATCGGAAGGAATTTGGTCGAGCGACATGTTGGTCGGGCGGCCATCCACAAATATTTGCGGTGCGGCGTTGCGCATGGTCAGGTTGCCATCCACGTCCACATTAAGCGACGGGATATTTTTTAAGGCATCTTCTGCGGTTCCGCCCGCTGCCACGCCATCTTTATCTACCCGGTATACTTTTTTGTCAAGTGCCAGGGTAATTTGCCCTGCGTTGCCTTCAATGGTCACTTCTTTCAGGAGTTCGGAAGAAGCAGATAACTTGATGTTACCCAGGTCTTTATCGATGGCTCCGGCATTGGGCATACCGCTGCCGCCATTACCGCGACCACCTTGGCCATTTCCGTTTCCTTTGCCTTGACCACCCGGGCCACCTGGTACGCCGAACGACACGGTTTGTTCGATGGAGGCAAAGCCGAGGTAGGTAATTTTTAGGGTAAAATCGCCGCGTATGGGCAGGCCTTCGAGGCTAAATTCGCCATTTGCTTGCGTTAACTGTCCAGCAAGCAGGGTTTTGTTCATTTTACGGGTTACGGTATCAAACTTCATCCCGGTAAGTTGCACGGAGGCATAACCAATTCCTTTTCCGGTGGTTTCATCCACTACTTTGCCATAAAATCGGCCAACATTGAATTGTGCTGGATTCGTATTTCCGCCAGGACGTCCTGCGTTGGGTTGTTGAGCGGTAAGTAAAAGCGGAAGCAAAAAAAGCAAGAAAAAGGTAAAATTGCGCATGCGGATGTATAAACGAAGGTTTGAATAGAAGGTGGTCATTTGGCTATTTGATAAAAGCCTGCATGATTGATGCTGCAAAGAACAGTTAAAATTAATCTTGGTTTTAAACTTTTAGGTCAAATCATCTCTTTTAGCGGTATTGGAATGTTTTTCCAGGTATTGCATCCACCAAACGTTGCACAAAAGGTTGATCGGACGCTGCAAACAATTCATTTGGAAATCCGATGGCCTCTACTTTTCCATTGTCCATGACCATCAAGCGGTCGCACATTTGATGGATGACACTCAGGTCGTGGGAGATAAACAAATAAGTGAGGCCAAATTTGTTTTGTAAATCGAGCAGCAGGTTTAAAACCGTGGCCTGAACGGATACATCCAGGGCCGAAACGATTTCATCACAAATAATGAACCGGGGTTCGAGCGCCAGGGCCCGTGCGATACAAATGCGTTGGCGTTGGCCGCCTGAAAACTCATGCGGATATCGGTCATAATGCCCTGCTTCCAGCCCGACCGTTTCCAGCAATTCAATCACTTTATCTTTTCTAGCCTGTTTATTGGCTTGTAAACCATGCACTTCCATCGGTTCCTGGATGGCGGCGCCAATGCGCATGCGCGGGTTTAGCGAAGCATAGGGATCTTGAAAAATTACCTGTATCTCTTTGCGAAAAGGCCTGAACGCGGTTTCATTCAATGCGCTCAATTCCTGGTTGCGGTACCAAACCTTGCCCGCGTGTGCAGAAGTGAGGCGCGCAATCGCCCGACCGAGGGTGGTTTTGCCGCAGCCCGATTCGCCCGCCAAACCGAATGTCTCGCCTTCAAAAACGTCAAAACTTACCTGATCCACGGCTTGTTTCCAACGAATGGGGGTACCCAACCAGTTTTTTTGCGCAGGAAATTGGACGGAAAGATTTTCCACTTTCAATAGGGGTTCGGGCGCGTACAAACGCTTGCGTCGCTCGGCCGTTTCAAGATCTGTCACTACCCGGGGGGCTACTTTGACCAAATGATCTTCTAAAAAGTCTTGAACCGTAGGCAGGTGATGCACTTTTTGATGCAAAGAAGGCCTGCTGGCCAACAAACCTTTGGTATAAGGATGTTTTGGGTCGGTCATAATTTCTTGTACCGTTCCACTTTCCACCACATTTCCTTGGTACATCACCGCCACCCGATCACATATTTCCGAAATCACCCCAAGATCGTGGCTGATAAACAACATGGACAGGCCGTTTTCATCCCGCAAATTGCGCATTAAATCCAAAATGGCCTTTTGCACGGTCACATCCAGCGCGGTGGTTGGTTCGTCGGCAATCAATATAGCCGGCAAACACGACATGGCCATGGCAATCATGACCCGTTGTTTTTGTCCGCCGCTTATTTCGTGCGGGTATGCGTTGAAGATGCGCAGCGGGTCAGGCAATTTTACCTGTTCGAACAAATGCAGGGTTTTCGATTTTGCCTCCGAAAACGACAAATTTTGATGTAATTGAATGGCTTCCGTGACTTGCATGCCGCATCGAAACACCGGATTGAGCGAACTCATGGGCTCCTGGAAAATCATGGCGATTTCTGCACCGCGGTAGGCCCGCAATTCGGCTGCCGGGAGTTTTAATAAATCAACCGCAGTGGTCGCCTCTTTGGGGGTGTACAGGATGGAACCTTGTTTTATTTGAGCCGTTGTTTTGGGCAATAACTGCATGACCGACAAGGCGGTAACTGATTTACCCGAACCTGATTCGCCCACAATGCCGAGGGTTTCGCCGCGGTACAGTTCGAGCGAAATATCATTTACTGCGCGTTTTGTGCCGGTTTCAGATTTAAAATCAACTTGCAGGTGTTTGATTTCCAGTATTTTATCAGCCATGTCGGTTTTTAAATTCAAATTATTCTCCATTGCGCATATTTACCTTGATTTTGGAAAGCGCCAGGTTTTGAAACATGGGCATGCGTTCTTTGATCGAAAGCAGATCCCGTGGTTGGAGCATTGAAAAAGCTGCCCGTTCTATTTCCTGCAACTCCTTGATTATTTTGTCGGTGGGCTGCCAGTAACATACGTTTTTACCCAGCATATCGCGCAGTAAAGCAGCCTTGAACTGTGCAATTGCGGGCTCAAAGATGGCATGTGCTGCTGGATTTTGGTGCAAAGCCTCCAGTTTTTTGAACATGGCCAGGTGTTTTCCAGTGCCCAATTGGCTACATGCCTGATTTTCACCCGTTTGGATCATCCAGGAAGGGAAAAAGGATTCGATGCTATCGCTTGGAAACGCTTGATAGCAGCAGTTTATAAATTGATCGTCGCTCGGATCGGCGGTTTTTTGCGCGAGGTTGCCCCAAAATTTGTAATCCATAAATAAGTAAGGCTGTCCTTCCACCCATTGAAATACGAATCCGGGCATGGCTGGGGTTAACCAGGCAAAATCTGGCTGAAAATTGGCCTCATTGGGTTCGATGCGGGCTACCAGTTTTTGTACCATGCTATCGCGCAAATGAACCGTTGCTTGATAAAGTTGCGCAAATTGGGTAGCCTGCTGTAGTTGATCCAGGCCAAGCAGCCAGGTTTTGCGTTGTTCGACCAATTTGGGGCCCAAATAAGCGGTAAGTTGTTGGTTTAGGTACCAGGCCGCCGGATTGCCGTCTTTGGGCGCGAGGGCTGCAGCGTAGATCCAACCACGCTGTCCATTGGGTGTTTCGACATAACACCAGGGCGTTTGAAACTGTTGCCCATTCACTTCCAGGGGGGTAACAAAAGGGCTGGTTGCGTGCAAATCGGCCACCAAAGTAAGGGCAGGTAAATCGGCCAAGGGCTTGCCTTTCGCACCTGGTTGTTCCAAAAGACGCACTGGACCGACTTTAAGCTCCAGATTAAACGTGGGTTTAGGCCTTGCATCGGGGTTTTGGCAGGAAAACAGGCAAAAAGTAACACAAAAAATAAGGTATCGCATGGTGCAAAATTCGGTAAAATGTTCATTTGTCGTACCTTTCCGCTACCTAAACAATTCAACATTCCAATGATCCGAACAGCACTATTCCTGTCCTTATCCCTTGTTTTTGTTTGCCGGGCTGCGGTTTTAAATGCCCAAATTATCGATAATTTTGCAGACGGCAACTTTACTACCGATCCGGTTTGGGAAGGGGCAACCGCCAATTTTATCGTAAATGCAGCCGGGGAGTTGCAATTAAACGCGCCGGATGCCGGTAATTCGGTCCTTGCGGTGCAGGGCAATATTACCGATAGCACCATTTGGACGCTCGATTTTCGCATGGCTTTTGCGCCATCCACTTCCAATCTCTTGCGTATTTATTTGATGGCGGATCAGGCTAGTTTGCTCAATTCCAATGCCTATTACCTGGAAATTGGGGAAAATGGCTCGGCCGATGCGCTGCGCTTTTTTCGGCAGGATGGCGCGACCAGCACTTTGTTGGCAACCGGAACTGCGGGATTGGTTGGCACCGATCCTGTTGCAGTGAAGATCAATATGAAACGCAGTCCTGCGGGAGTATGGACCCTAGAGGCTGGTACCCAAGGAGGAAGTTTGCAACCACAATTCAGTTTTACGGATGCGACTTATAAAGGTGGGCAAACGCGGTATTTCGGGTTTTACTGCCTGTATTCTGCGACGCGTAAAAATTTATTTTACTTCGATAATATTTCCATTCTGCCCGATTTGCCGGATACGAATGCACCTACTTTGTTGTCGGCAAGTGCGGGTAGCGCTACTGTCCTCACGGCAATTTTTAATGAAAACCTGGACAAGGCGAGTGCCGAAAATCCGGCGAATTACAGCATCGACAATGGGGTAGGGGCGCCTAGTTCGGCCATTTTGCAGGCGGATCAAAAAACGGTGCAGTTGAATCTGACCAATGCCCTTGCCACTGGGAATTATAAGTTGGAGCTTTCTGGCGTAAAAGACCTGGCGGGCAATGCTTCCCCGATACAAACCGCCCCTTTTAGTTTTGTCAATGTGGGCGCAGCGGCAGAATTTGATATTTTGATCAATGAAATTATGGCGGATCCATCCCCCAGTGCCGGCTTACCCGAGGTGGAATGGATTGAATTGTACAACCGTTCTTCCAAAACCATTGCGCTCAATACTTTGCGCGTGGATGATGGCGGCACGGCCCAGCCTTTGCCCACCTATAATATGTTGCCCAATACCTATGTGGTGTTGGCAACTCCTGCCAGCGCGGCTATCTTGAGCCCGTTGTATCCCAATACCCTGACCGTCAATGCGTTTCCTTCCCTTAACAATGATGGTGATGTGCTGACATTGAGCACGAGCGCAGGTGTTATTATTGATCGGGTAGGGTTTAGCATCAACTGGCATGATGATGCCGGCAAAAAGAACGGGGGCTGGTCGCTGGAGCGGATCAATCCAACAACACCTTGTTTGGGCAGTGAAAACTGGCGTTCTTGTCCTGTTTTGCCCGGCGGAACACCCGGCGCCGTCAATGCTGCGCTGAGCCTCACACCTGATGCGACCCAGCCTGGTTTGTTGAGCGCATTTCCAGAGAGTGCCACCACCGTGTTGCTTACTTTTTCAGAAGGGTTGGACAAGGTCAATGCCGCCAATGTAGCGGGATACAGTTTTGAACCTACCCTTGATTTGCTTTCTGCCACCCAAAGCAATACCGACCGCCGCATCGTCACCTTACAGTTGGGGACGAGTTTGCAAGCGGGCCAGGTGTATAAATTAACGGTCAATCAACTCATTACCGATTGTGCAGGCAACAGCATTCCAGCAAATGGCCCGGAAGTACGGATTGGATTGCCGGAAACGCCCGCGGCAGGCGATATGGTGGCCAATGAAATTTTATGCAACCCACTTTCCGGTGGATCTCGTTATGTGGAATATGTGAATGTGAGCAAAAAGATTTTTAGCCTGGAAAAATTTTACCTCGCAAACTTTAACAATGGTTCGGATATTAAACCAGTTTTGTTGAAACGCCTGGTTTTTCCGGATGATTACGTGGTATTTACCGCCAATCCCGACGATATTACAAGCCGTTATGATGGTATTTTGCCCGAACAAGTGTTGTCCCTATCGGGGCCGTCTTATGGCGATGATGCCGATAATTTAACCCTGTATTGGTCGAACAACGGCCAAACCGTGGTGCTGGATAGCTTGAATTATACCGATGACTGGCACAACGCCTTGTATAGCATCAGCGACCGGGAAGGAGTTGCACTCGAACGCATCCGCACGGACCAACCGACCAACCTGGCAACGAACTGGACTTCGGCAGCGCCCATTCGTACCGGGGCGCCTGGCACGCCGACCTTACCGAATAGTCAGCAATTGAACACGGTACCGACCAATGCTGATTTGATTCAGTTGCCCATCAAACGTTTATCGCCCGACGATGATGGTCGGGAAGATTTTTTAGATATCCTGTATGTCGTTTCAGAAACCGGATTTGCAGCCAGTGTGACCATTTATGATGCCGATGGCAGTCCGGTAAAGCGTATTGTGCGGCAAGAACTGGTTGGAACAGAGGGAAGTTTGCGCTGGGATGGCGATTCGGACGAAGGAATTCGGGTACGTCCGGGCATTTACATCTTGTATTTTGAGATTTTTCATCCGGATGGCACGGTAAAACACGAGAAACAAACGGTTTCGGTCGTTAAAAAGTTCTAAATGCCCGTAAAAAGCGCGTAATTTGCAGTTTTTTACAATTCAATGGAAGAAACAACAACAGTAGCATCCAAACCGGCATTTCGATCTGGTTTTGTGAATATTATCGGGCGGCCCAATGCAGGCAAATCGACCCTGATGAATGCCCTGGTAGGAGAGCGCATGAGCATTATTACGCACAAGCCGCAAACTACCCGGCATCGTATTATTGGTATTTTAACGGGCGAGGATTTTCAAATCGTATTTTCGGATACACCGGGATATGTAAAGTCGCCATCATATAAAATGCACAATGCGATGAATCGTTTTGTGGAAGGCACGGTCGAAGATGCCGATTTGATGCTTTTTGTTTTTGATTTAACGGAAGAACTTGAAAATGACAATCCGGTCATTGAGGTGTTGAAAAAATCCACCGCGCCCATCTTGTTAATTTTGAATAAATCAGATTTAGTAGATCCGCAACGGCACGATGATGCAGGCAATTGGTGGCGCAAAAGGGTAAATTTTACAGATACCCTGGCCATTTCTGCACAAAAAAACCTGGATGCGGACGCGGTACGGCAAATGATCATTCGGTATTTGCCGGAAAATCCGCCATACTATCCAATTGATCAATTAACCGATCGGCCAGAGCGGTTTTTTGTGGCTGAAATCATTCGGGAAAAGATCTTTTTTCTCTATTCGGACGAGATTCCATATTGTTGTGAAGTGAGCATCGACTCATTTCAGGATAGTACGACGAATGCTGGGGTGGCTATTGCGCGCATACAAGCCTCTATTTTTGTGATGCGTGAAACACAAAAAGCCATTATTTTAGGTAGAAATGGCGATTCCATCAAGAAACTGGGCACCCAGGCCCGGATGGACATAGAGCGATTCATCCAAACCAAGGTGTTTTTGGAATTGACCGTAAAGGTAAAAGACAATTGGCGGGATGACGAGCGCGCCCTTACGCGCATGGGCTACGTTTAATTATTCCGGTTTTTTCCCACCTTTCAAAAAGCCTTGAATGGCTTTCAGGTTGTCCCATTGATCGTTTGCTGCCAAGTTTGCCTGTGCGGGCCAGGTGCCAGGGTCATGCATGGCCAATTGGCTGCCACCCGAAGCAAGAATTTCTTTCAGGCGATTCACATCGGTTTCGGCCAATTGCTGGTAGCTGTGGATGCCAAACTGGTTGAGTAATTCCTGAATTTTGGGTCCAATGCCTTCCACCACCGTTAAGTCATCGTTTTCAGCTACAAAAGCGGCAAACGGTACATGGTCAGAAACCGGCGTCGTGATTTCAGCAGGAACAAAAGCGTCCAATGGTTTTTCCAGGCGATCATCTATGTCGAACGTTTCGATGGTGGGCTGTGCAACGGGTGCCACAACAGGTGCAACGGCATCTATTTCGAAGGCGGTTACCAACTCCTGCGGTTCTACAGGTGCCATACCGGCCAATTCGGTCTCCACGGCTTCATTTAAAACGGTTAAAGGCACCACGGTAGGTACGATGGTGGTAGCTGTAGGCTCATCTTCAAAGAAGAGATCTTCTTCCGGTTCGTCCGAAAAGTCGAATCCGGCATGTGTTTCAACCGGGGCCGTAATCGTAGCATCCAGTTCGAGTTCGATGGGCGCTTCCGTTGAATCAATCAATGGAATGTCGATTTCAGGGGTATCCAACAAGGTTTCATCTTCTGCTTGCACATCAGCGCCGGAGAAATCGAGGGTTTCAATTTCGAGGGGGATGGGCGTATGTGCGGCGCGGGTTTCCAACGGGAGGGATAGGCCGAGTTCGGTTTCCAGTTGGCGGTTGCGGGCTGAAAGGGTTTCCATTTGGGCTTCCATTTCATCCATTTGGTCGCGCAGGTTGCCGTTGTTGAGGTGCAGGGTTTCCAGTTGCGCGGCATAATTACTGCGATCCGCTTCGGCAACAGCCAGGTTTGTTTTGGCATTGGTCAATTCAGTGCGCATCGCATCTGCGGAAGCGGTAAGGCTTTGGTTTTCGAGGGTCAACTTATCCGCCGCTTGCTTGTAACGGCTCCAGAGCATCCAACCCAGCCAAATGCCGAGTATAAAAGCGCCAAACAGCATGATAAAAATTTCGAAAGAATGTTCGGTAACAGTGCCTGTTCCAGGTCCGGTAATTACGTCTTGTTCAAACATATAATAAAAGGCGTTATTGTAAAAGGATGTTTGTTTTGGGGAAATTAGTTTTGAACTTTAATCACCACGCGGCGGTTTTTGTACCTGCCTTGTGGGGTATCATTGGTGGCAACGGGTTTTTTATCGCCCATTGAATAACATTTGATTTGTGTTTTTTTGACCCCTTTTTTGACCAGGATATCACGGATGCTGTTGGCGCGTTTTTGTCCAAATTCAATGTTCGACTTCGGATCGCCCACAAAATCGGTATGGCCTGTGATGACTACTTTTTCTTTGCTTGAAATGAGTTGTTGGGCCAGTTTATTGAGGTAGTCGCTAATAGCATTATTGTCTTCTTTTCGTACCGAATTATACGGAAAATGCACGACCATATAATCGTCTACCGATTCGAGTTGCACCTTATCAATGGCATTGGGCGAAAAATTGGTTTTGGTGTTTTTTTGTGCTGGAACAGGCTTTGACTTAGCCGTCGTTTCCGCTACAGGCTGGATAGCCGCCTCCGTTTCAATCGTGTCCGGTTCAATCGCAGCGGTTGGTTCTTGCAGCAGGGCTTTTCTTGCAGCAGTTTGATGTTGCATATCCTTAATGCCGTACACATACCAGCGCCAGCAGACCACACACCACACCGCAAACAGAATTATTATCAGGTATTTTGAATTCATAACATTGCTTTCAGACTTGAAGGGTTAGGGTTCACAGTGCAATTATCGTCAGGTATTTTCAGTTTTTATACAAATTGAACAAAAATTAACCTTTTACCATCGTTTTATTTGATATTTTTTTCAAAACAGGCATATTTGGGCGCGTTTTAATAAGTTCACCTTTGTTTTTATCGGATGGAACAGATCACATTTTCTGATTTTTTAAAAGTAGATATCCGGACAGGTACTATTTGTGCTGTGTCGATTTTTGAAAAGGCCAAGAAGCCAGCCTATCAGTTGGAAATCGATTTTGGTCCAACCCTTGGTATCAAAAAAAGCAGCGCGCAAATCACGCAGATTTACACGCCGGAAATGCTTTTGGGCAAACAAGTCATGGCGGTTGTTAATTTTCCACCAAGGCAAATTGCCAATTTTTTCTCGGAAGTATTGGTATTAGGACTAGAAACGGAAGCAGGCGTCGTGTTATTGATGCCTGAGCGTACGGTAGAAAATGGAACCCCGGTGTCTTGATATTTTACAGGCCGTCGAAGGATTAATTTTCGCTTCTGTATGCTTCAAAACTTTGTTTTAAATAGCGTTCTTCCTTCGCGAATTTGAGTTCGAGCATCATGCCATCGGGTTCTTTATAGCCCGGAGAAATCATGATGCGTTCGTATTTTTCATTCAGATATACGACCGTTGGATACGACATTTTGCCGTCCAGGAGTGCATAAGCGAGGGTGTGGATCCCTCTGCCATTATCCGTTTCCACATAAGCAAAGCGTTGGCCACTGAATTGAATCTCTCCCCGTTGTTCGGCGTTTAGTTTTACCGGATAAAAATTTTGCGCCAGGTATTCGGCTACTTCCGGGCTTGCGAAGGTTGCTTTGTCCATTTTTTTACACCACCCACACCAGTCGGTAAATACATCGACCATAATTTTTTTGGGGTTGGTTTTATTCAGTTCCATGGCTTCCTCCCAGGTGTACCATTTCAACTCCACCACTTCTTGGGCTGGTTGGGCTGGGGGTATCATAAATGCCATAGAGATTGCCAAAAAACCAGCAAGTGCTCCAAAAGAAAGCAATTTTTTCATATTGAATAAAATTTTAGCAAATTTAGTGGATTTCCTTGGCAGCCGCAATAGTTGTTCAAAACAAAAGGCCGGCCTGAATTGCTCAGACCGGCCTTTGCCTTATTTTATCAAACGATGTTGATTAGCGTTGGAGCAGGACATCGCCTTTAAAGATTTCGGTCAGACCATCTTTGAACAAGATTTCTGCGAAATACGTAAAGATGGCGGGTGCCGCTTTGTCTCCCTTAACTCTTCCATCCCATCCAGAAGCAGGATTGTTTGGCAAGAAGTTCCGATATTCATGTACGGCACTTCCCCAACGGTCAAATACCATAAAGGATTTGATGTTTTCCACTTCGTAAGGTTCCACCCCAAAGATCATGAACAGGTTGTTATTGTCAGAATCTGGGTTGAAGATGTTCGGGATATACACCAGGCGTTCTTTGTTCACAATTACCAGACGTGTGTCTGTTGCTTTACAGCCATTGGTGTCAACCGCAGTAACGGTATAGCGCAAGGTGTAAAGTGGCGTAAGTGTGATGGCTGAGTCAATGCCGCCTGGGAAAAGGCTGGCAGGATTCACCTGGAGGTATTCGATGCGTGCTGGATCGTTGGTTACATCTCCTACAGACAAGTCGATGGTTTCGCCCAGGTGGATAATGGTATCCGGTCCGAGGTTTACCAACAGCGAGTCTGGTTCAGTCAGGGTAATCAACGCCTGGTATTCGCAACCATTTGCGTCTTGAATCACGATGTTATGTGGACCAGGAGGCAGGCTGGTGAAGGTACTTGATGCAGTGAACGGTGCGTTATCGAGGGAGTATAGATAAGGTGGCAGACCACCCGTAACGCCTCCGACTGCAATAGATCCATTGCTTTGTCCGTAACAAACAATGTCTTTTGAATCAATGCTTGCAGCACTTGGGGTGTCATCATCTACATCGACGGTGGCTTCATTGGTAGAAGTACAGCCGTTGCTGTTGTTGGTAACCGTCACCGAATAAGTAGCCGCTTGGCTTACGATGATGGTTTGAGAATTATTACCCGATACGATGTTGCCGCCTTCCCAATTATAGGTGTAGGTGCCGGATCCTTGCACTTCCACATTCAGGGTGATCTGCGTAGTAGTACAAGTCAATTTTTGCACCACAGGTACTGCTGTGGCTGGGCCTTGTGAATCATCGATTACATTGACTGCCGAACTTACAGAACAACCATTTGTAGCGGTAGCAACAACCAGGTAATTACCCGGGTTGGTCGTAACAGGGTTTGGCAGGGTAGAGGTAAATCCATTTGGTCCTGTCCAAAGCCAGGTTACGGCAATATTTGAATTCGCGACCAAGTTTATGCTTGGGTTGGTACATGTTTTGGTACCACCGGTTACGGTTACTTGTGGCGCGTTTTTATCTGGAGCAACCACGACGCTGTCCACAGAAATACAGCCGTTTTTACCGGTTACGGTAACGGTGTAAATACCGACCAGGGTTACGGTTGGGTTTTGCACAGCCGATGTAAATGTACCAGGTCCTGTCCAGGCATAGGTTACATTCCCGGTGGCTGAAGCACTGGTAACAATACCTTGATTGGCTGCGCAAGTGATGGTATCACCTTCTGCTGTAACGCCAGGAGGAGTTGTGTTTTCAATCACATTCACGGTTGCGGTTGCGGTACAACCACTGCTTACCGCTTTCACTACGACGGTGTAAGCACCGGGTACTGAAATATTGGTCGGATTCTTTGTGGTTGCGGTAAATCCATTTGGACCCGTCCATGCATACGTAACGTTTGCAGGTGTCACGGTAGAAATGAACACCACTTTTGGTTTGATACAGGTAATGGTATCCGTTGCTACACTAACCGTTGGTGTAAGTAGGTTAGCTGTTACGGTTGCTACAGCGGATTCCGTACAACCATTTACTGGATCGGTTACAACCAACGTATAACTACCTGCAGCGGTGATGTTATTTGGATTTTGGCTGGTAGAAGTGTATCCATTTGGTCCAGACCATTCGTAGCTTACACCCGAGGTGATCGAATTGCCTTGGAGGGTAAGTACCGGGTTGTTGCAATTGACTTGACCACCAGTTGCCACTACTTCTGCGGGCAGGATAATGTTTTCAAACACGGTCAGTGGGAAATTCGACACACAACCGTTTGTACCTGTTACTGTATAGGTGTAAATACCTGCAAAGTCGGCAGTAATGTCCGGTGTATTGGCGGTAAAACCATTTGGTCCACTCCAAACCCCGTTAGCGCCAGGCGTTTGAATTGCACTGGTTACATCTACCGATACTAAATTACAGGTTAGGGTACCGCCGCCGGCTACGGTTGCCTGTGGCGCATCCTGGTTTTTGGCAACAATGGTAGTGGCCGTATTGGTACAACCATTTGCAGCAGTTACAAGCAGGTTATAAGTGCCATCTTCAGATACAGCAGGAGATTGTACTGCTGCGATAAAGCCGTTCGGGCCGGTCCAAGAAAAACTCAAGTTAGGTGTATTGGAAGTACCAACAACCGTTCCTGTTCCAGAAAAACAGTCCAGCGTATCACCGGCTGCAGCAATATCTGGTGCAATTACGTCTTGGGTAATTGTAATAGAACTACTTGATATACAGCCATTTGCACCGGTAATTGTAACCTGGTATGCTCCTGGTTCGCTCGCAGTTGGGTTATTTACGGCGGAAGTGAATCCGTTCGGGCCCGCCCAGGCGTATTGTACAGAGGAAGCCGTTGCCGTTGCTTCAAGGTTTGAAACCAGATCGTCGCAATCCAGGTTATTGCTGGAAGTAACGACCGCTCCAGGCTGAACGATATCGGTAGTAACGGTGATGGTTGTATTTTGTGTACAGCCGTTCGGGCCAGTGACCACCAAATTATAGACACCACCTACTGTAACAGAAGGGTCTTCATTTACGGAGGTAAATCCGTTCGGACCCGTCCAGTCAAAGGTTGCGCCTGGTGTTATTGAAACACCATCAATTGAAACACTGGTAATCGAACAAGTTAGAATACCAGCCGTTGCAGAAGCATTCGGAGAAGCAATGTCTACATCTACCATCGCAGTCGTTGAAGCGGTACAACCATTGGCTGTGGTGGCTACCAAGGTATACAAACCTGGTTGCGGTGCCATTGGGTCTTCTACGGTAGAATTAAAGTTGTTTGGACCTGTCCAGACAAGTCCATTCACTGGAGAAAGTGTGAATACGTTTGCATTGATTACAACACTGGTTGTTGCGCAAGTAAGCACCTCCGCAGCGGAAGCTTGTAATTGTGCAGTTGCTGTATCAACCTCAACGATTGCATCGGCGATGCTGGTGCAACCATTGGTACCTGTAACAGTAACCGAATAGAAGCCGTTTTCTGTTACCAAAGGATTGGCTACAGTAGAATTAAATGCACTTGGTCCGCCCCATGAAATCACGGCACCGACAGCCGGTGTAGTTACGGTGATTTGCACTTGTGGTTTGGAGCAGCTGAGGGTATCTCCGGTCGTGGTTGCACCTGGTGCTGCAATATCTTGCGCCAGTGTAACGGTTTCGAGGTCGGTACAACCATTCGCAGCAGTTACGGTAACGGTGTAATTACCTGGAATGGACACAGTAGGATTGGCAATTTGTGCATTGAAACCCAAGGGGCCTGCCCAATTGTAAGTTGCAGGTAATGTTGCGGTTACGCCCAGGTTTAGTGCAGGCAACTTACAGGTAAGTGTGCCCGTCGTAGCGGTTGCAACAGGTGCCGTTTGATCCACAGGAATCGTAATGGAAGCAGTAGAAGTACAGCCGTTTTGTGCGGTTACTACCAGGTTAAATGGACCACCCACGGTTGTGGTTGGGTTTTGCACTGCTGTTGGCGTAAATCCAGCAGGGCCAGTCCAGGCGTAGGTTACATTGGTGGCGGTAGAAGCACCGTTCAAGGTAATGGTTGGGACGGTACAAGTTAAGGTGTCACCAAGGATGCCCGCTCCAGGTGTAATGGTGTCGAGGTTTACCACAGCGGTTGCTTGTGCTGTACAAGCATTGGCGTTGTTGGTTACAACCAAGATATACGAACCTGGGGTTGAAACTGTTGGGTTTGGCGCGGCGGAAACAAATCCGTTTGGACCAACCCAACCAATAGTTACGTTCGGGGTCACCGAATTACCGGTAATGGTTACGTTATTGGTCAAACAATTGAGTGTACCACCGGTAGCACTTGCATTTGGAATGCCTGCATCGGGTGTTACCACAGCGGTTGCAGTGGCAGTACAGCCGTTGGTAGCAATCGAAGTAAGGGTATAAGTACCTACCGTATTGACAGAAACGACCGGCAAATTGGAGCTAAAGTTACCCGGGCCCGACCAAAGGAAAGCCACATTTGGGGTAGAAGAAGATCCACTAATCGTTACAGAACTCGCAGAACATGTAATTATCCCACCGGTTGCCGAAGCATTTGGTGCGGCAAAATCGCCCAATACCACAGCATTTGCAGAATTTGTACAGCCGTTGCCAGCAGTTACGATTACCTGGTAAGTACCTGGTGTGGTTGCCTGCGGATTTTGAACGTTGGCAGAGAATGCATTTGGTCCAGACCATGCGTACGATGTTCCGCTGGCCGTAGATGAACTGGTTAAGGTAATTGTCGGTGTACCACAAGTGATCGTATCACCGGCTGCGGTGATGTCTGGTGGTGTGGTATTGCCGGACAATGTTGTTGTTGCAGTACTGATACAACCATTTGTTGTAGAAGTTACTGAAACGGTGTACACACCTGCGGCACCTGCGCTTGGGTTTTGGCCTGTTGCGGTGAACGCATTTGGACCGGCCCAATTATAGGTTACGCCACTGGTAGGTGAATTACCATTGAGTGTTACACTTGGAGTTGGGCAACTGATGGTTCCAGCAGAAGAGGCTGTGGCACCAGGCACCGTAGTATTGGTTGTTACACTGGCTGTTGCCAGGGCCGTACAACTGTTGGTTGGGTTGGTAACAACCACTGAATAGTTACCGGAAGCACTTACCGAAGGATTTGCAAGGTTGGAAGTAAATCCGTTCGGGCCGCTCCAGGAGAAGGTGGCATTACCCACATTCGAAGTTGCAAGGACTGTTACGGAAGGATTTGCACAGGTAATCGTATTGCCCGTTGCAACAGCACTCGGCGGCGTGTTGTTGGCATTTACGATTGCAGTGGAGGTATTGGAGCAACCATCATTTGGATTGGTAATCGTGAGTGCATAGGTGCCCGTCACGCTTACAATCGGGTTGGCCAAGGTGGACGTAAACCCGTTCGGGCCAGTCCATTGGTAACTCGGATTCGTTGCATTGGTGGTTGCACTCAAAGTAACCGTTGTACTGATGCAACCGATGGTTCCGCCTATGGCTGTAACGATCGGTGGTGTTGTGTTACCCGTAATTACAATGGTATCGGCTTCTGAGCAACTTACGCCACCGGAATTAATTGTGGTCGTCATAGAATACGTGCCGGGAGATGTTACCACTAAGGTGTTTCCGTTACCAGCAATGGTATTATTTGTTAGGTTGCGCCAAATTTTGGTGCCGTTTGAAGCGCCAGAGTTGAGCGTAATTGAAGTGGTCACACAAGAAAGGGTACCACCACCCAAAATATCAGCAAGCGGATCCAATACATTGATCGCAAAGTTGATCAAACTATCACAACCCTGAAAAGAGGTACAAACCACAGAGTAGTTGCCTGGATCGGTGTAAACCTGACCACAAACAGTGGTACTGCCACCGCTACAAACTGTCAACGGAGGCAGGTTGGTGAATTTTGGAGGAATTACCTGTACGGGCAATCGTACAATACTGTCACAACCTTGATAAGAATCGTAGGTGATCGAATAGGTGCCTGATGTGTTTACTTGAGGGCCCCAAGGTAATTCGTAAGGCAAGTCTTCGTTACAAACGATAACCTTTGGAAGTATTGTTGGTGGAATCGGTTGATTTACAACGTTGATACAAGCAGGTGCTGAAATAGGGTTGCAAGCATTGCCTGCGCGCACACAAACAGCGCCACCTGAGTTGCCAAACGTCACCGTAATAGTTGTACCATCCGGTGCAGCAATATTGGCCGCTGGACCGCCGCCATTGATGCTGCTACCCGGAGGTGCAGTCCAGCTATAATAACCAGCACCTTCTACATCTGGAATGGTGTAGGTTACAGTTGCTCCAGGACATACCACGGTAGGGCCCTGGGGTTGGGTTGGCACTGAAGGCGGCGGTGCAGTTACGGAGCCGTCAATAACGTCAATTTCGTAATTGCAAACATCCGCTACCCAACCATCAATCATTAAAAAGTAGGTTTGGCCCGGAACGAATCCACCATAGGTAAGGTTCAAAGGCTGACCGCCCTGTCCACCACCACCTGGATTACAAACGATGGCATCATCTACACAATTGGCAAAAAATGCTGCTTGAAGACCGTCCCCATTTTGACAATTGGAGGTAAGGATGTCAATAGAGATAGTGGTCGATCCAGCTACAAAACCGAACCATTGGTCATTGTGGATGGCAATTTGGCCACAAACAGTGTTACCCCCGGAAGGAGCACCATTGTTGATACCCATGTAGCCATCAAAATCACAATACACACAAGCAGCAGTGCAAGAACCCGCCCCGGGAGGAGGTGGGGTGCCGCAGGGAGGCGCTACTTGCGCCTGAATTTGTAACCATGTAGAAACGATTACTAACAACGATAGGAGTAATTTTTTTCCCATGAAAAAAGGTAGTTTTATTGTTTGGTAACAGTAAAACGCACAATATTATCTACTGGCGCATTGCTTTAAAAGTATTTTGATCAGGCTTATGGGTATTTTATCTCCGAAGATGCAACGAACTGCTTTTCCGCTGTTCGGGTCTCCAAATTTTTTATTCGCTCCAAATTTAAAAAACGATTAGGTAGGGCTGATGTCAGGCTCGGAAGGCAGGGATGGATGGATTAGGATGCAATTTGATTCGCAAAGAAAACAAGAATTTTATTTTGATTTAAACTTAAAACGCTTTTTTAACTAATTGGTTTTTCAAGGAATGGCAAAATTAGAAAAAAAAATAATTCGAAATGAACTGTTTTCTAATGATTTTGCCAGACCTTGATAACGTAAAACTTTATTCTTTAAGACTTTATCGCAAAATGGTTACGTCTCCTTCAAACAAAAGTTTTTCACCGTTGATAAAACGAACCATCGCGTAATAAACATACACACCAGTAGGCGCATACACCCCTTTTATTTTGCCATCCCAACTAATGGACTGCGAATTTGGCGGAAAATCAAAGGATTCATAGATTTTTTCGCCCCAACGGTCATAAATTTGCAAAGATTCTATGGTTTGTACTTCCGGGCCGCCAAAAACAGTCAATACATTGTTGACATCACTTTCGGGTTTGATGATGTTCGGAACGTACACGTTTTGCGTCTGTTTTACAGTTATTGTCACCCGATCACTCACCGCGCAACCATTGGTATCCACCACGCGCATGGTAATTTGCTTGGTTAAAAACGGAACAAATGCTTGATAATAGGTTCCGGCATTCAAAGTATCCAATAAAGGGGTCCAATAAACGGTATCTACCGCGCTTAGCGGCACCGACACGTTGGCCAAAATTTTTGCAGTATCCCCTAACGAAATGGTTAAGTCTGCACCCAGGCTGGCCGTCAACAAGGGCGGCTGACCAATTTTAATCGTATCCGACTGCCATTCGCAGCCATTCGCGTCTTGCAAAGTGATCAGGTATTTACCCACGGTTAAAGGATAAAAATCAGTTGCAGTACCAAAAGGCCCGTTGTTGAGGCTAATTAAAACAGGCGGGTGGTTGCTCACGATGGAGTCTACCACAATACGACCGTTTTTATCCCCAAAACAGCTGATATCCAGGTGGCTTATTTTTTTGGCATAGGGCAATTCGGCATCCAACAACACTTCCACGACATCTTCGGCGGTACATCCAGCAGGGGTACTTACGATTAAGGTGTAAGCGCCCGGGTTGGAGGTGATCAAATTGGGGTCTGTACCGACACTCAAATTGTTGCTGAGCCAGTTGTAATCTGATCCTGACGTGGTACCTGGTCCGCCCAAGGTTGCCATAGACTGGTTGCAATTCAAGGTTTTGTCCTCGCCAGCATCGGCATTTGGCAGTGCTTGCAATTCGACCGTTACGGTGCTTGATTTATCTGGACAAGGCGCCTGGGCATCTACAAAATAGGTAAACTGATAGGTGCCCGGTATTTGTCCGCCCGTTTGAAAGGTTCCTGTGGCCTGGTTAAACTGTCCGCCCTGCACTGGTACCGTAGAAACATCCGTCCAGGTACCTCCAAAATCGGCACCTGTGATTAAATTGACCAATTGGATGGGTAAATCGGCATCAGCACAAAGCGCGAGTGGGTCGTTGGCTATGCCGGCACTCAATGGCTTGCTTACTTGTATCCCTATGGTTTGACTTAAAGTGGAGGTGCAAGTTGGTGCAGTGCCATCGCTTACCGACAAGAAGGTATAGGTCAGGGAACTGTCTGGCGTGATCAAGAAACTCAGGGCTTGCTGGCTATTGATGGTAAGGGTGCTTGGTCCGCCTTGGCTGCTGGTATATTGCAGGGTGAGCGGGTAGGTGCCGGTTCCTTTGTATTTGATCGGCACCGCAGCGCCCGCGCAAATCGACGTATCTCCGGTGATGTTCACCGTCGGAAGTGGTTTCCATTTGACCGGCGCACCCGGGGTAACGCTTAAACATGGATCATTTAAATCAATGACACCGTTGTTGAAGTTGCCGGCTACTGCCGAAATATAATAGGTGACCCCATATTGTAAGCCGATGGAGTAATTGAAGCTTGGCTGGCTGTTGATGGCAAGGATATTTCCCAAGGTACTACCTGGCAGGGTGTGCAGCACAAATTCAATCTGGTCGTCGCCATCCAGCACTAAATTTCCATCCCAACTTGCCACGGCGGGCGCATCTGCACAAAATACAGCCGCAGTAGTCAGTATGTTTCCAGCGTCGGTGGTACAGTTACAGTTTTTAATGCCGGTAATCGCGGGTGTGGCACAACCATTGTTGTCGGTTAAAACAAAACTATAACTGCTGCTGTCGGTCAACAAGGCAGAGGTGAAATTGAGGCCAGTAAAGGTGCCCGGTACCCCTACTACTATAAAAGGTGCGGTCCCCCCGGTTGCTGTAAAACTAATTGTATATTGGGTATTGGTGGAGTTACAAGCCTCATCGAGGGCCATGGCTGCCGGAATTTCATTAAAAGTAGCCTCCAGGGTATCGGCCGCAATGCAGCCATTGTTGTTCTCTACCCAACGGAAGGTGTAAGTGCCATATGTATTGGTAGAAGCTGCCGAGTTTGATTTGCTTGAATCGGCAAACACTACACCACCTGGTCCTGCAATTACTTCCCAATTTCCAGCAAAACCACTGTTAATGCCTTGTAAAGTCAAATTTTGACCACAAATGGCGGTATTCGGACCAACACTCGGCGAAGGATTTTTATGGAAAACAACGGGCTGACCCACCGCCACCGACAAACATGGGTCGGCTGAATTGGGCGTGCCGTTCAACACGCTCCCTGCAACTATGGATATATAATAAGTCTTTTCATATACCATGCCTGATAAAAACTGGAAGACTCCTGTGGTGTTTTGAGAAAATACTTGTCCCAACGCAGCGCCCGCTCCATCATGCAAAACATAAACGAACACATCGTTTCCATCCAGTATTTGATCATTGTTGTTTTGGGCAGTCACGGTATTCCCTTCACATGCTTCGAGGAGTTGGTTGGATAAGGTACCTGCATTGGTGCCGCAATTACATACAAAAGAACCTGCAAAGGTTGGCATGGTACAGCCGTTCGCATCCACTGCCTGGAAACTATAAGGTTGGCCGGTCGCAATGGGAAGGCTTGTGAAAATTGAATCCACAATTTGCACCCCATTGACGGATATCGGGGCGGTACCCCCGGAAATCGTCAGTTCGACGGTGTAGTTTTCATTGGTCGGATCGCAAGTGCGGTTCAAATTACCCAAACTTGGTTCTGGGTAAAATTCCATCGTAACCTGATCGTTGGCAGCGCAACCATTGAGGGTCACATTCCAATCAAGGGTGTACAGCCCTGGTATACTTACGGTTAAATTCGTGGCGCCTATTTGGGCATCGGTAAAATTGGTACTAGCGCCCGCAGGCCCGCTCACGTACGCCCAGGTACCACTACCACTTGCGTTTAAGGCGATGGTCGACCCGCAAGTTTGGTTATCCGAACCCGCCACGGCCAATGGATTTTGATAAAATACCACCGGCTGCCCTTGTGCTACCGATAAACACAAATCATTAAGGTCGAGTGCGCCATTCAATTTAGAACCTGCCACATTGGAGATATAATACGTAAATCCATACGTCATGCCCGGCAAAAACTGGAAGGTGCCACTTGTGTTTTGTGCAACGATGGCCCCTAAACTGGTACCCGCGCCGGTATGCAACACGAACAAGGTCGTGTCGTTGGCATCCAGGTTGGCGCCGCCCAGGAACTGCGCGGTTACACTGTCTCCCTGACAGGCGGTTAAAGTTTGCAAGTCCATTTGGCCTGCATTGGTGGCACAGTTACAGTTGTAATTACCTGTAATTGTGGCAGAAATACATCCATTCGCATCTACAATCGTAAAATCAAAGGGTGTTCCGTTGGCAATAAATGGCGAAACAAAGGTGCTGCCCACAACGTTGATGCCATTCACAACATAAGGTGCTTGGCCGCCGCTGATTGGGATGGTTACATTATAGTTTTCATTGGCCCCGTCACAGCTTTCAATTAAGATGCCTGCAGCAGGTGTTTCTTGAAATGTAAGGACCATATCATCGGAGCCAGTACATCCATTGTTGTCAATGGTCCAGCGAACGGTATAATTGCCAAGAATGTTGGTATTTACAGTTGTGACGGCACTTTGTGGATTGACAAAACTTGCTGTGCCCCCGGCCGGTGTTGATACGACA
This sequence comes from Saprospiraceae bacterium, assembly GCA_027488935.1. GTDB lineage: Bacteria > Bacteroidota > Bacteroidia > Chitinophagales > Saprospiraceae > M3007. The sequence goes on along the minus strand of JAIYAP010000057.1, from coordinate 6,906 downwards.
CTCCAGGAACCTGTACCAATAGATCCATTTACATCGATCGCTAATCCGCAGCCATTTTGATCAAGGCCTGCGTCGGGTACCGGATTTTGATAAAATACCACGGGCTGACCTTGCGCCACAGACAGGCAAGGATCGGCAGGATCCGGAAAGCCCGCCAGGTTATTACCCACCACATAGGATACATAATAAGTAGTGCCATAGATCATGCCAGGCTGGAAGGCAAAAATACCCGTGGTGTTTTGGTCATAAACGAAACCTAAGGATGGTCCACTGTTGGTATGCAAGACATAAGCCCCTACGTCATTTCCATCCAGATTTTGTCCGCCTTGCTGTATGACGGTAAGGGTTGTTCCCTGGCAGGTGCTGATGGGCGCCAGGTTCATTTGACCTGCGTTCGTAGCGCAATTGCAGTTGGTGGTTCCTGTAATGGCCTGCGAAATACAACCGTTGGCATCTGTAATAATATAGGTGTAAGGTTGTCCGCTTACAATAGCATTTGACAAAAAGGTATTTCCTGTAACCGTGCCGCCTGGTATGGTGAATGGCGCCGTACCGTTGACAATTTGAAAACTGATGGCATAATTTTGATTGGTTGCATCACAATCGGGTATCAAAAGTCCTGCCGTCGGGTTTGCATTAAAATCAACGTTCACGGTATCTTGATCGCTACAAAACCCATTTTGTTCGGTCCATAAGAACAAATAACTTCCGTTTTGCGCAGCGGTCACATCGGTGGTGTCATTGGAGGCATTGGAAAAGCTGGCGCCCGCTGGTCCACTGATCGTCGACCAAGCGCCGGTGCTTCCCGGCACACTTTGTAGGGCTATTAATGGCGTCATTGTACCGCATAGCGTTACATCGGCACCCGCATTGGCGTTGGGTTGGGTATTTACGGTCACCGCAAAACACTGTTGCGGACCGGTACCACAGGCGCTGTTGGTTGCAACGCACACATTGCCACCAGGGGCAGTTAGCCAATTGACAGTAATGCTGCTGGTATTTTGGCCAGCGGTAATAACCGCCCCTGCTGGAACCGTCCAGGTGTATCCGCTGGCGCCTGCAATGGTCGTAATTGAATAAGCTCCATTTGTACCCGTACAAACTTGCGCATCGCCTGTAATAATCGGTAGCGGCAACGAAGGACTTATGGTTACTGCATAGCAAGTTTGGGTGCTACTTCCACAGGAATTTAATGCTGTAACACATAAGTTTCCGCTGGGTATATTATCGAACCAAAGTACCTGAACGGTATTGGTGCCATTACCACTTGTAATGGATCCGCCCGTGATGGTCCAATTGTAAATGCTTGCGCCTGGAATAGCAGGTACGGTGTATGTTTGACTGATGCCTGCGCAGGGAGTGGCATTTCCATTGATGACGGGTGTAGTAGGAATAGCATTGACGGTAACAGGCAGGCAAACCGGCTGGGTGGTGCCACAAGTATTGGTGGTACCCAGGCAAACCGTGGCGTTGCCAGCGTTGCCCCAGGTCACCACAATTTGATTGGTGCCCTGGCCAGAAACGATGGTTGCAGGGGCTGTAACGCTCCAGTTATAAGTAGTTGCATTGGGAATTATTGGAACCTGGTACACTTCCGTGGCACCTGCACATACGGTAGCGGTACCGATGGGCTGCGTGGGCGTTGCCAGGGTATTCACGGTAATGGATAAACAGTTTGCTGCACTGGAGCCACAGGCATTGTTGGCGGCTACGCAAATATTTCCGCCGTTTGGGCTGTTCCAGGTGACGGTAATAGTATTGGTGTTCTGACCGGAATTGATCACGACACCGGGTGGCACAGTCCAGGTATAACTGCTGGCACCGGCTACTGCAACAATGCTGAAGGTGGCACTTTGTCCAAAACAAACACCAGGGCCACCTGAAATAAGGCCGGGTGCAGCAGGTGGGTTATTGTTAATGGTAACCGTTGCGCTCGCAGAATCGCAACAAGTGGCGCCCATAAACGTACGGCAAACCAACAGTTGGTAATCGCCTGCGCTGCCAATATTGGTGATAATTGAGGTTGGAGACCCTGTGACCGTACCGCCATTGCTGGGCGTCCAAAAATAACTGGTTCCAACACCTGTCGTAGATCCGGTACCAAATAGTTGCGCTGTGGTTTGACCACAACTGAGGGTAGGAGGGGGCGCAATCACTGCGTTAACGGATAAAATGGTAACATTCAGAATGACATTACTATCGCAACCAGCAACGGTTTGCAAAGTTTCCTGATAAGTGCCTGAACTACAAGCTGTTGGGAAAGATGGGTTGGTCGAACAGCCGCCATCACAAATTGTTTCATTTAAAAAAACAGTTTTGGGTTGGTTAGCGGTCAGGTTTAAGGTAGCAGTATATGGGCAACCGTTTTGGGTCAGGTTTCTTACGTATGTGCCTGTTTGGCAATAAGTCTGGTTGTAAAATACGGTGCAGGTTGGCGAACAAACCGTTTGGTCTTCCTCAATGTTTTCTGGAATGGGGTTTATGATAATGTTGACACAATTGAGGGTCACGTCGCCACAAAAAGGTGGCTGCGAAGAATTGAGCTGGGTCGTCAATTGGGTTACGGTAAGCACTCCATCGGGCGTAGGCAACTGGGCTGCTTGCGTTGCCAGGTACGACAAGCCGCACACCGAATAGGTGCCAGCTGGATAGGTCGACAAATCAGGTGCAGGGTCTAGGGCCTGAATAACACCGCCGGTTCCACTAATAATATAGGTGTATTCGTATTCGCCCGCAGGCGGTGCAGGGCTGTTAACGGTATAAGTCGGGGGTAAATTGAGCACAAGGTTGGTTGAACCTTCACAAGCAATAACATCAGGCTGGGTCAGGTTTCCGGCATTGGCCGCACAGGAAAAACAGTCAATGCCAGTTGGATCACAAAAAATGATTTCATAGTTGGTAAAGTTTCCCACGTCTACGGCTTGTCCATCCACCACGGTAAGGGTCCATTGTCCATTCACCGGGCCGGAGTTGAAATTTTCCAAACAACCATTGTTTGGATAGTAACTGCCAAAATAGCTGCCAAACATACCCCAAGCCTGGTTATTACTCCAGGCATTGTTAAAGCCCGGATCCGGAATGGCCGGGTCGCCACAAGGCACAAAATTAATATCCCAGGTTGTAAAGTCTGTCGGTCCAAATAAACCAATTGGGCCAATGAGTGTTACGGATTGGCCAGAAGGTGAAGTCAGGGTAATTTGAAGATCGCCCAAGTACTCATGGTCAAACGTAAGGTGCACACCGCATACGCCCTGACCGTTTTGTCCTAAGGTTGGATTTGATGCATTTTGTACCTGAATGAAAAAATTACCGGTGAAACCATCGGGCATAAACTGCGGGCAATTGGTACAATCGCAAGGTGTTTGCGCGAGGGAACGGTAACTCAAAAGGGCTAAACATGCCAACAAAAGGCAAAAACGGGTGGTACGGGGTGTAAGAAAAGCACTTGGGAGTATTGCTAGCATTTGTCTTATGTTTGGTATTATCATTTTTTTCGAAATTAAATTCTAAATCAGGTGGATTATTTGCCGGATTTAGAAATAAATTTGGGGTCAACCTCAAAATAAAGAACTGCCAAAGTAGTATATTTTGTCAAAATTGTACTAGCGCATTCATTTTATGTTTCGGCATGTACCGAATGCGGTAGTTTTGCCAAGTTTTTAAACGCTTCATCCTGCACTTATTTTGTGCAGATGGTTTGCTCAAATCAAAATAATACCTGACTAGATGAAAATTGGTAGAGTAGCGCTGCCTGTTATATTTTTGTTTTTTATAAACGACGCGATCCTTGTGGGGCAAAACCCGCTTATCGTGCCTAGTTCGTACTTGATGCAAGTACAAACTGAAATGGATTTGAATGCCTATTTGGCTGATTTTCAACGTAATAATTCGGACTTAATTGCCAGTTTAACACTTGTTTCAGATGCTTTCAAGGTGGCCATGTTTCAAACCACCCATCAAAAAACTTTAACATCTGCTGATATCCGCCGTTTGCGCAACCAGGTGGGCGTTCGGGTAATTCAGGCGAATCATATTCTGGAAGACCGTACCCCCATTTCGCCCCTTAATATATTGCCCAATGACCCTTTGTTGCCCTTGCAATGGCAATATCAAAATACAGGCAGCGATGGCGGCGTCATTGGCGCAGACTTGGAAGCACTCGACGCCTGGAATATTAGTACAGGAGGCGTAACGCCTGCCAATGACTCCATCGTAGTGGCAATCATCGATGGCGGTTTCGCTGCAACCCACGCCGATCTTGCCAATAATCTTTGGGTCAATCATGCCGAAATACCAGATGATGGCTTGGATAATGATCAAAATGGCTTTACCGACGATTATCGAGGATGGAATGTACTACTCGAAAAAGATGCGGTGATCGGGAATGGGGGGGCACATGGAACACCCATTGCGGGCATTATCGGCGCATCAGGCGACAATGAAATTGGGGTAAGCGGTATCAATTGGCAAGTAAAAATGATGTTGGTAGTTGGCAACAACACCGAAGATCAAATATTAAAAGCCTATGATTATGTCTTGAAATCCAGGCGTTTATATAATGAAACCAATGGAAGTCAAGGGGCTTTTGTGGTGGCTGTAAATAGTTCCTGGGGCATCAATTATGGCCAGGCTTCAGATGCCCCGATCTGGTGCAGTGTTTTTGACACTTTAGGACATGCCGGTATCCTCAGCGTGGCCGCTACCGCCAATATTCCGGTCAATGTGGATGCGGTTGGCGATCTACCCACCAGTTGCCCAAGCGATTTCCTGATCGCGGTAACCAGTTTGAATAAACAAGACAACAAAGCGCCAAATGCAGCCTGGGGAACTGAACATATTGACCTGGGCGCTTATGGACAAGACGTTTATACGACTGCAATCAACGACGGGTTCGGCTATTTTGAAGGAACCTCTTTTGCCGCGCCGCAGGTGAGTGGTGCCATTGCGTTGTTGTATGCCGCCCCTTGTACGGAGTTGATCGCACTGGCAAAATCGAACCCGATCGCTGCCGCCAAATACGCCCGTGGCCTGTTAATGGAAAGTGTTCAGCCCAACACCGCCTTGCAAAACATCACAAAAAGCCACGGCAGACTGAATTTATACCAGCTTTTACAATACTATCAGGATAAATGCAGCAGTTGTGAGGCGCCGTTTGCCTTAAAAGCAAATTTATCGGAAAATACAAATGTTTTGATTTCCTGGCTTAGCACGCTAGAAACCGCCCCTTTTGAACTCCGCTTCCGAAAAAGCGGAGCAGATACTTGGTTGTTGTTTGAACCGCAAGATAATACATACAAATTCAACGCGTTAGATATATGCACTTCTTATGAATTTGCAGTTCGAATGCAATGCAGCGATTCAATTTGGAGCAAATGGTCGGCCGTATTTAAGTTTACGACGGGAGGATGTTGTACTGCCCCGGCATTAATCACACCCGTGGCGCTTTCAGAATCTGAAATTACCCTCCATTGGAATATAGACCAGCAAATGGATACGATTGCACTGCGATTCAGGGCGCGACAAGACACCAGCTGGCAAACCTTATTTGTCACCGAATCTCAAATTACCCTCCAAGATTTAAATCCCTGCACAGATTATGCCTTTCAATGGAAGTCTTTGTGCGCTGATAATGTAAGCGTATTCAGTGAAATTATATATGTAAAAACTTTAGGATGTGGTGCTTGTTTAGATATGGATTATTGTATTGCCGGGGCGTTGAATACAAAACAAGAATGGATTCAGTCCGTAAGTATCGGGAATTGGCAACAAATTGGAATCGGTTATGCTGGGCCTGGATATCAGGATTTTACCGGCAAAAACCAACAGATTACCCTGGAAATAACCGCAGGTATGAGTTATCCGGTGACCATTACGCCCGGATTTCTGGGTTCGGCCAGCAAGGAATTTTATCGAATTTATATTGACTTTGACGGGGATGGGGTTTTTCAGGATAATGAACTTTGTTTCGACCCTGGTTTTGCCCATAATTTACCTGCCATTGGTTTACTTACGGCTCCTCAAAATTTGAAGCCAGGCTTAAGCAGGATGCGTATTATGATGAAACACGAAAACGACTTAAGCTCGGCACCCGAGCCGTGTGAATTCTTCGAAATGGGACAGGTGGAAGATTATTGTGTGCAACTTAGCATGCAAGCAAGCGATATTATTAGTCCAACGTATTCAAAATCATTGTTTTATGCTGCACCGCAACCAGCCACTGACTTTACTACGATTCATCAAATTGGTCAGCAGACACAAGCAGGCACCCTTACGTTAATGGATCCTTTGGGCAGGGTGTTGCAACAATTCAACACACCGCAATTTCCCTGTATGGTAGATGTGAATTTGTTGCCTGCCGGTATTTATCTATTAAAAATACAAACAGCAGCAACCCAGCAAACCTTGCAAATTATCCATCATTAAGGTCATGGATAAAGCAAGGAAATCAATAGATTTGCCCATAGCAACTCGAATCAAGCATAACACCTGAGGCCTCCTTTTGTCCCGTGTAAATGCGTAACTTTTATTGACGGGGCGACTTTTTCAGTCACCCCGCCAATAAAAGTTACACGTTACCACAAATCCTTGACCTACAAATCCTTGACCTACAAATGTGCGACTTCTCCGAAGTCGTAAGCTGGTTCGGACATTGTATCTTTTCTACAAATGTTCGACCTCTAGCGAGGTCGTTGCGTCGCCCAAGGATTCATTGATTTAAAACCATTTCCTTAAAAAGATACGTGAAAACTCAAGGGCAAGGCACTTACCTCCTTGGAGGTCAAATATTTGTAGCAACGCCCAATGGTATTTTTTCCGCACGACCTCGCTAGAGGTCGAATATCTTACCCAAATGTTTCCGCTTTGCTGGGTGTTCGGTAAAATGGATAAAAAATCCCGAATTTTGGG
>JAIYAP010000018.1 GCA_027488935.1 Saprospiraceae bacterium | reverse complement strand
TAACCCCTTTTCTCCGTGTAACTCCATACCTCTGAGTTCCTCCGTGGAACCCCTTTTCTCCGTGTAACTCCATACCTCTGAGTTCCTCCGTGGAACCCCTTTTCTCCGTGTAACTCCATACCTCCAAGCTTCTCCGTGGCCCCCCCCTTCAAAGCGCGCAAGCGCTTTTTTCCACCAAATACAGCCCAATCCCCACCAAAAAACGAAAGCCCCACAACTCCCGTACTCCCCATCCCCATCTTTGTATCATCAAACAGCGCACAACGCTACAACATCAAAAAAAAGTTACCATGAAATTCTTCGCAATCGTCCTCGTTTTCTTCCCAATGTTGCTTACTGCACAATTTGCTGCTAAATTACAAAACGCATCCAGCCCAGCTGCTGCTGAACTGCACCTCAACAATACCACCACCGCCAACGTAAAATACAACTGGAAACGCGGCATTCGCCAGGCGATCGTGCCAGGAACTTTGGCTTTCGCTTCCGGTGTTTCTGGTGGCTTGCGCGAGTCGATCCTGTGGAGAAAAGATGTGTTCTTCAAACGCTTCCCAAATGCCAACCGCAACTTCTGGACGGCACCAAACACCCTGAAAGATGCGCCCGCCAACGCACAACCTTACTCAAAAGCACACAAAGTACTCACCACGGCACACAACGCTTTTTTGGCAACGGCTGTAATCAGCGCAACCATTCCGCTCGTAAAACACGGTAAAAAAGAAAAAATTGGCCACAAATTGGCAGACATTGGATTGCAATCGTTGGCAATCAGCATGGGCTATTTTGTGGGGTTTGAAGGCACTTTTAGCCAGGTTTTCAAAAGATAATAAGGGACTCACGAACAACAAACACAAAAAGCGGGCAACTGGAATGGAAGACCAGCCCTGCGGATGATACAGATTGGTAACGTTTTTACGGCCGCACGAGGGAAACTTGGGCGGCCGTTATATTTTACGTTACAACCGCGCGTCAAAGTTGTTTTTTCGGTACGGAATTTTAAGGAAATCAAGGGTGCCGGGTTTCACAGCGAGCGAGAAGATATAGGTGCCACGGATCGGCTGCCAACTCAAACTCAGGAGCCAGCAATGCAAGTCGCGGGTGAAGCCAAGGTCGGGATACACGATTTGTTTACTTTGAAAATCGTATCCAATGTTGCTGATGTTGAGCGACCAGTTGGAATTGAGTTGCAAATTGCCGGCAACACTCACGTTGTGGTTGCCTACGATAAAGGTGTCGCGCGAAGTTCCATAACCGGTTGCAATCAGGCGGCGTTCGAAGGTTACCCGGTGGCTCAGGCGAAATTCATCAAACCAATCAATGAAGGCTGCTTCTGTGATGGGCGTTTTTTTATCGGTGGGTGCCGTGGTGGGTGGGGGCGTGGATACCCCATTGGCTGCTTGGGTTTCGCCGTTGAACAATCCCCGTAATTGCTTAAAGGTGCAGTTTGTATTGACCTGAAAGCCCAGGTTGGTGGTGCGCAACAGTCGACCGCGCTCGTTCAAAACGTATTGACTGGTGCGTCGCCCCCTTGCATCGGCGACATAGGGATCAAAGGTTGCATTCCAGGTGAGATTTACCACCCCTTTAAATAAACGGAACAAACCGCCCGTCATAATGGGGCTCCAATTGAGGGAGTCGGCGCTAAAATTATAGTTGCCCGAAAAAGCCAGGTTATCGAAAATACGCTTTTTGAAAATAGTATCTTTTTTCGCAGAGAAATACTTGAACTCCAACACGTTAATGAGGTTATACCCCAAAATTAAATCGCGGGAACTGCGGGTGCCGGGCGGTTTTCCATACACGCCTTCTTCGAGATAACTATATCGAAGCGTATCATTGAAGGTTGGGCGCAGATCGGTTTCCACGGTACGGTAAAAGCGGTCGTAGCGGCTTTTGGTAAAATCGGGTCCAAATCCGATGCTGGCGCTGGGTTTGATGGTGTGCCTGATGCCTCGAAACCAGCCCCGTTTGAATTGTTTGGTCAGAAAAAGGGCGGTATTGGCGGAAATACTGGCGGTTCCTTGTCGGTAACTATAAAAGCCCCAATTTCGGATGGTGGTATCAATGCCATATTGCGAGGTACTTTCATTGAGGTTGATGCCGATAATTTCATCATTTTCACGAATGGTATCGTAGCGCAGGCGGGTTTCGGGCTTCAATATTTTTTCGATCTGGTAAGGGTACCAGTTTTCCTCCAAAGATACCGATGGGGCGATGTTGATGTATTTAAACAGTTTAAAGTTATAATCGGAACCGGCGCGGTGTTGAATCCCCATGCGGGCACTTTGCAGGGTTTTGATGGTAAATAATTCAGTATCAATGGCCACCAGGTCGTTGCGCAGGGCAGAGTTATAGTTGAGCGAAACTTTTTCATACCATTTCTCTTTTCCATCGGGCACCTTCTTTTTAAATGGATAAATCCGCTGCATGGTAAAGGTCGCATTGGGCAGGCTGATGTTCATGATGCGCGTCCGGGTATTTTGCGAATGCGACATAGAGGCATTAAACTGGTACGGTTTACCCGGAAAAGATTTTGAAAAGTTCAGGTTAGAGCTCAGCGAGTTCTGGTATACACTATTATAGTCGTTTCGGTTTCGGTTTTGGTCGCGGTTGGTTTCAATATTCACAGAACCGCCAAACTTGCGGGTAGGGTGGGCTTTGGGGTCCTGGTTGTGTTGCAAGGCAATACCAAATGATTTAGCAGATACTCTTTTTGCAAATTTATCTTCAGAAACGCGGTTGTTAAAACTCAGGCGCAAATTGCTACTAAACCGGTAGCGTTCTTCATATCGGGTGGTCAGGCGCGCGCCATAGGATCCGCTGGCATATAAATTGAACAAGGCGGTAACGTCCATGTGGTCGTTGATGGGTTGATACCAGCCAAAATCGCGCAAACCCAGGCCTTCCTGATCGGCAAATTCGAAATCTTTGGGGATAATCAGGCCCGCTTTGCGGGTTTTGGTGATCGGGTAAAAACCAAAAGGCAAAATCAAGGGGGTCGGAATGCCCATGATTTCTACATTCGACAGGCCGGTAACGACCAGTTTATCGGGAATCACCTTTAGTTTTTGGGTGCGTATGCCAAAGTGCGGGTGTGGATCGTCGCAGGTGGTAATAAGGGCACGTTGGTTGTAAATGGTGGTTTTAGCGCGTGCATTGGTGGTATCGGTGGAGGTGTTTCCAATAATTTTGGCTTTTTCACCCAATACATACAGGTCGTCTTGCTGGGTGCGGGCCTCGTAAATGATCCCTTTTTTCGTTTTAAAATTATACCGCAGTTTGTTGGCAGTTACATCCTGGGTGGGATCTTTGAATTGGGGCAGTCCGGCCATTGTACCCGAACTATCGGGAAACTGTTCGGCCGTAATTTCACTTTTTTCGTAATCAAGCAGAATATAGCCCGCGTTAATGGAGAGGGTGCCGTATTTTACGGTAGCCTGGCCAAAAAGGTGAACTTGTTTGCGCAGCACATTAAACCACATCGAATCTTTGGCGCCGTAGGATACTTCTTCGTCCAATCCGTCGTTACTGATTTTTATTTTTTTGAGTGTGACAACGGATGAATCTTTAAAAATTACCGAAGAATCGGGTGCAATCGTATCCAGGACCGTATTCAGCGGAGGGCTGTTCGGATCGTTTGGTACGATTTCTACCTGTGCTTGCAAAGGCAAATACACAAGAAGGCAAAGTATTTGGAAGAAAAGCCGATATTTGCACGACAATTTTTGCACCACTGATCAAGTTCTAATAGGGGTTTACTGAATTACCCCGTGAATAAAGTCTGATTTTGAGCCCCAACGCCAACGACTAAAATCGGTTTATGAAATCAAATCCTGCGCTACAAACGCTCATTTTACTGCTAACGTGGCTTTTTTTACAAAATTTTAACACCCTCCACGCGGCAGCACCTGTTTTTGACAATCCTGCTGTTGTTATGGCGGGTGTACCAGTTTGCGTGCGGCCTTGTCCGCTTTTCGTTGCGTCGTCCATGGGATGGCCTTTTCCACTGCGCCACAAAAGTACGAAGGCACACGCTTACAAAATTAAAAAAGTGGTGTTAGATGCCGGACATGGCGGAAAAGATCCGGGATGTTCGGGCGCTACCTCCAAAGAAAAGGACAATGCGCTGGCCATTGTGCTCAAATTAGGCAGTCTGATTGAGCAACAATTTCCCAACATCAAGGTGATCTACACCCGTGAAACGGATGAGTTTATTGAACTCAACGAACGGGCCGCCATCGCAAACCGCAACAGCGCCGATCTATTTATCAGTGTTCATTGCAACGCGATTTCATCGAGCAAGGTAATGGGCACCGAAACGTATGTGTTGGGGATGCACCGCGCTTCCCACAACCTGGAAGTGGCCAAGCGTGAAAATGCGGTTATTTCCCTGGAAGAAAACTACCAGAACAATTACGACGGGTATGATCCGAACAGTCCGGAGGCGCATATTTTGAGCAGTGTTTGGCAAAGCGCGTACCTTGAGCAAAGTATCTTGTTTGCCAGTCAGGTGCAGCGGTTTGCCGTAGAAACTGCAGAGCGGGAAGATAAAGGGGTGAAACAGGCAGGATTTTTGGTCTTGCGCGAAACAGCCATGCCAGCGGTGTTGGTTGAAACGGGCTACCTGACCAACCGCCAGGAAGATGCCTACATTGCCTCGGAAGAAGGCCGAGATGCCATGGCTTTGGCTATTTTTCAGGCATTTGAAGCATACAAGGAAAAAATGGAAGGTAATATGGTAGGACCAGAACCACAACTGGTCGCCAACAAACCACGTCCTGCCCCAGCAAAAGCAAACCCAAACCCCAAGCCCGCAACGGTCAAAACCAATCAATCGGCCAGTGCCAGCAAAACCAACACGGGAAGCAGCAAAACGACCCCCAAGGCAGCCAAAGGCTTTGAAATTTATTTAATTTCCTGGTCAAATCGGCTCGACCCGAATGCCGGTCAATTGAGTTTGATTGGGGAGGTGCGGGAAGTTGTAAAAGATGGTAAATACCATTATTACACCGGCAATTTTGCAACCAAAGCCGACGCCGACAATATGTTGATGGAGGTAAAAAACCTTGGATTTAAAACCGCGACCGTCGTACCGGTCAGTAAATAAGATCAATCTTAACCATTACTATGTTTAAACTGAACAACGAAACAAAAATAGCGCTGCTCGCAATTGCGGCCCTGGCCCTTGCGATTTGGGGTTTTAAATTTTTAAAAGGCATCAATATCCTGACGCCCTCCAGGGTGTTTTATGTCAAATATCAAAATGTGGATCAATTGCGGCCATCCAGCCCGGTATTTGTGAAGGGATTCCAGGTGGGCATGGTGAAGGATATGTACGTGGATAAAACGGACGATCAAACGATTATTGCGGTGCTTAATATTGATAAAAATATCGATATCCCGAAAGAAACGGTGGCAACCATTATTGGATTGACCTTGATGGGAGGCAAAGCAGTGGAATTGGTCATCCCGTATGCCTGTGACGGGAACTGCGCCAAAAGTGGCGATTACCTGCAAGGCGCATCCAAATCTTTTTTGCAAACGGTGGTCGGCGAACCTGGTCAAATTGATTTGTACACCGATCGCTTGCAGGCAGGTTTGACCAGCGTGTGGGATTCTATCGCCGATCCAAACGATCCAAAAGGGGCAGGACGTTCCATCGTGGCGCTGGAAAAATCACTGCTGAATATCGAAATCGTGACCGCACAATTGTCGCGCTTGCTCGAAACCAGCACCAAAGGCATTGCCGCTACGGCCAACAATACCGCCGAACTTACCCGCATGTTGAATGCTAATAGCAAAGACATCACCAATACGCTGGCCAACCTTTCGGCCATCAGCCAACAACTGAAGGAGGCCGGGTTGGATAAAAGTTCGATCAAAGCCAGTCAGGCCATCGACTCCATTACCTATTCCCTCGCGGCCTTGCGCACGACCTTGCAAACGACCACGAAAACCATTTCTCGGGTGGATACTTTGGCACAAAAACTGTCTAACGGGGAAGGTTCTGCCGGTAAAATGCTGACGGATGAGGCCTTGTACGATAATTTGGTGCGTTCCACACGCCAAATTCAGTTGTTGATGCAAGATTTACGCCTCAATCCGAAGCGTTATAATACGGTGAAACTGAAGCTGTTCGGTAAAAACAAAACGCCCAATTACGCAAATCCACTCGAAGATCCGGCCTATCAGTTGTTGATCGATAGTTTGGAACGCGATTACTTGCGTAAATCCAAGCAATAATTGAAACCGGGCGCACCCATTAAAGCCATCCGACCCTTGTATGAAGCCCTTGGTGCCGAAGGGTACTATAAAGCGCATGGGGATACCTATGAGAATCCGCATTTTTTGCAAATCCAGGCATTGCTGGAACGGAATTTTAATCGGATGGATACTTCCAAGGTGCTGGATTTTTCGGCGGGTGGGGGAGAAGTGACCCAGGTTTTGACGGCGCTCGGTTGTACAAATATTGAAGGCAGTGATCCGTTTACAGCCGATTTGTACACGCGCAATACCGGTAAAAACTGTTTGCCTTTGTCGTTTGAGGATGTGATCAAAAAGGGCATTTCCGATAAATATTCGGTGATCATTAGTTCCTTTGCGCTGCATTTATGTCCGCCGAAAGATTTATACCCCTTAATGTGGCAGTTGTTTCAAGCAGCGCCCAGCGTGGTGGTGCTTACGCCGCACAAACGTCCCGAATTGGAATTGTTGGATGGCATTGAACTCGTTCATGCGGATGCTGTTGTAACGGAGCGGGGCAAACAGGTGCGCCTCAAAATGTATCAATTCAAGCATTTTTCAATATTTTAAAAAACTACCATCATGGCTCATTTCAAACGTACCGCAACTGCAGTATGGCAAGGCACCGGCGCAGAAGGCACGGGTAAATTAAACGGCCCATCGGGTGTTTTAAAAGACACACCGTATTCTTTCAAAGCGCGCTTCCAAAACGAAGACGGCACTGCGGGCACCAATCCGGAAGAATTGATTGCTGCTGGTCACGCCGGTTGCTTCATCATGGCATTGAGTTTTCAGCTGACCGGCGCGGGTTTTCCCCCTACAGAATTGCGCTGTTCTGCAACGATTGATATGGAAGGAGATGAGAAAGGCTGGGCTTTCCAAAAGATTACCTTGCACCTGGAAGCGAATGTTCCGGGCATCAGCACCGAGCAATTGCACGAATTGGCCAATGCCGCGAAGGCGGGCTGTCCCGTTAGCCGTGCGTTGTCGGCGGTTCCGGTTGAGTTGGAAATCGTTTCTTAGTGAGGAGTGATGAGTGATGAGTGAGGAGTGATGAATTGGCCTCGGGGAGGTTGATTCATCACTTTTTCTCATATATGTGTGGCTGCATTTGTACTTTGGGCTAAGATTGACCCCAGCGGTGTCAATCTTATTTTTTCGTCTTTTGTTTTTTGTTACAAAGATTCGACCCCACTAGGGTCAAAATAATTGAGGTAATTATAGAATCATTCACTTATCACTCCTCACTTATCACTCCTCACTCATCACTTAACACTCCTCACTCATCACTTAATACTCCTCACTCCTCACTCCTCACTCCTCACTCCTCACTCATCACTCATCACTCATCACTCATCACTCATCACTCGACTTCCTGGTCATCGGCGGCGGCATATTTGGTTGTTACGCTGCTTTGTACCTGGCAAATAAGGGCGCGCGGGTAGCCCTTGTGGAGAAAGAGGCACGCCTGTTTCAAAAAGCCTCGGTGGTGAACCAGGCGCGGTTGCACAGTGGGTATCATTATCCGAGGAGCATTGCAACAGCGGCATTGAGTGATGAACATAAGGCCCGGTTTACAGAGGAGCACCGGCCATTTGTGCATAGCCAATTTGAAAAGTTTTATGCCCTGGATCGGTTCGGTTCTTTTACGGATCCTCGGCAGTTTGAGCGATTTTGTGCGTACCTCTCCATTCCCTGTACGCCCATAAAGTCCCATAATTTGTTCAATTTCAATCGTTTGGAGGCGTTGTATGCTACGGTGGAGGCTACTTTTGATCCAGTTTTGCTGGGTATGCACTACCGGGAGCGTGTACAGGCGCATGCGGGTATCCACGTGTACACCTGCGCGCGCGTCACACAAGCAGTGGCCGACGGGGATGTATGGCGGATAAACATTGTCCAACAGTTGGATCCGCAAAAGGATCCGGTGTTGTTGGAAATCAGCAGTGCGACGGTGATTAATGCCACCTATGCTGCCAGTTCGGCGGTGAACCGCTTGTTTCAGGTGGCGGATTTGGATTTGACTCATGAGATTTCTGAAATTGCGTTTGTTTCCAGCAAAGCGTTTGAAAACAAAGGCCTTACCGTGATGGATGGTCCTTTTGGTTCGATCATGCCTTACGGAAAAAGCGGGTTGTTGTCTCTTTCGTCGGTGGCCTACACCCATCATAAAATATCCTATCAAAACCTGCCGCATTTTGATTGCCAAACGGCAGATGATCCTGCTTGTACTCCGTCGGCACCGGGTATCTGTACCACGTGTGCGCGGCGTCCAGCGAGCAATGCTTATAAAATGATCGCCCAAATGGGGCAGTATTTTAGCGATTCGGTGGAATTTGAGCACCTGTTTTCCTATTATACCATCAAGTCCAAGCTCAAAACCAGTTATATTGACGACGGCCGCCCTACCGAGATTTCAATGTTGCGTGAAAATCCACATTTTTATTGCTTGTTCGCCGGCAAGATTAATTCTATTTATGAAGTTGAAAAAATTGTTTAATCGTATTTCTTCTGTTTGAATGCCCACCTGTTCTTAGAAATCTGTTATTTTCGCGCCCCACAAAAATATTCAACCATTACGTGGTCAGGTTTTTTGTGGATCGTTGGTGGATCATATGTTTTCTACAAATGCATGACTTCTCCGAAGTCAGGTTTTTATGGATCGTTTGTTTTTGCATGACCTACAAATGTATGTTTTCTACAAATGCATGACTTCTCCGAAGTCAGGTTTTTATGGATCGTTTGTTTTTGCATGGCCTACAAATGTATGTTTTCTACAAATG
>JAIYAP010000058.1 GCA_027488935.1 Saprospiraceae bacterium | reverse complement strand
CCGGCGCCAACATGTCCCTGGGCAACTTTGGGGTATTTGAGGATGCGATCACGACCTCGTTTGATGGGCCGGGTGCAGGTGCATTTAGCATCACCTTCCGGGTTTTGAAGGCCGGGAAATTGAGCGAAATGTTGAGTGTGTCTAGTCGGATTACGAAAGCAGAGGCTTATGCTGCCTTCGCTGAAGCAAATGCTACGGGGAACTCCGCCGAAGCAAATGCTACGGGGATATCCGCCTCCGCTAAAGCTACGGCGGATAAATTAAACATAGCCTTCCGTTTCAACAATGGCGCAACGTCGACGGTAACGGGTGTTGGTTTTGAATTGTACCAAAACCAGCCTAATCCGTTTGTGGATAAAACCTTCATCGGTTTTCATTTACCAGAGGCAACCACTGCTACTTTGTCGATTTTTGACGAAACAGGTCGCCTTATTTACACCCAAAAAGGTGCGTTTGCGAAAGGTTACAACACAATTGCCATTGAAAAACCGTTGTTGAACACCGTTGGAATGATGTATTACAAATTGGAAACGGCAACAGACAGTGCCACGAAGAAGATGATCCAGGCGAAATAGGGTAGGGGCGCCCCTAGCGGGCGCCCCCACATCGCGCGGGCGGACGACGGGCGACCGTAAGGGCGGATCGACGGACGATCGAAAGGACGACCGTAACGGTAGGACGCCCGCGAGGTAAGGTCGCCCATCCCTCGCGGGCAACCGCATGTGGAGGGCGCCCGCAAGGGGCGCCCCAACTAGTCCGGCGACAACACCGAAAACGCAACCTCCATTATATCCTCCAATTCATCCGGTTCAATCGCTGATTTCGCGGCAAGACGGATACTCGAAAACACATGAAATAAAAAACGCGCAAAAGACAAGGCATCCTTTTTAGTAGAAATTTCACCAGTCAACTGACCTTTAAGGATCAGTGCTGCAAATGCATTTTCCATTTGGCACCGATTGTTATTGACAATTTGTGATACCTCAGGATCATGGGGGGCCAATTCAACCGCAGCATTTACCATAAAACAACCTTTCGAAAGCGGATCCTCGGAAATTTCCAATAAAGCAGTTTCAAACATTTCTCGAAGGAAAGGTAAAGTGGCGTCGCTTTTTTCCGCTTTGGACATCCAGAATCCGCCTTGTTGTTGCTGGTAACGATGCAAGGCTTTCAGAAACAATTGACGTTTATCCCCAAACGTATCATACAAACTGGAACGGCTAATGCCCAGATGATCAACGATATCCTGCATGGAAGTGCCATTGTAACCCTTGGTCCAAAACAGTTGCACCGCCAGGTCTAAAACCACCGTTTCATCAAAGTCTTTTTGTCTCGGCATAATAAAAAACACCTTTGTAGAGAAATGCTCTACAAAGGTATTAGATATGGAACAAATGTTCCAAAATTAGGCAAAAAATTAACGATCGGTTGGGTTGACCAAAATACCCCCATCTACCACAATTTCAGTGCCGGTGATAAAAGAAGCATCTGAGGAAGCCAGGAAAACAGCCGTTTTGGCAATTTCCTCCGCGGTTCCAAAACGACCCAATAAGGTTTTGCCGGATATCGTTTTACCAAATGCGTCCAAGGCCTCTTGCGGAAAACCGAGTTTACCATAAATTGGGGTACTAATCGGACCAGGACTGATGGAATTTACCCGGATTCCTTTTGGCGAAAGTTCGGTAGCCAACACACGCGCAAAGGAAAGTAAGGCCGCTTTACTCGCAGCATACACCGCCGAATTGGGCATGCCGACACTCAAGGAAACGGTCGTGTTGAATAAAACGGAGGCGTCCTGATTCAACAAAGGCAACAGTTTTTGCACCGTAAAAAAAGCGCCCTTGAAGTTGATGTTCATCATTTCATCCAAAAAGGCTTCATCGGTGTGTTCCACCGGCGCAAATTTGGCAACACCCGCATTGATAAACAACACATCAATGCTTCCGAACTGCGCCTTTACTTTTTCCGCCAAAGCGGTTGAATGCGCCAAATTACCGGCATCCGCCAGGATTCCAACTGCTTGCGCACCCAGTTTTGCAATCGCCTCATCCAGGGCCGTTTGGTTTCTACCGGTAATAATTACCCGTGCGCCTTCTTCGATAAAAGCCTGCGCCGTGGCAAACCCGATTCCGCTGTTTCCGCCGGTAATCAGGGCTACTTTGTTGTTCAATTTTGACATAGCTTAATTTGTAGTTGTTGTATTGGAATGATTGTTCCGCAAAGGTATGAGTAATGGAACGATCATTCCAAATAAAAAATGAACTTTTTTTTAAATGAAAGCATTATAATTAATTGTAACTTGTCTGCGAATCTAAAACCTGTTCTTTACGCATGAAAACGTCCCCCTTTTTTAGCATAATTTTTTACTTGTTTGTATGTGCACCTGTACAAGGCCAAGGGCAATTATCCGGTCTGGCGCGCATCTTATCCATGGAAAGCCGTGCAGCCACGGGCCTTCGAAGCGCCGAGTATTTCTCAAATTTTTCACGTTCTTCTGGGGGCGCATCCGAAATTTTAGGTACTACCCGCAACAGCAGCGTTTATGGGAACCACCTGTTGGAACTGGAACGCTCGATTGGTGGGTCAATTTATGATCGCAGCAGGATTAACGAACCCAATTGGTCCGCTATTGCCAACAATCATCCTGATATGAATCGATTGTTTGTGACGCCTAATGTAGGATCAGATCGGTATTTTATGGAAAATATCACCGACTTAAATGTGCTTGAAATGGAGCCTTATCTAAAGCAGAAATATGAGATAATTATAGGGTTAATCAAGGCTAATTCGGGAAAATCTAGATTAAGTCAGCGCGATTCTTTACAGGCTTATCAGATGTTGTACATGATTTCAAGTAATGCGATTCGATCTTCTGCATTTTCCAAGACAAACTCAAGCGGTGGTGGTCGTTGGGGCGGAAATTATCCGCCTACGATCGATTACAGTCTTTTCGATCATAATCGTTCGAATGATTCACGCGAAGAGGAGCGCGATGATGACAACGATGATGATGACGATAATGATAACGATGATAACAACGACGATCAGGATTCAGACCGCGATTCTACCCAAAATGATTCGACAAGGCATAGCCGGTACGATAAATTAGAAACAAAACCTGCCCCTGCTGCAAAATTCCCCTTCGACCCAATGGGTATTATGCTGATGGTGGTACTCTATTGGTTGTTTTCAACCATTGGATTGTTCAAAATGGCCCAACATGCCGGATTGCACGCAGAGATTGCCTTGGTTCCTTTTGTGCGCCTGGGACTATTGTTTCAACTGGCTGGTTATCAGCCCTGGAAAGCATGGTTGCTTTTAGTTCCGGGGGTAAACATCTATTTCTGGATAAATGTAAATTTAAAACTATGTAAATCAAATCTTTTTTCGGCATACTGGGCTATTTTGGGTGTATTTATCCCGGGTTTGTTTTGGCTGGTACTTGGGCAAACGCACTTGGAAAGTAAATGATAAAAAGTGGCCGCCATTACAACCCTTTAAAAGGAATAAAATGGCGGCCACCTTTATAATCCGTTGATTTATTGTTTAATCACGCTTCCACGATACAATCGTCCATTTTGATCTTGTACAATTACCTGATAGCTTCCAGATATCAAATGGCTTAAATCAATATTTGTATTGCCATTTGTTGATTTGGACATAACCAATTGCCCATTAGGATTAAAAACTTGAATAAATGCTTCATTGCCTTGAAATTCATCTGAAAGCCAATAAACACCATTGCTTGGATTTGGACTAAGTACCAAGGGGGCCGGCATGGAACTTAATTCAAATATGCCTGAAACGGGTGGTGGTGGAGAAACCCAAAGTTCAAATCCATAATCAGTCGTAGAACGTGGAAAAACAAACTTGCTACCAAATTTCCAAAGTTTTGCGTAAACAACTAATGCAGTAGGCGGATAAATGGTAGAAAATAGTGAGTCCGTTTTCAAGCTTAGATCAACCATACGAATACGATATCCGCTCTGTTTAGAGGAATAGAATAATGTATCACCAAATAACCATAATTTAGGGTCATAATAACTATCTCCGATGCCCGCAATAGATATTTTTTGGGTTCCAGAAGCGGTTCCATCCGTTCTCCAAACTTGATTTTGATTGGCAATGAAGTATAAAACACCATTATCAAGCAATGTTGCGCCATATCTATAGTACTCCTCCTTTAAAGTCACGATGGAATTATTCGCGTTATTATACCGATACACATTATTGGTAGTAATTAAAAAATAAAAATCACCTTGTTTGTACGCTTTAAGTATAGCCCCACTGGTATTGATTTCTTTTTTTGAACTACTACTGACAGCAAAAGTTTTAGAACTCAAGGAGCCGTTTTGATTCACAATTCCATCCACAAAAAACAGATCTCCTGCGCCAGCACAACCATATATTTCATTAAAATTTGCAACATCTACCAGGAAATCCTTCAAAAGTTTTGTTCCTTCTAGGGTGCCATCTGTAATTACCGATGGAGGTTGAAAGCCACTTTCATCAAACAGAATTGTTTTGTCAAGGTACTCAGAAAAGGCTATTCTGTCTTCGGTCAAGTTATAATTGCCCAAATTAATGCTTCCTGTGTCAGTTCCATCGGTTATCCAAAGTTGGCTGCTTCCATTAGAAAAAGGTTCCGCTGTGAATAAAACCTTGTTATCTGGCATAGTATGTAAGTTGAAAATATCCATACTTTCAAAAGATTTAACCAATGCAGGATTTTTGCCAGTTGAGTCGGTTGCAAACAAACCAGGTATGTTATTCAACCTGCCTTCAAAGAAGATCTGCGAACCCGCTGAAACTAATTCCTTCACATCAGAAATGTCAGTAGAGATAACGGTAGTTCCCTGTGCTGTACCATCTGTTCTCCAAAGTCGATTGTTGTAAACGGCCTCATCTGCAACAAAATACTGAAAACCATGTAACTCGGCAACGAAATTCGTATTTGATAAACCACCGATAGTACCCGGCTTGATGTCTTTCAAGATAGCAGCAGGAACTTGTGCCGAAATTTCAGGCACCGAAAGCACAAGAACAAAAAGGAATTTTAAAATGCGTTCTGAAATGTTCAAAAAATTGTACATCATAAAATGGTTGAGATTGTTATAAAAAGTGGATTTAAAGTAAGTTTCAAAAGGCTCTTATTCACCATCCGTTAATTAATAATGCTCAATCCTAATCCTGCAAGGTGCCAAGATGCCTAAATAATTAATAAAATTTATGGAGCTTAGCCACACGAGGCATTTATCCCATAACTGCATCCGCAAAATTAAAAAGAATAGACTAGGTCTCCAAACTGTCCATTGTCAACTGTTTGTCATCTGTCCATTGTCAACTGTCCATTGTCAACTGTCCATTGTCAACTATCAACTGTAACGGGCGACCGCAAGGGTCGCCCCGACGTTCGCTCCGACGGTCGCCCCGACGTTCGCTCCGACGGTCGCCCCGACAATGAAAATATAAATCTTTATAGTCTACTAATATGATAGACTAATATTTGTACCTACCTTTGTTCGCTTTAAACAAACTCAAAGGTATGCATTTGAACTTTTTAGCATGGGTAGTGCCACTGATATTAGGCTTTATTGCAATTGAATATTACGTGGCGCGTCGTCAAGGCAAGGCGTATTTCAAATTTGCCAACTCGATCAGCAACCTGAATGTCGGCATTGCCGAACGCTTGTCGGATGTATTTGTGACCAGCGCTTTCTATTTTGTGTACGACTATTTATACCAGCATTATGCCTACTTTAAAATTCCAGAAACCTGGTATAATTGGGTGATTTTATTGTTGCTCACCGATTTTATCTGGTATTGGTACCACCGATTCGGGCACGAAATCAACCTTTTATGGGGCTTACACATTGTGCACCATCAAAGTCCGGAGTTTAATTACACGGCTTCGGTGCGCATTACGGTATTTCAGGCGGCAGCGCGCACCTGTTTTTGGGCCATTTTGCCGATCATCGGCTTTTCTGCGCCCATGATTACCTCCATTTTGATCGTACATGGATTGTATCCGTTTTTTGTGCATACTCGAGTAATCGGCAAATTGGGCTGGTTGGAATATGTGTTCGTCACGCCCTCGCACCATCGGGTACACCATGCCTCCAATGAACAATACCTGGATAAAAATTACGGGGATGTACTGATCATCTGGGACAAACTATTCGGCACTTTTACCGAAGAAAAGGAGGAACCCGTGTATGGTTTGACCAAGCCTTTGGACAGTTACAGTTTTTTGTGGCAGCATTTTCACTTTTTACTCGAAATCGGATATTCCATGTATCGGGCTAAAAGTATTCGGGAAAAATTCCGCATCTTATTTGGTAAGCCGGATATAATCGATCCTAAAATCAGGCCTTTGTTGGAACGCAAATTCCGGATTCAAAACCGCGCCAATGACTTGCCCAATCGATTAAACCGCTATGTGCTGTTTCAGATTATCTGCACCATATGTATATTATTCGTCTTTATATTGCTGGAGCATTATTTTGACTGGATCGCCAAAACCTTGGTCTCAGGCCTGATTTTGACCACCGTAATCAATTGCGGGGCCATCCTCGAGCAACGCCGCTGGATTTTTCAGGTAGAATTACTCCGGTCCGTGGTACTGGGCATTGCGGTGTTGGTTTATTTCCCATTGCCCTTGGCGGTCGGGATCATCAGCCTCGGCGCAGGTACGGCTATTTTGTATTACGAAGAACTGCAACAGCATTATTTGGCGTTGGTGTATCGAAGGGCATAACATCCTGCATAAACCCCAAAAAACCAATCAACCCCAAAAAATCACAATAAATCCAGCAAGTTCCGTACCCCCGGGGCCCTAGCCACGGTAAATGCTTCTGCATAGTCCACGCCAATTTGTCGGCCCAACATGGCATTGCGTCCGCGCAAGGCTTCAAAATAAGATGGGCAGGAAATAGGCGTTTCGGGGTCAAAGCAATCGGGGTTGTAAAACTGTGATTTATAAGCCTTTATCGCTTCAAATTTGCGATCAATATAGGAAGTAATATCCACCAGTAAATCGGGTTGCAAGGTGCGGTCCTGTACATAATGGTACACCGCTCTGGTGCGCCACACCGGCTGTACTTTCCCTTGGTCGTCATAACTTACAACCTTCACCAAATTGGCTAAAAAAGTAGCCTGCACCACCATGTCCGCCGCCCGTTGATGGTCTGGATGCCGATCATCGGTGGCATTGGCTAAGATAATTTCGGGCTGAAACTGCCGGATAACGGTTACGATTTTCAACAAACTTTCAGGATCGGCCTTGAAAAAGCCATCGGGTAAATCTAATTGCACCCGCGTGTGGGTGCCTAATACTTTAGCCGCCTCAAAAGCCTCCGCCGAGCGCTGGGGTACATTTCCCCGTGTGCTCAACTCCGCCTTGGTAAGATCCATCAATCCTACCTTTTTGCCCAATGCAATATGGTGCAAAATAGTACCACCTGCAGCAGCCTCCACATCGTCGGGATGGGCTGAAATAGCCAGAATGTCGAGTGTCATACTGTTCTATTTTTGATTATATTGTGTAATTTATACCAAATTGGTAGTTTTTATGCGAAAGGAGTCAAACCGAAACAAACCGCTAATAAGTAAAACAAGGGGGCAAAATCCTTTTGATTTTGCACCCCTTGAATAATCGTCTGTTGAAGAAACCCAAATAAAACAGACAACATCCTTTCACTTTTATTTTTCTTAATTGGAGGTAGAAGGAATAAAATTGCGCGCTGCATGCTGCACAATTTTAGCAGATACCGAGGTCGGCAAACCGGATACGCCCTGCACGTACTCAATGAGCAAACCCCGAGATTGTGCATATTGAAGTTCCTCGATATCGGTTGCGGCACTTTCGGGTCCGCCATTTTTCAGGCGTACAACATGGCCATACGTTTCGGCATATTCAATGATCAGTTCATTGATATCCTCCTGGCTCAATGCTTTACGGTTGCGGCGTTTGCCCACTAATAATTTGATGGCGGTTGGGGCGTATTCCAGCAAAATGGTTTCGTTGACATGGCTGTCGTATAACACCACTTTAGCATTACGCAGCGCCTTGGTTCCTTTTACGGTGATGAGGTCAATTTCACCTGGTCCAGCGCCTACAATGGTTAGTTTTGGTTGATCCATAATCATTGTGTTTGTTGTTTTTGGAAATGAATAGGTTGAAATCTTACTCCATCATGCCGATAATGAGTTGTTTTGGGGGCTTATTCCAGTTTTGATCCAGGAAATTCGATTGTTCCCAAAGACTTTTTTTCTTTTGGGGCGTATTGGGTTTGGCACCCAATGTCCACAATTCATTACTAACATGGTTTGGCAGCGCAGCGTGTTTGGGTGCGGAGGCCGGTAAAGGCTGTAGCGTAGGAATGGCATTAGCGTGTAAATAATCCAGCACTTGTTGCTCGCTCCAGAAGAATAATGGATAAAAAACGGCTTGTTGGTGCAAAATATCCCATTCCAAAGCTTGGGAAGGGCGTAATGCCGGTTCTATTTGATCCTTTCGAAGGCTGGAAATCAGTACATGACGTCCAGAAAGCAGGTGGTAAATCGGTGCGATCTCTGGTTTTTGCTCGTATTGCGTATTCAATTCCGGGTGCTTGGCTGCAAACTCGGATGCGGCTACCTGGGCTTGGTGGAAGGATACTTCAATCGATCCGCGAAACGTATCGACCGAGCGCATCAAGATGGAATGCTGTGTGGTACTGTATTTTGTAAAAACGCGAATAGGCAAATGATTGTTAAAAATTAAATGTGCAACTACTTGATCTTCATTTGAAAATACGGTTTCAAACAAGGTTCTACTGGGATATTCCTTAGCAATTTCGCGTAGTTGGTGCACGATTGATTTATGCGAATGGGCGGTAGACGATTTTTTTGTCTCAGCAGCCTGGATTGTTTGTTTGCTTGTCATGGCATTTAGTTGAGTGATTGATCGAAAAAAAAGCCCTTCGGAACGTACCGAAGGGCTTTTTGTGAAATGCTTGCAAATGGAGTGGCTATACATTTGGCAAAGCAGGTCCTGCCGCTTCGGTGGGATGCTTTGTACAACAACAACAAGATGAAGAATAGATGGTGTGCATTACTTGTTTGGTTAGGATGCCTCAAAGGTAAGGGTGTTTCTATTAGTCTACCAAATTAGTAGGATAGTATTTTTAAAAAAAAGTTTGGAGGGGTAGGTGCAATGCTGTTGATTTAATCTTAAATCCTTATGTCAACGGAATTTGGGGTAGGGGGGCTCCAACTGGTTGATGATTTATACCAAACTACTGGAAATTTTTCCCGCAGATTTTACTCAGAAAAAAGCGCAGATTCTACACAGGTATTTCTGAGTAAAATCTGCGCTAAATAAAAAGTTCGCCCAGTAATGTGGATTTATGCCTACTTACCCACCACCAACACCTTCCGCACCGCCCCCAAGCGATAAAAATACACGCCAGCCGGTAAATCCGACAAATCTACTACCGCCACGCCGGAGTCAGGTTTTGAAATTGAGCGTGCGAGGCTGCCCGAGGGATGGTATAGTTGGAATGACGCAGCAGCACCGAAATGAATTTGCACTTGTCCGGAAGCAGGATTGGGCGTTACGCTGCCCAATATTTGATCGGGCGATTGGGT
>JAIYAP010000050.1 GCA_027488935.1 Saprospiraceae bacterium | reverse complement strand
GTCGGGCTGTGTTCGGTCGGCAGTAGCTGCACTTCCTTGCAGCAGGCATTGGCCACCGAAACATATACCATCGAAAAGGCTGAAACGCGCAGCTGTCCATTAGGCCAACATGATGACTACTGGGCAAAAGAGATGCAAAGCAATCGATACACCAATTATTTCTCAAATCAGCGGAACGTGCCAGTCTTCTGCAGGTATTGCGGACAACGGATTTCGAAAATTCACCGCTAAATCGCAATAGCAGAATATTCAACAAACGCGTCCCAGCGCATTCCATCTTTTACAAAAACGCAACAACTGATTACTATTATGAAAACCATCACCATTTGCACCGTTTTGTTTTTTCTGACAAACCTTTCATCGCTCCTTGCCCAAACCAAAAATACCTGGAAAGGCGGTTTTCCTGGTCATGAATCTGAGTGGAACCATGCTAAAAACTGGAGTTTAGGTAAAACGCCGGATATTTTTGATCGCGTCATCATCCCGGACGTATCTGCCAGTACCCAGGAATATCCCATCATCAAAGATGGCGAGGTTGAGGTCCTAAGTATCGAGGTTCAGACTGGTGCCTCCCTGATCCTGCTCCGCACGGCGCGTATCGTAACCGAGGAGTTTGTCTGCCACGGAAGTTGTAAAGGCTGCGAACAACGGGTACTGATTGAAGGAACCATGCCACCTGTAATGGCTTCGCAGCAAAGCAATTAGTCAAGGGCTGTCTGCACAAAATCACGACACATCATTTCTATCACCATAAAACAATGCAACATGACAAAACCGCTTTTTTTTAGCGCCATTGGCTTATTGTGCCTTTCCTTATTCGTGGCCTGCTCTAACGTGGATAAACCCAAGCCCGCAACAGCCGCAGAACTTTCGCAAATGAACCGCGATTTTGTAAAGGCCCTGAACGCAAAAGACGCCGTAGCAGCAGCCAACTGCTACACAGAAGACGCTGTGTTGCTTCCGCCTAATGAAGGGCCGGTAAAAGGACGCGCCAACATTCAAAAATATTGGGCTGGGGCCATTGAAGCAGGCGCTTTTGATGCAGAAGTCGCCACTACCGCTACCGGAAGCAACGGCGACCTGGGCTACGAGCTCGGACGTTTGCAAATGAAGATCAAAATGCCCGACGGCAGCGTCGTAATAGAGCGCGGCAAATACACCGAACTGCTCCGCCGCAGCCCCGATGGCAAATGGCTTTCCACCATGGGCATGTGGAATACCGACACCCTTGCCTTAAAATAAACCCATTCTTTTCTAACCTACATCCAATCATTTTTTTACAAATTAAACTTCACAACAATGCGTAAGACAAATTTTGTCACAACCCTCGCCCTTTGCATCCCCTTGTTGGCCGTCTGCCAACAGAAAACAGAAACCAAATCACCCGATATGGCAAAAATCAAGGCTGAAATAAAAGCCGTAGAAGATGCCTGGGCAGCCGCTTCCAATGCGAAAGATGTCGCCACGATTGTGGGCTTTTACGCCGACGATGCCATCAGTATGATTGACGACAAACCCATGCTTGTAGGCAAAGCCGCCATCCAAAAAGAGGTAGAAGAAGAAATGGCACGACACAAAGACAAAGCAACGGTCGTATTTGAAACCTTGGACTTGTACGGCGACGAAAACCGCGTGACAGAAGTCGGAAAAACAACCGTCACCGACAGCACCCAAAAGGTGATTTATTCGGGCAAATACATGGCCGTATGGGAAAAACGCAACGGTAAATGGCTCACCATCCGGGACATGAGCAACGATGATGCGAAGGAGAAATAAAACGATGTAGGATTTTAGGTGTCGGATGGGGAACACTGTCCGACATCTAATATCCGACATGCCCCCCTCATTAAAAATCTATTTTCATCAAAAAAATCAGAAAGCATGAAAGAAATAACCTTGCAACAGGCCGCACTCGTAGTCGAAGGCCCCCGTCTTAACCTATTTGTAGCGGAACAACCGAGTGCTGCCCCAGTTGAGCGAGCAGCAGCAACGACTTTAGATCCTATCAGCAATGCAGAACGCATTGAATCGCTTGACATTATACGCGGGTTTGTGCTTTGTGGTATTTTATTGATGAACATTACAGGCTTCGGACTTGCCAATGCCTACTCAAATCCCACGGTTTCGGGTGGCGCGACGGGCTGGAATTTGTACGCTTGGATAACAACCAATCTGTTTTTTGAAGGCACGATGCGGGCTTTGTTTTCGATGCTTTTTGGCGTGGGGACGTTCATCGTTTTGGAACGTTTGGAAAGGAAAAATGCCGGTATTAAAGCCGCCGATATTTATTTCAGACGGCTTGCTTGGATGCTCGTTTTTGGCTTGATTCACGGCTATTTACTGCTTTGGTGGGGCGAAATTTTGTACGATTACGCCCTCATGGGATTTTTACTCTATTCATTCCGACATCTTGCGCCCAAAACCCTTGTTTTTAGTGCCGTATTGCTGTTTTCTATTGGCACATTTTGGACTTATATCGAGCACAAAGACAATCAAAAAATGGTTGAAAATGTCGCTACAGCTACAACCAAAATAGCGCAAAAACAAGCGTTGACTAAAGATGAAAAAGCGGCTACTGAAAAATGGGAGAAAATAGAGGAGAAAAAATCGCCCAAGTATATACAAGAATATAATGAAAATATGCGAAAGGGCTATTTTGATGTGGTCGCGTATTTAGCGCCCAAAAACATGAATACGGATACCGCAGACGTGTATAGATGGGACTTGTGGGATATATTGAGTATGATGCTTTTGGGCATTGCCTTTTTCAAATGGGATATACTGTCTGCTAAAAAAACCTATCGTTTTTATGGTTTAATGGTACTGGTGGGCTATGCCGTTGGTTTGGTAACCAATTATTACGAAATAAGCACCATTATCAAGCATAATTTTTCTTTCCTAAGTTATTCGGAAACCAATCTTACGTACGATTTGGGCAGGGTGAGCATGACAGTAGGGCATATTGGTTTGATTATGATTTTCTGCAAGTTGCCGATTTTGGCTTGGTTCAAAACACGGATTGCGGCAGTGGGCAAAATGGCTTTAAGCAATTACATCATGCACTCGCTGATTTGTATGGTGGTGTTTACGGGCGTGGGCTTTGGGCTGTTTGGCAAATTGCAACGCTATGAACTTTATTATGTGGTGTTTGCCATTTGGATTTTTCAACTCATCATTAGCCCAATTTGGCTTAAATACTTTTATTTTGGACCGATGGAATGGTTGTGGCGGCGATTGAGTTATGGTTATAAGCCTGCGTTTAGGCGGGTTTAGTACACCTTCCGTATTTTCGCCATTTTTACAAAGTCGGCGGATGGAGTTCTGCCATTTTCAAGAGTCTCCTCAAGTTGACATTGCCTTCTCGATTAACTTTTAACAATCGGACAGTCGCACGACTCGTGGGCGTTGTGCCAATAATTAATAAATCATCATCGCTCCATTGAAAATGGTCTGACCAAATATCTGTTCGAGGATTGAATAAAGGCATGAGTTGACGGGTCAAAGGGTCTAATGCTTCGATTTTATCTTTTTTATGGGCATTGCAGCCGCCACAACTGAAAGCAAGATTTTCTAAGGTAGTCAATCCTTGTTTGACAAGCGGTATGATATGCTCAAAATTGAAAGAAGCGGGAGAGAAAGCCACAGGTAATTGGCAGTATTCGCAATAACCTTTTGCTCTTTGAATGACCGCCCTTTGCATCAAGAGAGGAACATGAACTTTAGGCATGATTCAACATGCTTAAACCCAAACTATTCATCAATTCGGTGAAAGGGACATTGCGTAATTGAGCCAATTCTAAGAGGTATTTATAACGCTTATTGCGTATTTTTTCTTCTTGGGCAACTAAATGTAGTAGTTCTTGATATTCTATTTCGGGTAGATTTTCAAGTTCCATTTTGTCTTGAAGCAATATATAACGTTCCAAAGACTGTTCGGGCAAAACAGATTGATTGATTTTTAGGAGCAAGGCTTTATCTCGTTTCCCTTTATCCACAACTCGTTTTCTAATTACAAGTGCATTTAAACCGTTTATGAAAGACTCTAAATCGTTCAAAGGCATTTCAGCAAAATCACCGATTAGGGTTTGAATATGATGATCTGCTTGTATTTTAGAATTTTGCATTGTCTCTATTTTAAATTCAAGGTATTACAAAGTTAAGGGTTTTTCGTGAAAACAAACACCCTCTGTTTTTTCTCAAATTTTTTTAACAAAAAATCAAATTTTTAAAATGAAAAACCTAATATCCATATCAGCATTCGTGCTCTTCTTTTTTGCGCTATACCACAGCCACGCTCAAACCAGCAACAAAATCGTAATCGGCACAATTGACAGCCTTCAATCCAACCTATTGGGCGAACAACAAAAGGTTTGGGTCTATGTGCCGGATGGTGCCAACCAACAATATCCCGTTGTGTATTTATTGGATGGCGATGCCCATTTTTACTCGGTAGTGGGCATGATTCAGCAATTGAGCAGTGTCAACGGCAATACGATGTGTCCAAAAATGATTGTGGTGGGCATCACCAATACGGACCGAACCCGCGACCTGACGCCTACGCATGTGGATGTCGACCCGCCTTTTATGGACAGTAGTGCTGCTAAAACATCGGGCGGGGGCGAAAAATTTATCGCCTATATCGAAAAGGAATTGATGCCGTATATCGAAGCAAAATACCCGACAGCACCCTATAAAATGCTCATTGGCCATTCATTTGGCGGCTTAGAAGTGATGCAAACATTTACCCATCACAATCATCTGTTCAATGCCTACATCTGCATCGACCCAAGTATGTGGTGGGACCATGAAAAACTGTTGAAACAAACGAAGCAGGCACTGGCGGAGCAAAAATTTGAAGGAACGTCTTTGTATTTGGGCATTGCCAATACGATGGAAGAAGGTACGGATATCAAAAAGGTAGAACGAGACACAGCAGTTGAGACGAAACATATCCGTTCTATCTTGGCATTGCAAGCCGCATTCGAGCAAAATAAAAAAAATGGCCTGCATTATCGCAGTAAATATTACCCTGATGACACGCATGGCTCTGTGCCGCTCATCGCGGAATATGATGCATTCCGTTTCTTCTTCGATTATTTTCCTTTAAAATTCACGATGAAGGATTATGTAGATTCAACAGGTGCCCTGGCGGATAAATATCGGAACCATTTTGCCAATTTATCCCAAAAAATGGGCTACTCATTAAAGCCCGATGAGATGGAAATCAATTATATGGGTTATGATTTTCTGGGTAGAAAATTATACAAAACAGCGGAGCGCCTTCTTAAACTCAATGTGGACAATTACCCTGAAAGTCAAAATGTGTATGATGCTTATGGCGATTATTTTATAGCCATTGGCGATAAAGCAAATGCTACCATTCAGTTTGAAAAGGCTTTATCCATTAAGGATGTTCCAGACACAAGGAAGAAGTTAGACGGCATACGTGGTAAGTAGAAGGGCAGGAGGTGCTATAACTGATTAATCCTCAAACAACTCAGTCACATCATTGGTTGGAGTTTTTTGTTCATTTACTTTATAATTTAATCTGTTAAAACCTTATTTCGGTGTTCGATATTCGGTGTTCGGTGTTCGATATTTTAAACACCGAACACCGAACACCGAATATCGAACACCGAACACCGAAATGTAAAATCACCCGGCCCAGCCCTCCCGATCCAAACTCCGAAAATGTATAGCCTCCGCCAAATCCTCTATCCGAATATCCTTGCTACCCGCCAAATCCGCCGCCGTCCGTGCGACCTTCAAAATACGGTCATACGCCCGCGCCGAAAGTTGCAGCCGCTCCATGGCAGTTTTTAACAACGTAATGCCCGCCTGATCAATCGCGCACACTTCCCGCACCATCCGACTCGGCATATGGGCATTGCAATACACATCTTTCAAATCCTTATACCGCTCGGCCTGCAATTCCCGCGCCTTCAAAACACGTCCGCGGATCTCGGCGCTGGCTAATTTCGGACGTTCATTCCGACTCAATTCGTCGTAACTCACAGGCGTTACTTCTACATGCAAATCAATACGATCCAACAGCGGACCCGAAATTTTGGCCACATAGCGCTTTACCACGCCCGGCCCGCACACGCAATCTTTCTCCGGATGATTGTAATAGCCACAGGGACAAGGGTTCATGGAAGCGATGAGCATAAAACTGGCAGGATAATCGACACTCACTTTGGCGCGGCTGATGGTCACTTTCCGTTCTTCCATAGGCTGGCGCATCACTTCGAGCACCGTCCGTTTGAATTCAGGTAATTCATCCAGAAAAAGCACGCCGTTGTGGGCAATGCTGATTTCGCCGGGCATCGGATCTGACCCGCCGCCCACCAGCGCCACATCGCTGATGGTATGGTGCGGTGCGCGAAAAGGGCGGGTGGTGACTAACGCGGCCTCGGCTGCCAATGCACCCGCGACCGAATGTATTTTGGTGGTTTCCAGGGCTTCATGCAAGGTGAGCGGGGGCAAAATGGTGGGTAAACGCCGCGCCAACATGGTTTTTCCGGCCCCTGGCGGACCAATCAGGATCACATTGTGCCCACCAGCTGCGGCCAATTCGAGGGCGCGTTTGATGTTTTCCTGCCCGCGCACGTCCGCGAAGTCCACATCATAATTGTCGAGGTTGGCACAAAATTCTTCCCGGGTATTCACAAGCGTGGGTTGTAATTCCGAATCGCCCGCCAAAATATCCAGGGCTTCCCGCAGGTTTTCCACCCCATACACGGCCAAATCGCTGACAATAGCCGCCTCCCGCGCATTGGCTTTGGGTAAAATAATGCCTTTAAACTGCTGTTTGCGCGCCTGAATGGCAATAGGCAAGGCACCTTTGATCGGCCGCAACGAACCATCGAGCGAGAGTTCGCCCATAATAAAATACTGGTCCAGGTTGTCTTCTGGAATGACGCCGGTGCCTGCTAACATACCGATTGCAATGGGCAAATCAAAAGCCGAACCTTCTTTGCGCACATCAGCAGGCGCCAGGTTAATGATGGTTTTTACCCTCGGTTGTCGAATATAGGAATTTTTTAAAGCGGCTTCTATACGAAAAAGGCTTTCGCGCACCGCACTGTCGGGCAATCCGACAATATACACAGCGGGTTTGTCCGAATTAATGTCCACCGCACCGCCGGTATTGATTTCAATGGTAATGACTTGTGCATCCACGCCATGAACGGCGGCTGCATAGGTTTTTACGAGCATGATTAAAGAAAGATTATGCGTGAAAGATTAAAAATTTACGCGGCAAAGGTAAGCGGAAAGAGCATGGGGCGCAAGGTGGGTATTCATTCTTTTAATCCACCTGAAAATGTCCTGCCGCCAGCCCTTTTCCATTAACCAGTATTTCCAATTTGTGGGTACCCGAATAGTGTTTCCGCGTAGTAAAATCGGTAAATCGCTGCTTGCGCGCAAGGTGCTCGGTTTGGCCTCCGCCCAAACGCATTTCCTTGATTTTAAAAACTTTATGTGAAATATTTCCAGAACCTGTCAAATAATCAATCGCGTATTCAAGGCGTATATTTATGGGCGCGGCACTGGCGTTGTGTACCTTAAAATCAAATTGAAAAGTTTCCCCAATTTTTACGGAAGGTGTAAACTGAAGATCTTTAATCTCCACATGGGCCACCCCTTGTTCAAATCCGAAGTGGGCCAACACCTCCGAATGCCCTTTTTTCAACAAACCTCTGCTGGCGTGTCGCAAAATCCAGTCTGTTTCCGGCCCTAATCCTTGCCAACGTTGTAAAATATCCAATACCAATGCCGGGTGATCTTTGGCAATGTCGTTCAAGTTATTGGCTACCGAACGACGTACCGTTTCTGCCGGATCTTGTTTGAGTTGCTCTAAAACTGGCAAAATTGGACTCGGATCACGCTTGAGCGCGGGCACACCCATGCCCCAGGGCAACCGCGGACGAAACCCTTCGCTCGCTAATCGCCGAACATAAGGACTGGCATGTTTGGACCATTCCAGCATCTGTGGATACATTTTTTCAGGAAAATGCAGCAAGAAAGGCCGTACCGCAAATTCTGCACTGCTCAATTGGGTGATTTGCTCCATCGCTTGAATGGCAGCATTGGGCGCTTCCAAACCATGCGCTTCCAAAAAATCGGGGATAAACATGTATTCAAAACTGAGTTGTCCACCCCGGCGTGCGATATGTTGCGCCGCTACTTCGGACATAATTTGGATGGCCGCGGGCAAATCTTCTGGTAAAAAACGCCGCACCACCAGACTAATCTGGCGCATACGTTGCTTGAGTTCCAGCGATTCCCAAGTAGTGTCGATGACTTGTGGTATAAATTGCGCGTCATCAAAGGAAGGGTAAACCGATTTCACTTCCTCCGCAAAACGGGTAACTAAAGGCAGGGCAAATATATTTTTAAGTGGTTCGGGCATCGCATCTTTTTATGAACAAACATACAATAAAGCCAATGGTTGTTTTAACGGTACATCCCCAATATTTGGCTATTCATCTCCATTTTAACATCTTTGCTCGAATCCTTGTAACAGGATGCTCAAAATAATCGTCAACTTAGCACAACGAAACAAGCCCCATGTCATTTTTTACATTTCTAACAAGGTAAAATCACCACCCAACCTTATGCAACTTACGATCCGCAATTTATCCAAAACCTATTCGAATGGCGTTCAAGCCCTCAAGGATGTTTCGCTCGACATTGAAACGGGCATGTATGGCCTGCTTGGACCCAATGGCGCCGGAAAAAGCACGCTCATGCGCACGCTCGCGACTCTGCAAGATGCAGATTCCGGCACTGCTACCCTCGGCGATATTGATGTATTGAAAGATAAAGATGCCTTGCGGCGGGTTTTGGGCTACTTGCCCCAGGAATTTGGTGTGTATCCGCGCATCAATGCCACGGAAATGCTCGACCATTTGGCCGTTTTAAAAGGCATTCCGGGCAACCAACGCAAAGAGGTGGTGAGTGCCCTGTTGCAGCGTGTGAACTTGTGGGACCACCGCAAAAAGGCGGTTTCCTCTTATTCTGGTGGTATGCGCCAGCGTTTTGGCATTGCACAAGCCTTGTTGGGCGATCCTAAGTTAATCATTGTGGATGAACCTACTGCTGGTCTCGACCCAGGCGAACGCAACCGTTTTTACAATTTATTGTCTGAAATCGGGGAAAATGTGATTGTAATCCTGAGCACCCACATCGTGGAAGACGTAAAAGAATTGTGCTCTAATATGGCCATCATCAACAATGGCCAGGTGTTGTATGCGGGCGCACCCGAAGTGTCTTTGTTAGCCCTCCAAGGCAAAGTTTGGCAAAAGTCCATTCTCAAATCAGAAGTAGATGCCTATCAACAGGAATATGGTAGTCGCTTGATTTCCAGTAAGTTGGTGGCAGGAAAGCCGATTATTCATGTGTACGATGAAAATATGCCGGGAGAAGGATTTCAAGCGTCAACGGCAAGTTTAGAAGAAGTGTTTTTTGCAAAAATCAATGGCGTCGCTTAGCACCCGTTTTTTGCTTTCAAAACCATCACTTTTTAACTAAAGCCGACACCATGTTTAAAACATTTTTTGCATTCGAATTAAAATCCTGGTTGCGCTCGCCGATGCCCTGGATTTTCTTGTTTATATTTGGATTACTCTCTTTTTTCGGCACCATTTCCGATCAGGTTACCATTGGCGGTAGTTACGGCAATGTGTGGAAAAATGCGCCCTATGTGGCCCAAAACTGGTACGGCGTTTTTTCCTTGTTTAGTATTTTGCTCACGACGGCTTTTTTGAATACCGCAGCCATCCGCGATTTCGACCGGGGCATGAGTCAACTTATTTTTTCCAAACCGATCAAAAAATCAGCCTATTATTTTGGTCATTTCTGGGGTGCGATGCTCATCGCAATCGTGCCCATGTTGGGCGTTACCCTGGGTATGTGGACCGGTTTTGGGGCCAATTCTGTGTTTAACTGGCTGGATGCCAATCGATTTGGTCCTTTTGAAATAAACGGACACTTGATGGGACTGCTGGTTTTTGCCATCCCGAATATGTTGTTTGTA
The DNA here is from genome assembly GCA_027488935.1 of Saprospiraceae bacterium. Classification (GTDB taxonomy): domain Bacteria; phylum Bacteroidota; class Bacteroidia; order Chitinophagales; family Saprospiraceae; genus M3007. The sequence continues at coordinate 17,924 of JAIYAP010000050.1, read as the reverse complement.
GGTGGTATTTTGTACGCCGTGGCCATCAATACCCGTTCCACGCTGTATTCTTTTGTGGCGGCAACGGCTTTGTTGGTGGGCTATATTGTGGCCAGCAACCTCACCCGGGATATTGATAACGAAAACTTAGCGATGCTGCTCGATCCGTTCGGGTTTCAGGCCTTTCGTGTTACCACCAAATACTGGACGGTAGAAGAAAAAAACACCCAGGCGATCGGGTTTGCAGGCGGTTTACTGCTCAACCGCATCTTGTGGGTAAGTGTGGGGATGCTTGCGCTGGGTATTGGCTACCGTTTGTTCCATTTTGCCGAAAGAAAGGCCGGGGGCAAAAAACTTAAAAATCAGGCCGGCAACGAAACGGCGATTCAATTTAAAGCGCTAGGCCCTGTACCGAAAGTAGCGCCCGGCAAAGGCACTGCAACCGTTTTGAGTCAGTTGTGGTCACAAACCAAAACCGAGTGGTTGGGTATTATTCGAAGTACGGCGTTTATTTTACTGGCTATTTTAGGCTTGCTCAACTGCGTTCCCAACCTGTTCAGCGCCAATGAAGGCTATGGCACCCATGAGCTGCCGGTTTCGTACACCATGGTCAATTATATCCGCGGCTCTTTTTATTTGTTTACCATTATCATCATGGTGTATTTCAGTGGTGCCATCCTCTGGAAAGAACGCACCAACCACATGAACGAAATCGTGGATGCCTTGCCGACGAAAACCTGGACGGTTTACCTCGGGAAATACCTCGCCATCCTGGGCATTATGGCCGTTTTACAAATATTGGTCATTGGTGCAGGCGTATTTGCACAAGCAACCCTGGGCTATTATCGCTTCGATATGTGGGTATATGTGCGGGAATTACTGGTGCTGGATTTACTTGGCTTTGCATTTACCTTGGCATTGGCGTTTTTGGTCCAAGTGCTTTCTCCCAATATGTATTTGGGCTTTTTCCTGGTCATTATTATTGTCATTGTAAATAGTTTTGCCTGGGGCGCTTTAAAAATCGAATCCAATATGGTCGAGTTCGGGGCCGTTCCCCGCTATACCTTATCTGATTTTTACGGATATCAGCCTTTTTGGAAAGGTTTGTTCTGGTTTCATACCTATTGGGCGGCGTTTTGCTCAATTTTGGCCCTGGCATCCATCCTGTTGTGGCCACGTGGCAAGGAAAACACCTGGGCCAAACGGTTCAAAATTGCAGGGATGGAATGGAAATCGTACCGCAGTTTTGGCATCGCAGCCATTGGAATCTGGGTGCTTACAGCCGGTTGGACCTATTACAATACCGAGATTTTAAACCCCTATGTGAACAGCGGCAAACAGGAAAAATATCAGTTTCAATACGAAACCAAGTACAAAAAGTACGAAGGCCGCATCCAACCCAGGGTATATGACGTAAAATACGATATCACCCTGTACCCCGAAACCCGTGGCGTGGAAGTGGCCGGAAAATTCTGGACACGTAATATTTACGACAAACCAATTGATACGTTGTATGTAAATATCCCTCAAAATGGCATTTTCAATATCCAAAATGCGCGTTTGCAACCCATATTGAATGATTCCGCCCTGAACTGGCGCATGTATCGCCTTGAACCAGCCTTGCTTCCGGGCGATTCGCTCTTGTTTGAATTCGGCACCCATTTTGTGCCCAAAGGCTTCGAAAATGAAGTAAGCTGGAGCCGAATTGTTCAAAATGGCACCTTTTTCGACAACTCCGACATTATTCCAATATTTGGATACCAGGAAGGCAATGAAATTGGAGATAAAAACCGGCGCAAGGAATTCAAACTCCCTGAAAAAAGCCGTAGCCCTGTCCTGAATCGCCAAGACACCCTCCATCGTCGGGAAGCCTATATCGGTATCAACAGCGATTGGGTAAATGTGGAAACGATCATTCGTACCGACCCCGACCAAATTGCCATCGGACCAGGATCATTGATCCGCGAATGGGAGGAAAACGGCCGCCGCTGCTTTCAATATAAAATCGACCATGCTTCTTTCAATTTTTACTCCTTCCTGAGCGCGCGCTATGAAGTTGCCCGCAAAGACTGGAATGGCGTAAAACTGGAAGTATATTACCATAAAGGCCACGAATTCAACGTGGAACGCATGCTAAAAGCCATGCAAACCTCGCTGGAATATTACACCACGCATTTCGGTCCGTATTACCACAAGCAATGCCGGATTATTGAGTTCCCGCGTTTTTCCGAGTTTGCACAATCCTTTCCGGGCACCATGCCGTACTCGGAAGGCGTCGGATTTATCCAGGACTTTAAAGACCCGGACGATGATATTGACATGATGTTTTATGTGGCGGCGCACGAAATCGGGCACCAATACTGGGGCCACCAGGAATGTGGCGCACAAATGCAAGGTGGTGAAATGTTGGTAGAAACGTTCGCGCAATGGAGTGCCCTAATGGTCATGGAGCACACATACGGCCGCGATCAAATGCGGAAATTCCTCAAATATGAAATGGATCGCTACCTGCGCGCCCGCGGACGTGAAACTGAAAAAGAACTTCCACTCGCGCGTTGTGAAGGACAAGGCTATATCCATTACAATAAAGGCAGTGTGGCCATGTATTACCTCAAAGAAATGATCGGGGAAGATAAGGTCAACAACGCCCTGCGCGGTTTCCTGGAAAAATTCCGCTATAAAAATCCACCTTACCCGGTCAGTTTGGATGCTATCGACGAATTTTATGCCCAAACACCCGATTCACTCGATTATGTGGTCAAAGACCTGTTTGAAGACATTACCTTGTTCGAAAACCGGACCATTGCCACAACGTCTAAAGAATTGCCCGACGGTAAATATGAAGTAAACATCTCCATTGAGTGCCGCAAACTGAAAGCCGACGATCTGGGTAAAGAAACCGAAGTGCCCATCAATGATTATATTGAAATTGGCGCTTTCGCAAAACCCGAAAATGGCAAAAAATACGGCAAAACCCTCTACCGGCAACGCGTAAAAATCAGTCAAAAGGACAATAACTTCACCTTTGTTGTCGCCAGCAAACCCGACAAAGCAGGGGTAGATCCGTTTTCCTTACTGGTAGATCGGAACCCGGAAGACAATCTGAAATAAATAAGTCGGAGACCAGAACAAACGGACAACGTGGAGTTTATAGGCCACGTTGTCCATCGTTTATCATAAATCGACCTCGTTCCAGGCTTTTACCAGGTCATAACGCCCAATCATATTTTTCCATTTTTTGTTGGGATTGGCTTTGGCTTTTTCTATGATCGCAAGTTGCCGGGGGGATAACAATTCGTCCGGCAACTTGCTTTTCCCGACCAAACTATTCGCGCGGCTGGCTTGCAAGGAAGTCATGGGCACAAAGCGATAAGGCGTTTGCAATAAATAGTACTTTGGCTCATGGTCGGTGCGAAAACCCTCATTTTTGGCGCAGGCTGTAAAACCCTTCGGCTGGGTCAGGCTGGCTAATTTTTCCTTGCTTACCTGACTCGGGTCAAATACCACTTTTACGACTTCTTTCCCATCCTGAAAACCAGGCTGTGTTTCTACTACGCCCGGAATATCGCCAAAAATGCCTTCCCCGGTCCAAAAGCAATACATGGAAAATGTGGCCGTTTCCACCCCGGCTGCCCGTGCGCGCAGTTCTTCATCGAGCAATTCGAGGTAACGCGGAGTAGCAATGCCTGCCAGATCGAGCGCGCGCAACATGCCAGCTACCAATTGAGTAGAGGAACGAAAATCGGCAATACGGGGAATCAAATCACTACAATCAGCCCGCACCATGCGTACTACCGGGTTGTTCCAGGCCGGTTCGTCGAAACGTTTGAGCGCTTCCCCGTCCTTTCCGCCTTTGTTGTTGTAAATACAAACCGGGATAAAAAGCGACTCAATGGCTTCCACAATCAGTGGGTGACTAAGCGTCGTGGAACCATATTGGGTGCAATTGGAACAGCCCGGCACTTCCTGAAACAAAATCAACAGCGGTTTTCCACTCGATTCGGACAGTGCTTGGCCGGTGGCTAAATCGCGTTGCCAATGTACCGCACCCAATTCTATCGGATTGTCGGGTGCCATGTGTGAGGCCTCAACAGAGGCAAATGCAACGGGATGGGTGGCCACCACCGCCGTTTTTTCAGGACGATGCAAGAAAAAAGCGCCTGTAAAAAGGACACCGCAGGTAAGCAAAACAAAAAATTTAAGCACCATATTTGCAATTACTATGAACAGTGAAAGTATTACTTTGTTATAAAACTTGTTGAAGATTCAGTTCAACCCGTTTTTCACCTAAAATCATCCAACCCTATGGATTTTTTATTTCAGACCGATACCTGGATTGCCTTTGCGACCCTTTGTGCACTTGAAATTGTGTTAGGTATTGATAACATCATTTTTATCTCCATTTTAACAGGCAAACTTCCGCAGGAACAACAGCGCAAGGCAAGGCAATTGGGGCTTACCCTGGCGTTGGTAATGCGTATTTTGCTCTTGTTTTCCATTTCCTGGATTATGCAACTTACTACGCCCTTTTTCACCTTATTGGGCAATGATCTTAGTGGGCGTGACTTGATTTTGTTTTTAGGTGGTTTGTTTTTAATATACAAAAGTGTAAAAGAAATCCATTCAAAAGTAGAATCGGCCGATAATCCTGCCGCAAGTGTCCGCAAGCTTACTTATGCTACGGTCATATCCCAAATCATCGCAGTCGATTTGGTGTTTTCGCTCGATTCAGTCATCACCGCCGTTGGTATGGTTGACCGGATTGAAATTATGATTGCCGCAGTCGTAGTTTCGGTGGTGTGTATGATGTTGTTAGCCAAACCCATTAGTGATTTTGTGGGCAAACATCCAGCGATTAAAGTACTGGCTTTGGCCTTTTTGATCATGATCGGTACTGCGCTAGTTGCAGAAGGACTTGATTTCCATATTCCAAAAGGCTACATCTATAGTTCGATGGCTTTTGCTGTTTGCGTTGAAATGATCAACATTCGGCTAAATACCCGCAAACAGCCGGGTTGATATTTGGGCATGTACCGTCCTTCTGTTTACCTTTCGGGCGGTAGTTCAAATATCAAATCTATGAAAAAAGCGCTCCTTTTATTTTTACTGTGCGGATTTGTCCTGGGTGTACATGCACAAAAAAGCATTACCCTGGATGACTGTTTTACCTATTTCAAGTTTTACCCGGAATACGGTGGTGATTTCAATTACGCCCCGGATGGCTTGCACTACTGGGTAGCAGAAAATGGGGGCATTGACGAATACGATGTTCGAACAGGCGAAAAAAGCCGTTCATTCATTGAGCCGGAGGCACTGGCAAAAGTTGGAGAATGGGAATCTTTCCAATTCAATGCCGACCAAACGATGGTGTTGTTGAAAACCAACGTGGAAAAAGTGTATCGGCATTCAGAACTGGCTGATTACTGGATTTATGATGTAAAAAACAAACAGGCGACCCCTTTAAATGAAGGAGAAAAGGTACAATTCGCAGTGTTTTCTCCCGAAGGAAAATCCATTGCTTTTGTAGTACGCAATAATCTGTATATCAAAGATTTAGCGCGCAACAAAACCAACCGTATCACCAACGATGGTGCTTTAAATAAAATTCGAAATGGGATACCCGATTGGGTTTATGAGGAGGAATTTAGCCCGGTAACCGGCGAGGGAATGGTTGCAACCAAATGGAGCCCCGATGGGAACCAATTGGCTTTTATCCGATTCGACGAAACAAAGGTGCCTGCTTACACCATGAATTTCTACACAGGAAGAATGTATCCAGAGCAGGATAGTTTTAAATATCCAAAAGTTGGTGCCCCAAACTCGACGGTTAGTGTCCATTTATACAATTTGAATGAACACACGACCAGTAAAATTATGGGCTTGGAAGCCGATGATTACGTGCCCCGCCTGCACTGGACGCAAGATAATCAACTGATAATTACCCGATTAAATCGATTGCAGGACACGGTGGAACTGCTCGTAGCCCTTCCCGGACGCAGCATCTTGGATGAATCGGACAATATAAATTACATTCCCGTTCGGCCCTTGCTGCAGGAAACGAATAAAAGTTATGTAGACATACACGATAATTTGGTGTTTTTGAAAGACAAAGCACATTATCTGTGGTCGACAGAGCAAAGCGGGTTCAATCAATTGTACTTGTATTCCCTGGATAACAAAACGGGTATTGCACCCGTACCACTTACGCAGCCAGGGATGGACATGACTACTTTTTACGGTGTAGATGAGCAAAAAGGCAAGTTTTATTACCAAACTGCCAGTCCTAGCCCATTGTATCGACAAGTTTGGGAAGGCGATTTGAAGGGCGGCGCGCCGATCATGCTGAGCAAAGGCGATGGCACCTGGGAGGCCCGTTTTAGCCCGACATTTGATTATTACACCTTGCAGTGGTCGGAAGCCAATACCCCACCAACGGTCAACTTACATGCACGCGGGGGCGAAAAAATTCGGGCAATTACAGACAATACCCGGGTACGAAAAGCCATGAAGGATTACGGTTTTGTTGATAAAACCTTCTGGTCGTTCAAACTTGCCGACGGTACCGAACTGAATGGCTGGATGCTCAAACCTGCCAACATGATCGCAGGCAAAAAATATCCTGTGTTATTCGACGTCTATGGCGGCCCCGGCTCACAAACCGTTCAGGATCAATATGATGGATATATGGACCCTTGGCGACAAATGCTGGTTCAAAAGGGCATCATTGTCGTGAGTGTCGACAACCGGGGCACCGGTGCGCGCGGGGAAGCGTTTAAAAAATGCACCCAGTTGCAGTTGGGTAAATATGAAACCGAAGATCAAATTGCAGCAGCCCGGTATTTGGCCACCCAGTCGTTTGTAGACCCCTTGCGCATCGGCATTTGGGGCTGGTCGTTTGGCGGCTATTTGAGCACTTCCTGCATTTTAAAAGGCAACACGGTATTTAACATGGCCATGGCGGTAGCACCCGTTACCAATTGGAAATGGTATGATAGTGCTTATACAGAGCGTTATATGCATACAGGAAAGGACAATTCTGAGGGGTATGAGTCTAATTCACCCGTCAACTTTGCCCACTTATTGCGCGGAGGGAATTACCTCATCTGCCATGGCATTGCCGATGATAATGTACATTGGCAACAAACCGTCGAAATGATCAATGCGCTGATCAAGTCAAATAAGCAATTTGAAACCCATTATTACCCCAACCGAAACCATGGTATTTACGGCGATAATGCTACCCTCCATTTGTTTTCCAAACTCACCCAATTTGTGCAAGATAAATTGTAGCAGTTTTTTTAACCACTTGACAGACAGCGAATAGTCTGCTCAGGTTATCTTACCATCAAAAATAAACGATTGCGGCTATGAGAAACTTGCTTCTTTGTTTTTGCTTTGGTGTGTTGGGCGTGGTAGCCGTGCAGGCACAAGACCCTTTGGGCAAATTGATTGTAGGCCTTGAAACCGGTTTTGAGGTAAAACAATTTCAGGATGATATCATTCCGCGTATCATTCCAGGCCTGCAACTGGAAACCTCCTTTTGGCGCTTTTCATTGGGTGTGGGCCTTGGCCGCAAGTTTTACCATGAGTATCAATACAATTCCTACAACGGCAAAACAAGCGTTGAAGTAATTGATAATCAACCGGTTACTTCGTACTTATATGATGTAATCGGTTTTAAGCCAGCCTATTGGGCAGTACCCATCAAATTAAATTTTCGGGTGCATCGCTGCAATTGCGTGTATATACACACTGCCGCAATTTTTGAATTTCTCGACAGTCGTAAGCCGGCACGTACCGTATTTGTGGATGCAAGATCGAAGGAAGTGCTCCCTTTTGGCGTGCGGCGGGAAGAACTGATGCACAAACAAACCCGCAGTTTCGAGTTTGGTATTGGCATAAAACTGTTCGCGATTGGAAACCTGCGCGTTTTTGCACGCCCAACCTACGTCTTCAGCCAAAACCCGGAAGTGTACGGGGAGCACGAAAATGTTTCCACTTTGCGCATGTCCTTTGGTGCGCAGTACGGCTTTTTTAATTGAAAGGGCAGTTTGCTTTAGATTGCTCAGATTTACACAGATTATATTCATCCCAAAATCAATACAATCTGTGCAAATCCGAGCAATCTGTGGTGCATACCCTACGACCGGCTATAATTCGGTGACTCCCGCGTAATAATAATATTGTGTGGGTGGCTTTCAATCATACCGGCGTTGGTGATGGTTACAAACTGTGCATAAGTTTGAAGATCTTCCACCGTAGGCGCACCGCAATAGCCCATCCCGGCGCGTAAACCACCGATATATTGGGTCATTACCTCAGCCACCGTGCCTTTATAGGGTACGCGACCTTCAATACCTTCGGGTACTAATTTTTTGATATCGTCTTCTACATCCTGGAAATAACGGTCTTTAGAGCCCATTTGCATGGCTGCCAGACTGCCCATACCGCGGTAGGTTTTGAATTTACGACCATCGAAAATGATCGTTTCACCAGGCGCTTCTTCCACACCAGCAAACAAAGAACCCGCCATAATCGTGCTCGCACCACCCGCCAGGGCTTTTACAATATCGCCCGTATAACGAATGCCGCCATCGCCAATAATTGGAACACCAGAGCCCTTAATCGCGGCTGCCGCATTCACAATGGCAGAAAGTTGAGCAACCCCAACGCCTGCAACCACGCGGGTGGTGCAAATACTGCCCGGACCAACACCCACTTTCACGGCATCCACGCCTACGTCTACCAGGGCTTTCGCACCACCGCCGGTAGCAACGTTGCCACCTATGATTTGCAAATTCGGGAAGGTCAGTTTCAAGTGTTTAATGGCATCCAATACGCCCTTTGAGTGGCCATGGGCAGTGTCTACACACACAACATCCACGCCAACTGCCACCAAAGCGCCCACCCGTTCGTGCAAATCGGGGGTTACACCCACTGCTGCACCGACTACCAGACGGCCAAAACTGTCTTTGCAGGCATTCGGGAAATTGGAGCCTTTAATAATGTCTTTGTAAGTAATCAAGCCGATCAGCCGGAATTCGTCATCCACGACTGGCAGTTTTTCAATTTTCCGTCCTTGCAAAATCGCGCGGGCCTGATCCAGTGTCGTGCCCTTGGGAGCCGTCACCAGGTTCTTTTTGGTCATTAAATCGCGCACCAACTGGGTATGATCGATTTCAAAACGCAGGTCGCGGTTGGTCAAAATGCCCACCAGTTTGCCCTTTTTGTCGGTAATCGGAATGCCGCCGATGCTGTATTTGCGCATCAGTTCCATGGCTTCCGAAATTTGCGCTTCCGGATGCAAGGTGACAGGATCCTGAATCATGCCCGCTTCAGAGCGCTTTACGGCGCGCACTTGATCGGCCTGTTCGGCAATCAACATGTTTTTGTGGATAATCCCGATGCCCCCTTGCCGCGCCATCGCAATGGCAAGCGACTTATCGGTAACGGTATCCATCGCCGCAGAGACAATGGGCACATTAAGCCGAATATTGCGGGTGAGCTGGGAGGAGATGTCCACCCCTCTGGGTAAGACTTCGCTGTAAGCAGGGACGAGCAAGACGTCGTCGAATGTGAGCGATTCGCCAAGGAATTTCGGCGGGGCAACTAAACTATTCTTCGTTTCCATGTGCAAAGGTCTGGATTCTTCCGCAAAACTTAAAAGTATCCGCACCACTTTTTTTTAAGACAATTTTGAGATCGCCAATTTTGGGTAAAATTGAGGTAAAAACGCATTTTAAGTATACTTTTGTCCGAGTTCCCAACACAAATGCTGCATCTTCGCGGCACAATTTTTTGTCCACTGCAAAAGCTGCACCAGATGCTCTCTGTTTATTCCGACGATTATTATATGCAACAAGCGCTCGCGGAGGCTCGGAAGGCCTTGGAGGCGGGGGAGGTGCCGGTGGGCGCTGTGATCGTGTGTGAAAACCGGATTATTGCCCGCGCGCACAACCAGACCGAACAACTGACCGATGTAACAGCCCATGCAGAGATCCTGGCTATTACGGCGGCTTCCAGTTACCTCGGCAGCAAATATTTACCTGATTGTACCTTATTTGTCACCCTGGAACCTTGCCTGATGTGTGCCGGAGCCATTACCTGGGCACAAATTGGCCGGGTCGTATACGGCGCAACCGATGAAAAACGCGGTTTTATGCGCGTAGGCGGCAAAGAACTCCTGCATCCCAAAACCAAATTAGAAATGGGGATCCGAATTGAGGAATGCAGTGCCATGCTGCTGGCTTTTTTCCGGGAAAAACGCTAACTTTTTCATTTGAACAAACACCGCTACTTGTCGTTGTACAGGTTGCACTATATTGTTAAAATTTAAAAAAAAGACCATGACGCACTTAAAAGCAGGCGACCAAGCCCCCGATTTTTCTGCACCCAATGAAAAAGGAGAAATCATCAACCTGGCCCATTATCAAGGGAAAAAACTGGTGTTGTATTTTTATCCAAAAGACGATACCCCCGGTTGTACCGCCGAAGCTTGCAGTTTGCGCGATGGATACGGACAATTTCAGGCTAAAGGCTATGAAATCCTGGGTGTTAGCCCCGATTCGGTAAAGAAACACGTAAAATTTCAAGAAAAATACAGCCTGCCCTTCAATTTATTGGCAGATGAAACACACGCTGTTTCAGAGGCGTATGGCGTTTGGGCAGAGAAAAAATTCATGGGGCGCGCCTATATGGGCGTGCTGCGTACGACCTTTGTGATCGACGAAAACGGTAAAATTGAACGTGTGATTGAAAAAGTGGATACCGAAAATCACACGTCCCAACTGCTTGAAGTTTAAATTTGCCTAAACCCACCATCATGACCTTTCTTTCGGCCGAATGGCGCAAACTCGCCATGGCCAATTACGCCATTGACCCTGCTTTATTACAATCCTACCTCCCGCAAGGGGTGGAACTCGATTTACATGAAGGGGTATGTTATGTAAGTTTGGTGGCATTTATGTTTCAAAAAACGCGCATTCTGGGTATTCCGGTGCCTTTTCACATCAATTTTGAAGAGGTGAACCTCCGGTTTTACGTGCGTAAAAACACCCCGGAAGGCTGGCGGCGCGGCGTGGTTTTTATAAAAGAAATTGTGCCTAAGCCAGCCATCGCATTTGTCGCCCGTACCATTTACCGCGAACCCTATACCACCATGCCCATGCAGCACCACTGGGCAATCGAAGATGATCAGTTATGTGTGGACTACCGTTGGAAAAGCAAAAATCATTGGCATACCTTTTCAGTGCAATCGACTTCCACCGCGGTACCCATCGCGCCGAATAGTGTGGAGGAGTTTATTACCGAACATTATTTCGGGTATACCCGCTGGGATGCCGAGGTTACCAAAGAATATGGCGTGGAGCATCCGCGTTGGGAAGTTTATCCGGTTCAATCGCATCAGATTTTGCTGGATTATGAAGTCTTGTATGGCCGGGAATTCGCATTTTTAAATCAGGCGCAACCGATGTCGGTGCTATTGGCGGAGGGATCGGAAGTGCGGGTGTTGATGAATCAGGACAATTGAGGTTATATAAACAAACAATGGATATGAACTTGTCACTAAAAGGAAAAAATGCCCTGGTGGGCGGCGGCAGTGCGGGTATCGGCAAAGCAACAGCACAGGCTTTGGCCGAACTTGGGGCGAATGTTACTTTGCTCGCCCGCACGGAAAGCAGTTTGCAGGCTGCCTTGTCCACGCTCGATACGACCCAGGGACAACAACATCAATATTTGGTGGTTGACTTTAGCAATCCAGCTGCACTGTTGTCCATGGTGGAGCCGGTATTGAAACTGCAACACTTTCACATCTTGGTCAATAATACGGGCGGACCACCAGGCGGACCTATTACAGAGGCTTCTGCTTCGGCCCTATTGTCGGCTTATACCAACCATTTATTGTGCAATCAATTGCTCGCGCAGGCCTTATTGCCGGGTATGCAACAGGCTGGTTTTGGGCGTATTGTAAATGTGATCAGTACTTCCGTGAAGGAACCGCTTGACAATTTGGGGGTTTCCAATACAACCCGTTGGGCGGTAGCGGGTTGGGCCAAAACCTGGGCCAATGAAGTAGGAAAATACGGAATTACGGTGAATAACGTGCTGCCTGGGTACACCATGACAGGCCGTTTGACAGAAATTATAGAAAAACGTGCAGCAGCAAGCGGACAAAGCAAGGATGTCGTGGCCGAACAATTTAAAGCACATGTACCGCTTCGGCGTTTTGCCGAACCTGCTGAAGTGGCAGCGGCCGTGGCGTTTTTGTGTACGCCGGCTGCCGGATATATCAGTGGCGTTAATTTGCCGGTAGACGGGGGGCGCACCCGCAGTTTATAAGGTAAAAATGATTCGGTGTTCGAAGTAGTACTTCATTTCGAACACCGAATCTCTATTTTAAAGCATATTTTAAAATGCCTTGCAACGGATCAATTAGTTTGGCTCAAAACCGTAGGTAGATAAAATCTTATCTTTCAACTCTTTGCGTGCAAAGAAGATGCGACTTTTTACCGTTCCCAGCGGCAAGTTCAGTTCATCGGCAATTTCCTGGTATTTAAAACCGTCGAAGTGCATCAAAAACGGGATGCGGATGCTATCGTCCAATGCGCTGATATGCACATTGATCTCTTTGAGCATGATGGTGCCCTCCGCACGATTTCCTGTAGCATGGTCTGCCGAATTGATATAATACTGGTTATCAGTATTATCCAGCATGGTATTCGACTTCATGCGTTTGCGGTAATTGTTGATGAAGATATTTTTCATGATCGTAAAGATCCAGGCCTTAAAATTAGTACCTTGCTGAAACTTATCCCGATTATGTAAAGCGCGATAGGTGGTTTCCTGGTAGAGATCTTTCGCATCTTCCGAATTTTTGGTCAGGTTGTATGCGAACGAATGCAGGATCCGGTTTAAGCCGGTGAGTTTGTCATTAAATTCCACGCTTGTCATATCTTATGATGTTGATGTGGTGATTTGCTGGGACAAAGATAATGTTTTGTTTAGCCTTTTTACCAATTAGGTTAAACAATTTTTTGCCAAAATTAGGCAAATCAAACGCGCATATTTTACCTTACACTGTAAATACCTGACTATCAATTAATTGCAAAGAATATAACCATCGTCTATTCTATCTGTAAGTTCAAAAATAATTGAAAGTATTGAATACCTGATGAGTTCTGGCATCGGAATAAAAAAAACGGCCGTTTCGAATAGTTCGAAACGGCCGCTGTGGATGCTTCAGGGAAGCCTTAATTTTTATTTTTAGCTGTGTACTCAGTTCGGATGAAAACCATAATTGGTCATGATCTTATCCTTCAGTTCTTTGCGGGCGAAGAAGATACGGCTTTTTACCGTCCCCAAAGGCAATTCTAGTTCGTCGGCAATTTCCTGGTATTTAAATCCTTCGAAGTGCATCAAAAACGGAATGCGAATGCTTGCGTCCAACGAATCGACCATTGCGTTCAATTCCTTCAGCATGATATCGCCTTCTGCTGCATTGGTTGTTGCGTGCGTTCCGGAGTTTAAATAAAACTGATTGTCGGTAGTATCAAGAATTGTGTTGGCCTTTACTTTTTTGCGGTAGTTGTTGATGAAGATGTTTTTCATGATCGTAAACATCCACGCCTTAAAGTTCGTGCCTTGCTGGAACTTATCGCGGTTGAACAAAGCGCGATAAGTAGTTTCTTGATACAAGTCCTTCGCATCCTCTGTATTCTTTGTCAAATTATAGGCAAAAGAATGCAGCAGGCTGGTCAGGGTGTTCAATTTATGATTGAATTCCATGCTTGTCATGGCTTACCTCCTGTTTGAAAGTTTATAGATGATTCAAAGGTATGGGTTTGTTTAACTTTTTCCAAATTTTTGATGGACAAATTATTGCTAATATTGGACAAAAAATGATGTTGCAACACCTATACAAGATATAAAGCAATGAATATCAATATTTTATGTTATTTTTAACGATTCTACATAAAAAACTACTTTCAAAAAAGATTGAAAATTCTGAATGCCGTTCATAGGCGTTTTTTGCCTGTTCAGCCGTAAAAAAATACCGTTCAGCGATTTTCTTAAGCTTCAAGGCAGCGATTTAAATCATTTTGGCTATTTTGAGATTTTGAAGATTCTGAACAAACCATAGTATATTTGAAACTCTTTGGGACCTGTTTGGGGAACACACTTGCTTTCAAACTTGACTCTTATCAAACATATCGGGATCGCGGTTTGCTGCGTGTCCCAGTCCAATGCCTTTATGCGATCGCCCGTTTTTTCATCCACAGGATTATTCCGCTGTTATTTGTGCCTCTTTGCGGTTTTGCCCTGGTCGGGTGAACTTGCTTTTGCGCATTGGACCATCCAGTTTCCTTCCGAACCCTGGATGGGCATTTGTGCCAGCTATCTTTGCGCACTGCTCCTTTTTTGTCCCAAAGAACGCCAGGTGTTTTCTACCGTTTCAGCCTCCTATTGGCTTAGCCTGAGTTTTATACTTTGGCTTTGGATCGCCACTTGCTTCAGTACAATGCCCTACGTTTCCATCAAATATGTGCTGGTCGAAACGGTCCACTGGTGCTTGTTCGTGCCGGGTATCTTCTTAATTCGATCCTGGTGGCCGCAACTCTTGCGTGCTTTTACCTTAAGCATGGCATTGGTTGCGCTGTATACCCTCCTGCACCATGCATTTTTTCATTTTCGTGCCGATCAGGCTTTGCTGGCGCCTATGCCATTTTTTCCTGAAAACACCTTGTACGCGGCGGTCCTCGCATTAACACTTCCCTGGCTTACGGGCGGCGTTTTACCCATGTACCCTTGGCTTCGATGGTCTTGTGTCGCGCTTTTTGGGGTGGCTTTAGTCATGGCGGGTAGTTTAGGCGCTGTTTTGTCGGTCTTAGCAATTGGGGCGCTCTTCGGCCTGATGTACTTACACACCTCGCTTCCCTGGTTTTCAAAAAAAGCACTGTTCCTCCTCATTTTTTTAGTATTCGCAAGCATTTTGGCTGGACTACCCTCCATACTCCAACAAATGCGCAAAGATGTATCCACGATGGAACGGATCAATCGCTACCATTGTGCGGCACGTATGTTGAACGCACGCCCATGGACAGGTTTTGGTCCGGGAACTTTTGCCGATCAGTATTTCCCATTTCAGCACCCTGCGGAAATGACGCGGATTAGTTTAAAAGCACCTATTTCCAGCAGAAACCCGGATACGTTCGGTCGAGGCGGTGGAGCACACGCCGAATTTTGGCAAGTTTTAGCAGAAACAGGATGGCCTGGTTTATTAATATTGTGCACATTGATGCTGCTTTTGGGAAGGTATAGTTGGCCACTTTTGTTTATGCAACCTGCACGACCGTTCCTCTGCTGTTTAGCTGGTTTGGGTATTTTTACACTGCTGGGGTTGACCAATAATTTTATGCATGATGGTCGGGTTGCGGCGCTCGTCTGGGGACAAATAGCCCTGCTAATTGGATGTTTTTCAAAAAAAGAAACAAGCACGCGATGCCTTGAACGCCTATAAAATACCAACGTCCTCTAATTTTACATGCACTGTGCGGGTCTGTTGTGCGCGTTGGGAAATATCACCAGCAGCATCCTCCAGACGCAAAACACCCCGCGGACAAACCGCCGAACAAATACCACAACCCACGCAAGACGAACGCACGATATCCTGCCCGCGCTGTGCATAATGCCGCACATCAATACCCATTTCACAAAAGGTAGAACAATTGCCGCAACTGATACACTGCCCGCCATTGACGGTAATTCGAAATTTTGACTTGGTCTTTTGCCATAAACCCAACCACGCTGCCATCGGACAACCAAAACGGCACCACACCCTGCTGCCCATCAGCGGATAAAAACCAACGCCAATCACGCCCGAAAACACCGAGCCTATAATAAAGGAGTAACTTTTGTAAAATCCTTCCGAAAATTCCTGCAACACGCCGCGGCCAGTTATTACATTGATCCACAACAAGGCCGTCATAGCCACTGCAAAAACCAATACACTGTGAATCATCCACCGCTCTATCTTCCATGCTTTCAGGCTTTTATCCGATAAATGCCGAAATGGATCGCCCGATGTTTCGGCCAATCCGCCACAACCACAAACCCACGAACAATACCATCTTTTACCAAAAAAGTAGGTCAAAATAGGCGTTCCAACAAAAAACATGGCCAGTCCAAAAAAGAAAAAAGCCGTTGTCAGATCAGTTTGCGATTGCCACGACCAGGTATTCGGCGTTGCATTGCTGTACGACAAAGGCCAGAAATAGGTAAAATACAGTTCCGGCTGTTGTAAGCGGATCATCAGGGCCGGAATCAAAAAGGCAAAACCCAACTGGAAAAACATCACCGACAGGGTGCGAATCTGCTGATACTTGTTGTGTTTATACTTGTAGATAAATTTACAGCCCATTAAAAGCACCGAAACCGTATAAAATGTCCCATATATAAACCATTGATTGGCAGGTATTTTACGCAGCCACATACTCAATGGGTCGAACACCGCTGCCAAACCATGGTTGGCAGCCCCATTTACGCCCACGCCCAATAATTCCGGGTACCAATACAAACAAATATAAAATCCGGTAAGGATCACGCCCGTCAGCCAGCCCCAAACCCCGCGCGCCGTTAAACTCCTAAACCAAACGCCGTTGTTTTTGATGCCTTCCGGGCGCGTTTGATACTCCTCCCGAATAAACAAGGCGGTTCCTGCGGTCATCAGCCCCATTGAAACGAGGAAAATGGGCAGGGGCGCTAGGGTCGCGCCAGCCCCCCACACGATGAGGAGCATCAAAACGCCGATGCCTGCCAATGCAAGGGCCAGTTTTTGTTTACCCGAAGTCAGGATCGGGTTGGGAGTAGCAATGGATAAACTTGAATCGCGCATTTTCGCCAGGTTTAGGTGCGTATTATTTTAAAAAGTTAAGCACGGCAGCCAGTCCGCGTTTTTGTTTGAGTTGCAGGTTTTTACCAGTTTGTTGGTTGTATAATTGTACCAATTCGGCTTCGTGCTGCGGGTAAAACTCGGGGTCGAAATTGGCCATACCCAGGTTTTGCAATACTTCCTCAATTGGGGTATTTTGGTCCAGCCAACGATCACACACTTCATGCCGATATCGAACGCCCATCAGATTGAACCCTCGAATATGCCCGCTTTGGCGCTCATACGTAAGTCGAATGCTTTTTTTGCCATCTGGGTGTTCCCAATAAATCGTAGCGTGGTTTTCGGGCAAAACAGGCCGAATATCACCGTACACCTGGTATTCTATATCAAAAAACTTGGCCGAATTAAACCAGAACCCCGGTCGATAACGCGTGGGTTTTCCACAAATGTTGTAGGCAACGGTTTCGCCCATCATTCGGCCTGTGTACCAAACTGCTTCAATCGGCCGCCGGCCATGTTGTGGATGCCGCAACTCGGCACAATCGCCCACTGCAAATACACCTTCTATATTGGTCTCTAAGAACTCATTGACCAAAATGCCCCGGTTGGTTTCAAGCGAACTGCCCTTTAAAAATTCAATATTGGGGCTGACACCCACCGTAAGGCCCACAAACCCGCAGGCAATTTGGTCGTTGTTATTGGTAACCACTGCGCCACATTTGCTGCCGCTTTCATCGGCCAATATTTCTTTCAGTTCGGTATTTAATTGTAAATCAATATGATGTTCGCGCAAATGCCGCCCGATCATCAAGGATTCTTCCTGAGGGAGCACGCTGTTCCAAAATTGTGCTTCCCGCACTAAAAAATGCACAGGAATGCCCCGGCTGTGGAACATTTCGGCCATTTCTACCCCAATTAAACCGCCGCCTACCACCACCGCATGTTTAGGCGCCACAGAATTTTGCAAATCCTTGCTATGCCGTTCCATGGCCTCTAAATCCTGCAAATGGTATAAGCCATGTACGCCGTCTAAGTCCTGACCCGGCCATCCAAACTT
>JAIYAP010000051.1 GCA_027488935.1 Saprospiraceae bacterium | reverse complement strand
CGGGAAACCTGAGAATGGTTGTATGTTTGCTGTTGGACGGGAAAACGCCCGTAACCTTCATTCTTCCAACCACTTTCTTTTAACATGATGACTTCCTTTTACAAACAATGCACGCTCACTTGCGTCCTGTTGGTATGTTTTACCCTGGCCGCAAACACGATTTTCGCACAAAGTGGCGATAAAAAAGTAGCGCTTACTACCTTTTTCGTAGACCGCCAAATTGACATTTCTGGCTTACCAGACAACAACAAAGCGTTTGTTTCGTCGATCATGGCGATGTCAAAAGACACCAACTTCAACCTTACCCCGATGTTGGCGAGTTTTAAAAAATCGTTTTTCGAAGCGTATTCCAAAAACTTCACCTTTGCGCTGCTTCCCGAAACAGAAGTAACCGAAAATACAGGCTACAAAGCTTACGCTGAGCCTGAAATGATGGACTATATTCGCCCAATCGTGGCCGACGGATATAAAATCATGTACCCGGGTTCTTTCCTCAATAAAAAAGAAAACCGCGCACAAAACGAAATGCTGCAACTGTTTCCTACAGCCGACGGTGTGATGTTTGTGTTTATGCGTTATGGATTTTTCACCAAAGTAGCCATCGGTGGTTTGGGCTCAGCGGGTATCCGTGCCACTTGCCATATTTGGTTATACAACAAAGAAGGCAAAGCGGTATTCAAAGTAAATGAAGGCGCTACGTCTAAAGGCACCGTTGCTTTGGTTGCTGGTATTCCAGTTGTGAGTGTAGAGAAAATTTTGCCCCTTTGCAAAGACGCAACAGAGCGTTTGCTCGAAGATTTGCAAGAGCGTTTGCCTAAAATGGCAAAAAAAGCAGGCGAAAAACTGTAGTTGTTGCCATAAATAAACGTAAAACTAATCCCGAATTTTGGTGAAACCCAAAATTCGGGATTTTTTTTGACCCTTGCTCGCGCGCGGTTCTACCGCGTTTGTCAATCTGTCGGGCTCTGCCCGATGTCGGAAAACGGGCAGAGCCCGAATGATCGACACACGCGGTAGAACCGCGCGCGAGCGGGAAGTATATTATTTCACCTTCACAGAACCTGAACCGGTAATATCAACATTGGTTCGCGGTGTTCCACCATAGCGGATATCGCCGCTGCCGGTTACCTCCGCATCCAAAGTTTGTTGCACCAACCCGCAATCAATTTCACCGGAACCCGTAACGGTGGCGTAGCAGGTGCCTGAATTCAGTTGATCGGCCACAATATCGCCGCTGCCACTCACCCTTGCCTTGAATTCATTGGTTTTTCCGCTAACCTTAATCGTTCCGCTGCCTGTAATTTCCGTGTCCAAATTGGTTATTTCCAATTGTGCAGCATCAATATCGCCCGAACCGGAAATTTTCAATTTTAATTGCTCCAATTTCAAGAAGTTCATGGTGCGTATCGAGCCACTTCCGCCTAAAGTCAAGGCGTCTAACGCGGTGGTCGAAACCCGCACTTTTAGTTCCTTAATATAGGATACATTGGTGTCAAAATAAATGTGCAACACCCCATCTTTAACTTCCGTTTTTAAATGGGGAAGCAGGTTTTCATGGGTCTCGATGGTCACTGCATTTTGGTCAGCCATACTGACTTCTACATCACCACTAAAATTGGCTTCCACTGCATGAAAGGCACCCAAGGTTCTGTTTTCGGTACGAGCGGGGCCCTCTCCGCGCAATCCGCCAAAACCAGAACAATGAAAACTGCGTTTTCCAAGAACAAAAATGCCCACACAGAGCATAAAAATAAACAAATAGCGCATGGTTGATCGTTTTATCGAAAGGAATGATTTATTTTGAACGAAAGTACCGATTTTTGCCGATACCAACATTTGACACATTCTGACAACCATTGGTTACACTTAGCAAGCTGATATGACGCATTTTATTGCACTTTTCACATTTTGCCTATTTTGGGGCGTACCTGCTCCGTTTGTGCAGCCTATAAATGCATGGGTTGGTGCACCGCCGGTCATTGAATGGCTCACTGAAACAGACCATAATTTTGGGCAAATTCGGCAAGGGTATCCAGTGAAATATGTTTTTAAATTTAAAAACATCACGCAAGCGCCCATTTTACTCGAAACCGTGCGCACAACCTGTGGATGTACGGCAGCGAAATGGCCGGAAGAAGCAATTTTACCTGGAGAAACGGGGGAAATCCTGATTGAATACGACAGCTATAAAAGCGGCGATTTCCGAAAAAAGATCCGTGTCTTTTTTGATCAACAACACAAACCAGAAATTCTTTGGATCGAAGGATCGGTCGATTAAGCAACTACTGCTGCTCGTTCAGGCTCCAGTTATAGTCCAAATGCGTAATATCGGTTTTGTCCGAAATTTTTTCTTTTGAAAACTGATTTAAGAACGCCCGCAGATTTTGCCCGTTTTGTTCAAAATCGCCTTTAAACCATTTAAAAATTTCAGAAATCTCCGCTTTGGAGCTGGAGATTCGGTTGCGGGTTGGGTCGTTTACAAATCCAGCCATTGCATCGTTTAGTTGTTCGTCTAATCGCACTGCGGTATAGGCTTCAGGGCGAAGTTTGGGGCAGGAATACGATGCACAGTTGACGGCCGCATGCACCCGTGGATCTTTATAAATCGGTCGTAAGATATTGTGTTCTATGTTGTTCAGATCATAGGTAAAGCCTTGTATTTTAATAAATTTAATATCCCAAACAGAATTTACAAAGGCCAAACCTTTTTTAATATCTTTTATGCTTTTTACCGGATAATTCCGCACGATTAACTGAATTGTATAGGCGTTATAGGCATTGATCCAATAGGCCATTTGTTCGTTGCGCGACCATGTTTTGTCATTGGGATGGGATGCTTCCAGTACCTTTAAATAACGATTGAGTTCGGAACTATCCCGGATAAAGCCCTTATAATCGACCCATCCATCGGCATTTACATGCTTTTTCAAAAGGCCATTCCATATTTCGTGGGTTACGGGTTTGGAATCAGCACTGTTTCTGATGGTGCGGCAATTGGTACAGGTAAACCAGATAAGCAGGGTCCCGAATGTCAGCAGAAAAATAAAAATAAGTTTTTTCATCATGTTTTAGGTTAGACAATTGTTCTATCAACATACGATGCAGTTTGCAAGGCAGATTTAGCGGACCTTAAAATTTCAATAATCGTTGGTAAGTTGCTTTAAGTTGAACGGGTGCAACCCCACGCCGATAAGCCCTGAAAACAATCAAATTAGCCAATTGTACCCGTATCCATCCGTTTTTTTTATACTTTCGGGCAGAAACGCGGGCGTTTTTTGGGATAATATGCAATTTGTACTGCAGCATGGCGCGTTGTAGAAAATTGTACTCCTCCATCACACAATAATATTCGTTGTAACCACCCAGGGCTTCAAAAGTCGAACGGGGAATAAAAAAAGTTTTGTCGCCCCCTTGGCACCAAAGCCAGGGAAAGCGGGTAAAAAATGCATTGATTTTCAGCATGATACCAGGAGCATCAAATTCATAACGGTAACAACCCATTACAACACCTGAGGAGATTGCATTCAAAATATCCTGGGCAAAGCTGGCAGGCGGCAAGGTATCGGCATGGACAAAATATAGAATTGGGAAACGGGCTGTACGGGCACCAAGATTCATCTGTGCGGCCCTGCTGCGTACGCCACACACCAGCACCTGCGCACCTGCACGCTGGGCCAATTGTGTGGTTGCATCGGTACTACCTCCATCCACCACGAGCAATTCGCCAACGTCGTCGCCACCATGCTGCTTTAAATACCGCACTAAAGTACCAATATGTTCCGCTTCATTCAAAACGGGAATTACAACGCTTATTTGCATAATCGTACAATAGCAGTAGAAAAAATTCTTAAAACACACTATTTACGAACAGAACCCAACTTAGGATTTCTTTCTAAGACTGGAAAACACCATGTCCTCCAAAAAAGTTTGAACCTTGCTTACATCCGGGTTTTCGGAAAAATCGGTGAGCCGCGGCAGGTTGGTCATAAAATAGTTCTGCAGGTGCGACATTTCAATTAAGGTACTAGCCAACGAACGCGGGAACGGATAGTCCGGGTTAAACTCCAAAAACAAATCAGCTACCCTGCCACAAAGATCTTTGTAAGGCTTGAAGAGTTGCACCTGATTGATCTGACTCACCTCCCGGGTCAGGTAAGTTTTGCTGCTTTCAGCAATTACAATTTGGTATAAGGAATGCTTATCCAGACCAGAAATGTCAAGGCCATCCGGTAGTTCCCGTACGAGCAGTTCAATAACCTTTTTGATTTTCATTTCCGAATCCGACATGTTTTGGAGGGAAAAAACCACCAGGTATTCCAAAAAATTCCAATACCAACTTAGAATATAAAGCAGCAAGCGGTGCTTGTTCTCAAAATAGCGATAGATGCTCGCCTCAGTAGTATGCATTTCATCCGCCAGTTTTTTGAACGTAAAATGTTCATATCCAAGCTTATGCATTAAGATTAATCCTTGACGCACGATGTTTCGTCCAAGGGTCGTATCTTCTGGATCGCGAATCGCAAGCCGTTCGCTTGCATGAATTTTAATTTGAAACTGCATTTGTTTGGCTTTTAACGTGCAAACTTAACAAAAATCAAATGAATAGCCCCTAGTCTACCGCATTTGAGCAACTTATTCTCCAAAAGGTAAAATTTTTGGACACTATAGTAAAACTTTTAACTGCCAAGGCCGTTATTTACTTATTTAAAAGCAATACTTTCACTTTGCTTTGACCCAAAACAATACATAACAAATACTTTGCATTTTTTGCAAATGGTTAAATTTTATACACCGAAAATATTCTTTCTTAAAATATTGTTTTGTAAATTTGTCGCAAACACGACATTTCATCCAAAGCAATCTTTTCACGCAAGACGCGTTTTCGGATTTGAAAACGTTATGATCGCATCTTAATCTATGTACACATGGCTAATCACAGCACCATCACCTTGCCCGAGATTCTCCAGATGATGACTTCTAAAGGTTATCAATTTGCCGATGCCCAATTTGCAGCCATGCCGCCCGAATCTGTTCATTCTGACGACTGGCGGCTGGATTCCATTCAACAGATTTACCAAGATATAAAAAATCAGGTGAAAGCCCTTGTTATCGCAGTTTCCAGCGAAAAACGGCATATGAAACTGGTTTTTGTCGAAATCACCTCACCACAAAGCGATTTTAGTCCCATCAATTTATTACGCCGACTTTTTCCGCTTAAGCACCGCCACAACAAAGGCTTATCACGTTAATGTCTGTTCAGTCATTTGATACGTACCATTAATCTTGTTCACGGTAATCTAACGGATCTACCTGGTCAAAATGATGGCGCATACTTTGTAACCCCTTTACATTTTGCGTCTCCAGTGTAAGATCGTCACTAACACTGGTTTCCAGCCAGGTATTGCCTGATTTCCGGAATACCTGCACATGGAGTCCAAATGCTTCCTCAAACAGGCGTTCCAATTGCCAAGTAGGCATTTCAGGTTCAATGTACAAACTGCCGGAATGGGGATGCTTTTCTATTTCAACCAATTTTTGGCTGGTGTCTTGAATCATAAATTTGGCTGGACTACCTTTATATGCTTCATGCTTTTTAGTAAAAAACTGCAAACTTAAAGCAGAGAAAAGGGTACCAAATTCGCGTTGTACTTCCGCAATGGTTTTTTCTGTACCTAATTCGATTTTCATGGCAGTGCGTTTTAAAATTTGGAAAACATGCACAAATCTGCCAGTTAAAAAGCAGTTTGGGTATGAGCACGGTCATTTTACCATCTGATTAAAATCAAATAAAAGAAAGGGGAGTCATCCCGAATTTTGGTGGAACCCAAAATTCGGGATTTTTTATCCATTTTACCGAATACTTAGCAAAGCGGAAACATTTGGGTAAGATATTCGACCTCTAGCGAAGTCGTGCGGAAAAAATACCATTGGGCGTTGCTACAAATATTTGACCTCCAAGGAGGTCAGTGTCTTGCCTTTGAGATTTCAGTTGTCTTTTTAAGGAGATGGTTTTAAATTAATGAATCATTGAGCAACGCGACGACCTCGCTAGAGGTCGAACATTTGTAGAAAAGATAAGATGTCCGAACCCACTCACGACTTCGGAGAAGTCGAACATTTGTAGGTCAAGCATTTATAGGTTAATAAGGCGCAAAATCGGGATTTGAAGAATGCAGGAAGCAATGCAAACAAAAGATCTCAAAAAAGAAATAGAAGTCATCCCGAATTTTAGTTTTCACCAAAATTCTGGATGACTCCCCTTTCAAATGATCTTAGAAGGCATTTGAAATACTCCATGAAATTACTGGGCAAGGTGGATGAATTAAAAAAGCAACAAATTATAATTCATTGAGTGACACAATAAAGCACTTAGGGTAACCTTTTTTGGTCAAAGATTTTTGTTGCTGTTCGGCACTTTTACGATCCGGATAAGGGCCAATGATGATCCGGTAAGTGGATTGGTCGGTTGCATCATCATGGGTTACGCTCACAAGTACGCGGCCGGGGTAATATTTTTCTAATTTTGTTACTTCCGGTAGTATGTTTTCGGCTGCATACAAGGTGCTTACTTGCACACCAGATCCTGTCTTGGACGTTTTTTTCGTTTGCACTTT
>JAIYAP010000064.1 GCA_027488935.1 Saprospiraceae bacterium | reverse complement strand
CTATCAACTCACAACTATCAACTCACAACTATCAACTCACAACTATCAACTCACAACTATCAACTCACAACTATCAACTATCACTTGTCAACTATCAACTAAAATTGCGAATTGCTTTCCACCACCATTTCCTCCCCCGATACCGGATGCAAAAACACCACCCGATCCGCATGCAGCATCAAGCGCGTGCCTTGGGTGCCGTACAATTCATCGCCTACAATGGGGGTGTTCAAGCCGTTTGGGTGCGCGGCGTGTACACGCAACTGGTGGGTGCGACCGGTTACGGGATAAAAATGAACGCGGGTTTGGCCGTTGTGGCGTTTGATGACTTCCCAAATGGTTCTGGCGGATAAACCATATTCGTAACACACCATTTGGCGGGGGCGGTCGTCGAGGTCGACACGTAAGGGCAGGTCGATGATGCCTTTATCGGTTGGGAGCAGGCCGTCGAGCAGGGCTACATAGCGCTTTTGGATGCTGCGTTTGATAAATTGGCTTTGCAGGTTTTTATGCACCGCACTGGTTTTGGCAATCAGCATCAGGCCGGAAGTAGCCAAATCGAGTCGATGGACTACCAAGGGGCCGCTGGCGTCGGGATATTGTTGTTTTAGGCGGAAAAAAACGGAATCATGCACGGATTTTCCAGGAACCGAAAGCAACCCGGCCGGCTTGTGTATGACCAGCAGGTGTTCGTCTTCATAAACGGTTTCGAGGTGCAGGTCGATGGCGGTGCTGCCCAGGGTTGCATGGGCTTCGAGCGGAATGCCTTCGAGCATGTGGGCCAAGATAGGTTCACATTTGCCGCGACAGGCCGGATAAAAATGGCCGTGTTTGCGTATTTCGCCGATGGGGGAGGCGCCCCACCAAAATTCGGCCATGGCGATGGGCTTCAATTGGTGTAAAAAGACGTATTGCAACAGTTTGGGCGCCGCGCACTCGCCCGCGCCCGCAGGAGGCTGGGCGGTGGTGTTTTGCTGAAAAATGTCGGCCAGACTTTTTTCTTTTCCCGCCTGGTTTAAAAAACGGTATTGGGTGAAAATCCGTTGTTGCAGCGCAGCAGATTTTGATTTACGGGTATCTTTGAGGTCTTGCAGGGTGTTTTGGTGCGCTTCCAACTGCGTTTGCAGCTGTTCGAGGCGTTGTTTCCAGTGTTTTTTTAGGTCTTTCAGCAGATAATGGTCGTGCATACTTTGCTGAACAAGCGTCGCTTCCAGGGTTTGGAGCGCTTCGGGGTCTACGGTGGCATCGCGTTGTTGTTGACGGGCTTTTTTCGCTGAGGCAATCCGTTGTTTTTCCTGGGCGATTTGTTGTGCTGCTTCCAGGGTTTCGGTGTGGAGGGTGTGGCGTAATTGTTGGAATTCAGGCTCCTGCTCCAGGGCTTCAATTTGCCGATTCATGGCGCTGAGTTCGTCTTCGCCCAGGCGATAAAAACCGGTTTCCAACAATAAATCAAAAACGGGCGGCACAAAACCGGGATGGTGGTTTTTACCGGCAAGTTTGCCCGAAAAAGCACGCAAATAACCGATTTCGCCGGAAGCATTTTGCACCACAAGCACGCCAAACATTTTTCCGTAGGCTGTTCCGGTTTGGTTGGCGTTCAGCCCAAAATTGTGGTCCCATTGGGCTTCTTTCAACAAATACGCCTGTAGTTCCTGAGCAGCCAGTGCGCTGAAAGGATTGGGTTGGTAAAAAAAAGGATCCGTAAAACAATCCGGCAAGGGAATGTTCGCAATGGGCGTCTGAAAACGCATAAAACAATCGGCTGGGGCCGAATGATTAGATGCAATTAAATTGGATGAAGATCGGTTATTCAAACCCCGTGACTTAAGTGAAGACACAAAGGTAACAAAAAGGTAGCAGCTGGGATGGCCTGTTCGGAGGCGCCACCAACGGGGAACATCGGTGACACCTTTTCGCGATATTACTCGGATTGGGAAGGAATTTGTGGAAATGCAGATAATTGACCGGGTTATCCATGCGATAAAATACATGGAACAAATCCCGTTGTGTGTAGGTAGATTAAAAGGAAGCCTGGTTTGATCTTTGCGCTTGCAGTAAAACAGGAAGTAATTTATTTGCCAGCAGAAAGTTTCTGGTATAGTGTACCATTTCGGGTAACAAAACGGGTACACTGTCGCGCATTATAATATTCATTCAAACTTGCATCTGCGGCTGCTAAACTTTGGTTGCTGAGCACCGCGAATTCTTTGGCTGTAAGGGTCGGAAACAATTCAAAGGCTTTTTCGGGTGTATTTGCATCAATGGTCTTTTTGACGGCGGTGGGCAATAGCCGCATGATGGCTTGCTCAAAATATTGGTAGGGTTTTACGCCATTAATGACCGAGCGGTTTTGGTCGGCATCGGTGAAAAACAGGGTCGGAAAACCTCGCACCCCCATTTGACGTGTAATGCGCAAGTCTTCGTCAAACAATTCATGCGCACGCCCTAAATAATCGGCTTTGAACTGCACCGTATCCAAACCCGCCTCATAAGCGGCAGTATTAAGGTATTCCCACTTGGTAATATTTTTTGCGGCTAAAAAAACCATTTCCCGCAAGCGGCGCATAAAAGCAATTGCCTTGTACTCGCTCTGAATTTGGGCCGCCTTAAAGGCAACACAGGGTGGAAAAGAAGAATTTAAAGGGTCATTTAACCAAACATCGCCGATCATGGGCATTTCATAATAGGTGCTTACTTCATCCCAGTGGGTGGCAACATCGCTGGGTTTGCTGATGCCGCCGCTGTCAAATCCAGTCCAGGAAGGCAACAGGCCGCCCATGTGGTAGCGAATTTCGAGCAAGTCACCATATTCGAGCTTCAAGCGCCGCAATTGCGGCTCAATGCCCCAACAGGCGGAGCAGATCGGATCGGTGAAATAATGGACGAGCACAGGTTTGTTTTTGGTTGGGGCTAAACTATCGGTTTGGGGCTGGTTTAATCCGGGTGTTTTGCAAACGCCTTCTTTGGGCGGGCAAACCAAGGGGTTCTTGGCACTGGATTTGTTTAATGACATTTGTTCCGAAACAGTTTGAGCAAAAATGGTGTCTGTGGTGGAAAAGTAAATACTTGTTAAAAAGAATAGCATTACTTTTGATGTCATAGCAGTTTGTCTTATGTTTCGAGGCAAAGATTTCACCAAAAAAAATGGTACACAATTAGTCAGAAAAATATGACCACCTTAAATGAAAATAATCCGCCAGAAGGATGCCCGATAGAAGGTCTTTTAAAGACTTTATCGGGCAAATGGAAGCCCCAGATTTTTCAACTGGCGGCCCAAGGTCCTTTGCGTTTTAATAGTTTATTGCGTCAATTGCCGCAATCGAACAAGCAATCACTTTCGGTTGCTTTAAAAGAAATGGAAGAGGCCGAATTGTTGGTAAAAACAATCATTCAGCAAAAACCACTCCACATTGAGTACGAACTTTCGTCCAAAGGGCGTGCAATGATTGAAGTTTTCCGGCAGTTGGAAGCCGTGCTCCTGAACCCGACCGCGTAGCCCTTTTTTAATTGCTACTCTTTGTAAATCATTACTTTACGTTCGCCTGGTTTGGCATATCCACGGTACATGCCTTCCGAATTAAAGGGCAATGCAATGTTACCGTTTTTATCTACCGCAATCAGGCCGCCTTCGCCCCCTTTTTCTACCAGTTTTTTATTGACTACCGCTTCCCCGGCCTCCGCAACAGAAAGACCTTTATACGCCATCATTGCCCAAACATCGTGTGCCACGGCATAGCGGATAAAAAATTCGCCATGTCCGGTACAGGATACGGCACAAGCATCATTGGACGCATACGTGCCCGCGCCGATGATGGGGGAGTCGCCCAATCGGTTCCAGCGTTTGTTGGTCATGCCGCCCGTGCTGGTGCCTGCCGCGAGGTTGCCTGCATGGTCGAGTGCGACACAACCCACGGTGCCAAATTTATAATCCGTTGGTGGAGCGTCAATTGCGCCGGTTTTGCCAGCCTGTTTTTCTTCCGCAATGGCTTCTTGCAAGCTGTTCCAGCGTTCCTGGGTGTAAAACCACTTGGCGTCTACCGTTTCAATGCCTTGTTCGCGGGCAAATTGTTCGGCACCGCGCCCTGTCAGGAGCACATGGGGCGATTTTTCCATGACCGCCCGTGCGAGCAGGATCGGATTTTTAACCATTGAAACGCTGCCGACCGCGCCCGCCATTTGTCCTGAGCCTTCCATAATGCTGGCATCGAGTTCGTTTTTACCTTCATGGTTGAACACGGCGCCGCGCCCGGCATTGAAAAGCGGGCAATCTTCGAGAAAAACAATCGTTTGGGTGACTGCATCAAGGCTGGTTCCGCCATTTTTAAGAATGGTTTCGCCGATTAGCAAAGCAGAATCCAGGGCAGCGCGGTAAGCGTTTTCTTTTTCGGGGCTCATGATGGCGCGTGAAAGCGTACCGGCACCTCCGTGTATGGCGAGGGCGTAAGCAGGGCGTTGGTTTTGCACAGCAGCTTGATTTTCAGTAGGATTGGGTGTGGTTTGACAGGCCGAAAAGAGGCATGCGCTGATACAAACGAAAAGTAATACGTATTTTGTGGTGGACATGTTGGTAGAATTTGGCTACAAAATCGAATTTTTGCGGGATACAAAAAACAATTTTATGAAAATACTGATTCTTGGGGGTGGAAATATGGGACTCACCTATGCCCAAAGTTTTTTGCGCAGCCGCATTGTTACCTCCGATCAGATGATGGTGCTGTGTAAAACTTATGAAAAGGCCAATCAATTGAGTGCCACCCACGAAGGGCGCTTTTTTAGCGATCCAAGACTTTGCGTGCCGGAAGCCGATTTGTGTATTTTGGCGGTAAAACCACAAGATGCCGCCAAACTTTTTGATGAAATACGCGATTTGGTGGAGCCTGGACAGGTATTTATCAGCATTATGGCGGGGGTGCGGCTCGAAACGATTATGCAAGCCTTGGGGGTACAAAAAGTGATCCGGGCCATGCCTAATTTACCCGCACAAATTGGGGCCGGTGTCACCGCATTTACCAGCTCGGACATGGTTACCCGTATTGAGTTGGTCATGGTGCAAAACCTGTTGAGCACCACCGGAAAAACCGTTTACGTGGAACAGGAAAGTCAAATAGATGCTGCCACGGCCATTTCCGGATCGGGACCGGCATACGTGTACTTTTTTATGAATGCCATGATTGAAGCCGCTAAAAGCATGGGTTTTTCGGCTTCGGAGGCTGAATTGCTGGTAAGTCAAACCTTTACGGGGGCAGTAGATTTGTACAATAAATCTGATTTATCGTGCGAAAACTGGATCGCCAAGGTGGCGAGCAAAGGTGGCACAACAGAGGCTGCTTTGCGGGTATTTCATGCGGAAAATTTGCACGAAGGCATCATGGAGGGCGCACAAGCGGCGCGTAAGCGGGCTGTTGAATTGGGCAAGTAAAATAATCACCTATATGTTTGGCGAATTGATCGGAAAGGGCCTATTTTCGGCCATAATTTCAATTTCTTCACTGTAAATTTAAATAAAAATTCACTGGCCTATGATGAACGAATACGTAACTGCTATTATGACCAAAGAGGTTATAACGGTATCGCCTGAAAATACCCTTGCTGAGGCGCGGGATTTGATGCTCGGAAAACACATTCACCACTTGCCAGTTCTTGAAAATAACAAATTGGTGGGTATGTTAACTTCATGGGATTTTTTCAAAATTGGAAAAGCGGCCAGTGAATTAGGGGGCATCAAAATCCGTGAAGTGATGACCACCAAAATTGCCACTCTAGAGCCAGATCAGCACATCGGCGCAGTAGCAGAATTGTTGATGGAGCACTTGTTCCACGCAGTTCCAATTGTAAACGACGATCGGGAATTGCTCGGCATCGTTACCTCAACTGACCTGATCACCTACGAATACAACAAAGAGTATCCCGAAAACCTGGAGAAGTTTATTCCAGAGAATATGTAATTTGTCTCTGTTTGGTGAACCGAATACAACAGCCATTGTTCTCGCGTGCAAACGATTGAACTATGGCTGTTTATATTTTAAAACGTGTGCAACAACTTCCCATTTCGTTAGAGCAAGCATGGGAGTTTTTTTCTGCCCCTCAAAACCTGAAGGCCATCACACCAGAACACCTCGGATTTGTCATCCATAGTGATCCAGATTTTTTAAAAGGCATGTATGCCGGACAAATCATTACTTATACCGTAAAACCTTTGTTGGGGATTCCGCTTTTTTGGATGACAGAAATTACCCATGTGGAGCCCGGAAAGTTTTTTGTTGACGAACAGCGGCAAGGGCCATACGCAATTTGGCACCATCAGCACCACTTTAAGACCATTCCAGGTGGGGTAGAGATGACCGATTTAGTGCATTACAAAAATCCATTCGGTCCATTGGGTATTTTGGCTCAACACCTTTTTGTACGTAAAACAGTAGAAGCCATCTTTGACTACCGTTTTACCACCCTCGAAACACATTTCGGCAAAATGATAAACAAGTAAACAATATAGATAGCGTTCTTGTTTATGAGTGCAGGTTTATTCAACCCTTGCAACCCACCCACCATGAAAGCCATTCCAAATGTTCAGCTGCGTCAGGTATTTTTATTGCTGCTGATCGGCGCGTTATTTTATCTGTTATCGTCTAATCTGCTCACCTTTTTGCCGGCAGTATTAGGCGCCTACACCTTTTATGTGTTGATGCGCCATCCCTTGTTTTTTCTCACCGAACGGTGGCGTTGGAATCGAAGGCTGGCTGCAGCAACCCTCATGATCATTTCGGCACTGCTTATTTTGCTGCCTTTAAATATGATTGTCGATATTATTAATACGCGGGTATTGCCTGTTTTGCAAAATTCGCAAGCGATGATCGCATCTTTGGAAGGCCTGATTCACGAGCAGGAAAAACGTTTCGGTGTGGTGTTACTTACTCCTGAAAACCTGAAAGCGGCTACTGATTGGGGGGTACAAAGCGCAGGAAATGTTGTAAATGCCACCTTAAATGGTATGATTACCTTGCTGGTATTGTACCTGTTGCTTTGGTTTATGCTCAATGATGGCAAACGAATGGAGGCCCAGTTTTTCAAATCCTTGCCTTTAAAGCCTGAAAATATCATTTATGTGCGCGGACAATTACACAGCCTGGTTTTTTCCAATGCAATCGGGATTCCGGTGATGGGGATTGTACAAGGGTTTGCTGGTTTTTTAGCCTATTACTTTAGCGGTGTCGAAGATGTGTGGCTTTGGACAACCGTCACATTTATCAGCGGCATGCTTCCGATTTTTGGTACCATGCTGGCCTATATTCCTTTAGCGCTGATCCTTTTTTCACAAGGTTTGCAAGGGCAGGCTATTTTTATACTTTCATACGGTTTTTTGGTGATTGGTTCGGTTGATAACCTTGCTCGGATGTGGTTATTAAAGAAAATAGGCGACACGCACCCGCTGGTCACCCTGTTTGGTGTTATTGTCGGATTAAAGTTGTTCGGTTTTGTGGGTTTCGTTTTTGGACCCATTATGATATCGGTCTTATTGATGCTGCTTGGCTTGTACAACAAGGAATTCGGGGTGCAACCTGAACCTGAATTGGCTTCTGAAGCGCAAGTTGATGAGGTTCTGTCTAAATAGCAAGAACATTTATCCGTGTCCCCCGCCAATCCATTGTGCAATACCATACGCTGCACCTGCGGCGGCGGCGCCAATTAACACCACTTTTAGGGCGCCGAGTAGGGGAGGCTGCCCGGTTACTTTGCTTTTAAAAAAGCCAAACACAAACAAACACATTAAAGTTACAACTGCCGAATAAACCAATCCTACGTGGGGGGTATTGGTGACAAAATAGGGCAATAACGGAATCGTGCCACCTATAATATACGATAAGCCAATGGTGAGCGCACTTTGGGTCGCGCGTTTGGGATGCGGCTCTTCCAATCCCAACTCAAAACGCATCATAAACTCCACCCATTTGTCCTTGTCTTTGGCCAATTCCTCGGTAATCACATCCTGAATTTCGGGGCTAAAGCCATATTCTGCAAAAACATCGCGGATTTCCTGCTTTTCGCGCTCTGGTACCCGCTCTACCTCCTCATATTCGCGGCGTTTTTCAGAGCGGTAATGGTCGAGTTCCGTTTGTCCGGCAAGGTACCCGCCCAAGCCCATCGCTATTGAACCCGCAATAATTTCAGCAATACCCGCTGTAGTAACTAAGGCATTGCTGGCAACCGCGCCACTCAAACCTGCTGCGAGTGCAAACGGTACGGTTAATCCGTCCGACATGCCAATGACTACATCGGTGATAAAATCAGAACTTTTAAGGTGTTGCTCTTCGTGGTGTAGATGAATATCCATGTTGGGTAAATATGATCAGTTTTTTTATTTTTGCCGCAATTTCGGTAAAAGCCGAATGTTTTCCTAACCCTTTTAAGGTTTCAATGATGGCTATTTCAAAAATGATGGACAATCAAGCATTGGCACTTGCTCCCCATGGTGCCCCTACCGTATTTCAAACAATATACCTGCTAGCAGCCGATGACGATGACTTGGAGGATGAACAGGATGATTCCTTTGATTTGGACGAAGAAGAAGAAGAAAACGAATTTGATTTGTACGGGGATGACCTCGACGAGGAGGATCTTTTTGCAGAAGAGGATCTAGAAGGGGATGACCTGGATGCGTTCGAAGATGGCGAAAATGCACCATTTGAAGAAGGCGAAGAAATGGATTTCGAAGACGATTTCGAAGACGAGCCTGAATAGTTGGTCTTTATTCCCTTTTAAGCATTTCCTGTAAGTAGGGCCTTGCTTTGATAAAGTTGCGGTGGTGCAAGCGGGCAAACCAACTGTCTTGCACCATCAAAAACACACCCTGAACGATAATTGCCCAGCCAAAACCAGCCCATAATTCAGCGTACTCCTCGCCGCAGCGAAAACTGTGTTCGCGCAACCAACAGCCTACAAAAATATAGGCGCTGTCGATTCCAATGTTCAAAAACATCACGGATTGAACGTGACCATGTATTTGAAAACGCTCAAATAAGTCTCCGCTGCGAAATTTTTTAAAAAATGCATGTTGAAAAATGGCCAATGTGAAGCCAAAGTTGATTCCGCCCCATACAAAACTCATCACCAAAAAATAGTAATATATACCGGAACTCAACCAAAGCCCCCCTGCACTACCCAGCAAGCAAAGGATACTCCACCAACCCAACAGGGCTAGATGTTTATGCAATATACGGAAAAATCTGCGGTCATAGTCCGCTAATTCGTCATCAGAAGGGGTGTCAAAGCCGATCGGCTGCCCAATTTCCAGCCATAAACGCCGAATCTGTAATCCCGATTTTTTCCTGTTTTCCATTGCACGACCATATTAACCAAACCAGGTTTCACTGGGGGCCATCGCTTCCATCAGTTCGCTTCCATTTTTGTGATATGCGCGCCAAACCTGTACCCATATACTTCGGTCTTCTGGCAACAGCGCATCTTGATACACCAGCAAGAGCGCGTCATCTTTGGAGAGTAAGAATGCGATCTGTTTATTGTCTTTATTTTCAGAGAACACCGGAATGCAGGAATAACCGTCACACTGAAATGGTTCTCCTGTGCGGACATGCGCGTTTTGACGCATCCAAAGGTCTAAATTCGTGTTTGCTTGTTTCATGGCAGTATGTGCTTTTATAATATGGAAAGTTACATGCACATGAATCAACGGACAATGATGAAAATCAGGTGTTTTAATGATTTGCTTAAAATTTGCATAAAAAAGCCCACCAGCGCTGATCCAGTAAGCACGCGTATTTTTTAAAAATACGGATAACATGGATCGTCGATGGTGGGCAACGTATCAAGGCTGATATTCAAATCGAGCCTTTAATGGTGTTCTATCGTAAAATGACCAGTTTGCGGGTCGCACGTGCACCCGAGGATGCCTGTATACGTACGATCCACATACCCGCAGGTAAATCGGATACATCAAAGTGGGCGTTGGTATCGTGGGCTTTCAATTGCTGTTTGCGTACAATGACACCCGTTTGGGTGCACAATTCAATATTCAAATCATCCGAAACATCGCTGTTCAGCACGAATTCCAGGTGATCGGAGGCCGGATTGGGTTGCAGTACAATGGCACCGGCCCAACTTGGCTCAGAAGTAGCATTTACATTGGTACTCACCTTCACCGGTGTACTGCCGATGGTACAGCCATTGGCGTCGGTAACCGTTACCTGGTAAGTACCTTGATTGAGGTTCAATAAATCTTTCTGGGTGCTAAAGGGTAGGCCATTTTTAGTCCAGTTATAGGTATAAGGTGGTACCCCGCCCGCAACCACAATGGTGATACTTCCGATGCCCAAAGCGCCAAAATCATCGATTACTTGCGATACTGCAAATCCCAAAGACGGAGGTTGTACGATGGTAAAGGTGGTTGACTGGATGCAATTGCTGGCATCAATGACATTTACCGTATAATTTCCTGCACAAAGGTTGATGATTTGCACCCCGCCCTGTCCGTTGCTCCATTGGTATTGAAATGGTCCGTTGCCACCCGCTGGCTTCAGCAAAATGGTACCGTTACAGTTGTTGGCACAAGTAGCGTGGGTCACTTCTGGCGCCAAATCAGGGAAAGCCAGCGCTGTGACCGTAAACGTACATTGTACATTATTGCCACCGCCATCGGTGTAAGAAAAGGTTTGGGTAGATACGCCTGCCGGGAAGGTAGCGCCCGAAGGTAGCCCCGTCAACAACTGAATCAATCCCGGGTCTACCTGGCAATTATCATTGACCGTTGGCATTGCATAAGTCAATGTCGTATTGCAGGCGGCCAGGGTAATGTTGTTTGGACAAGCCATGGTAGGCGGGAAATTATCTTCACCAACCGTTAACGAGTAGTGTTTAATCTGAATGCAGGCATCCGAATCGGTAATCGTAACTGTGTAATCACCTGGACACAAATTGGTGATGGTGGTGCCACCCTGGCCATTGCTCCAGGAGAAACTAGCGTTGCTGCCAGCAGTTTGTGTAAGCACCACTTGTCCATCACAGGCATTACAATTGGCATTTTTGATCATTGGATTCACCGTTACTGCTGCGCCTACCGTAATATTAAAACTGCATTCTCCTTTGTTTCCTGCAGCATCTGTATATCGAAACAACTGGGTGCTGGTGCCGCTTTGGAAGGTTGAACCAGAAGGCTGGCCATTCACAAGTGTTAACTGAGCCAGATTTACGGTACAATTATCCGTAATAGATGGCTGATTATAAGTAACCGTGTTGTTGCAGGAACTGACCTGAACATTCCCCGGACAAGTCAGAGAAGGTACAATATTGTCTTGTATGGTCACGATGGCCGTTCCAGTACTGCTGTTGCCGTTCACATCGGTGGCGGTAAGTGTTACGGTGTGT
The DNA here is from genome assembly GCA_027488935.1 of Saprospiraceae bacterium. Taxonomy (GTDB): domain Bacteria; phylum Bacteroidota; class Bacteroidia; order Chitinophagales; family Saprospiraceae; genus M3007. The sequence continues at coordinate 38,740 of JAIYAP010000064.1, read as the reverse complement.
ATGCCTAGTTGACTACAGTTAAACACCGTTGGACTGATACTCCAGTTGGCGATTCCGCAATCTACATCACTGCTACCATTGTCAAACAACCCAGCAGTCAACGAAACGGTACCATCATTGCCCAAATCGACCGTTGCATTTTTTAACTTTAAAACCGGAGCGGTTTGGTCAGTTATGATGATCTGTCCAGTGGTGGTTTTAGTACAACTATTGGCATCTGTAGCCGTTACGGTGTAGGTTCCACTGGCCAGGTTGCTCAAACTCGCAGTACTATTGCCATTCGACCAAAGGTAGGTAAACGGTGTCGTGCCACCTGCGGTTGAAATCGAAAGCGCACCAATGTTTGCACCCAAACAAGCAACATTGGTTTGACTGGAAATGGTCAATGAAATGGGTTGCGGACTGGTGATTTGTGCACTCAACGTAGCCGTACAACCTTTTGCATCGGTGGCCGTAAAAGTATAATTACCAGGCTGTAAGTTGGCATTGCTTAACGTGGTTGGTCCGTTCGACCATTTATAAGTATAAGGCTGTGTGCCACCAGTAACGCCCGCGGAGAGCGCGCCATTGCCAGCATTGGGGCAAAGAATGTTGCTTTGTGTAGCTATGTTTGTGGCAAGAGCGGGTGGACTAGTGATATTGGTGGTTTGTACAACCTTGCAACTGGCAATATCGGTTACGGTTACGGTATAAGTACCGGGTGCAAGGTTTGAAATACTTGCCGTGGTTGCGTTATTAGACCAGGCATAAACAACCGGATTGGCAGCGCCCGTAACGGTAATACTGGCCGATCCACTGTTGGTGCCGAAACAATTGAGGTTGGTACCGCTGATCGTGCCAGCGATGGTACAGTTTGCGGCCACCACATTGGTACTTTTTACAATGGTACAGCCTTTGGAATCGGTCACGGTAACCGTGTAAGAACCAGGAGCCAGGTTAAAAATGGTATTTACCATTTGATTATTGCTCCATTTGACCGTGTAAGGCGGCGTGCCACCGGCTGGAAATACCGAGGCAGAGCCGTTGTTGACCCCAGGCGCTGTTTGGTTTGTTGCAGAAACAGGCGCCAGTAAAATCAATTGTTCAACAGTAGCCGTATTGGTTGCACTGCATCCTTGGTTATCGACGACGGTAACGGTATAGGTTCCTGCCATTAGCCCGGTAATAGACGCGGCATTTACCCCGGAAGACCAACTGTAAGTATAAACTTCAGAGCCACCAACGCCTAGTGCAGTAAGTTTGCCATCGGAACCGCCACTGCAAGAAACCGATACATTTTGCGAAATATTGGCACTTAAAGGTGGAACTGTTTCCACGATGGTACTGTCTTTTGATTTGCAACCATTTTGTGCGTTGGTTACCTGCAAGGTGTAAAGCCCAGGGGCATCTACCGAAAGGTATGCCGTATTAGCACCCGATAAAATATTCCCGTTAGTGGTAGTCCATAAATAGGAAAAGTTGACACCGGTAGAAGAAAAAGAGCCATTTAAAATAACCGTATTAAAGTTGCAATTCAAATAACGATCTTCGCCGGCATAGGAAAAAGGCGGCGTTTTATTTTCCGTAATGTACACCGAGGATGCACTGGTACAACCATTGACAGGATTGGTTACAGTAGGGTAGTAGTAGCCACCCACACCCACGGAAGGATTGGCAATACTGGACGTAAAATTATTTGGCCCGGTCCAGCTAAATGTGGCACCCTGGGTAGTCGAATTGGCCGTAATCGTAATGTTTGGGGTTGTACAGGTCAAAACACCGCTTCCAATGGAGGTTGTTAAGTTGGGAGGCGTTGTATTTTGAGATACCTGCGCCGTGGCCAGTGCGGTGCATCCATTAACGGGATTGGTCACTTTTAAGGTATAAATGCCCACAACACTCACCGTTGGATTATTTTGGCTGGAAATAAACCCGCCAGGACCTGTCCAAAGAAAGATTACCCCGGGCGTAGTGGAGTTGCCCACCAGTGTTACCGTTGGATTCACACAAGTTTTTACCCCACCGCTTGCCGAAATATTCGGTGTGGTGATATTTTGTAAAACCGTTGCGCCCGCCGTGCCGGTACAACCATTTTGGGTATTGGTGACGGTTACTCGGTACGGTCCTGGTACGGTTACAATTGGATTTTGTTGGCTGGAAGAAAATCCATTGGGACCACTCCACATATACGTTACGGTAGAAATGGAGGAATTAGATTGCAATTGAATACTTAGCAAAGTACAAGTAAGGGTATTGGGAGGCGAAATACTGACTACAGGTGCAGCAAAATTGCCTAAAACTACTTCTGTATCACTGTTGGTACAACCATTGACTGGGTTCGTAACAATCAGTGTGTAGGTTCCAACCAAACTTACGACCGGGTTTTGCTGAGCAGACGTGTAAGTTCCTGGGCCAGTCCACTTGTAATTGACACCTGGGGTGATCGAAACACCCATTAATTGCAAATTGGGCATGGCACAGGTGAGGGTGCCACCGCCATTCGCCAATGCATCAGGTTGGGTAAAATTGGCTGTAACCACAGCCGTAGAAAGCGTGATGCAACCCGTTAGGGTATCTGTTAATTTAAAAATATAGTTACCACCTACACTTACCACAGGAGCGCGCAACAGGGACGAAAATCCGTTGGGGCCGTTCCAGATAAATTTGGTATTCAAGGTGTCAAACACCACCGAAAGGGCTCGTTGAGGTAAGGTACAATTGATTAAGCCGCCCGTTGCGGTGGCTACCGGCGATACATACGTGGAGGTCACCGTGGTAACATCTGAAGCCGTGCATCCATTGCTTTGGTCGGTTACCACCAAGGTGTAATTGCCAATATTGCCAATAATTGGCGTGAGCGATTGACCGCCTGAAACAATTTTGCCGCCATTGCTTACCGACCATAAATAGGTGTATTGCATGCCAACGGAGCCCATGCCGCTCAGCGTATCGGTCGAATTGGAACAGGTGAGGAGGAGTGGGTCTCCTGCATCTGCGGTCGGAAGTGTTAGGTTGGAATTGACTACAATTGTACTCGAGGCAGTATTGGATTCTGCATCGGTAATCGTAACCGTATAGGTACCTGGGATCAAATTGGTGATCGTGGCAGAAGTTGCACCCGTATTCCAGAGGAAAACGTAGGCAGGCGTGCCGCCAATGGGTGAAACGTAAATGGCACCATTTGCATGCAAGCAATCAACATCCTGCACAGAATCAACCTGGACGGCAAGAGCAATCGGATTTAGATTGTTAGCAAAGGAAAATGCGCAGATAAGGCATAAAAATGCCAAGGATAGGAAGGATCGAGTCATGGAATGTCGTTATTAAATGAAAAAACAATCGGTTCGGAAGAGAATACTTGCAAATTCCCTGCCGAATTGCTAATTTTAACTAAATTTGTGTATGTTATGACTAAATTAGTCATTTGCTGCAGTTATTTATGCTGGTCTCGATACTTAAACTTATTGTGCAATATTTTTGTATAACCCCGTATTTTGCCGTTTTTTTAAAAGAATTGGTGTTTGCGGTCGTTTTGGCACAAAAAATGAAGCCCCAAACGCTTTGTTATCCGAACATAACCTTTTTACATACCATAAATCATTTTCATGGAACATTCTCAAAATCAAGGAACTCGAACGTACGCCATTATTATTACCATCCTGTTTTTGCTTTCATCTGTCGCGGCTGTCATCTTTTGGCGTCAAAGTGGCGGATATTTGCTCAAAACACAGGAACAGCAAGTGACCATCGATTCCCTGAGCAACCTTAAAGTCAAACTGGAACTCAGTCTGGACAGTTTGCAAAATGCATTTGCTGATTTACGCCTCGAAAACGAATCGCTCATCAGTAAAGCTTCTGTTACCTCCAATTTGGCGGCCTCCACCGAGGCGACCATCAAAAAATTGAAGGCACAAAATTCCCGAACCATCCTGGAACTACGGGCGCAAATCGAAAGTTTGCAGAAAACCAAAACCGAATATGAAACCATCATCGCGGTCTTGAAAGCCGAAAACGAGCAATTAAAGGCCGAAAATGCCGCATTGAAGGAAGAAAATACGGGCTTAAAAGACTCTAACGGCCAATTGACCGCTCAAGTAGACGACCTGGCTAAAAAACTGGAAGAGCAAATTCGTCGGACACAATCGGCCACCTTTAAAGGCAGCGCTTTCAAAGTGGAAGTAGGCCGCAAAGGCGATAAACTCACTGCAAGGGCCAAAAAAGCACGCGAATTGTCGATTAGCTTCGACCTCGCCGATGTACCCAAACCTTTTCAGGGCATTCAAAAACTGTATCTGAGCATCACAGATGCGAACGGCAAACCAATCGCATCGTCCAACCCAACCAGTATTACCGTTCACGCTCCGGCAGGAGACATCCCGATTATTGCGCTCCAAACCCGCCCCGTAAACCTCGGCCCAACCCAACGCCTCTCTTTTGTATATAAATTGGAGGAAAAACTTGCCGCAGGTAATTATGTAGCCGCCATTTATTGCGATAAAGGCTTGCTGGGCGCGTCCAGCTTCCGCTTGTCAAAATAGCCAGTGCCTTTCCGAAAAATAAAAAAGCCCGTTCATCCTATCGACGAACGGGCTCAAAAAACTACCCTGTCATTGTCATTCTTAATCTATTGACGCACAAAGGTGCCCCGAAATCGGAATTGATTTGATGACTAAAAATTTCAAATGGGGTAATTTTTATCATTGTAATTAATCGGACGGTCATTACTCGCATCTAGGCAGGTTCGGCCTGATAACCTACAGCCTCCAAAGCCGATACCACCTGCGCTGTAGATACCTCCTCTGGGATGCTTAATATACGCGCTGGAGATTGTAAATCAACACTCCATTGGTCTTGTCCAACGCTGTTGTCCAGTGCCGAACGTACTTTTTCTACGCATGCGGCACACTTAATGTTTGTTTTGAATTGCTTGTAGGTCATCTTCGTTGTTATTCTTTAACCAATTTGGCGGTGTACACTTTTTGTGCACCCGTAATTTTTACAAAATACAATCCAACCGGCAGGTTTTGTACGTCTATTTGTACGTTTTCGCCATTATTGTTGAATGTGGTGGTGGTTAATTGTCCTTTTGCATCATACATTTCAAGCGCAACTACGGTGTCGTCTACCAATTGAAACGATGCGCTGGTATGGGCAGGATTGGGTTGCAAGGTAATGGTTTCCACCTTTGCGTCCTGGGTGCCCAACAAAATTGGGTCGAATTTAGTGCCGCTGTTGATGATTTCATTGGAGGTACTTTGGATGTAAACCAGGACGTACGCTTCATCAGCCACCCAATTGTTGGCAATGGTGTAATTAAAATTGATCACATTCGATTGGCCCACGGCAGCAGGTGTAAAAGTAATGCCGTTTACTTCCGGTACCATTTTGCGGAATACGTCGTAGTGTATTTTTTCACCGTTGGGTGCGTTGTAGTTTACGGTGCGCTCCACTATGGCGGCATATATTTTATAGCCCACATTGGGTAAAGTGCCCAGCGAGCGCACGTCAATGCTCACAGCGCGGGTGTTGCCGGTGCCTGTTTCGGTCACTTTTACGTTAATTGGGCTGGTTTGATTCAAAAAAGGCTGTAATTGCGCAATATTGAGCAAAGGTGTGCTCGGATTCTGCAAGGTGCCATTCAACACAATTGAAGGGGAACCAAAAATGTTGTAAAACGAAGCCCGGGCATTGTTTTCTGTCGGATTGGCCAAATAGAAGAAACAATTATTGTAAGGCACCGAAGGATGAATCGAAATGTGGTGGATGTCATCCGCGTATTGGCTGATAAAATTGTAAAAGCCGGGGTTTTTGGAACCACAAACGGAGCAACGTGAATTTGTGAAGTGCTCAATCAAAACATACCGCTTGGCAGATTGTTGTGCAAAAAGCGATGCTGCGAAGAGAAGTAGGAGCAACGTAAATTTTACTTTTTTCATGACAGTTTAATTTTTGTACAAATTTAAGGCTGTTACCAGGAACGAAACGTTAAATACGGTCAAATTGTCGGCACCCGAACGCTTGTTGGTCGTTTTTTCTATCCCTTACATTGAGTTTTGATCCGGGCTTGTCGTTTGGATAGCACTTTGGGAGGAAAAAACGCCGTAACATTGCGGTTCGATTTCAAACAAAAATCATTTTTACAACGATGTTACTTTTTGCAATGCCTGATTTTACGTCTCCCGAAGTGTGGGTGAGTTTGCTTACCCTGACTTTTTTGGAAATAGTGCTGGGAGTGGACAATATTATATTTTTGTCGATCATTTCGGCCAAATTACCCGAATCTGACCAGCCCAAGGCCCGCAACATTGGTCTGATCCTGGCCATGGTACTGCGTATTGTTTTGTTGTTTGGCCTTACCTGGATCATTGGTATGAAACAAGCGCTCTTTCATATTGATGTGCTTACGATTCATGGGGAAGTTAACGGACAAGGTCTGATCTTGTTTTTGGGAGGTTTGTTTTTGTTATATAAGGCGACCACCGAAATTCACCACAAACTGGAAAGCCCCGATGCCTCAGATGACCCTGGTAGTGGAGGAAAAGTAAAAGCAACCCTGGGTGCGATTATTTTACAAATCACCTTGATCAATGTCGTGTTTTCTTTCGACTCTATCCTGACGGCCATCGGTATTGCCAATGACTTGATGATTATGATTATTGCCGTGGTGCTGTCGGTGCTGGTGATGATGTTGTTTTCAGGGCCGGTCAGCAAGTTTGTAAATACCCACCCAACAGTTCAAATGCTGGGCCTTACCTTTCTGATTCTGATTGGTTTTTCTTTGATCGCCGAAGCAGCGCATTTGGGACATTTCACCGAAGGTTCTGTGCCCAAAGGTTACCTGTATTTTGCCATTTTCTTCTCTCTTTTTGTAGAAATGCTGAATATTCGGGTGCGAAAAGCGCAAAATCCAGTTCAACTCCATGGCTATGCTGAAACGGCAAAGAAGCGGGGGCTGCTCGACGAAAACCTGCTGGATAACGAAAAACAACAAGAATAGGCACGTCTGAAAAGACGATGGATATAAAAAAACAACATGAGTCATCCCGAATTTTGGTGAAAACTAAATTCGGGATTTTTTATTCATTTTACCGCGAATACTCGGCAAAATAGCTCTTATTAATACAAAATAAGATACTAAGGCTGCCCAAATCATGCATAACAACTGAAGCCTCCTTAAGTCCAGTGTAAATGCGTAAATTGTATTGACGGGGCGACTTTTTCAGTCACCCCGCCAATACAATTTACACACTACCACAAATCCTTGTGAAACCCAAAATTCGGGATGACTCTTGTTATTCGACGCATGTTACACTGTAAAATATAATAATATCATCATTTACGCACGATTTTTTGATCTTTGAGTTTTTATCAAAAATTTGTGGAAACTGGTAAAATCCCTATTTCCCAAGAACACTCATTTTGCGTTCCAGCACCTGCCGACCGCCCACTTGCAGGTCGTAGATGTATAAACCGCCGCTTAAGGTACTGGCATTGATGCTGATTTGACCTTCCAAATCACTCAAAGACCAGGATTGGATGGTGCGGCCCGCCAGGTCGTACACCGTGATGCGTGCGCCGGTGGTGCCTGCTGGAAGTGCATAAGCGATTACGGTATTGCCGCCGGTTGGATTCGGCGTGTTTTGATCCAAACGATACCCTTTCAAATCGCCCGGCTGCTGGCCTGCTTTGAGGTCGTTGAGTTGGCTGCGGAGTTCGGCTAATTCGTTGCGGAGTTCGGTTACGGTTTTGTCTTGTTCTTTGATGGCCTCGGTGAGTACGGGGATGAGCATGGTATAATTTACGGCATAATAGCCATCGGAGTTAAGCACGGTCGCTTCCGGGATGACTTGTTCCAGTTCTTGTGCGATAAAGCCGTATTGCAGTCCGCCGCCAAAATTGCGGTCCGGGAAAGCTTCCTGGTTAAAATGGTATTTTGTGCCTTGTATTTTGCGGACGAGTTCCAAACTGTTCGGGATATTTTCGATGTCTTTTTTGAAGCGACGATCGGAAGTGACCAAAGCGCCCCCGGCATTGATGAGCCCGTTCACATCTAGCAGGATTGTTTGTTTGTTGCCCGGTCCACAAGAGCCGGAAGTAGGCTGAAGGGTACCGATGCCCACCCGGCCATTGGCCTGGAAGGTCTTGACGGGCCGGTAATGCTGTTAGACGAAGCAATCGCATCGGTCGTTCCGAGCGGGTTATTGACCACTTGCAGGTTTACGGCCCCGCCTGTTGGGGGAAATTGAGTGACGGCAGTGGCAAAATCGGGAAACTGGGCCCGGAAGCCTTCTACTGCAATGTTGTTGAAAACTAAGCTGGTATTTTGTTGATTACCAAGGGCAGAAGCCGTGGTAATACTGCCGCTTCCCGCGGTTTGGCTCCCGATAATGGCGATGTCGCGGAACAGGCTGCTACTGGTTGTTTGCTTACTGTCCACCCAAACAGTGGCCAAAGGTTCTACATTGACCCCTATGGCGCCATTGGGATTTACGATGAACAAATCCTTAGAAGTAAGGGAAGTACCTGAAAAGCCCCTGATTTTGAAGCGGTTGGTGTTGGTGGAAGCCGTACTGCCGAATCCTGCAATCAAATTGGTTTGCGTGCCCTCACTCAACAGGTTGAATACCCCTGTATTGGTATTTTTAGCGATGGCAAGGCCGTATGCGGTACCGACGCCTGCTATGCCGAGGCCCAGCCATTGGCTGCTGTTGTCGAACAGGCCTACTTTACCGGATACATAGTGCGCAAAAATGCCTTTGGTGCTATCGCTGAGCGTGCCGTTGACAATCAGGCGCGCCTGACCGTTGGCGGCGGTGGTCATGGTACTGGCCGAGGAGCCCGGGAAACCGATGCCAGTAATACCGGCGCGGATGATGGATGTATTAATATTATTAGGGGTTGGCGCAAACTGCGCTTTGATCTGCAAGCATAAAAATAACATGCTGGTGAGTAACAAAGAAAATTTCTTCATGATAAATCAATGTTTGGAAAGGTTTAATTGATGAAAAATTTGAAAAAGATAGCGTGTACACGAACGATTCAAAGGTGGGGCATCGGCAGGTACACAAACAAGCGCTATTTGCTATCATTATGCGCTATTAGGCATCATTACGTGCTATTACACATCATTACACATTATTACACATCATTACACATCATTACACGCTATTTGGCGTCATATAGAGTTGGATTATTCATTTTTTAAACTATTAAAATTAATTTTGCAAATGAACTAAAATGTATAAGAATATGTCATTGAATCGATTTTTATGGCTATTATTTCGGGTACTCGCCCTTTCCTGCCCGACAACCCCTTTGCATACGCAAATAATATATGTATACAACGGTACTTTAAATCAAATTACAAAGATCAACTTGTCTGACTGCTCATTTTGTGATATTGCGCCCTCGTCAGGGAACTTTGGCCTTTCAGATGTTGTGGTATTACCAGGGGGGGCTGTTAAACATTGGTGATGTATATTTAAGACGTACCCCTCCGCCGCCATCTGCACAGGAAATCTGGGGGGCAGGTACAGGTACTCTGGAATATCGTAGCGGCCAGTTGGCGTCGAACGGCCTGGTTTACTTAGGTGGTGCTGGCGGCTTGGGAAGCTTTAACCCGGCGAACAATACCCTGAGTTTTATTGGCCCCTGGCCAGCTGCCTGGCCCCAAATAGGCGTTAACGATATTTTTTTGGTAAATAACTTGCTGTATGGCATTGTCTATGATGCAACTAATCAGTCTTATTTAATTCAAATTGACGTCAATAATGCTTCGCAATCCCTCTGGCTAGGGCCTGCTACCGCTACCGGCGGAGCCGAGGGTGGAACCTGGAACGGCAATGCCGGGTATTTTGCCAGTGACAATTTTGGGTTTGATATTTATTTTTATGATATTACCACTGGAAACAGCTCGCTCGTGTGCGATTTGCCTGATAATCTCGTATTTATTAGCGGCCTCTCCTTCCCGCCTGCCGGCACGCAGGAGCCACCTTGCTTGTGCAGCACCAACGCCGGGGTGCTGGGGGGCAGTGGTACCTTTCAAGTTTGCAGCAACGAAACACTCACATTTCCGGCAGTAACACAAACGGTGCTGGACGGCGACGATATACTGCAATACATCTTGTTCAGCAACCCGGCTGATACCGCAGGCAGTATTGTAGCCACCAGCGCTACGCCATCTTTTACTTTCGGGCCGCCGCTGCAAACGGGCGTCACGTATTATTTAGCCGCCATAGCCGGCAACAACCTAAATGGTAATGTGGATTTAAGCGATCCTTGCTTGGATTTTTCAAATGCCCGCCCCGTGGTGTGGCGGCCGCTGCCGGCGGTCACTTTTTCTACCGCCAACCCCAATGTGTGCTCCGGCGCTTGCAAAACTATTAACGCAAATTTTACAGGAGCTCCGCCTTTTACCCTGACGTATAATAGCCCCGCAGGTTCAAGTACACAAATATTTTCCGGGAACAGCGGCAGTTTTGATGTTTGTCCGCCGACAAATTCGATGGGTAATTTTGTGATTCAGGCGACGGCTTTGGCCGATGCGTTTTGCGCTTGTCCGTGAAGGATATTAAGGGTCAAATTTTCTTCCGTTGCTGGCATCCGCTTGATAATCCTTAGGCTAAACGTTAGGGTGTACGCTACATTTGTTTGATATTGAGCGCATTAGAAGGTATCATTACACGCTATTTGGCCTCATCTGGAGTTGGATTATTCCATTTTTTCAACTATTAAGATTAATTTTGCAAATGAACTAAAATGAATAAGAACATGTCATTGAATCGATTTTTATGGCTATTGTTTTGGGCACTCGCCCTCTCATGCCCCATCAACCCTTTGCACACGCAAATAATATATGTCCTTAACGGCACATTAAATCAAATTACAAAGATTGACCTTTCCGACTGCTCTTTTTGTGATGTCGCGTCCTCGTCCGGGAACTTTGGTCTTTCCGATGTAGTAGTGCTTCCGGGGGGGGGCTCTTAAACATTGGTCCTTCTTATTTACGCCGCACCCCGCCGCCACCTGCCGCCCTAGAAATTTGGGGGGCGAGTACTGGTACTTTGGAATATGGCAGCGGCCAGTTGGCACCAAACGGCCTGGTGTACCTAGGTGGCGTCGGAGGCTTAGGAAGCTTTAATCCTGCTAATAACACCCTGAACTTTATAGGCCCCTGGCCAGCTGCATGGCCGCAAATAGGCGTTCACGATATTTTTTTGGTAAATAATCTATTGTATGGTACTGTCTATGACATTAATCAGTCTTATTTAATTCAAATTGACGTCAATGATCCCTCGCAATCCATTTGGTTAGGGCCTGTTAATGGTACCGGAGGGGCTGAGGGTGGAATATGGAACGGCAACGCCGGTTATTTTGCCAGTGACAACTTGGGGTTGGATATTTATTTTTATGATATTGCTACCGGAAACAGCTCGCTCGTGTGCGATTTGCCTGACAATGTCATATCTATATTCGGACTCTCGTTCCCGCCTGCCGGCACGCAGGAGCCACCTTGCTTGTGCAGCACCAACGCCGGGGTGCTGGGGGGCAGTGGTACCTTTCAAGTTTGCAGCAACGAAACACTCACATTTCCGGCAGTAATACAAACGGTTCTGGACGGCGACGATATGCTGCAATACATCCTGTTCAGCAACCCGGCTGATACCGCAGGCAGTATTGTAGCCACCAGCGCTACGCCATCTTTTACGTTCGGGCCGCCGCTGCAAACGGGCGTCACATACTATGTAGCAGCCGCAGCTGGCAACAACCTGAACGGCAGCGTGGATTTAAGCGATCCTTGCTTGGATTTTTCGAATGCCCGCCCCGTGTTGTGGCGACCGCTGCCAGCGGTCACTTTTTCTACCGCCAACCCCAATGTGTGTCCCGGCGCTTGCAAGACCATTAATGCTAATTTTACCGGAACCCCGCCTTTTACCCTGACATATAATAGCCCCGAAGGTTCAAGCACACAAATATTTTCCGGGAACAACGGCAGTTTTGATGTTTGTCCGCCGACAAATTCAATGGGTAATTTTGTGATTCAGGCGACGGCTTTGGCCGATGCGCTTTGCGCTTGTCCTTGAAGGATGTTAAGGGTCAAATTTTCTTCCGTTGCTGGCATCCGCTTGATAACCCTTAGGCTAAGCGTTAGGGTGTACGCTACATTTGTTTGATATTGAGCGCATTAGAAGGTATCATTACGCGCTATTTGGCGTCATCTGGAGTTGGATTATTCCATTTTTTGAACTATTAGGATTATTTTTGCAAATGAACTAAAATGTATAAGAATATGTCATTGAATCGATTTTTATGGCTATTTTTTTGGGTATTCGTCCTTTCCTGCCCGACAATCCCTTTGTATGCGCAAATAATATATGTATATAATGGAACATTAAGTCAAATTACAAAGATTAATCTGTCCGATTGCTCTTTTTGTGATATAGCGCCCTCGTCCGGCAACTTCGGCGATGCGGATGTCGTGGTCTTACCAAACGGCGATCTTTTAAATATTGGATCTACCTACCTGAGACGCACTCTGCCGCCGCCATCCGCCCAGGAAATCTGGGGGGCAGGTACCGGTACTTTGGAATATGGCAGCGGCCAGTTGGCGTCAAACGGCCTGGTGTACCTCGGTGGCGCTGGCGGCTTGGGAAGCTTTAACCCGGCGAACAATACCCTGAACTTTATAGGCCCTTGGCCGACGGCCTGGCCGCAAATAGGTGTTCATGATATTTTTTTTGTAAATAATTTATTACATGGCATTGTGTATGATGCAATTGGTCAGTCTTTTTTAATTCAAATTGATGTCAATAATCCTTCACAATCCCTCTGGTTAGGGCCTGCTACTGCTACCGGCGGGGCCGAAGGTGGAACCTGGAACGGCAATGCCGGGTATTTTGCTAGTGATAATCTTGGGTTAGATATTTATTTTTACAATATAAATACTGGAAATAGTACCCTTGTGTGTGATTTACCTGATAATCTGGTATACATAGTTGGTCTCTCCTTCCCGCCAGCCGGCACGCAGGAGCCACCCTGCCTGTGCAGCACCAACGCCGGGGTACTGGGGGGCAGCGGTACCTTTCAAGTTTGTAGCAACGAAACACTCACATTTCCGGCAGTAACACAAACGGTGCTGGACGGCGACGATATACTGCAATACATCCTGTTCAGCAATCCCAACGATACCGCAGGCAGTATTGTGGCCACCAGCGCTTCGCCATCTTTTACCTTCGGGCCGCCGCTGCAAACGGGCGTCACGTATTATGTAGCCGCCATGGCAGGCAACAACCTAAATGGTAATGTGGATTTAAGCGATCCTTGCTTGGATTTTTCGAATGCCCGCGCGGTGGCGTGGCGACCGCTGCCGACCGTACAGTTTTCACTTGCAGGCGGTAATCTTAACCTGTGCCCAGGGGACTGCCGCGTCATTTCTGCAACTTTTACAGGTACCGCGCCCTTCTCATTGACGTATATTTCACCCTCCGGGACAAACACAACAACATTCTCCACCAACAGTGGAACTTTTACGGTTTGCGCACCACTTGGCACACCCGCTGGCCCACTACAAGTGCAGGCTACGGTATTGGCGGATGCATGGTGTACTTGTCAGTAACTATACATCAATTCGAATCGGCCAACCCATTGCCAAATATATACGGAGCACAAGTACCTCGTCCATGTACCCCCGAAGCCCTATGTCAAGTCCCTTTTTTGTACACCTGCGGCGAAATACCGACGTGTTTAGGCCATATTCTGCGGCTATTTCTTTTCGATATTTTGATTTAATCAGTGGAACATATCTTTCAGGTATCTCAACCTGTATGCCATCAAGAATGAATAATTTTGGTTTCATAATTCATCGTTTGTAGATTTATTGAATAATCAGACACAACTGCACCAGGTATCCATCATACCCGTAGCCTCGTTTTGGCGTATACCACGCGCGTTCGCGTAGTAACAGATCGTATTAAAACAAATAAAATAAACCCTGTGCACATGCACAAGCCTAACTAAACTTAGTGAGAAAATGGACGGAATTAGGTCAATAAAAAATGGTGGCGAGCAAGCGCGCCCAGTAACAGAGTAAGTAAGAGAAACGCATGATGGGGCAGTGGCAATGTGGTTTAGTGTGGCGGGAGGTACCTTACTTTTCATTGCCGTGAACAAAATTAATACAACTTAAAAGGATTTTGCCGGATATTCGTGGTAACACATAAAAATCCCGAATTTTGGTGAAAGCCAAAATTCGGGATGACGCAGGTTTGTAATTTCAAGTTACACCGCCCAGATTAGTCCTTGTCTTCTGTTTTAGGCGCGTCTTCGGTGCTTTCTGATTTTGAGCCGCTCACATAGTCTTTTGCTTTTTCCCAAAAGTCTTTGCCGTCTTCCATTGCTTCTGCGGCTTCTTCCTTGATTTCACCCAGCAATTCGCTGGCTTTATCGCTTAGAAAACCCAGTGCGCCACCTTCATGGGCCGCAATTTTTGCTTTGGCAGCCTGTAGTTCTTCCATTTTTTCAGCGGCTTCTTCTTTTGCTTCTGCAGCGAGGGCTTCTGCCTTTTCGCTCAGGTCGGCAAATTTTTCTGAAGCGGCATCTTTCAAGTTGGAAAGGGTTTCACCCACCTTGTCGGCAGCTTCCTGCGCCGTGGTTTTTACATTTTTCAAAAAATCTTCCATGGTTATGTTGAATTTAACAATTAAGAGGCATATTCTTCCCAAATTTGGGCCAGGTGTACAATCGTTTCTGCCGCTTTTTCCATATCCTGCACGGAAACCCATTCTTGTTTGGAGTGAAATGCATGCTCACCCGCAAAGATATTCGGGCAAGGTAAGCCCATAAAAGATAAACGAGAACCATCGGTGCCGCCTCGAATGGAGCGTTTGAGTGGTTGCGCAAATCCGGCGCGTTGCAAGGCTTCCAGGGCATAGGCCACCACTTGTGGGTAGCGGCGCAGCACTTTGCCCATGTTGCGGTATTGTTCTGTGATGGTTACAGTCGCTGTGGCATTCGGGAAACTTTTGAGTACCCCGTCAACGATTTTCTGCAAGGTACTGGCATGTCGTTTCAAGCCCGCTTCCGAAAAATCGCGGATAATTAATTTTACGACCGCCGTTTCCAGGTTGCCTTCAAAGTGCATCGGATGGATAAAGCCGGCCTTGCCCTCGGTGTGCTCTGGACTGAGTTTGTCTGGGAATTTTGCGACGATGCGTGCGGCAATTTTGAGCGCATTTTCCATTTTACCTTTTGCAAAACCAGGATGGGCAGAAACGCCATGGATGGTAACGGTTGCTGCATCTGCGCTAAAGGTCTCATCCTCAATGCTCCCCGCCGTTTCACCATCAATGGTGTATCCAAAACGGGCGCCCAGTTTTTTCATATTTACCTTATCCACCCCACGTCCAATTTCCTCGTCCGGCGTAAATAAGATGCGAATTTTACCGTGTTTGATTTCCGGGTGGTCGATCAAAATTTTTGCCGCATCCATAATGGCTGCCACGCCTGCTTTATTATCGGCGCCCAATAAGGTCGTGCCACTGGCTGTAATTACATCGTTGCCGATTTGATGGGCCAGGTCTTCATGTTCTGATTTGCGGATTACAACTCCGGAATCATCGGGCAGCACCAGGTCTTGCCCTTGGTAGTTTTCATGCACAATGGGTTTTACACCCGTGCCACTACAATCCGGTGAGGTGTCTACATGGGAGCAAAAACAAATAACGGGCACCTGTTTTTCGGTGGTTGCGGGAATCGTTGCATACACATAACCATGTTCGTCCAGCACGGCATCGTCAATGCCGATGGCTTTGAGTTCGGCCACCAACACGCGGCTTAAGTCTTTTTGCTTTTCAGTACTTGGGATGGTGGGGCTGTTTGGATCACTTTGCGTATCAATTTGTACGTAACGCAGGAATCGTTCTTTCGCGGTGTGCGGGTAAGGAAATACAGACATTTTTAAAAAATATTTTATTCGTTCGGATTGGCAGTGACATTCACATCGCCCACTTTCACCGCTTTGAAATTGGCGTTTGTATAAGCGCCTTGCAGGTTCGAAATGGCAATTTGTTCGGGCAACGGATTGCCAAAGGGTTGTTGCGGGTTTGAAAAGGTAATAAATGCCGGATAAAAACGCCAGGATGGACTCGATGCATACACCGTATTAATCCCCAAAAGCAGTTTTCGGCTTTCAACAATGTCAAAACTGGTAACCGAATTACTGCGGTTTGCATCAGCAGCGATTATTTTCCAGGGACTATCGAGGGCTTCAATGCCGAGTACATGCTTGGATATTAGTACCAAATCAAAGGTACTTACTCCGTTCAAGGCATTGCTGTCCCGACGTGCCGTGATACTGTAACTTCCGCCAGCGGGTACAAATGGAAAGGTAAAATTGCCCGCCGTATCGGTTACGACTGTATCCAGCGCCGATCCATTCAAAAACACTTGCACCCCGGCCAAAGGTACATCCCAAAAAGTTTTGATGTTGCCACTCACCGGAAATCCGTTCGGCGCCACTTGCTGGTATCCATTTTGGGTTTGCGGACCAAGGTTATTCGGATCCAGCCACTCTTTCAAGCGGGATTGTGGACTGCTACCCTGGCTCCAGGAAAGGTCAAACCGACCCCAAAAGGAATTGACAATCAAGCATTCATTGGCCGGATTCGCATTGCCGCCATGCAATTGCCCAACAATACGTTTATTGGGGTCAAACAAAGGGCTGCCTGACGACCCGGACTGGTAAATCCCGATATCAGGAATCACTCTCCAGTGGGTATTGACCGGACTAATGCCAAAAATGCCAGTCCAGTTAATGGTTTCTGGATGCAAAACAGCCGCTTGGGTGTCTACAGATATTTTTTTGATATCGCCCACCGGGTGGTGGATAAACGTTGTTCTGGCAGCCGGACTGGTACTTCGGTTCCAGCCGTTGAAATACACCCCGTAATTAATAGGTATTGGGTTGGTTTTGAGCAACATAAAATCGGTTTCAGTCCGATAGGAAATGCGCTCACACCCCAACACAGATCGAGGTTGTGGTTCGGTTGCGGGGTTACTGCACCCAACTGCTTCGTAATCAAAGTCGAAGCGCCATAATTCGAACGATGGATTTTGTCCAATCAGTTGGCAATGGTGGGCCGTTAAAAAATAGGGGTCGTACGTTCCGCCGGTATTGGCGATCAAACTGCCACTGCACCAGCCCGAGCCATTGCTAAAGACCATTAAAATACGTGCAACGCCTTTTTTTTCCGTTTGCCAGTTGGCACCTGCCGGGCAATTTACATTGACGTTGCAAGGCAAAGAAAGTCCAAAATTAAACAAAGCCTCTGCACCTTCCTGCAGCGCTTGCTGGTCGTAGGCATAATCGGCCCTGAATAAATGTATTTTGCCCGATTTTTTGACCGAAATTGGCTCGTAATATTCCAGTATAGTGGTTTCGCCTTTTAGTACACCAATGGTAAATTTACCGTTCGGCGAACAACTTTGTGCCGAATAGGCCCCGAAAACCTGGGTTTGATTCGGCGTAAAAGCATAAAAACGACTGCCTTCCGGTAAATTAAACTGATCGAACAACAAAACCAGGCCCAAGGCACCCGGCGCTTGCAAGGCACATTGCCAAACCCGATCGCCATTGGGCAATTGTGTCCAGTTTCCGGCATTTTCAAAGGTCAGATCGGCCGCAATGGGTGCCGCAAAGCGATGCTGGCCCTGGTTCTCCGTGTCTTCCTTGAAGGCTTTAGCTACATCAAGCCGTGGTAGTACCACCGTGGGGGCTTCTGGTAAAGCAGCAGACTGCCAACGCAAGGGCGTTCCGCCCAGGTTAATTTGAGCATCGCTGTGCAGGTACAACAGCAAGGCAAGCAGGGTAAGTCGGTTTCGATTCATGACAAGGGATAATTGGTTGTACAAAAAGCGATTAAAAGTAAAGAATTTTATTGAAATGGATTCTGAATATCCGGGTTGTTTACAAATTCCGGGTCATTGAGCGTTTCCAGGAATTTAACAAGGGCGTTTTTTTGATATTCGGTCAGTCCGGTGTACTTAATCGGGTTGCTTCCTTGAATTGGATATCCAATTTGTCGGATAAATGGATCTTCATTGGCGGCGGCGGTACCGTTTTTGCTGTAATGATCCATCACTTCTTTGAGCGTTTTGAAGCGGCCGTCGTGCATGTAAGGGGCAGACATGGCAATATTACGCAAAGTAGGCGCCCTGAATTTGCCTTTGTCGGATGGATTGTTGGTTACGATAAAACGGCCTACATCTTTAAAATCATCCAGGCTGCTTACACTGTCGAGGCCATTGTTAAAATATTTGTTGCCTGTATTGATCAGGCCACCATGGCAATGAAAACACTGTGCATCGGGCAAATTAACCCCCTGGTTGAGTGCATCATCATTGAACATGATAAAGCCGTCCAGTTCTTCATCGTCAAGTAGGTTTGTTTCCCCCTTGAATACAAAGCGATCGTATTTGGAGTTGCCACTGCTGATGAGGATGCGTTCGAATTGCGCCATGGCTTTTGCCGCCAATTCCTTGGTGATTTCACTGCGGTCGCTGATGCCAAATGCCTTGCGAAAACGGGTTGGATAGTCCTTGTGTTGCTTCAACTGCTCCACCACATTGGTCCAGGTGTTGTGCATTTCAATGGGGTCTTCTATTGGGCGCAGGGCCTGATCTTCCAAATTGGGCGAACGTCCATCCCAAAACAAACCATTGTTGGCATAGGCCACATTCAGCAGAGACATTGAACTTCGTTGGCCACTAATGCCGTCAATTCCTATTGAAACAGCTTTGTTATCCGTAAAACTACCCGCTGGCAAATGGCAGGAGGAGCAAGACATGGTGCTATCTGCGGAAAGCATCGGGTCATAAAATAAACGGCGGCCCAATTGAACCCCTTCCACAGTCATCGGATTGCTTGCTGGAACATCAATTTCCGGAAAATGAGCCGGTTTAACGATCGTGTACGACTGTGGTGTGTATGGAATGTTGAGCAAATCGCCCGTGAGTACAATGGGGTCGGGGTCGCTACCATTGCATGCATTTATCAGGCAAATGGCGATAATAGATGCCGCCGTAATCCAAATACGTTGCGTATGATTAAGGTATTTCATCATTTTTAGCTTGACTATTGTGCGATGGAGGTGGCATTGCCAAATTTGCTCATAATGTCATTAGCCACCCGAAGCGAATCCTTGTTGTTGGAGGTCGCCGGATCTTCTACCATATTATAATAGCGCCCATCAGCCATGATAAACAATTTACGCAGGTCAAAATTGATGTTGAGTGCAGGTGCGCTGCTTTTTACTTCAATGGGTTGGGTAAAGGCAAATGTTTTGTACACCCCGTTTCCGCCGCAATGGTAAATCATAAAATGGTCGAATTGATTGTTGATGTCCGCGTCCCCTTGTGCTTCAATTTTTGTAAAAATATAACTTTTCCAGCCCAACCAATATTCATTGTCGTTGTACAGCGGGCTACTGGGCGGAAAATCTGCCGGATTTTTGCCGTTGTCGGACGGTTTTACACCATAACCCATTTTAATGCCCGTGTAAGTGCCCTCCGGAACGTTCTGGAACGTATAATTGAGCAAAACGGAGGTATCAGAGCTGGCATTATCGGGCGTAAAGTCGAGATAAGCGGATTCGGTGAGCCGCGTTTCTTCCGTGCCTTTTAACAAGGTTATATCAGAGAGGAACAAGGTAAAACGACTGAATTGAAGCGGGTAATTGTTACTGCCGTATGGGTAATTTTTGAATTTGATCACTCGGCTGCCGTCAAAGGTAGATTTGAACGATATTTTCAAATCTGAAGTGGGGACAACTGGTGTCACTACGGCAGCATCGTCACAGGCGCTGAAGCAAACAATACCGCATAAAAAAGCAAACAAGATACGCAATGGCATAAGGTGGTGATTTTGCGTGAAAGAAAATGGATAATTGTAAAGGGGCTCGTGAAGTATAATACAACACAAAAGTGGCAAAATTGTAAGGTAATATTCAATGATTTTACTGAGAAACCGTAAAAACTTTTAGCAAGTTGTCGCCCATTGTCACTTTACGGTTCGCGAGGGGGGCCGACCAGTCTACACCATTGAATAATTGCTTATAATCAATTTTAAGTTTTAAATCAAAATCGTACCCGGTGGCATGTTCCAAATTGGTACCCAATTGTTGGAATAAGGTGATAGGCAGGGTATTCACCGTATAAACAAAGGTATCCGGTACCGTGCTCGCGATAGAATCAGCTGCTACAACGATACGTGCAAATACATATCCGGTATTTCGATCGATCCACAAATTATCGGCTTGGGTACGCAAAGGATGTGCCGTGGGGGCTTTACTGGGCACTACTTTATTGGCGGGATTGGATAAGCCCAGGTCAAACTGGATACCGTCAAAAGTGCCTGTTTTTCGAAAGGTACCCGCGTCTGTTTGCAGGGAGGTGCGTCGGAGCAAGATAAAATCATTGGTTAATACTTGCAGGGTGGTATCTCCGGCATTTGCGCCAAAACTGGCCATGGAGAGCGTGTCGGTGATGGGATACCAGGCACCTTGTTGGCGCAACTGGAAATTTTGCAGGTAAAAAACCACGCTGTGGGGCCGAAACATGCCGAAATCATTGCGATAGGCCGTTTTTTCAAAAAAAACGAGGGTGTCGTACACGTGGGAAAAAGTAAATCCAATTTTGGGATACACACAGCAGCAGTTTTCATCTGCACTGGCATCAAAATTGGCCGCTTCGATTTCGAGGCATGCTTCTTTCGGAGTAAAACAACCCGCTGCAACGAGTAGCAAACATATAAATAGGTAGAATCGCACAGTTAAAGTTTAAAAGTTAAAACGTTCAAGCTATGCCCAGCGTTGGGTGCGCGGTATCCTTAGCGCCTGTAAAAAATATAAATTTTTACAGGCGCTCACGCTGGTTTTTCAATCTCTTTCATCATTTGTTTGATGATTTGCTTGACCTGTGAAGAAAACTCTTTTTCCTGAATCCAGAAATAGTAGTTTTTATCTTTCGCCAACACCTCTTTTACCGATTGTCCATTGTATTTGCCAAAATTGAACACCACTTTTCCGTCTGGCTGCACCCGCAATTTTTGGGTAGCATCCAGAAAATTTAGGTCGTTGGTGAAGGTGTGCAAGGCTTGCATGTCATTTTTGATGGGCGCGGGTATGATGTTCCCATCTTCGTCCAGAAGGTCCTTGTTTTCATAGGCGTGCAACTGTCCTTTGAACACATCCAGGGTTGCGCGCACATCCGCGAGGGCATTGTGCGCGTCTTCCAATTCTTTGCCACAATACAAGCGGTATGCTGCTTTGAGGGTGCGCGGCTCCATTTTGTAAAAAATGCGCTGCACATCAATCAGCCGCCGTTTACTCAGGTCGAATTCCATACCTACGCGGGCGAACTCCTCCATGAGCATGGGTACGTCAAAACGGTTAGAATTATAGCCCGCAAGGTCCGAATTGCCAATAAAGTCCCAAATTTTCTGCGCAATTTGCACAAAAGTAGGTTTATTGGCCAGGTCTTTTGGGGTAATGCCATGGATCATCATCGACTCTTCCGAAATGGGAATGCCTGGATTGATGAGGCTCATGAATTCGGTATCGGGTTGACCGTTTTTATGAATTTTTATCAGCGCGATTTGGATAATCCGGTCGCGAATCACATTGAGACCAGTCGTCTCCACATCAAAAAACACTAAATCGCGGTCGAGGTTTAACCGAATATTTTCCATGTATTATGCGTTCGCTTTTTGATAATCTGCCAGGAACTTTTCAAGGCCAATATCGGTAAGTGGGTGGCTAAACAGGCCTAAAATTGCGCTCAATGGGCAAGTTACCACATCCGCACCCGCTTTAGCCGCTTGTACAATGTGCAATGGATTGCGGATACTTGCAGCAAGGATGGCCGTTTCGTAGCCAGCCATATCATATATTTCGTAAATTTCTTTGATCAGACCGATACCATCCCAAGAGATGTCATCCACGCGGCCAACGAATGGGCTGAGGTAGGTGGCGCCTGCTTTAGCAGCCAAAATTGCTTGACCCGCAGAGAAAACGAGGGTACAGTTGGTTTTGATGCCTTGCTCGGTAAAATATGCGATGGCTTTGATGCCTTCTTTGATCATCGGCACTTTCACAACGATATTTTCGTGCAGGCCAGCCAATTTTTTACCTTCTTCCACCATGCCTTTGAAATCGACAGAAATCACTTCGGCACTCACATCACGGTCGGGGCCAACAATTTCGCAAATTGTTTTATAATGGTTCAGGATGTTTTCTTCACCGGAAATGCCCTCTTTTGCCATGAGGGAAGGATTGGTGGTAACGCCATCGAGTATGCCGAGTTCGGCAGCTTCACGGATGTGATCTAAATTGGCAGTGTCTACGAAGAATAACATGTTATGCGCTTGAGAAGTGAAAAGGCTCTTAAAATGAAATTTGCGAGGCAGGCGCATGGGGTTTAAAAAGCACCATGCGCTTGGCTCGCAAATTTAGGCAATAAAAAGGTTTTAAAAAAGCGCCAGACACACCGCTACGACCACATATCCTTGCTGCATTTCTGCCCTGGGGAGGTTTTGCAGGAGCTGATCGCCCGGCGCCGCCGCAAAGATATAGCAGTATAACGATAAATTTACTGCTCTTTAAATAAAATTTAATCCAACTTCGCAGTTCACTTTATAAAAATGCTTTCTTTTGCACGGTGATTTGCTTTTAAGCACAGGTTAAATGCTCGGATATGAAAATATCTAAATCCCAAGAAAATCAAATGAATAAGTGCGTTTTTTCGTTTTCGCTTTAAAATCAATCCCCTTCTTTTAATATGACCGACAATACAAGTCAATCTATATTCAGCAATAATAGCAGTTTAAATGCTTCCACAGCTTACAGCGGCGATGCACTTTCTTGGTTGCACGCATTACCTGATGGAAAGGCCCATACCGACTTAGTAAGCCTCGATAGCGAATTTGCCATTCGTTGCATTCATGAGTTGGTCGATTTCAAGAGTTTTGAATTGCCCTTACAAGTTGGCCATCCCAGCAATGAAAAATTACTTCATTTTTATTTTGAAGCCCGCAACCGCGAAAAAGTATTTGGTACAAAAAATCTGGCATTAGGCTATCCATTTGTGCTCACCCGGATTGGGGGATATGAAGTGGCAGCCCCCTTGTTTATTTGGTCTTTCCAATTAGAACCACACGCGCAAAATACCGACTCCTGGTTGGCACAGCGCTTGGATGGCAAACAAATTACGCCCAATTACCCGTTTTTTCACCTGGTAGATGCCTATTTAGGACTAGATTTATCGGCCAAGGTGCAAAAAATGGCCGAAAGTAAATCCCTAACGGCTCAGGGTTTATCGGATTTGTGTGAGGAGTTGCGGCGCAAATTGGGCTTGTCGGAAGAAGGTTTACCATTAAGTATACAATCGTTGCCTGCCGAAATTGAAGCTGCGCAAACGATTGCTGCTGGACATTTGATTTGGGGGGCGGTTGCAGGTATTTTTCCAACCCTACCACGCACCACCATCACGCAGCCGCCTGTGGTTGCACCCAATTTGCCTGCGAATGCCGACAATTGGGGGCACTTGTTTTCTTTGTTGCCCCTCGATCCTACCCAGCGTGCAGTGCTCCTTGCCATGCAGCAAAATGCACTTACGGTGGTAGAAGGCGCTTCCGGAACGGGCAAAACCTACCTCATTTCCGCCCTGGCAACCAATGCGCTGGCCAATGGAAAAAAATGCCTGGTTGTTTCCAAAAGTATCCATTCACTGCGTCGAGCACAAAAGTTCTTACTCGAAAAAGGGTTTGGTGATGTGTCATTTATTCTGCGTGATATACAAGGCGATCAATTGATGCTGGCAGATATGTTGCGCATGGCTGCCGATAATAAGAATAAGGTGTCGTACGATGAAGAACTGTTTAATGCGGTTTTAAATAAAACCCTGCGTATTCAGGACAGTCTGGATGAAAGCTGGATGGCTTTGCATAAACCCATTTTTGGAAACTTGAATTTTTCAGATACCGTCGGGCAGTTTTTACGCGCCAATCGATTGGTAGGCAAAGAATTATTGGTCAGCCAACTGAATCCTGCCGATTTTGCTTTTTCTAAGGAAGAATACGATTGGATTATGGCTGCAATTGCTTCCAGTGAGCCTTTGTTTCGCCGATTCCCCATTTTACAGCACCCACTGGTAAAACTACACCATTCCGTTTTTTTAGATCATACCGGCGCAAGTGGCCTAGATTGGACTCAAACGCAGGTGCGCAATTTAATGGCTCAAGCCACCGCCTTACACCACCAGTTTATCAACAAAACCAACGATTATGGGGAGGCTTTGCTCGATCATTATGAACAGTATTATTTGCATTTGCAAAGTCAGGTAAGTAATATTCGCAACGGATTAGCAGATGGTGTTTTGCGGTATGGCAGCGATTTTGAAAAACCAGCATCTACTGCTGAAAAACTATATGGCGTGTTTTCCGACCGATATAAGGAAATTGTAGCTGCTAAAGCTGTAGTGAGTAATGATTTTGAAGAGTTACTTAAAATTTACGCGTTCCGAAAATACTTTGAGTTCGATTTTCCTCCCCAAATGGATGTGCGCAACATCCGAAAGGTGTCGGATTTGAGCAAAAATTTTGAAATTGCCCTGCAAATGTGGCGCAAACGCATTCCTTCCATTGTACGAGAAGATGTACGACGCTTGAATGTGAAAAGTATTCACAATGAACTAGACTACCGCGAGGAAGTACGCGAATTGGAACATTCGATGGATGCTTTCCTGGATGCATTTAACGATGCTAATTTATATGAAGAGTCGTTGCGCCATGAAATGCTGACTATTCCTAAACGCCAGGAATTTTTGGAGGTAATGATCGCACAATTGGAAGAGACGCAGTTTTATTTGCGCGATTTTGATGACTTCTACACATGGCAAAATCATTGGCTTGGCTTAAAGCCTGCTGCGCAAAAAGTCGTGCGCGCGCTTTGCAAAATAAAACCAGCCAATTGGCCCGCTGCTTTCGAAAGTTGGTATTTGTACTATTTGTTACTCAAGCAATTCCATCCAGGCCTTGTTTGGGATCAAATGACCGTACAAAATATGCATCTTGCCGGAAGAGAATTGCGCAATTTATTGCCCATGCATATCAGCGCTTTGTGGCAGGCACGCAAGGCTAAAGCGCTGCGTCAACTCAAATCGAGCGACAGCACGGCCTTTAAAACCTGGTTTGGTAAAGCAAATCGCACACTTTCTGCCAATAAACGGCCCGAAATGTTGTTTAGCGACCACATTGAACCGCTCACCGAAACCTTACCCGTTTTGTTGGTTACCCCTGAAGTTGCGCTCGATGTGGTGCAGGCATCCAAGAAAAAGTTTGACCTTGTATTGGTCGATGAAGCGCATAATATTTCAAAACAAGAGTGTTACCACCTGTTTGAATTGGCCGAACGCTTGGTAGTGTTTGGGGATAGTAAACAAGATATGACGCCCTTTGCCCAAGACGATTTTCTGGAGTTTTGTAAAGAAATTGGGGCAAAAGCCATGCATTTGGACTATCAACATTTCGAAAGCCCGCAAGAATGGGTGCGTTTTAACAAAATTGCTTTTGATACACCATTCAAACGCCTGCCTTCTGATCGCAGTGCGCGGGAGGCTACCAGCATCATGAATGTGGAAGGCCGATACGATGAAAATACCCGCACCAATGAAGCAGAAGCACGCCAAATTATTGATTGGTTGAATTTGATTGAACCAACGCCCGCCAAAACCTACCCCGTCGTGGGCATTGCCTGTTCAACCGTGGAGCAGCGCGACTTGATTGCTGCCCAATTGTTGCGTATTCGACAACGCAAACTGGCAGGGTTTGAAAAAATACAGCAATTGCACCTGAATGGTTTGGGGGTTTATCAATTGGCCGAATTGCAGGGCCAACATGTGGATATCTTGTTGCTTTCCATGACCCATGGTCCAACCGATGCACACGGTTCTTTATCGCGCGACTTGCATTTTTGGAACAGTGATGTGGGTATTAACCAGTTATATATTGCACTTACCCGCGCATCTCAAAAAATTTACATCGCACACTCCATTCCCGCAGGCTTGTATGCCGTGCTTGCCGCCGATAAAAGTTTCTTTGGCACGTGCATTTTGTCGCACCTGGTTACGTTTGCCGATTTGATACAAAGAGGGGAGCCGGATGCTGCGGAAGATCAGTTGCAAAAAATGAAAGAATTGCTGGGATTCAAGGATACTTTTTATCCGGTAAGTCAATTTATGGAAGAAGTAGAAATTGCATTGCGCAGTTATTTTGAACGGAGTCAAATGCAATTCAGTGGTTTTGCGGCGGGTATGCGGGTACCATTATATGTAGATGGTAAACCTAAAGAAGAGCCCAGCAGCATTTTATTATTTGATGGGGTTTTGTCCGAAACCGCCGTTCCATCCTATGAATGGGAAGCCTATTTGAAAAACTATTTCAATCGAAATAACATTGAATATGTGTCTGTTTTGTCGGCAAATTGGTGGAAAAGTCCAAAACAGGAGGCCAGAAGGCTCACCAGCAGGATGCTTAGAAGGGAGCCGTGATCGGGTTTATGTCTTACCCTTGACAAATATTTGATAAAGTTTTTATACCAAATTACGGTTATTGGCATTGCTTTTGTTTTGTCATCAAAAAATTTAATATAACCGTGATGAGAAAAATTGCCTTACTGATCTTGCTTGCTGTTTGTTTGCATACGAGACCACTTGACGCCCAAAACCGAGAATTCCCCAATGCCATTCAAACTAAAATTAATTTGGTCGATTTTGGCGCGCTTTACAATAGCGAGCCAAAAATTGGTCAAAGTTTTGAGTTTGGTTATGCTCGGCATGTTGCACCTTATTTAAATGTGGTTGTACCGTTTAAACTGGGCCTGGCCAAACTTCCCAAAGCCACCGAAAATACCATTACTACTTCTTTCGACCTGATTTTCCGCCTGGAAAACATGAAGTCTACCGCCAAATTGATCCCGTACGTTTTTGCAGGTGCAGGTTATTTTTTGGAAGACTTTGGCGATGGTCATGCCCAGTTTCCATTTGGCGGCGGGCTTAATTTCCGGGTATCTCCTTATGCATTTTTAAATGTGCAGGCAGAATACCGGAAAGCACAAGTGGTAAACCGGGATAATGTGCAACTTGGATTGGGCTACGTTTATCTGCTCCACAAATCCATCATAACACCCACCTTGCCAACCGATACCGATAAAGACGGCACCCCGGACGCAATGGATAAATGCCCAACTTTGGCAGGTCCTTCCGTTGCGGCAGGCTGCCCGGATACCGATAATGACGGGGTAGCTAACAGTGAAGATGCCTGTCCGGAAGAAGCAGGACCTGCTACCACCAAAGGTTGTCCGGATTATGACAGCGATGGTCTGGCGGATAAAGAGGATGAATGTCCAACCGATGCGGGTACCTTAAAAGGTTGCCCAGATACCGACAAAGATGGGGTTTCGGATAAAGAAGATGCCTGCCCAACCATTGCAGGAACCTTGAAAGGCTGTCCGGATAGTGATTTGGACGGGGTGGCAGATAAAGACGATAAGTGTCCAAATGAACCCGGAACTGCCGCCAATGAAGGTTGTGCTACTGCAGGTATGAAAGATACCGACAGCGATGGTACACCTGATGATAAAGATGAGTGCCCAATCACGTTTGGTACGGTAAAAGGCTGTCCGGATACGGATAAAGACGGTGTGGCAGATAAAGACGATGAATGCCCAACCCTTTCCGGCCCCGTGAAAGGCTGTCCGGACAAGGACAACGATGGGGTAGAAGATCCAAAAGATAAATGCCCGGATGTGGCTGGAACACTTGCCAACAATGGTTGTCCGGAAGAAGTAGACACCGACAAAGATGGGGTGGCGGATAGCAAAGACCAATGCCCAACGGTAGCGGGTAATGCGGCCAACAATGGTTGCCCGGAGGAAGTAGACACCGACAAAGATGGGGTAGTGGATAGCAAAGACAAATGCCCAACGGTTGCGGGTGCTGCGTCTAACAATGGCTGTCCGATTGTGAAAGACAGCGATAATGACGGAGTTTCTGATGAAAATGACCCATGCCCAACCATTGCAGGCAAATTCAATGGCTGCCCGGATACTGACGGCGATGGCGTTAATGATAAATTAGATAAATGTCCGAATACTGCAGGTCCTGCCAGCAATTCTGGTTGCCCGGAAGTGAAAGCCGAAACCAAAGAACGCTTGGCATTTGCAACCAAAGCGGTGCAGTTCGAAACGGCAAAAGCAGCCCTGAAAAGTGCTTCTTATGGTGTATTGGATACCGTGATCACCATTTTGCGCCAGTATCCTGACTATAAACTGGCGATTAGCGGTTACACAGACAATGTAGGCAGCGAAGAATCCAACATTAAACTGTCGCAAGATCGGGCTAAGGCTTGTTACGACTACATCGTGTTCCGTGGAATCAAAGCAGAACGTTTGCGCTTTGCAGGATTCGGACCGGCGCGTCCAATCAAATCAAATGATAATGCGGAGGGAAGAGAAATGAACCGGCGCGTGGAATTTGAGCTCTTATTGGATTAAGCGCCTTTCAGTATGGTAATGTGAAATGGGAAATAAAAAAACCGGAGGGGCCAAAAAACAGCCCTTCCGGTTACCATACTTCAAAATTGGGAGCTCAAATATACACCCGTTTGAAGTAAAAATTTGTATCTTAATTGTTGATACTACTTATTTTACAAGTTTTGGCGCAGGGCCGACAAATAACTTTTGTGCATAATGGCCTGTCAGGTAACCCAATTCAGCCAATAAGCCTCCTATAAAGCCTGTAAGGAGTAACAGGTGCATCGGCTTCAAACCTTTAAATAGCATACCCACCTTTCCGGAAAGTAGACTCATATTGGCGCTATCCAGGCCGTATGCCAGTACAAACCAAAGTAAAAAGCCCGCACTAAAGGCCACGGTTGCACCCGGAACAATTTTAGTTGGAAAAATATAGGCAGCGCCTGCACCCAGCACGGCTACCAACCACCAAGGCAAACCCAGTAAAGATAAGTTTCCGAGGATCGCAATGATCAAAAAAGTATAGCGAAGATTTCTCATGAAGTTGCTTTATTGTGTCGTGAGGGTTAGTTTGGAAATGATGCGTTCGGGAGAATCTGCGGTAGTTTGCAGGAGTAAAAGTTCGTTGTATCGGCCATTTACCCAGGTATCTACCATGTTATCATAAAAACGGCTGCCCGGGTTGCCCGACTGTCCGCCCGGAAATACCCCCAGGCCATGTACTTTGTCTTCCATCGAAACGATCATGCGCCACGATGGGCCATTGCTGATTCCAACCGCGTTGAGGGCTGTTTTATGGCCATTGATGGGTATTTTCATCCGTCCGAACCCTTCCAGGTTTGCAATATGTTTGATGTCCAAGGCATGAAACTGGCCCCAATCAGCCATTCGGGTGGGGTTTTGCCGGAAAAATTGCTGCATGGCCAAAAAAGATTCGGTTACAATTTGGCGTGCAGTTTCTTTGTTGGGGGTGCCGGGATGGTCAAAAAAGCGATTCAAAGTGTCTTTTTGCAGCATTTCAACGGTGCGCCAGCCATCGGGTAGTTTCAATTCTTTGCCCGCTTTTTGCAACATAATGATTTCATCCCACACATTCACATAGGTTGAGTCCCACCAAACATCAAAATAGGTAGGGGCCCGTTTGTCTGCATCAAAGGTGTATTTCCAATTGCTTAAAGCATCCACCATGTCTAATCCGGAAGCATCCAGTTGCTTGCGATCGAGCAACTGCAGCATAGCAGGCAACGCATCGGCCGCGCGCGTGCTGTAATTGTCGAGTTGCATGTTTTTAAAACTATCAATCGTGGCTTGCTGCAAATTTTGCAGGATCTGATCGGCCCGACGGCCGCGGTAAGCATCGAAATTGCCCAGGTAGTAGTATGGATAGGTACTCGGGGTAGAAACCTGATTGGCAGAAAAAACGTAGCCCCGCCTTGGATTTTTCATTGAAGGCACGGCTTCTTCCTGAATATAGCCATTCCAGGCATTGAGCGAAACGCGTCCGTCCAGCACAAAACGGCCTTGTTCTGGCATCCGTAAAGGGAATCTACCCTGTACTTGTAAGGCAATATCGCCGGTGTTGGAGGCAAAGACAAAATTCTGGGCCGGACAATCGAATCCTGAAATGCCGGATTTATAGTCTTGCCAGTTTTTACCCGAATTCAATTGCAAGAACCCTTCAATCAGGTTTTCCTTGGGTATATCGTGTGAAACCCATTTGTACGCACAGTCACGCAAGGGGCTTTTAGGGTCAAAATCATACACAATTGGGCCAAAAGAAGTGTACCGTACGGTATCATACACCGTTGGAGCGCCTTTGACTTCAATTTTTTCCACGACTTTTTTTATCGATCGTTTTTGGCCATCTACTTGATATTCCGTGCGTTCGGGATTAAGCCAGGTGATTTTAAACCAATCGGCAACATCATGGCTTACATTGGTTACCCCCCAGGCGATGTGATCGTTGAACCCGATGATAATACTCGGAATGCCAGGCAACGAAACCCCGTAACAATTCATAGCCGGGGTGTGTATTTGAATTTGGAACCAGATAGAGGGCAGGGTCAAGTTCAGGTGCGGGTCATTGGCCAGGATGGGTCGACCACTTTTAGATTTGGTTCCATCCACTGCCCAGTTGTTGCTGCCACGCAAGTACCCTTCCGGACCTTCGGAAAGTAAACTGGCATCATCGACGTCTAAATGGCCCGTTTGACTGCTCAAATCGGCTGAAATAGGTTGGAAGGGAGGAAATTGCACATGAATATCTTTCCATTGTCCGGTATCAGGGATGACGGGTATTTGATTCGGAATTTGACCAGGGTATAAAGAATCGAATGCGGGTCGACCAAAAATAGCGCGTGCGTTGGTTGCACTTAGGTCGCTATCGCCGCCCGCCAGCATATCGGCCATTGTTTCGAGTACCAGCGCCGTTTTAAGTACCGTCCAGTGTTCGGGCTGATAATTGAGCAGTTTGAATTCAATTGGATAGTCAGCCGCCGACATTTGGTCGATATAGGCATTGACGCCATCCGTGTATGCTTGCAACAATTTGAACGTTTCCGGGTCTTTTTGAAGGCCTATCAGGCTGTTTTCGGCAGCATAAACCATCCCGCGTCTTCTTGTTTTGCGATCAATTTCCAGCGTTCGGGCACCGAGAATTTCAGACAATCGTCCACCCGCTTTACGCACCGTAATGTCCATTTGCCATAAACGTTGGCTTGCGGTAACGTACCCTTGAGCACGAATGGCATCTTCGTTGTTTTCGGCAAAAATATGCGGTGTCAGGATGTCATCGTACAGGATTTCAACCTTGCCCTTGAGTCCGGGAATTTTACCTTGTTTTTGTTGGCCTTTCCAGGCAGTAGCAGGTTCGCCATTTTGCCAAAATCCGGTAAAGGGATTTAAAAAATGGCCCAAGGCCGGCAGGGGTGCATCGCCCACCTTATGGGTGATACTAAGTTGCCAAATCACCAGTAGGGTGACGGCAAGGGAAAGCACGAATTTCAATGTCCGCATATTTTGGATGGGTAAGATGTAGGGCGAAGGTAAAAAGGACCGATGAAAACTGCGCCGATCTATAAAACTCAATTTGTGTAATCGGAATGAAAATGTGCAATTATGCTAAATCAATGGTTAATATTTGGTGATTGTAGCGCATTTCGAAAAATAATCGACAGTGAAGTGAAAATATCCATTTAAAAATTTGTTGAAGTGGTAGGAATACACTTAAACTTGCACCAAGTAGTTTTTGTGTTTATTTGTTTGGGTTAGAATCCCTCGCCGCAATAGGTTGAGGGATTTCTTTTTTGGGGAAAAATCAAAGGGCTATATGAGTGATTGGGATATACCTTTGGGGTGTCTTATGGTCAGAAAATGGACCTTAGGCGTTTTTTAACGGTAGAAAAACAAAAACAATCCAAGCAAGATGAATTTAAAAATAGTTTTCTGCGCCCTATTGCTGCAACTGGCTGCTTGCCAAAATACTCAAACGCCCATTATCCCTAGCAGTCCGGATCCAGGATTAAGTCCGGCCGTTGTTGCACCGGAAAAGTCACTAGAAACCAAAGCAAGCAAACCACAGCCTGCGCACAAACAGGTACAAACCCCTGCTGCTGCAACAGTATCTGAAAAATTTGCAAATAAAACCGATGATGTTTGTGGAATGGAGGTGGAAGAAACCTTCACCGATACTTGCCATTATAGAGGCAAGGTATATGCATTTTGCTCTGAATTTTGTAAAGACAAATTCAAATCACAGCCGCTAAAGTATCTATCCGGAAAATGATTTTCTCCTGGAAGGCTATATAAATTCAGGTATAATGAAATAGTTGAGATAAAAGGCAATGCCCCTTTAACCCAACTATTTCATTCAACACGTGTCGTTTTTTACAAACGACCCATCGCGCCCGCAAAGGCCGTAAACTGTAAAGGCCAAATTACCCAGATCCATTCTGTTTTGAACACCAAAAGGCCAAGCATAATTACGGTGCTGATGCCGAAAAGGATCCAATCGCGTTTGCGGTTATCAACGTATTCTTCATTTTTTTTCATATCAGGCGATATTTCTTATTGATTGGCGCAAAATTACAAACGTTTTCCAAAATCCAGCCGCATTTGATGAAAATCATCTGAAATCAAGATTACTTTTGCGCGCTTCATGCAGGCACCTGCCTGTTAACCTATGCGCTAACCACCACCATCTATGATTCAAGTATTTGTCACCGGCGGCACCTTCGACAAAGAATACAATTACATCACCGGCGAATTGTATTTTAAAGATACCCACCTGAAGGAAATGTTCGACCGCGGCCGCTCTGAAGTGGACATTGACATCAAAACACTGATGATGACCGATTCGCTCGAAATGCGCGAAGAAGACCGTGCAATCATTGTGTACAACTGCAAAAAAACGCCCCACAACAAGATTTTATTAACCCATGGTACCGACAAAATGGTGGAAACCGCCACCCTGTTGGCCCATGAAAAAATTGAGGGCAAAACCATTGTCCTCACCGGAGCAATGATTCCGTATGCTTTTGGAACTTCATCCGATGGCTTTTTTAACCTCGGAAGTGCGCTTGCGTTTGTACAAGTGTTGCCGCCCGGGGTATACGTGGTCATGAACGGACGTTATTTTTTGTGGAATAATGTGCGCAAAAATCGGCAAACAGGTACTTTTATAGAGTTGGATGACGCACCAGCCTCCAATGAAACGATGCCTTAACTGGGTAAAAAACTCAAATGACCGCCAAATAATACCTGGTACAAAATGGCTGCAACCAAAGGCGCCAGCACGCTCAATCCCATCACATAAAAATACCGCCTGGGTACCCTCGAGCGCTCAATCGCTTCTGAAATGAGGGCAAGCAGCAGTACCGCCAATACGATAGCGCCTATGATGAGCGTTAATAGGGTCGCCATGTAATCGTTAAGCAGCCAAAGGATTAACCATGTCACGGTTTCTAACAGGAAAATTTCTGGCAATGTCATTCGAAAATTCATAAATCTTTGATTTGTATGCAATTAAAGCAATTCTTTTTGCCCCTTTTATGCGCTGCCTTTTGTTGGACAACCTTGCACGCACAGGAAGGACCCGCTTCCACCGAAGCGGAGTTCGAAAAGCAATATCAAGAACGGATCAAGAAAGATAAACTGGGTAACATGTATATTCCAAAAAATTTGGACGATGCCACCCTGCAATTGGATAAACTCATCTCTGAAGAGTCTAAATTGAAAATAAAAGCGATTCCGGAGGACAGTGTATGCCAACAAATGCACAATCGCCTCGGACAATGGATGATCCTTAACTGGGGTTTTTATGGCGGTTCGCGCATTTCCCACTACCTCCGCAGCGCAGGAATCACTTTTCCAGATGATCAAGCCGACTTTTTATTGCTTGCTTTTCACCGAAAACTGAATGGAAAGCCTTATAATATCAAAGAATTGGCCACCAATTTTCGACAAAAACGAAAAGAAGAATGGGAAAAAGAGCAAAAAAGTCGCAAAATAATACACGAAGAGGTGAAAAAGAAAAACCGCTGATATAAATCGGCGGTTTTTCCGCTTTAAAACACCTTACTTTTGCGCGAGCAATGAATGCATTCGTTTAATCATAAAAAATCCCAATATCCACTTCGTATCATTATGGCAAAAAAATTACTAATCGTGGAGTCGCCTGCCAAAGCGAAAACCATTGAGAAATTTCTGGGCAGCGACTTTTCTGTTAAATCATCCTACGGCCACATCCGCGACTTGGAAAAAGGCAATGACCTGGGTGTAGATGTGGAGAACGATTACCTTCCAAACTACATTATCCCGGTTGATAAGTTCAAAACGGTGAAAGACCTGAAAGAAGCCGCCTCTAAAGTAGAGGAAGTGTGGCTCGCAACGGACGAAGACCGCGAGGGGGAAGCGATTTCATGGCATTTGTGTCAAGTGCTGGGTTTGAATGAACTGACGACCAAGCGGATTGTATTTCACGAAATTACAAAACCTGCGATCCAAAAAGCGGTGCAAAACCCGCGTACGGTGAATATGAACATCGTAAATGCCCAACAAGCGCGCCGTGTACTCGACCGCCTGGTGGGTTGGGAACTCTCGGGACTGCTTTGGAAAAAAGTAAAGGGCCAGTTATCTGCGGGCCGCGTACAATCGGTCGCTGTAAAACTGATTGTAGAACGCGAGCGCGAAATCCAGCAGTTTAATTCGGCGGCTTATTTTAAAATTGTAGCGCAGTTTCTGGCAAAAAACAACCAGGGCAAAGTAGTCGGCTTCAAGGCCGAAAGTCCGGTGCGGTATGATAATGTTGAAGGCGCACAACAGTTTCTGCAACAATGTGTTGGGGCCAATTTTAAAGTAGATGATATTCGGGTGACGCCCACCCGGCGCCGACCTTCACCGCCATTTACCACCTCTACCTTACAGCAAGAAGCCAGCCGTAAACTCGGGTTTTCGGTAAGTCGCACCATGCAGGTGGCTCAAAAACTGTATGAAGAAGGTTTTATCACATATATGCGTACGGATTCGACTAATATGAGTGAATCGGCGCTGATTACCATTGGCGAGGAAATCGTAAAACAATACGGCGAACGGTACCACAACTTACGTCGGTATAAAACCAAAAATGATTCCGCCCAGGAAGCGCATGAGGCCATTCGTCCAACGTATGTGGAGCGGCAAAGTGTAAGCGCCCAGCGTGATGAGCAACGTTTGTACGAACTCATCTGGAAACGCGCGGTCGCCTCTCAAATGGCCGATGCCGAACTGGAAAAAACAACTGTCGATATTGGCATTAGCACCCAACCCACGGCCAAATTGGTTGCAGAGGGCGAAGTGCTCAAATTTGATGGTTTTTTGAAACTATACCTCGAAAGTACCGATGATGAGGAAGAAGAAGCCCAGGGCATGTTGCCGCCATTGAGCAAAGGCCAGGCGCTGGATCTCGATAATTTGACGGCGACCGAGCGCTTTACACGTCCGCCCGCGCGCTTCACGGAGGCTGGTTTGGTAAAAAAACTGGAAGAATTGGGTATTGGCCGTCCTTCCACGTATGCGCCAACCATTTCCAAAATCATGGAAACAAACCGCGGTTATGTCGTAAA
This sequence comes from Saprospiraceae bacterium, assembly GCA_027488935.1. Classification (GTDB taxonomy): domain Bacteria; phylum Bacteroidota; class Bacteroidia; order Chitinophagales; family Saprospiraceae; genus M3007. Next base: position 3,081 of record JAIYAP010000064.1, on the reverse strand, counting down.
AGAAAGCCGGGAAGGGGAGGAGCGCATTTATAAAATATTGGTACTCAAGGATAACAAGATTACCAATACGACCGGGAAGGAAATAACGGGCGCTACTAAAAACGTGCTGTATCCTTCTGATATGGGCATGATTGTGATTGATTTTTTGGATTCTTATTTCCAAAACATCATGAATTATGGCTTTACTGCCGAAATTGAAGCACAATTTGACCATGTTGCAGAAGGTAAAATCGACTGGACGAAAGTGATTGATGGTTTTTACCGGCCATTTCATACAGAAGTAGAGAAAACCTTAAAAGAAGCAGACCGCGTGAGTGGCGAGCGTATTTTGGGGGTGGATCCTGCCACTGGACGCACGGTTTTAGTGCGCATGAGCAGTTTGGGTAAGCCTGTTATTCAAATTGGTACCGGTGAAGAACTGGAGGAAAAAGAAAAACCGCGGTATGCCAATTTGCGTCCAGGCAAAAACCTCGAAACAGTTACTTTAGTGGAAGCGTTGGAAAGTTTCCAATTGCCCCGCACCTTGGGCGTGTACGAAGATTTGGAAATGATTGTAAGTACCGGGCGTTATGGTCCGTATGTAAAATATGGCGAGCAGTTTATTTCCCTTGCCAAAGGTCAGGATCCATTTGAACTGACAGCCGATGAAGCAATTCAACTTGTTTTGGCCAAATTAGAGGCCGATAAACCAGTGGGATTCTTCGAAGGTCAGCCCATTACAAAAGGCAAAGGCCGTTTTGGTCCATTTATCAAATGGGCTGATTTGTATGTAAATGTACCGAAAGCCATCAATTTTGATTTTTTGACAGAGCAACAAGCCCTGGATTTATTGGCGTCAAAAATTGAAAAAGAAGCCAACCGCTACATCCAGCACTGGCCGGAACTGAAAATCAGCGTCGAAAATGGCCGCTGGGGTCCATATATCAAATTCGGAAAGGCGATGCTCAACTTGCCTAAAATTGACGGTGGCAAAATGACCGCTGATCATGCCCGCAACTTGTCGTTGGAGGATGTAAAGGCGATCATCGAGAAAGAAATTCCGGGGGCTTTTGATGTAAAAGCGAAACCTGTTAAAAAGGCTGGCGCGAAAACTACCAAGGAAAAAGCACCGGCTAAGGCGAAAGCGCTTGCAAAACCCAAAGCGGCGGCAAAGAAAAAGTAGGTTTTTAGGGATTGGGGAGGTGACACCTCGGAAGGTGTCACCTCCAAGATTATAAACAGCAATTGATGCCAATGAAATTGTATCTATTTGCCTCGATCATCTTTTTTGCCTCCCTGGTTCCCAATTTGCTCTACGGGCAATCTGACCGCAGTTTCACGCTGGAAGGACGTGTTTTTGATCAAAAAAGTCAAGAACCCATTGCGTATGCGAATATTTACAACCTGCGTACGAAAAAGGGCGCTGTCAGCAACGAACTTGGGTATTTTAAACTTCAGTTGCAGCGCCCCAAAGACACCTTATTAATTACCTATCTAGGGTACAAGCAAGTTTTGCAGCCTTTGGATGCGACTACTTTATTTTATGAAATCGCAATGACGGAAAATGGTCAATTGCTGAATGAAGTAACCATTGTGCCAAAAGACAATACGTATCTTTTTGATATGGTGGAGACTTGTCGCAAAAACGCACCTGCAGCCAAAGCGACAGCCAAGTCATTTTATACTTTAAAAAGTTTTATTGAAGGCATTCAGGTGGAATTAGTGGAAGGCTTTTACAATGCCAATATAACCGGGTATGACCTGGAGGCGCTGCACATAAAAACGGCCCGGGTTGCCTTGCTGCCATACCGACGCCAGTTGTTTGCATCCGTGGAGAGTTCCAGGGCAATTTCGATGTTGAAATTGTGCGATCAAAACGATTATTTCCCCAAAAGTCCCTTGGAGATGGGCAAAAAGGCCCTGAAGAAAAGTTATTTTTTGCGGCTAAACAACCAATATATCGATGAAAACCGCGACTCAATTTTTGTGCTCGAGTATGTTCCCAAAGATACCTCTGGTCGGTTTTTTTCTGGTTTTTTGTGGATTAATGCGGGCAAACAAAGTATTTTAAAGGTAAAACTGAATTGCCCCAATGCGGTTTTGCATCCATTTTTACCCCTATTTCCCACGGATACAATTACCAATGTAGCATTTCAGATTACCAAAACTTTTCAGCCGGTTCAGGGTAAAATGACCTTTCAACATGTGGATTTTTCCTATACCATTCAATACCATAATCGAAATGGCGAAAGTTACCCGGTTACGACCAGTGCCATTGTATATGCTTATGATTTTGACCAGCGTTTTCAGTTGCCATTTTTTCGCTTTTCAAATACATCAGCGGGCGATTACACGAAAATCAATGCCATTCCTTACAACACCTATTTCTGGAAATACAACGACGAACTAAAACTGAATACACAACACAATGAAAATGAGCGGTTTTATGAGCAGCCCAATGTCGTAACCAACACCACCATTTTTGAAGGAAATCAATACCTCGACCGTGGAATGTTGGAGTTTCCGTACGTGCGCTGGAGCAAAAAACGAATGTATTTCCGGGGGCAAGCCAATTCGAGCGCCCAAGATATTGCATCGATCACGGGCACCTTATCGGTTCCGTATCAGCTCAAAGGAAAATTGTTTTTAGATATCAATCCTTATCCCGATACTTTGCAAATTGTTACAGCCGCTATTTTTGACCCTTATGATAGTTTTTATCGTTTGCCACTTGACAATACGGCGCATTGTTTTATAAATCTCTATTTTGATCTTGTTGAAATTCACCGCCGTAAATTGGAAGCGGCTATTGTGCATTCCGATAAAAAAACGGCAATTATTGAGCAGATTTACAAAAAAAGCCAGGCTGATTTAGATGGTATTGCCCGCCAGTTTTTTACCGATGTTGAAGGTGGTAAAGAAAGAGGCAGTATGCTCAAATGGAATAAATTGGTGTTTGAGCAGTTAAAAGTGGACAATATGGATTTGTTTGGGCTGAAATGAGGTGTCACCTCGGGAAGGTGTCACCTCGGGAAGGTGTCACCTCGGGAAGGTGTCACCTCGGGAAGGTGTCACCTCGGGAAGGTGTCACCTCGGGAAGGT
>JAIYAP010000048.1 GCA_027488935.1 Saprospiraceae bacterium | reverse complement strand
GTTTATTTTAAATTGGAAGACCCTTTTGGAAATTCAGCCAATTCAGATATGGGATTTTCGACCAATGGACTGAAGACTCAATTGGTGATCAAACACAATGGTTTTGTGGGCATTGGAACCGGTGGTAACCCAACTGCCAATTTCCACTCCAAAGGAACTGCCCGTTTAGAAACACTTCCATCGTCAACTACCAATACAGACATTATCACGGCTGATATCAATGGAAATCTATCTACTCGATCTGTAACTTCACTTTTGGCCACTTCTTCAACCCAATGGAATACAAGTGGAAATGTGGCTACTGCTACCGCCTTTCTTGGAACGACCAATGCGCAAGATTTGCGCATTAATACCAATGGTGTTAATAGAGCAACCATAACAGCTGGTGGCGATTTTTTGATAGGAAATGTGTTGCCGACCGCTATTCCAGTTGGCAGTTATAAATTGTTTGTAGAGCAAGGAATCGTAACAGAAGGTTTATTAATCACACCATATACCTCCCTGCTTTGGCCTGATTATGTATTTGAAAAGGAATACAAGTTGCAACCACTGGCTGAAGTAGAAAAGTATATTCAGGAAAATAAACATTTGCCCAATATTCCATCTGCCAAAGATATTGAAAATGAGGGTATTGATGTGGCTAAAATGCAGGCAAAACAATTGGAAAAAATTGAAGAATTGACATTGTATATGATCGAAATGAAAAAAGAAATTGACCTTTTGAAAAAGGAAAATGAAGCATTAAAAAGCAACAATTCTGCGTCAAAAAAATAAAACAATGAAAAGAATATTTTTTATTTCAATCTTGTTGTTGGTTTATTATCAACACATGAATGCGCAGGGATGCCCTGACAGTGTATTCATTACTGGCACGTATGAAGTTCCTTATACTGGATCGCACAACTGGATTCAAAGCATTGGAGAGACAAAGATACCCTCAGGTGCAAACGTCATTTTAGATGCCAATCCAAACAATAATGGCTACATCAAATTGAATGCAGGCTTTTCGGCCTTGCCTGGGTCTGTGCTGAAGGCGGTAGTAATGACACCTTGCGCTTTAAGTGCAACGAACCACCTTAGTTTAGATAGCCAAATACAGGTTTTTCCCAATCCAAACAACGGAAACTTCATTGTGGAATTGCCAAACGAGGCCGATCAAAGTATGGTATTTAGGATAAATGACTTTGTGGGGAGGCTCATTCTGGAAAAATCCACTGAAATTGGCAGTAATAAACAAACTGTAGCAGCCGAACAATTGCCTGAAGGTTTGTATTTTCTTCAAATAGTTGTTGAAGGAAAGGTACTGGCCGTTAAGAAATTTGTAAAACAGTAACATCAATTAAATAAAAAACCAGACCGCAGCAGCCTGATTTGGGTTGTTGCGGTCTAAGTTCTGCATAAAAGGAATGACCTTTGGAGTACGGTGCTTGGTGCAGGTGTAGGCCTTCAATATGCTACTATGAATTTCCGCCGCGCGTGGTCTTCACTTTTACAACGTATAATAGCGCGCAACGCTCCATCTTTGTTTTTTTACAACTGATGCCCTGCCGCCGCGCGTTGGTCATCCCGATACACGATACGGGACAGGTTTGACCACGCGCAACTCCAGTGAGTGGACAATCGTTGTGATAAATTGATTATAAATAGATTAGCATCGAACATTGTAAAACTTGAACCGAAAAATGCATATAAAACCATGGATGCTGTTTGCCGGATTGTTTTTAGGATTGCTTGCTTTCCCGCAAAATGCGATGGGCAAAGTTTTGAAAAAACCGACAAGCCAACCCGAATTGACGGACAGCCTTATTTTGACTTTGATTTATGGAAAGGTAGAAAAATCGAAGGAAGGATGTTGTATGAGGAGCCACAACAAGTTTTTCAGCACAGTTTATCCCGATTCAACTCAATTTTCAGCAACCCATTGGAAGGCCTTGGACGTGCTTCAAATTAAATATTACGTAGAACATATTGAGGAAATCATAGAGGACAGCATCCCTAAATTTTTAGTAATTTTAGGTGGTGCTGGAAGTAGTTGTCATGCCTGTCCAGGGGTTTGTGCAGGGGCCGTTTTTGTTCGAGACGGTAGCAGTTGGAAATTGGAAACTTACGAAAATGACATCGCGGTTTTAGGGCAAACAGGCTATCCGGTGAATGAGGTTTCAGTGACGGATGTCAACCTTGGCTATGGTATCATTTTAAAAAACGGTGGTGTTTGGCAAGGGTATAATTGGCGGTATTTTACAGTGGTGCTTTATGAAAAGGGCGTTTTTAAAGAAGCCCTTGCCAAGCCTGTTGTTTTTTCGTCCGACAATTGGTCAAACGCGGAAAACGATTATTTTACACAAGCATATTCTTATACTTCGTTCATCTACTTTGTGCCCGGAAATCTTGAATTCGAGGACATGGTGGTATATTTCCAGGGGACCATTTTCGATAAAAACCTCCAAAAGACAGTGCTTTTAGATCGAAAAGTACGATTTGAATATAAAAATGGGCAGTTTACGACTACTGAAAAATTGCCTGATGAGGAGGAGTGATGCAATCCTCCTGATTCATAAAAGGCAGGGAATGAATGCTTTGCAAATGCAGCAGGTGGTAGCGCCTGGCCAGATCCTTCCATCCGTTTATTTCCCCTTTATACATCGAGTGAAACCAAAATCCGAAAGGGAAATTCCGCCCCGCGTGGTGTTCCACGTTCAATCCCACCGCCATTAGTCAACAACTGATGCCCAGGCGCGGCGGCTAAGATCCGTGCTGAAGCAAAAGACGGGAACACCACGCATGGCTAAAAACTTCGACTGATAAGCCGAATAATGCGAAAACAAACTAAAAGTCTATGAGCGTGTGTTTAAAAATGTAACTTTGCGTAACAATCAATTCACCATACTGGCGCATTTAAAACGCGCGCCAGCGATAGCAGCTTAACTATTTATGTTAATTGTCTTTTCTATTTTGCTTGTGCCCGGTACTGATGGCCAAACCCTGTTATCCGCTGAAACTATTCAGGACACAGATGCGCAGTTTATGACCTATGCGGATGCGAAGGCTGTTGGTTTTAATGAAGTACCCGAACAGGACGCGCACGAAAATGTCATCTTTATTGTTGTGAATAGAAAAGATGCACCCTGGATAAATCGTTCGCTGGAGGTGAATGAAAATATAGTTAGTTATAAAATACATGAAGTAGACATGTAGAGCGAGAACAAAGCATTTTTGCCTCGCGTGGTCTTCACTTTTACAACGCATACTATCTCGCAACGCTCCATCTTTGTTTTTTTACAACCAACGCGCGGCGGAAGTATTGATCGTTCTATGGCCTTTTGTTTGAAATATCTACCATGATGGCGTATACTGACAAACTAATGATAGAGGAAAAAAAGCACCAAACCGATAGAATGTAATGGCTGTAAAATACTGCTGTAACGACGTAAGCAATTAAAATGGATATGCCCAACATCCACATCCGTCTGATGTGTGAAAAGAATGGAGGAACTATCGTAGCAAAAGCATATAATATGATGACATATTTCCTTAGTGAATCTGGGTAGTCCTGTAAATATGCAATATGGTGTCCTACTATTTTTGCCTCTACATGAAATACCATTAGGCAGTAAGCCAAATATAAACCTACCATTAGCCCTGCCACAACCCAAACCTTTTGAATGATTTTTCTTGTTGCATTTTTCTCCAGTAGTAAAATTGCGATTGGAACCCACAAGGGCCAAAGAACTTGTGCGAAAAACAAAAAAATATAGGTGAATACTTTTTGAGTATTCAGATAATCAGGATTTGGAAGTGTTCGCCACAGTACGCCTTCTGCTATTTGCTGCACTCCAAAAACAAATGGAATACTAGCAAATAGCAATTGTGAAGCACGATGCGTTTTTTTGATAGAAACAACACCAATAACTGTAAGAACAGCACCGGCTCCAAAACTGGCGCTTGCAGAGAAACACATATATTTAGATTTTAGAAAGTGATTTATCCTTTAAGAATTCTTTTATTTTTCTGATATTTCTGCCGCACGTAGTCTGCGCTTTTACAACGCATAACAGCGCGCAACGCTCCATCTTTGTTTTTTTACAACCGATGCGCGGCGGTTAAATTTCTCGATATACTTCATCAAAGGGAATTCTCATCCTGTCGCCCCAAACACCATTTTCTTCGCGTATTCCGCAAGAAATAATCATATTTACCTCAGCACCATACGGTAATTTTAAAATACGTTTTACTTTTCTGCTATCAAACCCTTCCATGGGGCAAGTGTCATATTTTTCATCAGCCATTGCCAGCATAAAGGTTTGTGCAGCCAAAGCACAAGTTTTATGAACCACCACCCTCATATCACTTTCCGATACCTGATAAACGATTGGTCTGAAAAGTCCTACAAGGTTCACGGCTATTTTCCGAACCAAGCCAAAAACCCCAAAGAACCTTGCATACAAAAAAGGCATTATCCATCCGTAATACATTTCCCAGTTTTTAATTCTTTTCGCCTGTTTCTCTTTTGGACTATTTTTTTCCACATTTTGCATTTCTAAGTACATCATTGCTTTAGCCCTTTTTTTGTAAAAATCTTGCCTGGTTACAAAAACCACCATTTGCTGCGCTGAAGTTGCTGATGCTTGATTTAAACAGGCTACAGCAAGCTGCTTTAGAATTTCCGGCGTAGTGATATGGTAAAACTCCCAAAGTTGCATGTTCGAACTGTTGGGCGCTAACGTTGCCAGTGCTATACAATGTTTCACTTTCTCCGTATCGATCGAGATGTCTTTGTAATTTCTTACGGAACGTCGGTAATTTACGATTTCTGTTAAGGTCATTATTTTAAACCAAGATTTAAATGGATTTAAAGGATGGATGGATAAAAAATATTGATTTTCAGTGGATTAGACCACTTCTTTCCGTCTATTTGTCAACCATTCGTCTAGTGGTTTTAACAATATATTTACAGCAATGATGAAGAATGTTGCAATAAACGTTTCTTTGAAATAACCTGCTGCTGCTAAACATCCAACTGCCGAGCAGCACCAAACTGTAACTGCTGTTGTCAATCCATGCACACTAATACCTTCTTTAAAAATGATCCCAGCACATAAAAAGCCAATACCAGTAACCACTTGACCTATGATTCTGGTTACATCTCCGTTTCCCTTTTCTGTAACCATGATAGAAATCAATACAAAAATGGCCGCACCAACCGAAACCAAGGTATTGGTTCGCAAACCTGCTGACTTATGGTTCCATTGCCGTTCAAAGCCGATCAATAAACCCGCAAGGAGGGCGGCCATTAATCGAATTGTAAATTCTGTATTTGTCATGTCTTAACTGTTTCATCTATTTCCAAACAATCTTCATAAAGACAGAAAAAGATTGATAAGGCCCCATGTACACCCATTCTTCCCGGCATAAAGGTCATACCTATTAATACCTAAGGTCTTACACTATAAATAAAAAAAATTACATTATTCACACATTCCGCCGCGCGTGGTCTTCCTGATACACACGATGCGGGAAGCCCACGCGCGGCGGAAAAGGCAAATCTTTATCGTTATATCAGGACATTTTCGTTACTTCGTGCTTATTAACGAAAAAAAATGAAACGAGTCACCATCCTGTTCATCTTGCTGCTGAGTTTAGGGACCGTTTTCTCACAGGGGTCGTTCCAAAAAAGTCTGGATGTACTTTTAGAAGCACCGCTGATCCGAGTTGCTCCGGATGGAAAGCACTTTTATTTGGTAAATCTGGATAAAACCAGTGGTTCTAAAAAGATACAGATCTACAAAATTGATGCACAAGGAAATATAATCTGGCAACAGGAAAAGTTTAGCGCCGTTGAAAACATCGAACTAAAAGCCATCGCAGTGGTGTCCGATGGTCTTATGATATTATTGAGCGCCTATGTTTCCGAAAAGCAATCCAATGGTTTTGTATTAAAATTTGACACCATTGGCGGAATCGTTTGGAGTCGGGAGATAGGAACAAAAAACCTGACGCAATTATTTGATTTTCAGGAGGATAATACCGGATCTATCTGGCTCAGTGGGCTCCACTTCATGCAAAATGCTACTGATTCTTCTTATTACTTTTTAACCAAACTGAGCCCTGAGGGATTACCCATACAGAGTGCTCAAAATACCTTTAATTATTTATCGAATGGCCTTAATGCGTCTTGTAAATACACGGATCTAAGCTGGGATCAAAAAAACGGCACACTGACCTATGTTGAAGACTTTGACTGTCCTTTTTCGAATTCAGGGAATGTCCATTTTAACCGGGGGCGGTTTGCGCTTGGATACTGCAAACAGAATTTTCAATTCGATGAATACTTCTGTGATACTCAGTTTTCTGTTTTAGAAAACACCCAAAAATTTCTGATTTTCAGTGGGTATTCAACCTTGGTAAATCAAATGAAAGATAAGCCCTTGATCGGAATCATTGATGCATCGGGTAAGCAAGAGAAAATCGCAAGATTAACCCCCGGCTTATTTGTCCCGATTCATAGTCGCTCTGATGATATTGTTTTTTATGCGAAGGAGGACAAAACGCTTACTAAGTTTAACGATCAATTACTGCCTATCTGGACTATCAACCTGGATAACTGCTCGGTTACTACAGCATTTAATGCCGATATCGCTTCGGACGGGATGATCTATACGGTTCGTAATATCAATGATAAAACAGTGATCGCAAAAGTGCTTCCTGATGGCAGCTTGAGCGCCTGCAACAGCTATCGCCGAAAATCACCGGAAATGCCTGTCAGGGAAAAAACTAATTGGGTTAGCCTTGCTCCAGGTGGCTACATCCCTGTTCCGATGCCCGATACCATTCGTGCATTTACGTTTATCCCGAAATCTGGCCTTTCCAAGGATTATTGTGTCAGGATAGATGCCTATTTTGAATTGCCAGATACCATTTGCCTCGGCGCACGGATAAAGCCTGCCATTGTAGATACCACCCCGGGAAACAATAATACCTGGGACATTTTAAACATACAGTCGGATGAAAATATTCCTGAAATTTATTTTCCTGATTTAGGACGGATAAAAGTAGTTCATAGCGTACAAAACACCATTTGTAGCGACGTAGAAAGTCGATTTGTTCAGGTTGTTGAAGCCCCACAAATAACCGCTCAGGATACGCTGGTTTGTGGGCCTGGAATATTATCGCTCGATATAGGCAAAAATGCCACTGCGTTTTATCTGGACGGGGATCTGGTTTCTTCGCCTGTGATGATTGGCCAATCTGGCATTTATTCCCTGGAGGTGGAAAACAAGGGATGCAACGAAAAGAAAGATATTGAAGTTAAAATCGTTGAATTTCCACCTGCGATTAATGCCATTGATAGTACGTATTGTTTTGGCGACACCGTACGGGTTGCGCTCAACAACAGTTTTGACGCAGTATTCTGGGATAACAAGCCTTTTCAGGATTCTTTTGTCATTATCGATGCGAATACCCATTCCTACCGTGCGCGCTATAAACCGGATACTATTTGCATGGTCAGCGGTGCGCTAAGTGTGCCTCGAAAACGTTGTAACGCAGCAGATGACTTCATGTTTATACCTAATGTCTTCAAGCCAGATAGCCAGGAGGAGAATCATCTTTTTCAGGTTTTCCCGAAAGCGAGTGCTCAAATTCTGGGTGTGAAAATTTTTGATCGCTGGGGAAATCTTTGCGCGCAATGGGCCGGAGCCGGATTGGGCTGGGATGGCACTTTTAGGGGGCAGAAAGCAGCTCCTGGCATCTATACTTATTTTATTGAATATCTGGATCTGAGTAATCCGGTCCGGGCGATCCTTTCCGGAACGGTGTTGCTGGTACGCTAGAGGCTGTGTTTTATCCAAATAACAGATTGCTTGCTTTCCCCAAAAATGCGATTGGCAAAGCATTGAAAAAACTGACAGGCCAACCTGAATTGACGGATAGCCTTATATTTCCAGGGGACCATTTTCGATAAAAACAGCCAAAAGACGGTACTTTTAGATCGAAAAGTGCGATTTGAATATAAAAATGTACTGTTTACGACGACTGAAAAGTTGCCTGAAGAGGAGGAGTGATTCCACTTATTGGTGTAAAAAAACAGTTACTTCGGTTACAAAATCGAAAGCCAGCGGCATACATGCTCAAAGCCTGAAAGTTAGTATTATTGCCCTCTACAATTCTATGGCAAGGCATGGCTCGAATACTTGATATCTTCTTGGACAGGAAAACAAACCAAATCTGCGAAAAATACCCCGACCATGGGGCACTTTTCGAGGGGTTAAGACGTGAAGAAGCAGCTGCAATTCGGTGTTTGTCGGCGCAGGTTTCGGGTTCTATCTTTAACATCGGCAAAAGAAACCACCTCAGCGATGACGATGTTGAAGAATTAATCTGTGATTGCATCACCATTTGCTTACAAAAGATTGGAGCGGAGAAATACATCTTTCAAGGTTACAGCCCGGCCACATTTGTCATTGAAATCGCAAAAAACAGGGCACAAAACTTTCGTCGGAAGGCTTTGAGGCACCAAACGGTGGATCTGGAAACCATCGGTGAACCAGCGCAGGAGGATGATTTTGGAAGCCTTGCCGAAACCGAGTTGCTCGAAAAACTATTGTCACAATTAGAACCCAATTGCCAAAACCTCATCCGACTGAAATACCTGGAAGAACGCCGCGACAAAGAGGTCATCGAAGAAAAACGCACGCAATACACTACAGTGGACGCCCTAAAAAACCATCGTTCTAAATGCTTGAAAAAACTGGTGGAAATAGCCGCAGCCGCTTCACTTTTTAATCAATGATCCATGGAAAATTTTTACGAAAAAATTGAACGTTATATTCTGGGCGAATTGGAGGAAGGAGACTTAACCGATTTTGAAAACGCACTGAAAACGGATACTGAACTTGCCCAATCCGTAGCCCGGCATCGCGCAATGATGCAACGGCTGGAGGCTTTGCGCTTGCGAAAAAAGGTGGCATCTGCCCTTGAATTTGAGCCGAAAAAGCCGTTTTTATTGGGTAAAAAAAGGCTACCAGGTTTGTTGGCTTTATTGATTGTTTTGTTGGCGGCGGCTTTTTATTTCTTTGGCAAACCCACAGTGAAACCAAGCATTAAGTCGGAAAACCTACCACAAGACACCTTGGTTACTCCTGCCGTAAGGCCTCCTGCCGAAGTTCCTGTTCCAATTGCAGAAAAGCCAAAGGAGCCATCTGTTGAAAAACCGCAGTTGATTGCCCTGGCGCGTGCGTTCCATGAACCGCCTGCCCAAACTTTTGTGCGGGATGCTGCCCAACAAGCAGGCGATCCGGCTCCAAAAACATCCTTGGAGAAGGCTGCTGAATCCTTTACGGATCAAAAATTTCGCCTTGCAGCCAATCTTTTAGGAGACGAAAACCTGGTGGTTCAAGATGAAGAAGCCCGCTACATCCGGGCACATGCCCGATTTATGATCGAACAATTTGCCGGTGCAGCAAGTGATTTTGATGCTTTAATAAATAGTTTTCAGTTCAAATATGAGGCCCGCTGGAATTTTTTGTTGTGCCAAATTGCGCTTGGAAAAACGAAAAAAGCAAAGGCCTTGCTCGTTGAAATGGTGGCGGAGGACGATTTTCCGTTTCGAGCCAAAGCATTGGAGTTGAGCAAACGTTTGGCTGCGTTTTGAAAACCCACAAGGTTGATCAGGTTTTCAATTTTTGATGGGGCTTATATCCCCTACCCCCACAAATCCCGCCCAGAAAAACGGGTGGGCTGGTCGCCCAGGATGCTCCTCCAAATACTGGCGTTTGGCAACGGCCAGTGCCGTATTTTTCGGCATACCCGATTTTATTCCTGCGTAAAAATGATCCATAATCTGCATCGTTGATTTGTCGTTGACACTCCAAAGCGATGCCACAATGCTCTTGGCTCCCGCAAACGCAAATGCACGCGCGAGGCTAAGCACGCCTTCTCCGCGCTGTTGTTCACCGATGCCCGTTTCGCAGGCAGAGAGTATCACCAAATCGGCATTCAACCTCAAATTGTACAATTCGCCCACCGAAAGCAAGCCATTTTCGATGTTTTCGTCCTTGGAGGCAAACGCCAGAAAAGAGAATTCGCCCGCGCGGTGATTGGCTTTTCCGTGCGTAGCAAGGTGCAATATTTTATACCGCGCCGCCAATTCCTGAAATGCCTGTTTGGTCGCATCTTTCCCTATCCGCAGTTCTGAGGTGTGCGCCCATCGTTTTTTTGCGCGGAAAACCTCTTCTCCCGAAAAGGGCAAGGGTGAAAAGCCCATCCAAGTGACTTCGCCGCGTTGTAGTAGCATAGCCAAACGGGCAGTATCTTCCTCATAAAACGGAGCAAAGGCCATTAGATCTCCCTTGGGGGGCTGTGGGTGCTGGCGCTCAACCATTTGGTGGAGCATGGTGGCAGAATAGGCATACTGGATGGTATGCTTGCGCAGCAGAAACGGGTAAGTATTGAAATTGCTCAGATCCTTTGGCGTGTCAGAAAGGAGCGCCTCAAAAGGCAGGTTGGCAAACCCGTCGCCGGGCACGACAATGATCTCTGATGTGAGCGATTCGGCAATTGGAGCCAGTAATTTTTGATAGAGTTGTTGGGCAGTACCGGCAAATTGGCGTACGGTTTCTTCATAGAGCCCCTGCGTTTTTTTTGAAGCAGCATGATAGCCTGAAATGCCTCCCCTGAAATGCTGTATCCAATCGTTGAGCGGGAAATCCCTGGGCATTTCGAGCACCCGACTGCCTTTGTTTTGTACTACAAACACAAAAATGGAGGAGTCGCCTGTAAAATATTCGAGTAGGGTTTGTTGTGTAGAAAGCATTTGTTCTGTCTCGGCCAGCGAGGAACTGCGGAGATCGTATTTCAGACGAAAATAGTCGGGGTAGTTTTTTTCAAAGCTTATCCGAAGTTGCTCGTGGGACTTTTTCTTCTCAAAAATCTGCTCGTTTTGAGCCAAAACGAGGGAGTTGGTCAGTTGAATCCCGGTCTCCAGCAGCCGTTTCCTTTTCTTTTCGAGCGCTGTGATCTCTACCCTGAGCATTGAATCGCGGCTCAATTCCGTGTGGGGTATCCCTGCAAAATTCCGCGCTTGGGCTTCCTGCGTGGTAGCGAGTAGCAAGAATCCGTGCATGGCTTCGCTGAGCTGCCATGCCGTTTCTAGGGCGGCGGGGTTTTGGTTTTTTTTGTAAAAAAGCAGTTCAAGGCCGATGGCTTTTTCAAAAACGGGGATTGCCTCCGCCAACACTTTTTTTTGAGCATCCGACGAAGCTTCTTCCCGAATTGCCCGGCCAATGCCTTTTTCAGCGAGGCGGTAATGTGCACGGCTTTTTTCGAGCAAACTGTCGGCACCTTTTACCCAATACCATTTTCGATAGGCATTGGCGATGGCGGCATCGGTATAGTAGAGACCAGGATAGTCGGAGGCAAACAGGTTTGTCAGGATGTTTTTGTCGGCTTGAAAAGATTCGATGGCCGCTCGATATTCACCATTGGCCAATTGCGCCCGCCCGAGGTAGAGCAACACCGTGGCGATCAGCGTATTCTCCGTTTTGGATGCCGAGCGAAAGAGCGCCAAAGATTTTTGTTGCCATCGGATGGCTTCCGGGTAATTCCCTTCCGCAAAATATGCTTTGCCGAGGTCGTTGCAAACGTATCCGTAATCAGGGTGTTGGTCGTCGCCGTTTTTTTTCATGATCTCGTCTGCGCGAAGGAGGTAATCCAAGGCTTTGGCGTGATCGTTCAAAAGAATATAAACCTGGCTGATCTCGGTATAACAATAGGCGATGTTACCGTGTGTGTCTCCATATATCTTCATCCAAATATCGAGGGCTTGTTTGAAATAAGCCAGGGCCTCATCGTACTTACGCAGCGTTTTTCGATGACTACCCAAAGCCATACAGTTGCGGGCAATGCCGTGCTGGTCGGGCGGTGATTCATGCTGCTGGATCACCAGCGACTTTTCTAAACTAGACACAGCCTTGTCGAAAAGCCCGGCATATAGGTAAGCGTGGCCCAGTTCGCTCAAAACCGCTGAAGTATGGTGGCTTTTATCGCCAAAATGGATATTGGCGATATTCAAGGCTTTTTCCAGAGAACGGATTGCATCGGAATATCTTCCATTTTGGTTATAGGTCGAGCCTATCAAAAGCAGCGCGGGCAAATAATCTTCATGGTTTTCGGGAAATTTCTGCGCTATAAGGTCCATGGCTTTGAAGGCCAGTTCGAGGGCCGCATCGTATTTGCCTGATCGCAAGGAATCGTTGCCGGAGCCTATCAGCACATCAAGTTCCCTTTTGAAGATCGAATCGGGCAAGGCTGGTGTGCCCGTGTTTTGAGCAGGTAGCATCTGCCAATGCAGGAAGGCACAAAACAGTGGAACGAAACTCAGAAATGGGGTCGCTTTCATGATTTTCAATTTTTTTTTTCTTAACGGTTACAAAATGAAAGCGCGTGGAGATATATGGGTTGGAAACTTTTCAACACTTAAATCGTAATTCGGTATGAAAATTTTTAACACTTCAATTAGATTGGAAAGCCCAACGTTCGGTAAATATCGGCGAATAGCGGCAATTATTACCCTGTTTGCGTTGTTTTTTACGGGCGATGTGCGCGCTCAAGGAGGGTGTAGCAGTTTGACCCCTTCATTTATCAATTTTGAGCCTTGCAAGTACAGGGTTCAAATTGTCAATACCTCTGAATGTACCCCGAGTTTTACGGTGCTGATTGATCCGGGCGAATTTGAATCCTGGAGCGCCAATACCGCTGGCGGCTGGACCGGGCAATTATTGGCACCCAATCTGGTGCAGTTGACGCATTCACAGGGGTTTGTGCCCTTGGGCACCAGTTTTCCAATGATATTTACCCTTCCGGTGGATTTGGTGACACTTGGCAATTTTACC
The DNA here is from genome assembly GCA_027488935.1 of Saprospiraceae bacterium. GTDB lineage: Bacteria > Bacteroidota > Bacteroidia > Chitinophagales > Saprospiraceae > M3007. The sequence goes on along the minus strand of JAIYAP010000048.1, from coordinate 77,204 downwards.
TGGGAATTCACCTGTGGCCTCGGCGAAGGATGTACCCTTTTCCCGGGGATTGAGCTGGTTTCCTGCCCGGATCCGAAGGATGCCAGCATTATTGGGGTGAAATACAGGGAGTGCGAAAGTTTGCCTTATACGAACCAAGCTACCATTCCCGACTGGCCGATTCAATTATTGGATGTTGATGGCAATGTTTTAAGGGAACAGGTGACCGACGCAGGCGGGGCTTATAGTTTTTATGATTTGCCCGTAGGAAACTATGTTGTAAAAGAAACGCAGCAACCAGGATGGATGTGGTCGGTGCCAGCCAGTGGGATGTACGCGGTGACACTGGCCCCCTCGCAGCAGGCGGTGCGGAATTTTGGGAATTGCCCGGAGTGCTCCTGTGATTCGATTTATTTGGATGTGGTGCAGTTGCCAGGAATATCGGATTCTTGTACTTATGCCCTAAACGTGACCAATACAGGCGCCTATTGTTTCAACCAAATCAACATCAGTCTTGCCGCTGGCACTTTCGCTTCTGTAACCCCGTCCACTGGTTGGGAAGCAGTACTCACCGATTCACAACATATTGTGGTGAGGCCCGTTCAAGGGTTTATAGTGCTTGTCAGTTATGAACCATGTAAATATCGGGCTTCTGGAGCGAATGTGCACGAAATGACTGTTACTACTTTTTATAACATCGGACAAGGCAATGTGACTTGTTCCCGCGCCTTTTCATACCCATGCCCGCCACCGACCAGCCCTACTCCTTGCTGCCCGGCCGGAAGCAGTTTTGGCAATGAACAGGTCCTGAATGGCGATTTTCAACAAGGGACCCTAGCCTTTACCAACAGTTACACCTATTTCACCCCCGGTGGCCCAACCATGATCGGGAAATATTCGGTGCTGAATCAGAGCCAGGTCTATACTGCTAACCCCCAGTGGGCTTGTCTTGACCACACCACTCTTTCGGCTACCGGAAATATGCTCATCGTAGACGGTTATGGTGGGCCTATTGCGTGGCAACAGACCGTGAACGTAACAGCCGGCACCAATTATGCCTACTCGGCCTGGTTCAACAACTTGGTAAGGCCTCCGAAAAACTATTCTGACCCTCAAATGGCGCTTTTCGTCGGCAACACCCAGATAGCCGGGCCGCTTAACCTGCCTGAAACCCCCGACCAATGGGTTCGGCTTTGCGGCACCTGGACGGCCATGGCCTCTGGCCCGGTGGTGCTTTCCATCCGAATGCTCTCAACAGCCAACATCGGCAACGATGTAGCGATTGACGACGTGAGTTTCCGGGCTTGTATCGCGCCGCCCTGTAGTGTGAGCATTTCAGCAAACCCCACTCCATTCTGCGGTACAGGCACCCTCACGGCCAACCCAACTGGCCTCGCGCCATTTTCCTATCAGTGGTGTCAAGGCCAAAACACCCAAACGATCAATGTTCAAGGACTTCCCTGCGGCTCGGTTTGTTCCGTATCAGTCACTTGCGCAGATGGCAGCATGTCTACTGCATCCTATACCATAACCGACAATGTGCCGCCCACGGCGGTCTGCAATACAGGGGTTGGAGTAGATTTGGGTGCTAATTGTATATATCAAGTAAGCCCCGCCTTTGTGGATGGCGGCTCCTCGGACAATTGCCAGATTCAGAGCCTGAGCGTCAGCCCTTCTGTGATAACCGGATGTGGTGTTACTACGGTAACATTAACCGTGACGGACTGGTGCAACAATACGAGCACCTGTACGATGGGGATTCAGACCATTGAGGTAGTACCGCCGATCATCACTTGCCCGGACAATATATACGTATTGGGGGCACTCAATGCGGTGGGTCAATGCAAAGCAATCGTCACCGGATTGCTGCCTACTGCTTCTGACAATTGCGGTGTGCCTACCGTGACCTACCAGATTTCTACCCCTACAGGTGGTAGCGGAATCGGCGATGCAAGCGGGACAAACTTTATGCAAGGCACATCCACGGTGACCTATACTGCCACCGATGGCTGCAACAATATTAGTTCCTGTAGTTTCAGGGTTGAAGTTACTTGTTCGAATTGGTCTTGCGATTGCCCACAGGGCAATACGACGGGGCCAGAGTTGGTACTGAATGGTACCTTTCAATCCGTTATCCCGAACTTCAACTCCGATTATGCCCCACTATTCCCCAGTTGCAGCCCTAAGGAATTCATTGTGACCGACCCGGTACAGGTTACCACGGTGTGCAATAACTGGGCGGCTACCGATCACACGACGGGTAACACCACGACGGGTTGGAAGTTTTTTGCTGCCGATGGCAGCCAAATCCTTGGGGATAATGCGTGGAAACAGCAGGTCACTTTGACTAAGGACAAGACTTACAACTTTTGTGCCTGGGTCAAAAACCTGAACCTGAACCTTGACCGGCCCGACCCGATTGTGGAAGCGTATGTTCTAGACGCAAGTATGAACCCAATTGGCGGCCCGATCGCTACGACCGGCCCCCTCCCCGAACCTCCAACAGCAAGCGGCTGGGTTTTCATTGGTGGATCCTTCACGGCATCGGCCAGCGGTACTTATTTCCTGGCCATTCGGACAGCGGGTACTTCTTTCGAGGGAAATAACTTCGCGCTGGATGATATTTCTTTCCGCGAATGCACGCCACCACCCAGCTGCACCTGTGCCAACCCAAGCGGGTTCAGTAACATGAGCTACAAGGCGAATAGCGGTCCGAACGTGTCTATTGATTGCGGCCAAATCGCCATTTGGCAATGCTTCCTGCCCACTTTCAATCTGAGCGGTAACTTCATGTGCCAAGGAAATGCTTGTCCGGCCACGAACCCGATGTCCTGGACTTTGAAAAACCCTGCCAATAATATCGTTAACAGCGGCACGATGACCAGCCCGAGTTTTCTGGTTTCGATCCCCAGCGCTACTTTTTATGGGCCCGGCATCTATACGCTTACGTTGGCGGGCATTTGTGGATCAGATACTTGCTATTGCGAGATCAAAATAGAAACACCGGGTTGCGCATGCGCTTGCCCACAGGGCAATGCGACGGGGCCAGAGTTGGTGCTGAATGGTACCTTTCAATCCGTTATCCCGAACTTCAGTTCCGATTACGCCCCGTTATTCCCGAGTTGTAGCCCTAAGGAATTCATTGTGACGGACCCGGTACAGGTGACCACGGTGTGCAATAACTGGGCGGCTACCGATCACACAACGGGCAACAGCACCCCAGGATGGCTATTTTTTGCCGCCGATGGCAGTCAAACCCTTGGGGACAATGCGTGGAAACAGCCAGTCACGTTGAATGCGGGCAAGACTTACAATTTTTGTGCCTGGGTCAAAAACCTGAACCTGAACCTTGACCGGCCCGACCCGATCGTGGAAGCCTATGTTCTGGACGCAAGTATGAACCCGATTGGCGGCCCGATCGCTACGACCGGCCCCCTCCCCGAACCACCTACAGCAAGCGGTTGGGTTGGCATTACCGGATCTTTCACAGCATCGGTCGGTGGTAGCCATTTCTTGGCCATCCGCACGGCAGGCACCTCTTTTGAGGGAAACAACTTCGCGCTGGACGATATTTCTTTCCGCGAATGCACGCCACCACCCAGCTGCACCTGTGCCAACCCAAGCGGGTTTAGCAACATGAGCTACAAGGCGAATAGCGGTCCGAACGTGTCTATTGATTGCGGCCAAATCGCCATTTGGCAATGCGTCTTGCCCACTTTCAATCTGAGCGGTAACTTCATGTGCCAAGGAAATGCTTGTCCGGCCCCGATCCCGATGTCCTGGACTTTGAAAAACCCCGCTAATAATATCGTTAATAACGGCACGATGACCAGCCCGAGTTTTCTGGTTTCGATCCCCAGCGGTACTTTTTCTGGGTCTGGCATCTACACGCTTACGTTGGTGGGCATTTGTGGATCTGATACCTGCTATTGCGAGATCAAAATAGAAACACCGGGCTGCCCTTGCGATTGCCCACAGGGCAATACGACAGGGCCAGAACTGGTGCTGAATGGTACCTTTCAAGCAGTTATCCCGAACTTCAGTTCCGATTATGCCCCGCTATTCCCCAGCTGTAGCCCTAAGGAATTCATTGTGACCGATCCGGTACAGGTGACCACGGTGTGCAACAACTGGGCGGCTACCGACCACACAACGGGCAACACCACAACGGGTTGGAAGTTTTTTGCTGCTGATGGCAGCCAAACCCTTGGGGACAATGCGTGGAAACAGCCGGTCACGTTGACTGCAGGCAAGACTTATAACTTTTGTGCCTGGGTCAAAAACCTGAACCTGAACCTTGACCGGCCCGACCCGATCGTGGAAGCGTATGTTCTGGACGCAAGTATGACCCCGATTGGCGGCCCGATCGCTACGACCGGCCCCCTCCCCGAACCACCAACAGCAAGCGGTTGGGTTGGCATTACCGGATCTTTCACAGCATCGGTCGGTGGCAGCCATTTCTTGGCCATCCGAACGGCGGGCACCTCTTTTGAGGGAAACAACTTCGCGCTGGACGATATTTCTTTCCGCGAATGTACGCCAGTGGTCTCCGTGTCAGACCAATTTAGGGCAATGCTTATCCGCATTTACCCCAACCCCAATACTGGCACTTTCACCCTCGAACTACCCGAACCTGCCAAACTCGGCACCACGTTCCGCATCACCGACCTCACGGGCCGGCTCGTACTGGAACAAAAAACCGAGTCGGGCAGTGCACAGCAGACCGTTCGGGCAGGGGCTTTACCTGCTGGCTTGTATTTCTTGCAAGTTGTGTCTGATGGAAAAGTGCTCGCCATAGAAAAATTTGTGAAGCAATAGACCCCGCAATATACCCCAAGTAAAACCATTGCCCCTCTCGCTCCGAATTTTCGGGGTTGGGAGGGGCTTTTTAAATACTCGCTCCATTTAAAACCGTAGTACATAATTATTTATATGCCACGCTATGTAAACGAAGATTGTGTCGGATCATGTAATATCACTAATCGTCCATATATTAGTAGGTATTGACATCAGAAAGGTATCCTTACCAACCGCCAGCGAAACGCAGGGGGCCATCGATGCTCCCGTTCACTCCCATCTAAATAAAAAACTAAAGCGATGGGTTTCATTCAAGAAACGTTATTCTTTCTCCCAGGTTTCAAGTTGTTCTAGCAGTTGTTCCAAGCTGAACCGCTCGAATGTTTTATCGGTATAACTGTTGCCTTCGTATTTTGAAATATAAAAGCTCGAACCCAATTCCTGGATTAATACACCGGTTAAATGGCCGTTGCCGTCGTTTTCAAGGGTAGCAATGGTTTTGAAAGGTGGTTTTGGATCTGCACTCAGGTAAAGGTGGTATTCCGTTCGTCCTTTTCTGGTTCCTAAATCGTTCAAAAATCCTTGAAAGTTCATGGGCCAGGGAATGTCAAATTGCCCCGATATTTTTCGAACCATGATGAGCGGGTTGTCTTTTACCGCTGTTTCCACAATGATGGAATCGCCCAGCTTACTAAATTGCGCCATGCCCCATTGTTGATGTTCGGGCAGGATGTGTTCTTCTGGCCGGAAATACCCTGTTTTAAGTTTCCCATCTTTAAAGACGATATGTCCTACGTGAAGGAAATCATCGGTTGAAAAAATATCGGTTGTGCCACTGTCATATTTGTTCGTGAATATGGTCTTCTCCAAAATACGCCCTTTTGAGTCGAATAGAGTGGCCGTGTCGTTGGAATATTTTATAGAACCGAGTGTGTCGCGGGAATAAGGGCGTCCAACAATTGTCAAAGTGCGTTGGCCATTTGTATAAAAATGTTGTCTTAAAGGCTGTTTTTCATCCCTGATAAAACCTGAAAAAGGTTTGCCGTTTCGCACTTCAAGTTCTTTATAGCCTTCCATAAACTCGAATTTGTCATCTGTCGGCGCTCCATCTTCCAAACGGACAAAGGTTTTTTGAAAACTGGGTGCATTTATGTCCTCATGCCAGCCGCTCCACGGTTGACCCTCCCGAAATTGGCCCACGAACGGTCTTTTTTTAAAAACCCTTACCGTTTCTCCGTCTAATATGCCAGCACGGTAGGTCTCCATTTTGGTCAAGTCGCCCTCTAAAGTTTTTACGAAATGCTTGACCTGTCCATCCAATAAGCCGTTTTTGTATTGCTCATGACGGTTGTCTTCTATAAAATCGCCCTCGAACGGTTTGTTATTTCTATAAACTCCGGTGAGATTAAAGGTGTCAACCTTATTGTTCTTGTTCTTTGTCCAAAAAAAACGCGCCACGCCTTCTCGCTGCCCGCTGACAAAAGGCACGGTCGCCTGTACCGGATAAAAAAATAGGAATGCGGTGCCGTTTTTCAAACTGTCGTGGTATTCGATAATGCTATGCTTGTCATCCACATCGCCTTCAATAAAATGGCCTTCGTAAGGCTGTCCGTTTTTGTACACCCCCTGGGCCGCGATTTTGCCATTTTTATAAAAAATGGTTTCCCCATCCAGTTTGCCATTCGCATATTGTTCCGTTCTAACTGGCTTACGGTTGTAATCCAGGATTTCAGCAACACCGTTTTTTTGGCCATTTTTGTAAGAAAAAATGGCGTTTTTTTCTCTAAAACGTCCGGAGAAACGCTTGCCATCGCGCAATTCACCTTCTAATATCAGACGGCCATCTCCGTCAAACTCTTTTGTGAAGCCATTTTTGGCTGCCTCAATACGCTGCACGAGGTAAGTGTACCGGTCGAAATAGGTTGTTTCGACAAGATTGCCCTTTTCGTAACGCACGGAGATATATTCGTAGCGTTTTTGAGGAAAGGTGCCTTCGTACATAGCACCCGCGCGATAGGTACCTTTCGTTTGAAAAAGCCCATTTTTGGAGCGAACAGTAGCTTCTCCTTCGGGCATGTCTTGGCTGAAATGGGTCATTGATTCGATCGTCCCATCTTCGAAAAAAGTTTGGCAGACGCCCGTTTTTTTGCCTTCCACATAATCGCAAAGTTCTTGGTTGCGGTAAATCTTCCCGGAAAAAGGCCTGCCATCTTGCCAAATGCCGGTTGAGGTGATGGAACCGTCTGGTCCGAAATTACGGGATTCGCCGTTTTCCAATCCATCCACCATTTGAACATCGAACAGTTTTCTGCCATATTTTTTGGCAAAATGGGTGTTTATGCCGGTGTTTGCGCCCTCTACATAAGTTTTTATTACCCCATCTTCCATTTGAAGTCCATTAAAAGGCAAGCCATTTTTATAGTTGCATTCCGCAATCAATGCACCTTTTGGGTCAAAATACCGGGCATGAACTAGTTTGCCCTGCTCCATGCTCGCAATTTTGACAATGAGGGCAGGTGCGTAAAAATCGAAAAATTTATTGCCATCTGAGAATTCCACGAAAGTCCCATCAAGCGGCTTTAAATAGTCTTTTTCGAAAGTGCAAGCACCAATTTTCTTGCCTTTTTCATCCCAAAATTCGGCGGAAACAGGACTCAATAACCCGTTTCCCAATTTTGCCTTCCTGGCAATCTTTCCGTTTGGGTAACGTTTGATTTCCTCTATTGCCTTGCCTTTTTTGTATGTAACCGAAGCATATGGATTGAAATGATTGTAGCAAATTATGTGTGGGCGTGTGCCACTAAACACAGAGTCATTTTTGAAAACGGCTTTTGAAAAAACCGAACCGTCCACATTATAAAATATAGCCTTGCCATTTTTAAGTTTTTTTTCACAAAAAAGACGGCAAGTGCGGTGCAGTTTGTCATCGAAAAAAGAAATCCAGCCCGATTCATAGGTTTTATGTTCGCACACACTTTCCAGGAATCCATTTTCAAAATATCTAAAAACGGAATCCACCATGTGTTCATCATCAGGCGTGTCTGACCAACCGCGCATTTGGGGTTTGCCATTCAAAAAAAAATCCTGAATATGCCATTTTTTGCGCTGGGCATCCAACTTGACAACGCGGTAATAACGCGCTTTCGGTTGTTCTACGGGCTTGAATTGTCCGTTGAGCCAGATAGTGTCTGGGTTTTGAGCAAAGATTGGAAGGATGGCTGTCAACAAAAAGAACAGCGATAATGCGATGAGATCGCGGGTTTTTGCGCGTAATTTTTTAGGATGCATGTTGCTCAAATTGGATGATGTGCAAATATAGAAATCTCATTTCAAATGATTTCAATAGATCGGCTAAGCGCCGCTTTGAACTTTAATACTCCCGTTAAATGTTACCTCCTAAAACGACCAGAATATGACCAGCGAAATCCAAATAGAAACACGCCATTTATTTCCTATCTTGGATAGGAAACTGATCGACCTTTTAAACGGGCTAAGTGCAGCAGAATGGGATCGTCCAACGGTGGCTAAACTTTGGAACGTAAAGGATGTGGCAGCGCATTTACTCGACGGAAATTTAAGAATCTTGTCTATGTCCAGAGATCGGTATTTTGGAGAAAGTCCTGAAAATATACATTCGTTCCAAGACCTGGTTGGTTATCTAAATCAGTTGAATATGTCTTGGACAAGCGCCACCAAAAGACTAAGTCCAAAAGTAATCACCAACCTTTTAGAAATTACCGGGACAGCATATATCGAACACTTGAATACACTTAACCCGTTGGATCCCGCTATTTTTTCAGTGGCCTGGGCCGGACAAGCAGTTTCACCAAATTGGTTTCACATAGCACGGGAATACACCGAAAAGTTTTTGCACCAGCAACAAATCAGGGACGCCGTTGGCAAACAAGGTATCATGACCAAGGAATTGTTTTATCCGTTTGTTGATACGTTTATGTTTGCTTTCCCGCACACATTTCGTACTATTTCAGCAGATAACGGAACCATCGTTTCTATTGAAATCAGTACCGATATTGGTGGAATTTGGAGTATCGAAAAGACTGATAAAGGCTGGATTTTAGACAAAAGTCAACATCTCCATCCGCATGCAAAAGTTGTGATGGACCCTGATACTGCGTGGAAATTGTTTTCAAAAAGTTGGAAACCGGAACAGGTAAAAGACAAAGTAAGCCTGTTTGGGGATATTACTTTGGCGGAACGCGTACTCAGTATAGTTGCAGTAATGGCGTAAAAACAAGGGCTAACACCTCTACAAGTAACCTTTTTTATGAAAAACGAAAACCACCCTCCACAACCCGACTTAACCATCTGCCCCCAACATTTTTGTTTCTTTTGGAACGGAATAGGGGATTATATATCCAAAGGAATGCACGAAAATGTGGACAAAGCCATGAACCAAATGGTGCTGGTCACCGAAGCGCATTGTGGGTTTCAATACGGACAATGCGCCCGGAATGCACACCAGCGCGGCGAAAAAGACTTTTACGAACCCTGCGAACCCCGCCTGGAAGCAGCAGGGTTGCCCGACTTTTATTTTAACAAGCCCGCATGGCAGAAATCGCCGGAAAAGCGCCAACTTTACAACGATTACTTCGGGATAGAGGAGAATATCTAAACTGGACGTAAACAGGGTCAGTAGCACGCTTACAAAAAAATACTTTTTACCAGGATGAAACACTTTTTCTTCTTTTTGCTTTCCTTTTGCCTCACTACGCACGCTTTTGCCCAAACAACCTCCATCCAAGTGCTTTGCAATCAACGAAAACAGGTGATGGATGGTTTTGGCGCGCACCAAGGCGATGATGCCGTGAACCAGGCATGGTGGCAAGCACTCTATTTTGATGATTTGGGGGCTTCGATTTACCGGGTTGATTTGACCCCAAAACTGAAAACGCCCTATTCCAACCTTAGCTATTATTCGCCCTGGTTTATGGGAAGCAGTACGGTCAGTGTGTTCAACTTGGAAGATCCTGCCAACCCCAATGGCCCCGAAAACAACCGGGTGCGTACCTACACGGGCCCGAATGATTATTCCCGCACCTTTGGTGGACAAAACGCGCCGATTGCAGTGATGGGGACGGATATTCTGGCCAATGTCAACAAGTTTACTTACGCTCCCGATGGTGCCATCACTGCCGGCAAGGCCAAAAAAGCGGCCTTAGGCGATTTTAAATTGATCGGTTCTATTTGGTCGCCTGTTCCCTGGGTGAAAGTTGCTTCTGGCAACACCTACAGTCAGGACTGGTGGCCCGGCCCGGTAGCGGGCAGCCCATGGCCCTTCATTTGGGGCGGTAATTTTGCGGGTGGCAGACTGGATGTATCCAATACACCCTTGGAGGTGTTCAATGATGGGACGGGTCCAACGACCGCCCTGCAACAATTTGCCCGCAGCACCGCAGCTTATATCAAAGGGTATCAAAACTTTCATGGCATCCAGTTTTATGCCATCAGTATCCAGAACGAGCTCAATTTCGAGCAATTTTATAACAGTGCCACCTATCCGTTGTCGAACCAGTATATATCGGCCTTAAAGGCGGTGCGTGCTGAATTTGACCAACACGCCGATCTAAAAGGCATCAAAATCATGGGGCCCGAAGACCTGCTCGGGGGCGACCCTTACGGTATGTGGGAATATGGCGGCCCAGTGCACAAAAACCTGCAATACCTCAAAAATATAGGTGCGGACCCTGCGGCACTTCAATCCCTGGATTTTTTCTGCATCCATGGCTATGCGCCCGATGGTGTCAGTGCAGGCGGCGCAAACGCTGTTTTGTGGGATTGGTGGGCAAATGGTTGGGTCAATAGCCCCGCGCCGGGCATCCCCGGCAATGTAAAGGGGTTTACGGCATTTGGGAAAAAATCCTGGATGACCGAAACTTCAGGGGAAGCGGCCGCTTGGCTGGAACCCGCTACAGGATTTCCCAACAATGGTGGCTGGAGTATTGCCGCAAAAATTCACCAGGCCCTAACGACCGGCCAAGAGAGCGCATGGATTTATTGGACTTTTACCGGGGAGGATAATGGTCAGGTATCCACTTTCGCTTTGAGTAATGAAGCCCAAAAAGAAAATGCACCCAAATACGTGGCGGCCAAACATTTTTTTAAATACATCCGCCCCAATGCGGAGCGGGTTGAAGTCGCCAACAGCAACAATAGCTTGTTGGCCAGTGCATACGTTCATGAAATGGATAACACGTTGACCATCGTTTTGGTAAATACCACCCCCAACACACAGACAACGACCCTTGATTTGCAAGGAACACAAGGGTTGCCTGCCACTTTTGCGGCTTTTACCTCCTCCAATAATTCCTATTGGCAACAAAGCCAGGAACCGATCAACAACAATGGGACAACAGTGAGCGTGCCAGGCTATGGCGTTGTCACGCTTTATGGAACCAATGTCAGTACGACTTCCGTATCTGCACCAACGGCCATGGAGGGGATTTGTAGCATCAAAGTAGTGCCCAATCCTGCACAGACTCAAACGATGTTGCACTATTCAGTGGGCGTCGACGCGTTGGTCCGGATTCATATTGCCGATGTACATGGGCGCATCGTATTGCCCGTGTTGGAAGGCCCCCAGCAAGCGGGTGCATACAGCCTTGCGTTGGATACCGCCCCCCTTCGCCCTGGCATTTATTGGGTACATATGCAGTGTGGCACTGCAAATGTGTCGTATAAAATGTTGGTTGGGCGGTAACCTTGGCCACTCCGTCCCGCCCGGCCAGATCCTTCCGACCGTTTCTTTCCCCTTACCATTTTGGGTAATTCATGATCCGAAAGGGGAAGAAACGGCCCTCCGGAAGACAGCCCACGTAGTTTTTAACTTCCAGGGCTTTACCAAACTAAAGATCAGAACTTTATGCCAACGTGAGCTGTCATCCTGAGTCTTTTTACTTCCCCTGTTGAGATCTAAATAACCACTAATAAAAAGGGGGAAGAAAAAAGGCGAAGGATCTAGTCAGACGCAAGGCTCAATCCCGCCAATAAAAAACACTCCATCCCGCCCGGCCAGCCCCTACCGTCCGATTCTTTCCCTTAAGATTTTGGGTTATTTTCGATCCGAGCGGGAAAGAACCGGCAAGAAAAGTGAGGTTGTGAATGTGGTACAACTAAAAGGTTGTTAGGTCTTTTGGATATATAAAAGGCGGGTAGTATATTTACTTTCAGATTAACCACACCAACAAAGTTAACAGGCTATGGCAATTAAAATTTCAAAAGCACAAATTTCCGTTTGGGAATGGAAAGATAAGGCATACGAGGAAATAAAACACTTGCCCATCCTCGAACAAATGCACATTATTCAAGAGCGGACTAAGCAGACCATCGCCCAGATAAATGTGAACAAAGCAAAGAACAAGGCATCCTTGCCCAACTCCCGCTAAGAGTTATCTAAAATGATAAGAAATGAAAAAAGTAATAATTTCAGGGACCATTGTTCTGATTTTAGGATTAGTTGGATATTTTGGCTACCTGGTTTTCCAATTTAAAGGTCTAGGTGAATGTGGAATGTCTGCTGGCCCAATTTATGGGAAACCAATAAGCATTAATATGGAGGATTTAAAACTGGACCAACAAATAGTGATTCCTAATGGAATGTTGGGCCTAATGAATCTTTCGGATTCTCTTTCTCCAAAGTTAATTAAATTTGACGTAAATGGCAAACTAATTTGGGCAGTTGAATTTAGGGAAGAATTAAATGTGGATATTCCGCACAATAACCTTTCTAAAATGGAATTAATCAATGACAAATATGGCATAAGGCTTGAATTTTTCAACAATAGTTATAGTGAACCAGGAAGAATTTATCTAACTAAGGATTATGAAGTTGAATACATGTGTTTGAGCCCAATGTAAATGAGAAAAGTGTAAAAAACAGGCATTTTCACATCTTTATCCCAAAATTTGACTTTGAAACACACCCTAATCATATTCATAATTCTACTTTTCAAGCTAGCCTTGCAAAGCCAAGAACTATCCAGCGCAACGCTTCATACGCGTTTAATGGGCTATTGGAAGGGCAACAAATGGACCAATAATCAAGCGGATTTAGTGATCAATGCGGATTTAGATAAACACTGCGCGCCGGCGGGTCTGTGAAAAATGTAACAAATTCATCGAATTGTGTAACAGCATGAAAAACCAGCGCCCGCATCTTTGTAGCAATCTAGCCGGTGGCTATTTTTCAACAAAAGCGATACCATGAATAACTTTTTCAGAGGAATACTGTCCGGTGCAGGCGCTATGAAATTTGGAGGGGGCTGCATTAGCACCATCGTAATATTTATTATTATATGGGTTGCACTTGGACAGTGCAACTAGGGGATTCAAAAACATGAACATCCCATTATTTTCCGGCCTTTCCATGCATAACCTTTGGCAAAGATCCCTTGCGCTTTGGCGTTTGCTCCGCTTGTCCGCACAGGAGTTCTATGGAAACAACGGGCTCAAGTTAAGTGCCTCGCTTTCGTATTACACGCTCTTTTCTATGGCGCCCATGCTGATCATCGTGATCGCGATTGGCAGTATTTGGCTGGGCAAGGAAGCGGCTGCGGGTTACCTTTATTTGCAATTTGAAGGGCTTATTGGAAAATTGGGGGCTCTGCAATTGCAGGAAATGATCAATAACGTCCGAATTTCCGGCGATACGCCCTGGGTGACCGCATTAGGGGTAGCTACTTTTTTCTTGGGGGCAACCGGCGTTTTTATTGAGATCCAGGATTCCATCAATACTATTTGGTCGATCAAAGCAAAGCCAAAAAGAGGCTGGGTACGCTTTCTCATTACGCGTATGGTTTCTTTCTCCTTGGTGGTCGGCATCGGTTTCCTTTTGATGGTTTCGCTTGTTTTGAGTGCGATACTGAGTATGTTGGACGGGTGGCTGAATGACTATATGAGTTCCTTCGCATGGCTGGCCTATATCCTGAGCAATTTGATATCCACAGGCGTTGTGATGCTCCTTTTTGCCGTAATTTTCAAAGTACTGCCCGATGCCGAATTAAAATGGCGCGATGTAATAATCGGTGCATTTTTTACGGCCATCCTGTTTTTGATCGGCAAATACCTGATCAACCTGTATCTCAGCCATTCGAGCACTGTTACGGCTTATGGCGCAGCAGGGGCCGTGGTACTGATCATTTTATGGGTCTATTATTCCGCGATCATCCTCTATTGGGGCGCGGAATTCACCAAGGTTTATGCCAATCAATATGGCGGGAAAATACGTCCCAGTTCATCCGCCGTTTTTGTGGAACTAAGGGAAGTTGTGGTAAAGGAATTGATATTGACCACGGAAGAAACAAAGGTATAAATTAGGATGAATTTGCTTTGGGTTTTGGAGGAAACGGCATTGTGTTCAGCCAAATCGCGGGAGAAATTATCCGAGATTTTGCGCTTGGCAAAAAGAACCCGGATGCGCATATTTTTTCTTTCGACCGGGCTAACCATAGCGGTAAAAAGGATTGAGGTCCAGGGCGGCTAAGAGCCTATAAAAAATTATATTTTCGGTTAATGTGACAAAGATTTTTTAGCCAGACTAGGCGCTTTTTGCAGACGTAATGGGACTAATTACGGCGAAAAAAAGGAACGACGTATGGCGAAAAAAGATTGTCATATTAGCGAAAAATATAAATTTTTATAGGCTCTAAGCGTTGGTAAAGCCTTTTGAAACTGAAAATGTGTAAATAATGTAATGATCATCTGGAATTGTGTAAGGATTGTGCCTGCCACCATCCCTAAATTTGTTTGGTGAAAATTATTTCACGATTAAAACAAAAAAGATGAGTCATGAAAAGTATCAGCGCTGCATAGCCGCCTGCTCAGCATGTGCAATAGAATGCTATCACTGCGCAAGTGCTTGCTTGAGTGAGCAGGACGTTAAAATGTTCGCCCGTTGCATCAAGTTGGATCATGACTGCGGGGCCATTTGCCAGCTGGCCGTGCAAGCAATGGCTGGCGGAAGTGAATTTGCAAACCAAATTTGCAAACTCTGTGCAGAAATCTGTACTGCCTGTGCTGAGGAATGTGAAAAGCATGCGCACATGGAGCATTGCAAAAAGTGCGCAGAAGCCTGTCGTAAATGCGCTACCGAGTGCAGCAACATGGGCACAATGTAATCAGTAAAAAATCTCTTCCCGCCGAGTGCTGCGGGAGGAGATTTTTTTTCTAACAATTAAAATCAAAATTTAGCCGATGCTTTTCCCTTTCGTCGCATTATGACAGCGATATGGGTTTCGGCGTGAGACTGCCCGTGATTTATTGGCAACCACCCACCTTTTGAAGAAGGGGTGGAGATGTTGAACGCTATTCAGGATGTTTATTTAGACAAGAAAATTACGGTTGCGTAAATCAATTTCATTAAATCAATAGAAGACACCAATCGCATGCTTATGAAAAAAGAAAAAGTCGCCGTCAACGAAAACGGGTGATTGTGCAACACGCCCCATAAAATGATGCGCATCAAGTCTAATAGACGATTAAAAAAATGAAAAGAATACTATCAATACTCCTCGGATTGGCCATTTGTTTCTCCGTCGCCGCACAGCACGACATGAAAAACATGGACAAGCCCAAAAACGAAGCCCCAAAAGCGGCACAAAAAACTAACATCAAACCCGCCCAAAAACAGAAAGCCAACCCAACAAAAACAAGCGCGGATAAACCGGCAAAAACAGTGGTCTACCACCTTTATGTGCGTGACACGACCGTTAATTTTACCGGCAAAAAAGCAAAGGCAATGGCCATAAACGGCCAAATCCCTGCCCCGACCCTGCATTTTACGGAAGGCGATTCGGCAGTGATTTATGTCCACAACCAACTGAAAACGCCCACTTCAATGCACTGGCACGGCATCATTTTGCCGAACCGGTTTGACGGCGTGACCTACCTGACGACCGCGCCGATTTTGCCGAACACGACCCACCTCTTCACTTTTCCGATTGTCCAAAACGGTACTTATTGGTACCATTCGCACGATCTGATGGAGCAGATCGGGCTGTATGGTGCGATTGTCATCCACAAAAAAGACAATGACCCGACCATTCGAACGGCAGACAAACAGCCCGAGCACGTCGTACTTTTGAGCGAATGGTCCAATGAAAATCCGGTTGAAATAAACCGCCGACTGCACGTTGCCTCCGATTGGTATGCCATCAAAAAAGGCACTACCCAAAACTACGGCGAGGCATTGTTGAAAGGCCATTTCGGAACAAAACTGGTCAGCGAATGGAAACGGATGCTGCCGATGGATGTATCGGACATTGCTTACGACCGCTTTTTAATCAATGGGCAAACGACCCAAAAACAGCCGCAACACAAGAATGGCGAAAAAGTCCGCGTCCGGTTAATCAACGGTGGTGCGTCCTCTTATTTTTGGGTACAGTATGCGGGCGGAAAAATGACGGTCATCGCCAGCGACGGCAAGGACGTGGAGCCTGTGGAAGTGGACAGATTGATCGTCGGCAACGGCGAAACGTATGATGTCATCCTCTCTATTCCCGACAACGGGATGTGCTACGAACTCAAAGCCACGCCCGAAGACCGCACCAAATTCGCCTCCATTTTCTTTGGCAGCGGCATGGAAATGACGGTGCCTGAAATGCCCAAACTCAACTATTTCGCGGGTATGAAAATGATGAACGGTATGATGAACATGGGCCTGAAAATGGACGACATGGGCATGAAAATGTCGGCGCAACAGATGGATATGAACCGCGTGATGTACCCCGAAATAACCGGCGGCAACAAACCGATGAAGGGCATGAAAATGAAAGGTATGGACCATTCGGAAATGCCCGCAGCGGCGGCAGGCAACTTGACGACCCTGAACTATGCCATGTTGCGGTCAACCGAAAAAACAACGCTGCCCGACGCACCGACCAAAGAACTGCGCTTCGAACTGACCGGCAACATGAACAGATACGTCTGGACAATGGACAACAAAACGATGGCCGAAAGCGACATGATTTTGATAAAACAGGGTGAAAACGTCCGCATCATCCTGCGCAACAGCTCGATGATGCGCCATCCGATGCACCTGCACGGGCATTTTTTCCGCGTGTTGAACGGGCAAGGTGACTACGCACCGCTCAAAAACACGCTCGACATCATGCCCATGGAAACCGATACCCTCGAATTTGCCGCCTCCGAAACGGGTGACTGGATATTTCATTGCCATATTTTATACCACATGGCGGCGGGCATGAGCCGCGTTTTCAGTTACGAAAACGCGCCGCCAAACCCGGAAATTCCCGACCCAAAAAAGGCGATGGCCCTATTGAATAAAGGCGACCGCGCTTATTACACAACCGCAACAATCGGTCTGGAAAGCAACGGAAGCGACGGCAACGTAAACATCAGCAACACCCGTTGGGCGGTTCAAACACAATGGCATTTGTGCCTGAACGACCGGAAAGGCTATGAAAGCGTCAGCCATGTTGGGCGGTTCATCGGCAGGAACCAATTTTTCATGCCATACATCGGCTTTGATTACCGCTACCGATTGGGCAGGAATACCGAAACGGATATTTTCGGGCGGACCAACAACGGTATTGACCGAAGACGGGTGGCGACGCTGGGTTTCCATTACACGCTGCCAATGTTCCTCCTGTTGGATGCCCGAATTGACCACACCGGGCGCACAAGGGTGGAATTGAGCCGCGACGATATTGCTCTGACCAACCGGTTGCGGCTCAACCTAATGGTTAATTCAGACCGAGAATACGCGATTGGTGGCCGATACATTTTGACCAAATACTGGTCGCTGTCCACACATTATGACAGCGATTTGGGGTTTGGTGCGGGCATTACCGTGATTTATTGAGCATACTTTCCAATCAATTTTCTAAATCAAATTTTTCAGTAGACTTGTTTTCTTTTTTATTCGTTTTATCCTTTTACCTTTGTGTACGCTATGAGTTTCCGTTTTGTCACATTGTTTTTATTCCTCGGCCTGTTCGTCACATCGGCGAACGGTGCTTGGGCATGTGGCGACGAACACTCCAAAAACGCGGCACAAACTCAACAGCCTGTTTCCGAAAAGTCCTGCTGTGCCAAAGAAGAAGCGCAAACTTCCTGCTCCGGCGATTCCAAACACCAACACTCCGGCTCTAATTGCCCGTGTGACCATGATAACGGCGGTTGCCATTGTCCGGGTTGCGGCATAGTATGTCACTCCGACGCAGCCTCCGCACTTGAAACGCCTCCCGTGCCCGCCGCTTCCCCGCTCTTTGTTTCGGTGCAAAAACAGGCTTTCTATTTTGCAGAGCATTTGCCCGAAGCAGTTTATCTCCCCATTTGGCAGCCGCCCAAAATTGGCGCCTGATGCCGCGTCAGCCCGACGTGTGTCCATTTTTTCGGTTTAGAAAGGTTTAGAACAATGGAGATGATTTAGAACAATTTGTTTCTAAGTCGCTCAAATCTGTCTATCCACTTTTTAGCCTTATTTCCAACACCTTCAATTTCAACTTTTTATGAAAAATATGCTCATCGCTAGCTTTGTGCTCGCGCTGTCTGTCGTGGCATTCAATCGCTGCAAAAACGACCATGCCCAAAACAAACCCCAATCGACCGAAGCGGCTGCCCTCGGTACGAAATACATCTGCCCGATGAACTGCGAAAAGGGTAAAACCTACGACCAGCCCGGCTCCTGCCCCGTATGCCACATGGATTTGGAGCCGGTGAAAGCCGAGGTGGAAGCCAATAAATCTGAGTATTTCACGGCCTTCACAGCCAACCCGGCTCAACTCGAAGCCGGCAAGGCGGGCATGCTGTCGTTTACGCCTAAAATCAAAGGCAATGAAGGCGCGCCAGTGCCGCTCGACCTCGTGCATGAGAAAAAGATGCACCTCATTCTCGTGAGCGACGACCTATCCTGGTTCGACCATATCCACCCTGAATTTTCCGCTTCGAGCAGCTACGACATCAAAGTGCTGGCTGCTGGCGAAAACTTTACCAACGGTCGCGGTCACAACCAAACCCGCTTCGAGGCGGGCGGCAAATACTGGGCATTTACGGATTACAAACCTACCGGTGGCCTGAATCAGGTGAACAAAACCGAACTCGCTGTGGCCGGAGCGCCCGCCAAAGCCGTCGCATACACCCAACCGAAAATGACGACCACGGTGGACGGCTTCACACTTACAATGGAAGCCGGACATGGCGGCGCTGGCTTTACAACGGGCAGCCAGCAACATATCCCAGTGATCATCAAACAGGGAGGCAAGCCTGTTGACCCCGCTACTTTCGAGAATTATTTGGGCGAAAAAGCGCACCTCGTGCTCGTGGAAGTGGATTCCAAGGAGTTCGTCCACACCCACCCCTCGGCCGAAGGAGGCAAATTCGACATTCACACCACTTTTGCCAAGCCCGGCACTTACCGTGGCTGGCTTCAATTCCAGACCGAGGGTAAAGTGCACACGGCTGATTTCGTGGTACAGGTAACCGAAGGTCAAGCTACACCGGGCGGACATGATGGACATAGCGGCCACTAAAACCCCGTTTGTTCCACCGCTTATTCCATCCACTCTTTCAAATTCAATTGACTCAATTTTAAAAATATGAGAATCCTGATTTTCATCTGCATAGCGGTTTTCTCCGCTCATAGCGCATACGCTCAACAACCCGCTACCGGGGCAGCGCCGTTAAAAAAAGTCGCAACCGCGGCCACAGCCACCCAAACGGCCCAATTCCAGGTGTGGGGCAACTGCGGAATGTGCAAAAGAACAATTGAGACGGCAGCAAAAGGCGTGACTGGCGTACAAAGCGCCGTCTGGAACTCGGACACGCACCAATTCACTGTCGTGTTCGCCCCCGCACAGACCGGTGTGAATAAGGTTCACCAAGCTATCGCGGCGGCCGGCTACGACACCGATACGACAAAAGGCAACGACGCCGCGTACAATGAGCTGCCGGGCTGTTGCCAGTACGAGCGGCGTAAATGATGATCGTGTAATTTTTTGAGTTGCATTCGGGTGCCGGGCGTTGCATAGCAGCGTCCGGCACCACTTTGTTTTTCCTATCCAAACCATTAAAAAGGGAAACATGAAAAAATGGAACATCTGGGCCGCACTTTTTCTCTCGGTCGGGCTGTTGATTGCAACTCAATTATTTGTAAAAAAATAGAAAACAAAAATGCTCAACGCGCTCATAAAATTCTCATTACAAAACCGCCTGTTCGTGGTGGCCGCGGCGGCTTTGTTGCTGGTGTGGGGCGGATGGACGATTACCGAACTACCCGTGGACGTGTTGCCCGACCTTAACCGGCCCCGGGTGACCGTGTTCCTCGAAGCCGGCGGGATGTCGCCCGAAGAGGTAGAGGCGCAAGCCGTTTTGCCCATCGAAACGGCGCTCAACGGCTCGCCCGGCGTAGAAACGGTACGCAGCAGTTCGTCGCGCGGCATCGGGTTGGTGTTCGTGGAGTTCGACTGGGAGATGGACGTGTTTCGGGCCCGCCAACTCGTGGCCGAAAAACTGGCCACCGTGCCGCTACCCAACGGCATCGTGCCCGTCATGGGGCCGATTTCGTCGGTCATGGGGCAAATCATGCTCGTGGGCGTAATCGCTGAACCCGACAGCACGACCGGCCAGACGCTCAGCACGGCGGCCGATTTGCGGACGCTGGCCGACTTCACCATCCGGCGCAGGCTGCTGGCGATAAAAGGGGTGGCGCAGGTGATTCCCATGGGTGGCGACCGGCTGCAATACCAGGTGCTGGTGTCGTCTGCCAAACTTAAACAATACAACCTTACGCTCGAAGATCTCGACCGCGCACTTTCCAATGCGAACCTGAACGCAACGGGCAGTTTTTTCAATCGCTACGGCTCGGAGGTGCTGATTTCGGTGCTGGGCCGTTCCAAAAATTTGGAAGACCTACAGCGAACCGTGGTGGCGAACCGGGAAGGCTCGCCGGTATTACTGAGCCAGGTGGCCGAGGTGCAATTCGGTGCAGCCATCAAACGCGGCGATGCCTCGGTGAACGCACGGCCAGCAGTTATCCTGACCATCGAAAAACAACCAGGTGCGAGCACGATCGCCCTGACCGACGACATCGAAAAGGCCTTGGCCGAACTGCAACCCTCGCTGCCGTCCGACGTGCGGCTGAACGCTAAGGTTTTTCAGCAGAAAAACTTTATCGTCAACGCGCTTACTAATGTGGAGCATGCCTTGCGTGACGGCTTCATTTTGGTGGTCATCGTCCTGTTTTTGTTTTTGCTGAACTTGCGCACGACGATTATCACCCTGACGGCTATCCCACTTTCGTTAGTCGTTACGGCACTGGTTTTCAAATGGTTCAATATTTCGATTAATACTTTGACCCTCGGCGGCCTGGCTATCGCGATTGGTGAATTGGTGGACGACGCGATTGTGGACGTGGAAAACGTGTTCCGCCGATTGCGCGAAAACCTAGAACTCGAAAGTCCCAAAAATTCAATGCTGGTGATTTACGAAGCGAGTAGCGAAGTGCGCAACTCGATTGTGTACGCCACTATTATCGTGGTGTTGGTATTCCTGCCCTTATTTCAATTGCAGGGTATCGAGGGGCGGATTTTTGCGCCTTTGGGCATCGCGTACATCACTTCGATTCTGGCATCATTAGTAGTATCGCTGACCGTCACGCCAGCGCTTTGTTCTTATTTGCTTCCCAATTCAAAACTCAACGAAGGCAAAGAATCCGGTTTGGTCACCTGGCTGAAACGGCAGGACCTAAAATTGTTGAATTTTGGCCTGGGTAATACCCGCATGGTGATCGGCGCGGCAGCGGCATTGGTCATTGGCGCGCTGGTGATGGTCACGCGCTTCGGCACGGAGTTTTTGCCGCCATTTAATGAAGGTAGTTTTACGGTGAATCTATACGCTCCGGCGGGTACATCATTAGAAGAAAGCAACAAAATCGGCACGGTGGCCGAGCAACTTATTATGCGTGTGCCGGATGTGCAATATACCGCCCGGCGGACGGGTCGCGCCGAACTCGACGAACACGTGGAGCCAGTGTCAAATTCCGAAATCGAAGTAGAATTGAAAGAAGACGCCCGCCCACGCGAAGCGGTGGTGGCCGACATCCGAAAACAACTCGCAAACCTCGCCGGGGTATCAGTGAGCATCGGCCAGCCAATTTCGCACCGCCTAGATCACTTGCTCTCCGGGGTGCGGGCGCAGGTGGCCATCAAAGTATTCGGCGAAGACCTGACCGAACTGCGCGCTTTGGCTGGGCAGATCAAAGAAGCAGTCGAAGCCGTGTCGGGCGCGGTGGACGTGCAGGTGGAACGCCTAGTGCTGGTGCCGCAACTCACCATCCGGCTGAACCGCGACGCCCTGCAACGTTACGGGATGCAAACCGGGGAAGTAGCCCGCGACCTCGAAGTATTGTACGGCGGTAAAGTGGCAAGCCAGATTCTGGACGGGCAAAAAACCTTTGACCTCGTGCTGCGGGCCGTGGCGGAAGACCGGGAAAATCTGGAAAATATCCGCCAAACCCAAATTCACACGCCGGAGGGTGTTTTGATTCCGCTCGAAAGCGTCGCCCACATCGAGTACGAAAAAGGCATCAACACCGTGAATCACGAAAACGGCCAGCGGCGCATCGTTGTCTCTGCCAACGTGCAAGGCCGCGACCTCGGCAGCACGGTGGCCGAAATGCAGCGTGCAGTGGCTGAAAAAGTCAAGATGCCGCAGGGGTATTTCCTGGAATACGGCGGCCAGTTCGAGGCGCAAAAGGACGCTTCGCGGCTCATCGGCATGCTGAGTATTTTCGCGTTTCTGGGGATTTTTCTCGTCCTGTACGCACATTTCCGCTCCTGGCGCATCGTGGCACAGGTGATGCTGAACATCCCGCTGGCCCTCGTCGGCTCGGTGGCGGCGGTGTGGCTTACGGGCGGCACCTTCTCGGTCGCTACGATGGTAGGTTTTATCACGCTGACGGGCATCGCCGCTCGCAACGGCATCATGATGATTTCGCACTACCTCCACCTGATGGAGCACGAAGGCGAGCAATTCGACAAGAAGATGATTGTGCGCGGTTCGCTCGAACGATTGGTGCCGGTGCTGATGACGGCATTGGTGGCTGCGCTGGCATTGATTCCCCTGACTTTGGACGCGCAAGCGGCAGGCAAAGAAATTCTTTATCCAGTGGCAACGGTGATTCTGGGTGGTCTGCTGTCCTCGACTTTACTGGACATGATTGTGACCCCGACGGTGTTTTGGGTGTGGGGGAGAAAGGCGGTGGAAGAGTATTTTGAAGGAAAAAAGCAATCTGATAACCTTAAAACCCGATAACAACGCGCCATGAAATTGCTGATTAAAATAATAATATTCGGCCTCACTGCCCAATCGGCTTGGGCGCAAACCACCCCCGAATCCGCCGTGCAAGCCGCTCTCCAAAACCACCCGCTCAGCCGGGCCGCCGCCTTCGACGTGCAAGCCAGAAAATACGCGGAAAAAATGGCGCTCAACCTGCCCAACCCCGAAGTGAACACTGAAAGCCCCACCGGACAGTTTTACGCGGTGGGGGTGCTGCAATCGTTCGAGTTCCCAACCGTGTACACCCGGCAAAAACGGGTAGCCAAGGCTGAAACCGCCCTTGCTCAAGCCGGGCAGCTGCTGAGCCAAAACGACCTGCGCTACACCGTACGCACGCTGTATTTGGAGGCGCAGGCAGCAGAATACCAGGCGCGACAATGGGCAGTGCGCGACAGCGTGTATCAGCAAATCTCCGCGACCGCCGCCCGGCAATTCGCGGGCGGAGAAATTGATTTTTTGCAAAAAACACTGGCTGAAAATGAAGCGGGCACGGTAGATCAGGAGCGATTTGCCGCAGAACAAACCGCCACTGCGCTCCGGCAGCAGTTATCTATGCTCACCGGTCTGACCAATCTAGGTAATTTATCGCCCCTCGCACCCGACACACTTGGCTTGTTCGGACAATTGTTGCAAGGAAACGCCGCGGGCAATCCAGCCGTTGCTTATGAGCAGCAGGCCGCACAGGTGGCGGAGCAGCAAATTAGCTTAGCCAAAAGCCGGGCGCTGCCGAATTTTTCGCTCGGCTACCTGAATCAAGGCGTGCGCAGCACACCGATTGACTACCGGTTTCGGGCCAGCGTCGGCATCCCCGTCTGGGTAGGGCAATACCGCGCCGGTGTAAAAAGCGCCGAAGCCGAAGGTCAGGCGGCCTTGGCCCGCGCCGAAGCACAAGGCCAGGCCGTCGCACTCGAACTCGCCCGCACCCGTACGCAGGCCGTCACGGCGCTGAATCTCGTGCATTACTATGAACGAGAGGCGCTGCCTCGAAGCCGGGTGCTGATTGCTACCGCGCTGCGCCTGCGTGAGGCCGGTCAAACAGATTACGGCACCTTCCTGCGCACGTTGGATCAGGCTTACTCGATTCAGCGCGATTACGCGACCCAAATGCAAGCCTTTGAAATAGCCCGCATCCAAATGCTGTACCTGTCGGGACAATAGTTTGAAATCATTGATTTTCAATTTAAAAAATAACGATTATGAAATTGTCCGTTTTCTTTTCCTTTCTTTTCAGCTTCGCATTGGCATTGTCCAATGCTTTTGCGCACGGCGACGAAATCGCGACCGACCCCGGCGTGGCCAAAGACCATTTCACCGCGTATGGCCAAAGCGACCGTTACGAACTCACGCTTTATTTCCCGGAACTCAGCGCCGGACAGGATGCCCACCTGACGCTTTACATCGCCGATTTTAAAACCAACCGCCCCATTGACAAGGCGGAGTTGAAAATCAGCGCGGCGGAAAACCCGCAAATTGTTTTAGAGGCCAAACCGCTTTCGCCGGGTGTGTACGAACTACACGGAAAGTTTCCTGAAAATAAAGCCTACACCTTAAATGTACAGGTGAGCCACCCCAACGGCGCCGACCTTATTGGGGTGCTGGGCGTGGAAGTAGGGAAAAAATTAGCCAGTGCCGAAACAGCGGAAGTCCCCGCTCCTACCCCATCAGGCCAATGGCTATGGTTTTTGGGCGGCTTGCTCCTGGGCGGACTGTCCGTGTGGTTTGTGAGCCGCCGCCGCAACCGGGCACTGACAGCACTGCTTTTGCTGGCGAGCGTCTGGTTTTCCGCGCCAAATTTCAATCCAGCCTTTGCCCACGGCGACGAGGAGCACGGCCCCAAAAAGGGCGGAAGCGGCTACGGAAAATCGGTGTATGCGCAGAAAGAAACCCAGTTCTTATTTGAAATCCTGACCCAGCCCATCGCGGTGGGCGATTACCAATCGGCCACCACCATGTTCGGTACTATTATACCGGCCGCTGGAGGCTTGGGCGCAGTAGTGGCTCCCCAAGGCGGGCGCATCACCCGGTTGAGCGTGTCGGTGGGTCAAACGGTACGCGCCGGACAAACGTTGGCGGTGTTGCTGCAAACCATCAGCACTCCCGACCAAGTGGGTATCGCCACCAGCAACGCAGGTTTAACGGTGCAAATCGAGGCGGCAAAAACCCGTGTGACAGCCACGAAACGCGAACTCGACCGTTTGAAAAAAATCGAGGATATTGTTGCCGGGCGCGACGTACAAGTTGCCGCAGCAAATTACAATCAGGCTTTGGTTGAATTGCAAACGCTTGAAAACAAGGCTGCAGGAGCGAACCTGGCAGCCAACATCCGCACTGTGGCTTTAGTCGCGCCGATTAGCGGCGTGGTCGGCACCTTTACGCTCACACCAGGCGCAGAGGTAGTGGCCGGACAAACGCTTTTCACCGTCACTAACCTTAAAAAGGTCTATGTAGAGGCGCAAGTGTATGACCGCGATGTGCCGGCAATCAAAGCTGGCAACAAATTCCTCGTCACTTGTTCGACCGATGACCACAAAAGTGCAGAAGTTCGACTCATTTCGCAGGCCCAGGGCATGAACCCAGGCAATCAAAGCCAGCGTGTACTTTTTGAAATGGATAATCCAAAAGGTGAGTTCAAGATTGGTGAGTTTGTAACATTAAAAGCCCTGAACCAACAACCAAGCCGTCAAATATCGGTGCCAAACTCGGCGCTGACCGAAATTAACGGTAAAACGGCTGTGTTTCTCAAAAACGCCCCGGAGCAGTTCGAGTTAGCCTACATCCAGACCGGCGAAGACGACGGTACACGCACCCTTATCCTGAAGGGTATCGAAGAAGGGGAGAAAGTGGTGATCAACGGGGCGTACGAAGTAAAGATGATGTTTTTAAACCAATGATGTTATTCTAATGGCTTGAGGCAAAATTTTCCAACAATCCAGCAGCGTGTAGGATATGCCCCCTGGTTCATAAATTTTACTTGCGCGCGTCTCCCGATCGTGCAAGTATTATATGGCTATTTTTTTGTACGCTCTTTTTAACTTCCATATTTTCATAAAATCCCAAAGCGACATAAAATCAGTTCCTTTTTTCCTGTTTTCAATCGCTGCCTGATATATCAAGTTAAAGTGTTGCAGGATAACTTTTTGTCCATCCCAAAATCGGAATTGTGGATCGTAAATATGGGAAGGCTCAGCGCCTGCACCGTTCAATTCCAGGATACTTATATTTTGGCCTTTTTTCAGATCTTCAATACTGCTGCAACGTAAATCAAAACGACCATAGTAAAAACCTTCAATATGTTTGCTGATGTTGTCAAAAACAGCGAGTAGGGATTCATCAATAATATGATTGTAATTCAAAAACATCGCTCCCAAGGCGTGATTTCCATAAGGCACGAGCAGCCTTTCTTCCCCAGACTGCAATATATGACATAAATTTAAATTTTTATCGTGTTTCAATTTAGCGTATTGCAATAATGCACGGTTGTTGCGTAGGATCAATTCATCCATGCTTGATACGCCGTCGCCCGTAATGCTGAGCAGTTTTTTCAAGGTCACAGAGACGATTTCTCCTTGCGTGCTATTGGGATTTCTGGAATACAAAATACTAAATTCCAGCGGATAATCTACGTAAGATTGCACTAAAAATGGGAATGGAATCTGTGCGTTATAGGCTTCTAATTCGGTCGGGGAGTGCAATTTTTTTACACACCAGCCGCGTTCGCCCCGATCAGGTTTGGCGATAATTGGAAAATCAATTCCGGCAGAAAACATGTTTTCTAATATGCAAGAAAGCGTTGTCTGTTCCGGGATGTAAATGGTACTTGGGTAATAGGCTTTTGGAATTAGTTTGAAAATTTGCCATTTGCTTTCAAAAAACATTCCACCCGTTTCAATGGAGGGATTAGAAGCCGAAAAAAAGAACAAGGAGCGCGCCTTGATCGACAAATAAATAAAATAAAATGTGGCTGGCAGATACACCAGCCACATTGGCCAATACTCCCAACTGGAAGTTTTGATATACAGTATTCTTAATCTGCGCTTCAGCATTGATGTATGTATGTTCAGTATTTTGCGCTGTCCATAGTCGGCTTTATTTGAAAATTGATTGCCAATAATTATCCGCTTTTGATTTCAGCGCGGCTTCTTCTGCGTTCCACTTGGTCAGCGTGTTATTGTACCAGGTGTGGAAGAACAAATATAATTTACCATCTACAATTTTAAAAGTAGCAGGGTCAATTTCCACCTTGGAATTTGTAGCGCCCATGGCATACGCACACCAACCGCCATATTGTGGTTCATACTTCTTGGTGTTTTTATAAAAAAGGTCTTTGTTGGCTGCAGAACCGAAATAGTACGTAACCCCTTCTACGGTTGCCGCATATTGAGCACTTCCTTTTACGGCTTTGTTTTGGGTAAAGTAAGCAACCGGGTCATATCCCTGAATTGCGAGTCCACCCGATAAGTTAAATTGCTTGGTACGTGTGCCTGTTTGAGAAAAAGCAACCGTGGCAAATAATATGGAGATGGAAAAAATCAGCAATGATTTCATGTGTATAATTGATTTTGTTACTTGTTGCTGCAAAAGTAAAGGGCGCTTGGGAAATCGAATGTCCGGGCGCGAACAGTTCGTCCATTTTGACTCGGCAAACTGTAAGTATTCCTCTTCTGTCTTGTCATTTTTTGAACAATACCAGCAGTTTCATACAAATTGGGCGACGATCATCCATTGACCTGGAAGTTCGTCGCCCATTACTTTTTACAAATTTACAAGCACTTAATGCGAACCAAAATTCACAAACAAGTTGACCCGCACTCTTTGGTTATAAAAATCACCCGACGGATCCGCAAACGTTTTCCAGCCGCTGATAAGGGTGTAATGCACGCCCCCACCAAAGCTCATGCCTTTGATTTTGCTTGGAAAAAACACCCGCGCACCAAACTCCGTCCAGCCACCCGCTGCCGCATCTTCACCTTTGAACAGTTTGTCTTCCCACACACTCACCCGCGCACCATCAGGCGTTTTGCGGTCGTCGCCGTGCAGGTAAAAGCCGCCTACACCAACACCATAACCGATCGGAAGATCCAGTTCAAACTTTTTAAACTTAAAGGTAGGGGCAATGAAACCACCCACAACACCCCAATCGGCCCGAAGTTTGAGCGAACTTTTGCCCAAATAGGTCTGATTTTCAGCCAATTTGGCATCTACAGTGTAGGAATTGATCGGTCCCGGCCGACCATAACTGATGATGCCCACTTTGAGGCGATCTTTCCAGAGTTTCACACCAAAGGAGGCACCAATGGTTTTGCCAACGTGGTTTTCGAGGAACATTAACCCGACCTCGGGTGTGATAAACCAGCCAATTTTGGACGGTTTTGCCTCTTGGGCGGTCAAAAAAGTGGCCCAAACCAACAGGCAGCTTGCAATAAGTATCTTTTTCATAGAAATGTAGTTTTTGAGTTGTTAGAAAGTAGGTTCAACCAAAGGAGCAGCGGTACGGCGACCAAAGGCAAAGCGCATCCCGGCCTGCAAAGACCAACTGAACTTGTAGGTGTCGCCATTGCCACCGAACGCAGCACCGGTCATGGCTTTAAGGAAAATATGGCGTCTTTCTGAGGTTTTGACGTTCAAACCCGCATAAATCAGCGGTACATGCGCAAATTCAAACAACGAAGACGGGCTAACCTGGAACCCCATCGGAAAAGTGATCCCACCCTGAAAATGGACTTTTTCGCTCGCAGGAATGGTCACGAGCAGGCCAGGCTCAAACAATGCCGCAGTAGCAGAAAGGATACTGTCCCGTTCGTCGTTTTGATCAGGGTCAATTTTGCCCTGGACGCGCAGCCCCGTTCGAGCGAAAAAATCCAGTCGAATTTGATCTTTTTCGTACAAACGGTAGGTCAAAGGCACAGAAAAAGTGGTCGAAAAGCCTTCCCGAATAGGTTTGGCATCCACAAACCGATAACGGGGCGCACCGTATTGCGCCTCTAATCCAATTCGAAACCGGTCGTTGACCTGGTAACGGTAAGCCACATTGGCCGAAACACGGTCTTGGGTTGAACTACCCACCGAGACATCCAACAGCGATTGTGCCGACATGTTGTATGCAGACAAAAGCGCAAGCAGGATGGAAAAGACAATAAAAAGTTGTTTCATGTTGCAGTTGTTTTTTTTGATGGAACCAAAATTTGATACTGCAAATGTGCGGGTGTTGACCGGCGCGGTTCATTGACTTGGGTTAAGAAAACCCATTACGCCCGATCGTCCAAACTAAAAACTAAAAACTAACAACTAAAAACTAACAACTACACTCCTACCCCATCTTCTCCAACAACCACTCCCGCTCGGTCAAATGCTCTTCTTTCAATATCGCCTCGCGCAATTTTTCTACCTCGTTTTTTTCGTGCCAATTGATATTCAACAACTTATCGGTGTATTTGATGATGTTCAAACTGTTGTTCCGATGATACCCCAACACCCTTTTTCGATGGATATAATTGCGCATCGCATCAAGGTGCGATTGTAAGGTTTCCATTTCACCCAGTTCGTACCAGGTTTTTAGCAACAGCGTTTTCGCAGCCAAATTGACCAAAGTATCCCGGTAATTCACTTGTTGTAACAATTCCAGCACGGCATCGAAGTGTTTTTGGGCATATTCGAGCCGCGCCAGGTTAAAACTAAATGCGCTTTCCCGGTACTGCTTTTTAAGCGCGTTTTTATACTGAAAAATGAAAAATTGCACCCATTCCAAATCACCCGACTGCAAACCAGCCGCTACAATGTTATAATAGGTGTAGGGAGAAATCTCATCGTTTTCGAGCAAAATACCTTGCTCAATACCAGGTTTGTATAAATCGGTAACTTCCTGGAAAAAGCGTTTTTCACCCAGGTTGAGCCGACGGACACAATAGTTAATCGCCCAAATAAACAGACTTCGATTTTCGTCGGGCGAAAACAAATCCAGGCTACGCAGCAACATCTGCTTAAATTGCTGAAAATGCTGCTCTTCTTCCGGGGAACGCAGCATCCGATAACAATGCAGGTAAATGGCGATCACCGGAATTTCCGTTGCAAAGTTTTTCTCCGCAAATAATACCACCTCACTTTCCCAGGAGCTCTGGAAATCGGCCCGATATACGGCTTGTTGCGCAGCATTCAAACAAATAAGGCGGAGTTTTTGGGCCACATAGACGATATCAGCCGCTGCAGAAGCAGCCTGTAGGTGTTCGGTATTGGTTGGCTCTACAATGGATCCCAATTGATGGGTTTCCCAATGCAGCCGAAACTTGGATTCATAGTATTGAACATCCCGCATGGGTTGACTTTCCAAAGATTTCTGCACCCATTTCTTTTGTCGTTCAAAAGGCACCAACAAACCCCGTTTTCGCAGTGAAATAGCCACCGATATGTTCTGCTGGATTTCATTTCCATCAAATTCTTTTTGTGCAAGGTACTGCTCCAACAAGCGCATCAAGTAGGTCATGCGCAATTGCAAGGCCTGATCCGATAGCGGATCTGCATCGGATAGTTGCGCTTTGGCCCTTGCCTTATCAGGTGTTTTTTCGGTGCAAAACCAATCAAACAACTGGATCACATCTTCCCGAACATTAAAGTATGGAGAACGCAGAAATTTCAGGATCTCGCGTTTTTCCTGACCGGAAAAGGACTGAATTAATTGTGCAAGCTGGCTTTTTTGCATTTTTTGTGCTTTGAAAAACAAAATGAAATGCCTTTTTGAGTATTTTCTTTCAAAAAACAGGCCACAAAAATAGAAACCCGGCATAATAAATTCAATATTATTTTTACAATTTATTGAATACCAATTAATTGTAAAATACTTTTGCGTTTTAGGCTCATTTTTTGCGTTTTTTTGATTTTGTATGGCCTGCGCTTAGGTTGCACCTTTGTATCATGATTTATGCGCAACAAAATCTTCATCCTTTGTTCAACTCAAGTTATGATCGTCCTATGAAAAATCAATGCTACCAAAATTGGCAGCTTCCTTTTAGTAAAGGACTGCTATTGCTAACCCTGCTTATCGTGCAACAACTCAACTTGTTTGCACAATGCAGCCCAGACATAGTTGCCCCAAGCATCCTTTGCCCTGCCAACCTGACTGTTACAGTAGCGCCTGGCATCTGCTCTACGGCCGTTTCTTTGACGGCCCCCATCGTGAGCGACAATTGCCCCGCTCCTGTCACCGTGACTTCAACGGAACCATCGAACGCCGTATATCCCTTGGGAGCAACCCAGGTTGTCTTCACCGCAACAGATGGTGCTGGCAACACTGCCACTTGTCAGACGACGGTAACTGTGTCCGGGGGCGCTGTTTACAACATTATTTGCAATGATCTGGTAACCATTCCAGCACATCCAAGCGGGATCACCACCCTGGTCCCCGATGACATCTTGGAAGGCGGTCCCTATAATTGTGTGGAAACGTCCATTGCCCAAGGCGTAAATGGAACCTGTATGCCATCCATCTCGATTGCTGGCACGGGAACCTTCGTGATATCGGCCTGTGTTGCACTGCCTGGAGGCGGATTCAACAGATGTTGGGGCAATGTGACCATCACGGGCAATGCATGCAGTCCGGACGTAACGCCCCCTACTGCCGTTTGCGTCAATGCATTGACCATTCAATCCAACCTGAATGGGCCAAACACGACGCTTTTGAACCCACAAGTATTAGACAATGGCAGTTTCGATGCTTGTTCCGCATTAACGTACCGGGCTACCCTAGATGTAAGCGCAACCACCCCACCCCTGTCCAGCGCGGCCATTCCGATTGTCGGAATAGGAACGCAGGATGTCGCCTTGTGGGTGGGTGATGCTGCCAACAACTGGAACAAATGCCTCGTTACGGTTACCAGCGCCGCACCGAAATGCACGCCTGATGTAACGCCGCCTACTTGTATTGCGCCGGCCAACCTTACGATTACCCAAGCGTTTTACCAATCCCTGAATCTAACCTTATCAGATTCATTACAAATGATTGCCGCTTTCGGAGCCGTGAACGTTTGGGACAATTGTTCCAATGGAAATGCTTCAATATTAAGTGCTTATTCCGTTGTTACCTATCCTGATGGTTCGCCTAAAGAAATCACGCGTTCCTTTTTGGCCATAGACGGCGCAGGAAATACGGCGATTAGCGTTCAGAAAATCACCATCCTGCCCAGTACGGCCGGTTTTCATATCCCAGCCTGGTTTTATCCTGGAGATCTTGCCGTTGATACGGTCAGCACAACTTCTTCCAATGACGTTTTTTTAGCCGCCTCTTTTAATGATCAGGTGTTTGTTGCAAGTTGCAATGGCGAAAAAGCCCGTATCAAAAGAACCCATACCATCATCAACTGGTTAGATCCAAATCCCAATGCACCTGTTTTTGTCCTGCCTGCCTTAGATCTCGACAATGACGGGATAAGTGGCGATCCTTACGATGTGGTTTATTTTGGTGACAGCCTTTGGTTGGTTGAAAATGGCCAACTAACGATGGCATTAGCGCCTAAGGTCGCCTTGTATTCCTATCTGCAGCATATTCGTTACAATAATCTGGAAATGAATCCATATTATGTATATGGAAATGTATTTTTGGATTCAACGCTCGATTGTACCTTAAATACAGCCGAACAACGCCTGGGATTCTGGAACGTAAAGGTGGTCGGATTAGTAAGCGGCACGGTTTACACCGGCACGACAGACGCAAATGGGTATTATGATATTGAAGTTTGTCAGGGCGACACCTCGGTAGAACTGAGCTTGGATGTTCCATTTGTATACAACACGACTTGTCCGACCACATATGTTAAAACGATCGGCAGCAATAACCCTGGTTCTCAAAACATTCCGGTACAATTGGAAGCCGCATGTCCGCGCTTGTCAGTTGATTTGTCCACCCAGCGCATTCGGCCTTGTTTCGACGATCAATACCAGGTACAGTATTGTAATTTGAGCACGCAATATGTTTCGGATGTACACGTGGAAGTGGAACTAGATCCCTATTTATTGTTCAATGGCGCCAGTATCCCCGGAACCTTTGTAAGTGGCAACACCTTCGATTTCGTTTTAGGTACCCTGCCGCCAGGTGATTGCGGTACGTTCCAGATTAATTACACCACAAATTGCAACACACCCATTGGAATTACCCATTGTTCGGAGGCCCATATTCTCCCGGACGTTGGTTGCATTACGAATCCCGGTGGATCAGGCGCATTGCTGAAAGCCACTGCCGTTTGTGATGGCGACTCTGTTCATTTGTCGTTGAAAAACATTGGCAACGTGGGCATGTCCAATGCGCAGGAATTTGTCATCGTAGAAGACTTGATTATGTACATGAGCACCCCGTTCCAGTTAGGTCCGGGCGAGTCGACAACCATTGCGGCAGTTGCCAATGGTGCGACCTACCGCATTCAGTCGGAGCAAGTTCCATCTGGCGTTGTTGCGGCCTTTATAGAAGGTTGCGGCGGCTTTAGTCAATCAGGATTGCCGCTCGTGTTTCCTTTGTCTACGACCAACTCCTTCATTTCCACGGATTGTATGGTAAATGTTTCATCCTTTGATCCAAACGACAAGCAGGCCGTTCCAACGGGTTACGCTACCGAACATTTCATTGAAAAAAATACCCCCATCCAATACAATATCCGCTTCCAAAACACGGGAACCGATACAGCCTACACCGTGGTTTTGTTGGACACCTTATCCGCCTATTTGGATGTTAGAAGCATCGCGCCTGGCGCGGCATCGCACCCTTATGATGTGGATATCATCAACGGAAATGTGTTGCGCTTCCGTTTCGACCGGATTAACCTGCCCGACAGCACGTCCAATCCAGCGGCATCACAGGGTTTTGTAAAATACGAGATCAATCAATTGCCCAACAACCCCGAGGGCAGCAAAATTTTGAATACCGCGGCCATTTATTTCGATAACAATGCCCCTATTTTGACCAACACGACCTTGCATACCATCGGCAGTAAATTCATATCCGTGGAAACAGACGAAGCCAATGCTTTGGGCAAAAACCTGAAAGTGTATCCCAATCCGGCATCCACGGAATTGTTTTTTGAATTGCCCACCGAAGTCACCCAAGGCAACTTTGTCCTGACAGATGCCTTAGGCAGAAAGGTAACGGAGGAAACCTTTATTGGAAACCGCTACCGTTTTGAGCGCAAACAATTGCCATCCGGCGTGTATTTCTTTAGAATCCTGGACTTTACGGGGAAAATCATCCTGAAATAGTACGGTACGGCGAAAGCGACAACGATGTAATGATAAACGGCCCCTACTACGATGTTTCGTGGTAGGGGCCGTTTTGGGTTTATGGTTGCACCAAAATAAGAGAATTTTGTGACCATAAAAACTGAACCATGTCAGTTTTTATGGTCAGGCATTATGGCTTAATTTAATTTCCAGTTTTTGGAATAAAGTTCAGCGTTGAATTTGGAACAATTGGCTTTTTACCTGACCGTTCACATGGAGTGCGCACACGTAGGTGCCGTTGGGCAATTCGGGATAGTCAAACTTTAGCGTGTGTTCTCCCGGATTAAACGAGCCGGTATCCAGTATTTGCAGCAGTTTGCCTTGTAGATCATACATAGCCATAAAAACATTGGCTTTCCTACTAAGCGTAAGTGGCAAGATAACTGATCCAGCAGTAGCCGGATTTGGGTAAATGGCGCCTGTTAAAAAATCCGCCTCCCGCGCATCCACGGTGGATACCAGGGGGGCAAGTACCCACAAACCATCGGTTCTTGCGCAGTACAGTTTGCCCCTGTGTTCAAGTAAATCCAGCGCTAGGCCGCCAGACGGTAAATTGGGCTTAAACGCCCCCCAACTCAAGCCTTGGTCGGTGGTGGCGCGCAGGAAACTGCCATTAGGCTTACTCAGCATTGCAACGGTTTTCCCCTCCCAAGCAGTGAATTTGGCGCGCTCTATCAGCCCGATCCCTGGATTGAAATGAGTCCAAGTCAACCCCGCATCGGTACTTCGGTAGAGGCCCTGCGAAGCTGCGCCGAGCAGCACTTGGCTATCGCGCAATGCCGCGAGGAAGAGGTTGATTTCGCCATTGAATACATCGAAAGCTTGCTCGCTCCAGATGGTGCTGGGACTGGTATTGTGTGCAAGCGTCGCATTTCCACCCGCCCCAGCCAAGAGCAGAGGGCCATCAACGGTAAGGCTTTGCACGTTTCCCCAGGGAATATTTAGGTTGAATGCCGTCCAGGCGGAGCCAGCAGGTTCAAGGCTTTTTACAAAAACGCCCGCGCCAAAAGTACCAACATAGAGGCTGTCGCCACGCTGTGCCAACGCGGAGAGGTTCTTACTACCCAGCCCACTGAGGCCAATGTTATCGGCCTGCCAGCTGGCACCGCGGTCAATGCTGATATGGCATCCATTGAGCAGCGTGGCGGCATACCAAACCTCACCTGTGACCAACAAATCAGTCACTTCATCGTCCTCAGCGGCTTGAATGGGCGCCGAAACCTGCCAGGTCGCGCCGCCGTCGATGGTGTGGTAGATGTGGTTGGCGGTAGCTACATAGAGTGCACTGTCCGTGCTGTACAATGCAAAAACAGGAACTGCGGGAAATGCCGTTACGCGCTGCCATTGGGCTTGGGCAGTGTGCATCCAACACAACAACACAGTGACCAATGCAATACTAAAATTTGTTTTTTTCATTGCCTATTGAATTTTGGAAAATTGATAGCCGTCAGCCTCTACAAACGCATCTACAAAAAGGGTAAAGCCTTTAATCTGCCCTTGGTCAATCTCCACGGGCAGCTGTGTTTTGCCAAACATGGGATGATTGTAGGTACACGTCAGTTCGGTGGCGCTGCATGGACTCAGGGTCGCTTGCAGGTTTGGATGGTGTTCGAGTTTTAGGATAAAAAGGTCATTTTGCTGTTGGATGGTCGCCCTCCCGTATGCGTCGTTTTCATAAATACCAACCAAGGTGCTCATTGGTACAGACAAAGGCAATTGGGGGATTGGTTTTTCAGAAACCCCTTGGGATGCAGCTAATTCGGCTTTGCGTTTGAGCCGCCGCTCCATGATGGCGCGCACATAGTTAGGCGCACTTTTGCCCAAAAAGGCGTCAAAAATTTGCCATTTCAGCGCTTCTTGCAACAGGTGACCATCCTGGTTGGTTAGCACAACGATCCCAAGCCGAAGCGAAGGGATCATTCCAACCAGGGTCAATGTTCCTGCATATGCACCTCCGTGTTGTATAACTTCACTGTGCTGATATTGCATGATTTCCCAGCCCAGTCCGTACGTTTTGAAATATCGGTTCCGGTCTGCGGCAAAATCTTTTCCGATGATGGTGTGGCTGGTCCACATTTTTTGAATAGCCGATTCCGGAATAATACTTTGCTTATCGTGGACACCTTTTTCCAACAATACCTTGAGCCAAATACCCAAATCGTGCGCCGAGGCATATACACCTCCATAGGGTTGTGGATTGATTTCATCGTTGTACAAAGGTTCAATTTTGCCATTTACGCGGGTATGCGGTGTTACAATGTTTGTTGCACGCTGAATGGACACCACGTTGCTCATGGTTCGGCGCATACCCAGCGGTTCAAAAAAACGCTTTTGCAAATAATCAGCCCAATGCTCGCCCGAAATGGGCTGAATGGCTTCCCCGGCCAGCAGAAACCCAAAGTTGGAGTACCCAAAACGCGTCCGAATAGGGTAAGCGGGCGTGAGCAAACCAAATTTTTCCAGCTGGCTTTCATTACTGAGCGACGATTCTGTGTTGAGTAAATCTCCTTGAAAGGTTTTCCAGCCCGAACGGTGTGAAAGCACGTCTGCGATCGAAATCTGGGCTTCGTACAACTTGTTTTTCATCCTAAACGAGGGTAAAATCTGGTTCAAAGGCCGATCTAGTTGAACCTTCCCTTCGGCTTCCAGTGTGGCCAAGGCGGTTCCGATAAACGTCTTGGTCACCGAAGCAATCGGAAAGACGGTATGCGCATCTACGAGGTCGGGTTGTCCCAAACGCTGGACGCCATAGCCTTTCTCCAGCACGATTTGACCGTCTTTAACAAGACAAATCGCAACACCCGGTATTTGCCAGACACTCATCGCTTCGAGCACATAAGCATCGAGGCTGTCTGTTACAAATGTGGGGATTTGAGCTGGGCTCGTTGTTTGGAAAAGGCAACACAACCACACGGTGGTGATTGCGATGCTAAAATTTCTTTGTTTCATGGTGTAGTATTGGAGGGAATTTTAGTTTTTGTTAAATTGCCACGCAGTAAACTCCACAGAAGGGTGTACGGTCAAGGCAAAGCCGAGCACCTTATCGTTTTTAATGCGAAAGGGCATCAACACTTGTCCGAACATGGCTTCCGAATAGGTGGCCCAGAATCGGTTGTCTCCCACATGCTGTAGCGTGGCTTCCAGTTTTGGATGGTGTTCAAAACAGAGTTTGAGCATGTCCGGCCCTTTGGTAACGATTTTTACATTGCCGTAAACGTCATTCGAATACACACCTTCAAAGGCCGTCAGCGGAACGGTAGGGGCAAGGTGAAGCGCCACACTGTCCTGCATGGATTGTTGTTTTTGCGCTTCCCAGGCTTCGGCTTGCCGGGTGTATTGATAAATTTGTTCAAAATAGTTTTGGTAAGGTGTGTTGAGATACGCATCAATTATTTGCCATTTGAGCGCCTCACCCAGTTCGTGCGGATCCGAATTGCTCAAGATGACAAAACCTAGTTTTTCCTGCGGTACAAATCCCATCATGGACGCAAATCCTTTGTAAGCGCCGCCATGGGTCAACACTTCACGGTGCCGATAGTCGCGCACCTCCCATCCCAAGGCGTAGTTTACCCAGGAACTGCTACCATCGGGTATATATATTTTTCCAACAATGCTTTGTGGCCTGTGTACCCTTTCAAAAATACCGGCCTCGAACACTTGTGTGTTATCAAGTATCCCTTTATTCAGGTGTAAACGCAGCCAATGAATCATATCTTCCACATTGGAATACATGCCGCCAAAGGCTTCAATCCGAGGGTTTATATTGGCACCGATGGGCTTGATTTTGCCCATAACTTTTACATGGCAGTTGGCAATGTTTCCACGATTTCTTAATTGGTCGGGGTATAAAACACTGTTTTTCATCCCTGTCGGTATCAAAATTTCCTGCGTGATAAAGTCTTGCCAGTTTTTTTTACACACTTGTTCCAATACTTCACCGGCAATCAGGTAGCCGAAATTGCTGTATTGAAATCCCGAACGGAGGGGATAGGCGGGCTGCAGTTTTGCCCATTTTCGAAGGAGTAGTGGGGTATTTAAAGTAGACTCTGACCACAAAA
This sequence comes from Saprospiraceae bacterium, assembly GCA_027488935.1. Lineage (GTDB taxonomy): Bacteria > Bacteroidota > Bacteroidia > Chitinophagales > Saprospiraceae > M3007. The sequence continues at coordinate 38,805 of JAIYAP010000048.1, read as the reverse complement.
AATCGCCATGAAAGGTCTCAATACCGATCCTGTGCGCAAGCAAGTCCGTGATAGTGACAGCCCTTTCGTAGGTTTTGTCCGCCATACGGAATGCCGGGTAATGTTGTTTTACCGGATCGTCGAGATTTAAAGCATGACGGGCTTCTAACAAGGCTAACCCAAAGGCAGTAAACGACTTGCCCATTGACCAGATTGGGAACAGGGTTGATGTATTTACTTGCTCCAGACTACCTAATTCAGTAACGCCAAAACCTTTGGCATACACCAGCGTGTCGTCTTTGATGATCGCAACAGCCAATCCGGGAATGTTCCATCTGTCCATAGCAGTCGTGATGTATCGATCAAGACTGTCCCGCAGAAAGGTATTGCAGGTTTGTCCCGATAATACAATGCTATGGCTAAGCAGCCAGGCTATGATCAGATGGCTAACTTGAGATGAATGCGTACGCTGCATATGCAGAAGTTTGAAGACGTTGTTGCGGGAATGGCTCCCGCAACAACGCTGATTAGCAATAGAGAAGGGTGTCTTGAAGCATTATTGCTCCGTCAGGTCTACTTCAATTTTCTGATAGTAGAGTCGGGTAAGACCTTCGTATCCGGAGTCGGTGCCGATAATCAGCCAGCATTCGCCCTGAGCGTTGGTGGTTACTTTAATGCCTTTTGCGTTTCGGAGGATGCTGGCATACCCTGATTGATCGTTGGTTTTTGCGACGTTTCCGATGATCCGCATGTCTCTGCCGCTTTGCCCCTGATTGCCTTTGTCGAGGTTGATGAGGTAACGGCCAGCTGTGTTTTTGCTAACAATTGGTTCGCTCGTAACGGCACCTGCCTTGAGGAAAACCGACTCGCCCGGCGCACCACCGATGCCAACAGCGCCTTTGGGTGCATCGCTGGCAAATTGGATATCGGCGCTAACATGGTAGGTTTGATTGGGTTTCAATCCAGTCAATTTTCGTTTGATGAACATAAACAGATCATCGGACGAATTGTGCCCTTGAATTTTAAAGCCGGTGATTTTTCCAGAAGGATTCAGCGGGTCGGGGAGCGGTGCCATTTCAGCCTTCAGATCGAGGTTCTCGTAATCATCCGAGTAATCGGCAAATCCGGCAACCCAACTGTGCTGCTGTTGGGCAAAATCGAATGTGAAGGATATGGGCGTTTCCGCTTTCTCGCAGGAGGCTGCCCATAGGAGAGAGAGGCCGATGACGGCCAGGAAAAAATTGTTTTTCATAGCTTAAAATTTAGTAAAAAAATCAATGTGTATGCACAAAGCGCATCAATTCCTTGCAAGTTATACTCCATGCCGCCGCGTACCCCGTAGTGCGTAAGGGTTTCGCCGAAGTACGCCACGCGGAGGTTTTGGGCGCTGGCGCAGTTGGCGAAGCCGAAAGCAAGCAGGAGCATCCCGGCGAGGCTACTTGTGGCGACATTTTTCAGCAGCCATTTATCCGATATGGATTTTTTATAGCAATATATGGCCGCGTACAGCAGCGTGCAGATGGTGGTGTAAAACATCGTTGGAAGTGTTTGGACCGGCATGGCCCGAATGATTACGAGCCATTGCCGTCCAGTGGAAGCGATAGGAGATCCGTCCTGTTATAGGTGTTTTGTTTGGATAGGGCCGAGGCTGTTTTACAACTTCATCAGTTTGGCGGCAAAGGTGGTGGTTTCCGTCTGAGCGCTGATGAAGTACATACCGGTAGGCAAATTATTCAGTTGCAGCGTGCTGTTGGGCTGGTAGATGCCGCTGCTGACCAATTCGCCAGTGGCATTGAACACTTTATATACGGCTTGCTCGTCGAGCTGAATCTGCACCTGTCCGAGGGTCGGGTTAGGGCGCAAAGTGAGGGCTTCGGCCTTCAAATCGTTCGTGCCGGAGACGCCGCCACTGTAATAGTAGTATTTACGGTCGCTTAGAAAGAAGTTATTGTCAAACCCAAAATAAGTGGATTCAAGGGCCAGGTTATCTTCTGCTTTATAGGCGTAAGTGATGCGTTCCTGTTCTGCCGGTCCGTTTTCAACATAAAATGTTTTTTCATTGAAAATCACCCGTTTTTCACTGTCGTAATCGTAGCGGATACTTTCCGTCTGCTGCCAGTCGTTGGTATCATAATTCCATTCAAAACTCAAGGTTTCTTTTTCCAGATCGGCCTCAAAGGTGCGGCTCACGCGGCTCTGCGGCGCAAAGCCGCTGTTAGCGTCCAAAATATACGCAATGGTTTCTACTGGTTGATGGACCTCAAATGCATTTTCCACCTTGGCGGTGAGCATCTCAAAAGCGCCGTCGGAGAAATAAGTTTCAATCCGGATGTTATCGCCCTGGGTATCGTAAAAGTATTTGTCTTTGAGCCAGACAGGCGCTCCGAACAAATCAATGAGTGAGCGGCTTTCCAAGAGGCGATCATTGGCGTCGAATTGGTTGTACACCTCAAGAATGAGCGTCCATTCCTGTGTGTCCATGTTCCAACTATAGGCAAAAATTGAATCAGACAGGGTTTTGGAGTTGCCATGTGGGTAGTTGCGCAGCCTGGATTCGGGGAAGTATTGCTGCGACGAATCAAGGTAAATTTCAGCCGTGATTTCCAGGTCGCGTCCGAGGCCGTCCGTAATAAAAGTTGCACGGCTCATATTTTTCCATTCCAAGTCTTCAAACTGTTCGTTTTCTTCAATTTTGACGTTCAACGGTTCGTAGCGGTATTTGCTTCTGAACAGGGGCGTAGAGTCACCGGGGAAAGGCACATCGTACCCGTAAAAGGTTTTGGTGGAATCTAATTGCAACGGACTAAAGCGCTGTTGTACCATGGAATGTTGGGTACGCGGGGTGATGCTGGGCAACGCAAAGCCAGCTTTTTGAAGCGTTTTTGCAACCGGGTAAGTAAAGTTGGCAGCATAACGTTGAAGGCCTACCGGGAGTCTTTTTTGTGCCGTAGCAGGCACGATGACGATGGCCCAAAGCAAGGCCCAAATGACATTTTTCATAACTTTTATTGTTTTGTTGTTTTTAATTGTTGTTGGAACAAAAGTCAGGGAGAATGCACCTCAACGCTAAATATCAATTACCGAAACGTCAAAGGTGACGGATGAATGCCCATTTCTACATCATGAATTTTCATCAAATTAGCATTCGGCCTGAAATCCTTCTTTTAGCAGCTGGAGATGCAACCGTTGCCGGGCACGAAAGAGACGCGCTTTGGTAATGTTGGTAGTCCAGCCAGTGAGTGCGCCAATCTCTATGAGGCTTAGTTCACAGAAATAGAAAAGTTTAATGGCTAAGGCGTCGGTTGGCGAAAGTTGTTCAACGGCCAGGCGAAGCAGCTGATTGGACTCCTGTTTTTCCAGTATTACTTCGCTGGTGTAAAAGTCGGCCTCCCAAAGCTTCAGGGTTGCTTCAATGGAATCCCATGTTTCATAGCGCCGCATTCGGAGCCGACTGAGGGCTTGTGATCGGGCGATTTTAATGAGCCACGTGCTGAACTTGCAGTCGCCTCGAAAACGCGACAAGGCACGATAAGCGCGGATGAAAGTATCTTGTACGACCTCTTGCCGGGCCTCATAATCCGGCAGATAACTTTTAAGGACGGAATGCATCCTGCACTCATAGCGTTTCACCAAAATCGTGTACGCATGTTCCTGACCAGCGAGCACCAGGCTGATCAGTGTTTCGTCGTTTAAAATGGAAGAACGGGTACTTGAGGGAGCATTTGGCTTCATAACTAATTTTGTTTTGTCCCTACAAAATTGCCCGCATGCTATAAACTATACCAAAAAGGTCTTACCGAATGGCTAAATAGGAAGGATGAGTGGCCTTCATCACTTCCCCAGCCACTCCTTAAAATCCGTCATCCGGTCGCCGCTCACAAACACTTCCAACCTCGATTTAGGGGCTAGTTCGAGTTTCAGTTTGCCCTTGAAATGGGTATGTACTATTTGTATGGCATCAAATCCAACCAAAAACTGGCGGCTGATACGAAAAAATACCTTTGGGTCGAGTACTGCACTGAGCTTGTCCAGGCTAAAATCAATGGGCAGGTTCTGGCCATCTTTAGTAACCAAAAAAGTGATTTTTTCATCAGAATAAAAATAGGCGATTTCACCGACTTCAATACTTCGGATCTTGGTACCAACCGTAATCATAAAGCGCGTTTTGTACGCTGGTTGCTGTGCCCCTATGCCAAAATAGTGCAACAAGGTATCAAAATCGGGCTTTGAAAATTGCGCTTTCAACGTTTTGTACTTATCCAGGGCCGCGATCAGTTCCAGGTAATTAATAGGCTTAAGGAGATAATCGATGCTATTGACTTTAAAGGCTTTAACCATATATTCGTCGTAGGCCGTGGTAAAAATAACGGGCGAGGTAAGGGGCGCAAACTCAAATATCTTAAAGCAGAGATCATCCTCCAAATGAATGTCCATGAATACCAGGTCGGGACTGTCGTTTTTGCGCAGCCACTGAATGGACTCCGCCACCGAAGGTAGTACGGCCAAAACTTTAATGTTGGGGTCGTATTTTTTGAGCATACCCTCCAACCGTTGGGCGGTGAGGTTTTCATCTTCAATGATAATGGTGTTCATGCCTGTTGTAATTAATTGTTAATGAGGGCGTTGGCTTTACAGTTGTGATGGGAATGTGCGGCCGTAAACGCTTTATTAGTGCTCGATCAGTGGTACTTTTACGAGAAAATCGCCCTCCTGCTCACCCGCCCAGACGGGTTCATCGCACAGCAGCGCATAGCGATTGATGATATTTTGCAGGCCAATGCCCGTTGACCTAATCCGTTCGCCACGCGGGCGAAGCGCATTGCGGATTTCAAGGTATTTTTCGTCCACACGCACCCGGACGCGGAGTGGTTCTTTGGCCGACATCCGGTTGTGCTTCACCGCATTTTCTACAAGCAATTGCAAAGTCAGCGGCGCTATTTTATAGCGGTCGATTATATTTTCGGGCAGCTCCACGTCGAGTTCAAATTTATGGTCAAATCGAATTTGAAGCAAAAAAGCATACGCCTGTATAAACTCCAGTTCGGTGCGCAGGGATACAAGTACCTGGTCTTTTTGCTCCAAAATATAGCGGTAAGAGCGAGCCAATTGCTCGATAAATTGCTCCGACAGCTCAGCATTTTGATGCACCAGCGAACTCAGGATGCTCAGGCTGTTGAACAGAAAATGCGGATTGACCTGTGTTTTGAGCAGCGCAATTTCGTTGAGTAGCCGCTGTTTTTCCATCGCCTCAGAACGTATTTGCATATCCAGTGTTTTACGCTTAAAAAATAGCATTCGGGTCCATAAGGCCAAGGCCAACAGCAAACCCAGGGCCAAAAAAGCAATGAGTACAATGACGGTTCTGTTTTTTCCCTGTATCGTTCGGTTGAATACCTGCTCTTTTTGCAGCGCGTCGGCAGCGCGCCCCAGGCTATCGCGTTCTAGTTCTAGCAACTTGAGTTGTTGCTCGGTTTGCTGGTCGCGCAGGCTGTCTCTGACGGTTGCGAAGCGCTGCATATATTCCAGCGCTTTGGGGTAGTTGTCCAGTTGCTGGTAGGCTTCGGAGAGGCAAAGGCAGGCCTCCTGCTCCCTGAGGTTGAAAGCGCCGAGTTGCTCGGCGGTCCCCAGGGCTTTTTGGCACCATTTTACGGCTTCGGCGGGCCGGCGCTGCTGGAGCGAAAGGTTGCCGAGGGAACCGTAAGCGTCGCTCAGGCCTTCCTGATCGCCCAATTGTTCAAAAATTGTAGCTTCTTTCAGGTAATCGCGTTCCGCTTCCTCAAACCGATTGAGCGAAGCGTAAAGGGTAGCGCGGTTTTGCAGGGAAGTTGCCAATCCGAAAATGTCGCCGCTTTTTTCCTGTATGTCAATCGCTTTTCGCACGTACGCCAGCGCGCTGTCGAAATTATTGCGCTCATATTCTACCAGCGATAAATTGTTGTACACAAAGACAAGCCCTACTTCTTTCTGCGCCGCCTCGTACAGCGGCCTGGCCTTGAGCAGGTAAGCCTCCACTTGTTCCAGGTTATCCGAACTCATGTAGCTGATGGTCGAAAAACAGACATAAGCATCGGCGATTCTCACCTGATCTCCAATGGATTCTGCGAGCGCGAGCGACTGCTGGACGCTTTCAATGGCTTTGTTGAAATTGCTTTGCAGGCGGTACACATCGCCCAAATAACGGTAGGCATCCGACAGTGCAGCTTTGTCGTTCCATTGCTCGAGGATATGAATGGTTTGTTCGTAGGTTTTTATGGCTTCCGGTAACCGGCTGCGCAAACGATAATACATGCCCACGTGGGTCAGGAGTTTTGCTTGCGCCCTGGGGTTTCGGGTTTCAAAGGCTAATTCCAGGGCGCTTTGCGCTACGGCAAAAGCAGAGTCCGGGTGTTTCCGAATGAGCGCCTGGCAAAAGGCATTTGCTGCGTTGAGGCGTGCCGTATCGGCCAGTGCCCTGTTTTGCCAAATACGCCAGAGGCTGTCCGTAGGCGATTGCGCTAAAGCCGAAAAGTGTAAAATGCTGAAAAACAGACTTATAAATACGTTTCTACAATGCATGGCTTAAATCGTTGGGTAAAAAAGCGGAATTTGAACCACAAAATCGCCCTCCTGCTCGCCGGCCCACACCGGCTCATCGCAGAGCAGCTTATAACGATTGATGATGTTTTGCAAGCCCAGTCCGGTGGAATTGACCAACTCGCCGCGCGGGCGCAAAACATTACGGATTTCCAGCGTCTTTTCCCGTTGCCGGATGTACACCACCAAAGGTTCTTTTTCCGACATCCGATTGTGCTTCACTGCGTTTTCTACCAAGAGTTGAAGCGTCAGCGGAGCGATTTGGGCCTGTTGTCGGGTGTTGGCTTCTACGGTAATTTCCACTTCAAATTTATGCTCAAAACGCGTGCGCAACAAAAACGTATAAGATTGTAAAAATTCCAGTTCAGTTTGCAAGGCTACCAATGGGCTGTCTTTTTGCTCCAAAATATAGCGATATGCCGTGGAAAGCTGTTCAATAAAACGCTCCGAAAGCTCCGGGTCCCGCTTGACCAGCGAGCTTAAAATACTCAGGCTGTTGAATAAAAAATGTGGATTGACCTGGCTTTTTAGCGCGCTGAACTGAGAAACCAGGTTTTCTTTCTCCAATTGGGCGGTTTTTACCTCTACTTGTTGGGCGTTTTCAATCAACTGACGGCTTAAAAATATAAAAAAACCGCACAAGGTCTGGGTGGCGATCAGGCCGTAATAGGCGCGTTTGAAATGCAAATAATTACCAGGATCGAGTTGCGCGCCCGCCTGTTTCAAAAATGGCAAGGCCAGCGGCATGGCCGTATAAGCACCCGACAGGGATAAAAACATCAGCAAAAAAGCCGCTGCTACATCATACCACAGCCCTTTTTGTCGCCACCGATGCAGCCAGTCGTACACATGCCAGCACAGCAACAGCCACTCCAATACGCAGAGCCAGGCAAAAGAACTGATCGCCGTGATCGCAAACTGCAAAAGCCATTGCGGCCAGGATGAACTGGACGGCCAGTGACCCAACAGGTAGATCACCGCAGCATACAAGACACTTACGGTGGCCACACACAGCCACCATTTGAAACGCAGGGGTAAAGCTTTATACATGGGCAGCCGGTTGATGGATTAAGGGTACATGGGTAATCCAGCTGACTTCAGAACTGGTATCATGGGGCGTTTTATTACCCTGGGTTAAAACAGCATAACAAGATTCAAAGGTTGGCCAATCACAGTTGCCGATCGAATAATCAGGTTCATAACGCGCCTGGCGGTTATTTTCTACCTGCAGCCCACCCTCGTGCAAGCGGATATGAATGCGCAACGGACAAGCTGCCGACATTCGGTTGTGCCGGATGGCCCGCTCCACAAGGGCTTGCAGGGTGAGCGGCACCACGTAGTAGCCTTCCGCCTCGGCAGGGGCGATATACGTTTCAATATGCAGTTTGTCGCCGAAGCGTTTTTGTTGCAAAAACGTGTAGGCCTGCAGAAATTCTAGTTCCGCACACAACGGCACCGTGGGGCTTTGCCGGTTTTCCAGCATGTAGCGGTACGCTTTCGACAAATGCTGTATAAACTGCTCAGAGCACTCTACATCGGTATGGGCCAGGGCGCTGAGCGTGCTCAGGCTATTAAACAAGAAATGCGGATTAACCTGACTTTGCAGCAGCGTAAACTGCGATTGAACCTGCTTCCGCTGCGCATGCTCGGCACGCAGGTTGGCTTCATCAAGGCGTCGGACCACCCGGCGATAGGTTAGGAGATAATAGGCCAGCATGGACATAATGAGGTAATTCACATCATTATAACGGAGCGACATGCGTGCATAAGGCGTGGTTTCGCGAAGGGTCAAGTCAGGACTTTCCAGCAACAACGTTTGCAGCCAATAAATGATCTGAATACCGCCTTGGTTGACGCCTACATTTGCGACAGCAAAACAGAGCAACGCCCCCAGGTTAGGCCAAAACCCGCCATTGCTGATGATTTCATCGCCGAACCAGCGTTCAAATTGCTCGTGTATGCGCTCGGCCAAAAACAGCCAGGCGAAGATGAGCAAGGCCCCAATCACATATTCCGAAAGCAGAATAGGCAGGTTTTTGCCAAAGATATTGCCCCAATAACGGTCTTCATGCGCCAGATTGACGTATAGCAACACCCCGTAAAAGAAGGCGTTCAGGCCAAAAGCCAGCAACATTTTGGTGCGTATGGAAATCCGCTTAGGCATGGTTTGAGCACAATGAATTGCATAAATTTGTGCGCTCAAAAATAATATTTCTCGCCCCTGGAAACCAAATAAATAGTGATGAATGCCATTTTCGGAACGATGAAACCCAAGGAACCTTTGTCCTGACCGACGCCCTGGGTAGAAAAGTAAATGAGGAAACCTTTATTGCAAATCGCTACCGTTTTGAGCGCAAACAATTGCCATCCGGCGTGTATTTCTTTAGAATCATGGACTTTACGGGAAAAATTATCCTGAAATAGTACGGTACGGCGAAAGCGACAATGATGTAATGATAAAAACGGCCCCTACTGCGATATTTCGTGGTAGGGGCTGTTTTTGGTTTTAACAACCAACTCACTTCCCCATCCCCCAAATCCATTTCCCATCCGGCTTCACATACCCCACTTTTTCCCCCAACTCCAACCGAAACACATTGCCCCGAAAACGATCCAAGCGATCATATTGAGGCTCGATGATGATTTTACCTTTTTTATCGGCCAATCCATATAATTGTTGCGGCCGTACAATCAAATTGCCATCCGATTGGATGTGTACAAAGTTGAATTTGGGCTGTATCACGCACACGCCCCGGCGGTTAAGCGCGCCCAATTTGCCCGCTTTCCGAAAACGCCCAATGCCATTTACATAGGCCTGAATTTCCGAAAAACTGCGGCCAAACAGGTTTTCACCACTCGCATCCGCATAAATTTGCTTTTTACCCAATTCAAAGCCAAAAATCCCCTCCGAGAAAAACAGGTTTTTACCACCACTCCCCCGTTGTACCGCGCCATCGCGCCCAATGACCAGGTTACCGTCTGCCAAGGCAAAATCCCGACTAAACGGGGTGGCGGTTTTGAACGATTGCTTGCCAAGCTGCTGCCGCAAGGTGTCTACATAAATCCAGCGGCCATCGGCACCTGGTAATTGTGCGGCTACAATGCCTTCCGACAAGGGCCCCAACTTTGCGTACTGCGCAGGGATCACTTCTTTGCCCAAATGATTGATTAACCCGAAGCCTTTTGCCTCCTTGACCACGGCATACCCTTTTACAAATTTTTCGATGCGCTGGTACTTCAACGGCGTCACCAAGTCGCCTTTGGTATTGATCAAGCCATACAAACCGTCCTTTTTTTCGCGCGCAATGGCCAAACCATCCGCATTAAACGGCTGTATTTCTTCAAATCGAAGCGGCTCTAAAATCCAGGCTGCGCTGGTATCAATGAGGCCATATTTTCCACGGGACTGCACAGAGGCCACCCCGCGCTGAAAATCGGAGGCCACCTGATACCCAAGCGGAATCGCGATATCACCCGTGGGACCGTAATATCCCCACCAGGTATCGTTTTTGAACCGACAACGGCCATTGCTAAAGTTGCCTAAGGTGGGCGTGTTCCATTTCCCATTGGCACGCACCGCTGGCAAACTGGTCTTAAACACCGTTACACCTTTTTTATTGACAAATACCCAAACATCGCCTTCCACTGCCGCCGCCAAGCCACCCGAAAAAGCCCGCACGGTATCAAATCGGCAAGGCACAATTTCCTTCCCGCTCGTATCAATAAAACCCCATTTGGTATCTTTTCTTACCGCATATGCACCTTCCGAAAAACCCGCGTACTTGTTGTATTCCGGATCGCAAATCTGATGCCCTTTGTCGCTAAAATAAAACACTTTGGTGTTCGGTACACCTATTTTATAATGAATGCCGGTCCGCAAAATACTCTTGTACTGCGCCGCTAAAATCGACTTCATTTTGGAATCAATCATACCATACAAACCATTTTGGATGATAATGGCCGTACTGTCCGAAAAAAACTGCCCGGCAAAGTCGAGCGTTGGCTCCATGACGACATTGCCTTTTGCATCCATATAACCCCAACGTGCCGGACTGGTTTCGGTCGAATCAATGACCAAACTCCGCACATAATCGGCTTCGGTGTATTGGGCAGGTACGGGCTCGCGCAAAAAGAACCGATGCATAAACTGGGTGCGAAATCCCACGCCCCGCGCATGCACGCCACCCTTCAAACGCAGCACCCCGCCCACACATACGGGCGCGCGCCCCGCGTGAAAATCGCCGATATAGGTATAGCGCAGCGCCGTGCCGTCCGGTTTTGTTAATTCTTTGCCAGCATTATCGATCAGGCCCATTTGCCCATCGAGGTCTACAAAGGCAGCATAAGGCAAGCCCGCATCAAAATCGGTGACGCGAATGCCCAAATATTTAAAATCACTGATAAATTGGGCTTTATTCAGGTCGTACAAGGCCATTTTACTCAAACGAAAGGTCAATTGCGCCACGGAAGCACTAAACGGCGTGGCAATTACCTGATCTTTTGAATAAACCGCCGCAGTCATGCGTGCGCGCACCCGAATCACATCGGTGTACGATTTGGATTTATCCACGTATTCTTTTCCGCCTGCGCGCTTTAACAATTCCCACCATTTGGAAATATAATTGCGCCGCCAAAGCAAACTGGAGTCCGCATTTGCACAATAATTCGGGTATTCGATGCTGTAAAATCGCTCCCTTCCACTGCCCGGCTGATCCTGATCGGCCAAATCGGCCTCCATATAGGGTTGCGGCGGACGTTTGCCAATAGATATGGTGCGTACTTTGTTGAGTCCTTCAATCAATTCGAGCGAATCGCTGCTGCGAAGGATAAAGCGCGACAAACGCCCATCGCTGGTAACGGCTTTAATAGTATCTGCTTCCCGGGTGATTTGAGAATAGGTGGCGCGCAATATTTCTTCCCCTTTGGTATTCACTAAACCCAAACTGTTGGACCGCATCATCAAAGCAACGCCGCGTTCGAAATAATCGAGTAACTGATAACGCGGTTCTACGATCTGACGGTTTCTTTTCTCTTCGTAAATACCCCAGGCATTTTGCAACCGAATGCGAAACAAACCATTTACCCCCGATAAAGTCACCGAATCGTATCGCGGATCAATGGTTTGGCGTGCCACCGAATCCAAGATGCCCATGCGCCCATCGCGCACGCAAAGGAAATAGGATTCGTTTAAAGCCAAATATTGGTCGTACCGCTCCTCCGGGATCACTTTACTGCCTTTCGGAATGCTCCATAAAGTAGGTGCAATGGTTTTGTCTTCCGATTCTAAAACGGCAAAGTGCGGGTTCAAATACCGCACATCTTTCCAAACCGGACTCATCAAAGGGTTAAAATCGGCGCCCAAGGCAAACCAATAGCCCTCTGGTTTGCGCACTACAATAAAATTTTCCTGGTACACGAATATATCCGCGTATTCAAACGGCAATAGCAACTTGTTTTGCAGGTTGATCAAGCCCCATCCGGTATCCGTTTTTTGCTTTTTTACTTTAAAAAATTGCAGCCCTGTAGAGGTTTGCAGGGCTGCATATTCTGTCGGGATAATCAGTTTCCCTCTGCGGTCAATTACCCCCCATTTTCCATCTTTTTTAACCAAAAAATAGTCAGGTTGGGCCTCAAATCGTTTGTCAATGGCACAAATCTGCTCATATCGGTCGGCGACCACCGTAGCGCCGTTCTGATCAATGATGTAAAACAAGGAATCGGTTTCTACGGCAAAATACTGGTTTTGCAAAGGCCGAATACGCTTGTATTTACACGGCAATATTTCTTTTAAGGCCCGGTCAATCAGTCCCACGCGCTCCTGCGATTCGATCAAACGAAACGGCGAAAGCGGCGGATTGTCCAGCTGCATGCTCCAGGGCAGAAATTCATCGCTGAAAGCATCATATTTGGGCTGAATTTCAACTTTACCCTGTGCATTTGCATACCCCCATTTATGGTTTTGGCGCACTGGATATACCAAAATGACCTGTCCAAACAACGACCAACCCTGGAGCAGCAGGCAAAAGACAATGAATTTAACCCGCATCGGCAGTAACATGGTTTAAATCTGAAAAGGATTTAAGAGGCTTGTCTAAAACACGCATTTTGAACACATAACGCTGTTCGCTTGCGGCTTTAATTTCACCAAGTTGACTTTTAAAATCATTGTAATCAAAAATGGCCAACTTATTATCGGGCAAAATGGCCACAATTTTATTTTTTTCGTTGATGTTGAACCTGAAATTGTCCCAAGCTGAAAACGGAACAGTAATCACCGAACGGCTGTCGCCCGTGATCAAAAATACCGTCACGAGTTGTTTAACATTCACCGGAAGCGATTCCCCAAAATCAAAATCGGCCATCACATGAAAAGAATTCCGCATATTGTAAAACACATCGCAATTGTGAATGCCAAAACCAGACACCTGCAAACTCCGCATAAAGGCACCCTGAAACGTAACCGTTTGCTCCCGGGTTTTTAACATCGCTACCCCTTTTTCATATTCTGCCATCAACTGGGTATATTGGGCCTTGGCGCGTTGGAGGTCTTTACCTGCCTTATTGGGGCAAACGGGAATCATGTATTCACCCGAATCGCGGCTCACCAGAGTGAGGTGGTACACATTGGGCGTAATGGTAGGTTCAATGATAGCATCGTCCCAATTATGACGGAACACCCATTCGTGGTTTGCCGGGTCTTTTTTGGCATCTGTTCCGGCATATTGCCAGATAATGCGGCCCAAATTGGCCAATTCCGGCAGTTTTTTTACATTGATGTCAAAATTGAGCGCTGGTTTGCTGGGGTCAAATTCGATAGGTTTGGCAGGTGGGACCGCCGCACCTTCCTCCATATCCAGAACGGGCGCAGACATAAAATTCGGATTAGGTACTGCCGTAGAAACCTGGCTTTCTAATTCCCAATTGCCGGAATCCGGATTAAAATACCAGAACGGGAAATCGCCATCAACATTGGATACTAAATTCACATTTAACGTTTTTCCGGCAGCAATTTTCACTTCCTTGCCTTCGCAAAAACCTTTAAGTTCAAACATACCAGCCGTTTGCATCCACTCCTCGGTGCCTTCTTCCATGCGTACTTTCATAGGAATACCGGATGCGATAATGTCGGCCGCAGTGTGAAATTCGCGGAAAAGTAAATCTACTGGTTTGGTAACAGGCTGGTTGTTTTCATCTACAAAAATACCAGCGGGAATATCAATGCTGGAGCCAGAAGCAAACGTGATTTTGCTTGCCTGGTCGCTGGCTACCGTTTTGGCGATAAAAGGAACATCCAATTGGGTGCTGGGCGGCGCTACTACATATTTTTCGAGTGAACTGTTTTGAAGAGCTGCATTACGAACTTGATTGGCACAGCTGCCTAAAAACAGCGCAGCAATAAAAAGAAGCGGGTAAACAATTGATTTATGCATAATTGGGCAAAAAGTTGACTGGGTGAACGATGTGTTAGGAACGTATTAAATTGCTGTAATAAGGTAAAGGTGCGGGGATTAAATAGATTGCTGCACTGCTTCCAAATATTTTATAGTACACGAACACTCATTGGAGAATCACCGTCCGCGCACTGGGCCGAATAAGGGCAAAATATCCATACCCACCTTCTACATTGGTGGGCAAATTAACCGGCTCTCCAGTCAATTGACTCAACAAGTTACCACTTCGTTTGTATGCCGCCAAAAACTCATAATACCCCTTCGAAATATTGGATAAAGACACCACCAGTGTATCGCCAGCACTGCCGCCAAAATCAGGTTGATACTGAATCGGCATCCCATCCCCATTGTTCTTATCCGAAAATACGTTAAATTGTATTTGATTGAAATTGAACAATCCACCCCCTAACGCGAAATTCTCCGCCAAAGTATTAATATTTGTATAAGTAGCGAGATAATAATTTTCAACACCCGTAATATCCGTAAATTGAAAGTTGAAGGTAAAAAGGGTATCCCCCAAATTGGGCAAAATGCGTTGCACCGGATACAGCGTATCCAAAGGTATTTTGGGCAAAAAACGGGTTACTGCACGTACGGTTTGTTGCGTTTTGAAATCAGTGAGTTCCAGTACATAATCTGTTGCTAAAAACTGGGTAGTGTTCAATGATCCATACACCCCTGGACTTATTTTAAACAAGGTATCCACCGTGCCATTGTACCGAATGATCCCTAAAGCATCGTCTATCAACACCCGGTCTACAATATAAGCATCATTCAAATCAATGCTGTCTTCGCCCAACAACGCCGAAAAAGTGCGGGTAAAGGTAAAAATTGCACCCTGCGGCGGTATCCAATAAGAAGATATAACCAAACGCTGAGGCGGCTCCTCAATCGCAATGTCTAAGGGTTCGGGAGACAAATTACACGCCGTATGCAAGGAAAGGAAGGCCAATAAGATAAAAAAGCGCCCAAACGAAGATGTTTTCATGTTTTAAAACTTAAAATTGTAAGACAACGAACCAATCACACCAAACAAACCGCGTTCCTGATACTTTTCCTTTCCCGTTTTTTCATCAAATACGATACTCACCCGGTTGGGCTGGGTACGGTTGTAAAAATTATAAGCGCCAAAATGCCACTCTCCCTGCCAATGCCTGCGTTTGCGCCCTTTTATCATAAAATCAATATCCAACCGGTGCGATGCATTCAAACGATACGAATTGCGCAAAGGATAAACCGCCAGCAAATCGACCCCGGAATAATTCGGAAACGGCATCACATATTTGGAAACAATGGGCGTGAATGGACTGCCACTCGAATAAACCCAGGCAAAAGAGAACCCAAAACGCTTGGTAAAATCGTGATTCGCTACAATGGAGAAATCGTGCCGCCGATCATAACGCGCATAAAACGGCACACCACCATTCAAATCGGGAAACAGACGCGTGGCCCACGACAAGGTATACCCTATCCAGCCGCTCCAACGACCGCTGTTTTTTTGCAGCATCCACTCAATCCCGGAAGCATCCCCTGTCCCCCGCACCAATTCGGCCTCGTAATTATCATTCAACAACAAACGCGCACCTTCCCGATATTCAATCATGTTGTACAATTTTTTGGAATACAACTCCACCGAAACCTGTACCGCCTCGTTTTTTCCAAAATAGGTAAACCAACCTACACTCCACTGATCACTCGCCCCCGGTCGTACATTTTTCGTCACCGGATACCACAAATCGGTCGGTAAAGCCAGGGAAGAACTGGCCACCAAGTGCAAATACTGGGTCATGCGTGCATAACCGATCTTAAGCGAATGGCGTTCATTCAATTGATAACGCGCCGAAAGTCGAGGCTCATAACCGCTGTAAAACACCCGCTCTACCGTAGAACCACTTAAACGCAGGCCAAAATTGATGCGCCACCGCGGATTCACGATGTTATCTACCCCTACATACGCTGCAAATTCCTGATTCAGGATTGCTTTGCTTTTGCGCGCTTTTAAAAAATCGGATATGTCCCCCTGCACAGAAATCAAATTCGGACGAAAAATGTGGTGGGTAAGCGCAGCCCCCATTTTAATCGTGGTGCGCGAGGAAGGCCGATAATCAAAATCAGCCTTGGCCGCATAATCATCGATCGCACTGCGGATCAGAATGTTGTTGCCAAAAGCCTCCCCGGCAATATTGTACCGAAACTGCGAGCGCACCAGGGTCACATTGTGAAATATTTTTTGCCCCGGATAAATATGGTTCCATCGAGCCGATACGGTGTAATTGCCAATTCGGGTGTCAATGCCCGTATTCAAACCACTGGAATCCACCGCATTGGCCGCCAAAACATCCCGTCCAAAATAACTCGATAAGAAAAATCGATCCTGCTCGGAGGTTTTATAATTAAGTTTGGCGTTCAAGTCATAAAAATAATAGGGAAACTTGCTCGGTGTAAGCCAGTCCACCAACCGATCCAGGTAACTCCGCCGGCCAGAAATGATAAAGCTACCTTTTTCTTTTACAATCGGACCTTCTATACTCAAATTAGATGCTATATTGCCAATGCTCCCCTGCGCATGCAAGCGCTGATCATTCCCTTCCCGCATCCGAACATCCAAAATCGACGACAGCCGCCCGCCATATTGCGCCGGAAATGCCCCTTTGTACAATTCAACATGCTTGATGGCATTGGTGTTAAAAACCGACAAAAAACCCAACGCATGGCCCACATTATACACGGGCGCTTCATCCAGCAAAATGAGGTTTTCATCGCTGCCACCACCGCGCACAAACATACCCACGGTCCCCTCCCCTCCCCGCTTTACCCCCGGCATCAATTGAATGGCCTTGATGAGGTCGTTTTCACCAAATAATACCGGTGTCCGCTTTAACAACTCCATCGGAACACTCAACTTACCCATTTCTGTGGTTTTTACATGCTCCTGCGCCCGCGAGCCCGAAGCCGAAATAACGACCTGCTGAAGCAAGTTTTCATCTTCCCCCAATCGTACACTCAAACTAACATTGCCGCCCAAACGCAGCGGTTTTGTCAAATTCGCAAATCCAAGATAGGTAAAACGCAATAAACACGCACCCGATGGCAAGGTGATCGTGTAAAAACCGTACGTATTGGTCACCGTACTTTTACCAGAAAGACTATCCTGTACGCGTACGCCGATGAGCGTCTCGCCCGTTGCATGGTCGTACACATACCCGGAAACAGCAAATTGCTGGGCCTCCAGCGAGGTAGCCACCAACCAAATAAAAAAAACGTATAAAAAGGATTTAGGCATACTTGTGCTATTATTACGAAGCAATTTGGCGTACCCCGTATGCCTAAAACCGATAGTTTTAGTCCTTAGTTACTCTAATCGTACAAAGATGGCCGCCTGTAAAGATATGGATGCAATACAATCCCGCAGGCAAATTGGCCGCAGATATTTCCATATTCAGACTGCCATTACCCTGCAAATATTGCAAATTTCTACCTTGCAAATCATACAAAGCAATGCGTTCAATCGGCGTATTGGCTGAAATATACCAACTTTGTGTGGCAGGATTGGGCCAAACTTGCAGGCTTTCCTGCACCGATTCAACCGTGGCGGTTGGCGCACATTCCAGCAAATTGAGGTATTTCCACATATCCACATCAAAATAAATGGGGACCTGACCGCCGCCTGGCCCATTATAACCACCGTCATTTCCCTGCCGAACAACCACCCAACCCTTGGAAGGCACTACATGGATCTTCTGGTCATTTTTCCCCAAAGCAGCATACAAATCGGCAGGCGCGTTCGGAAACAAACTACCCTGAAACGCAAATTGTACACTGGGCAACATGAAACTTGGCTGCCCATTCAACCACCACAAATACCCATAACTCTTGTTCAATGCCTGCGATGGATGCACCATATCATAAAAATACGCAGCATCATGCAACAAGGTATCCGTTCCCCAACGCCCTTGAGCCAACATCAGCAAACCAAACCGCGCCATATCACGCGCCCGACCGTATTGCACATGATCCAGCCAAAATCCCTTCATCCCCGTTCGATCCAACACGCTTTGCTTGGTATACTGTTGTATCGTTTTTCCACTCGCCGCTTCAATTACATCGTGTACCAAATGATAAGGCGCATTGTGATAAGCCCACCGCGTCCCGGCATCGGCTTTATACACCAAACACGAAGGAGTGGTGCAATTATCCGGCTCCGGCACATTCGGCGTGGCAGGAATGTCGTCATCAAGTCCGGTTGTCATGCTTATCTGGTCCTGAACGGTAATGAGTGCTTCTTTTACAGGCAGACAAGTGGTCCAACCTGTGCCCAAATAAGTACTGGTTGGTTCTTGAATATCCAAAATACCTTCCTCCTGCGCCATGCCGACCAAAAAACCGGAAAGCGACTTGCCCGCCGAAGCCCAATACCAAAAAGAATCCTGTTTAAAGGTGCCAAAGTACTTTTCCAATACGATTTTACCATCCTTCAACAGCACAAAGGACTTGGTATTGCGATCTTCCAAAAAATGGTACAAACTATCAATCCGGTCTGGACAAAAACCAAGGTTGGCAGGTGCCTCAGTTTCCCATGTAGTTCCTGTTTTAGGTGGAAAATACAGGTTTTGACTGGCCAATACACCAGAAATCAGCAAAAAACAGGCAACTAAGATCGTAGAAAATTTAAACTGCATAGCAAATCGTTTTAATAAGGTGTAAAAGAACGTTGCTTTGATGACTATAACGGACTCAAGGTTTAATACCCTTCCTAAATTTATCAAAATTTAAAAATAAAACCCTGCTAATGCGCATCAAAGAAACTTGACGCAATCAGCAGGATTTTATGAAAACATCAACCCTTAAATAGCCAACGATAGGTGGTTATGAAAACAGCTGGATTTTATGCTTAATTTTTAACATCTTTGAAAACCGGTGCCACGGGTACCGCAACCTGCTTTTTGGAGCCAAAACGGTAAACAAAACCTGCATTGATGCTGTAATCGGCAAACGCAGCGTCACCGTTCGTTTGTTTACCCGTAATTTGTTCAGACAATTTATCGGTATAACTTTGAGAACGCTTACGGTACAAAGCCACCGGAACCGTTACATTGATGCCAATATTGTTGAAAAACCACGACAAACCAGGTTCAACCCCAACTACAATACCCGGGCGACGGAAACCATTGCTTCCACCGATCAGGTCATTTACCGTTACGCCTTCATAACGCAATCCGAGGGTAGCCTGAACTCCATGAAAAACAGCATAACTGGCGCCAAAACGCACCAAAAATTGATCAGGCACACTCATGTCATAAGGTGTATTATCGGGTGCAGGCAATTTCCGACCAGAGGTAACACCATTGGTTTCGCGTGGATTGGCTAAGTAAAACGCATTTCCATACATGCCAAATTTTGAGTTTAACTGCCAGTAGCCTTGTGCCTCTAAAGAAACGCCCCAGCCACCATCACCTAATTGGATGCTTTGATCTACAAACTTTTCCTGAATAGTGCCATCCGTATTTATATGAAAATCATCTTTTACCTGGTAATTGCCCGAAGGTGCCTTCACCCCAAGCCCAATATTAATATTACCATTGTGGTGCGTTTTCGGATCCAACAACCAATATCCGGCACTCAAACGAATGTCTGCCAAACCGCCCGATTGGGTGTGGTAACGATTTACTTTATCATGCTCATACAAAGAAGAGCGATCGTTGAAGTTAAACGGCAGAATCAGGGTTGCACTCAACCGATCGGTGATACCGTAAGTCAAGTTAAAGTCAACGGAGTGGGACAAGTTAATCACCTCGGTGTGTTTTTCAACCCGCTCTTTTTGTTCCGTATCGGATCTATAATGCTTGTAAGAGCGGAAATAACGGTAATTTGTTCCAATTTGAAACTGGTGCTTACCCAACAGCATGGAACCAGATGCACCAGAACAACCGCCCATCTGACGAATTGCAACACAACCTTGCGCATCAACATGGAGCGCAACGAGTACCATTGAAAAAACAAGCAAGCAGGATTTTGTAAAGTTTTGCATATTCAAAAGGATTTAAACGTGAAGGAATGGTGCTGCAAACCTCCGTAGTTAAACCTTACCTGCCCTTAAGATCCGATTAGATAAATATTAGAATCCCCTTAGTTCTCCACATAATACATGTCAATCTCACCCTTGTTCTTCACAGCAATTTTGCCACGATACTGACATGGGAAATATTCTTTTACCAAAAGGAAAGCTTCCCCCGAAATATTGATCTTGCCACCTTCTCCCGCCTGCTCTACCCGTGCTGCAATATTTACGGTATCACCCCAAATATCAAAAGCAAATTTTTTCGAACCTACCACGCCCGCTACAACCGGTCCGCGGTGTATGCCAATGCGCGCATCAAACCGAGGCTGTCCCAATTTATCCCGCGTGGCATTCCATTCAAACAACCACATTTGCATCTCTTTTGCAGCCAAAACCATATTGCGCAACATGCTGCCACCGCCATCGGGTAACCCACCCGCACACATGTACGCATCGCCAATGGTCTTGATCTTCTCAAGTCCATACTTTTGGATGATATCGTCAAATGCCTGAAAACAAGTATCTAATTCATTCACAAGTTGTTGTGGACTAAGCACTTCTGCAATTTTACTAAAACCTACAAAGTCTGCAAATAATACACTTACATCTTCAAAATATCGGGCATTGGTACGCCCTTTTGCTTTCAACTCATCGGCCACCAAACTGGGCAATATATTCAACAACAGGTTTTCCGAACGTTGTTGCTCTTCCCGAATGATGATGTTTTTTTCCTGCAAAACGGCTGCATTTTGCCGTGCCCGCACATAACTCCAACTCGCGCCAGCCGCCAACAACAACAACACCCCCATAATCGCATAATTGAATTTCCGATTGCTCTCTGCCTCCCGCAACGCCAGGTTCCAGTTCGAAACCTCCAGCGAATCTAAACGCGAACGGTACATCATCGAATCCAAAACCTGGTTTTTTTGCATCAGCAATAACTCGGTTTTCATCTGCTCGTCCGTCATAGCACTAATATCAGCCTCTCGTTGCGCTAATAAAGACTGCAAAACCTGGCTTTCTTTCAACAAGCGCTCCTCTTCCGCACGGTTGGAAGCAAGCGGCGCACCACCCGATGAGGGCGTCGGAATATTCGTCACAGCACTGGGTGCCACCACCGTACTGGGCAATGGCGCCATGCTCGAGCCCGTCTGAATGCGTGAAATTTGCGCATCAATTTGCGCCAACTCTTCTGTACGCCCCCGCCGCTCTGCCAGCAAGCGCAACCGCTGAAGATTGTCTAGTTGCAAGGCTTTGTTGCCACTACCACGCAAAAGTTCATTACTTTTTATAAATTTGGGTGCAGCACGATCCCTGCCCAAAAAACCTTTTTTACCAATCGACATCAAAGCCACGCCCTCACGATTCAAGGCAATTGCACTCAATTCGGTCATCTGTAATTTCCGTGCGGCCGCCCCCGTTTCTTCTGCCAATGCCTGCGCCTTGGCAAATTCATTCGCGGCCAACAAGACATCTACCAAAGCAATTGACTTCTCGAGTTTTTCTGCCCCAGAACTTTGAGCAATCTCCTGCTCCAATTGCTGAACACGTGCATTCTGCCCATTTAATGGAACAAAAGCCGAAAAACAACAGATTAAAAAGATAACAGATAGGGCAGTTTTCATTTTTTTTTAATTTTCCAAGGGTAAAAAGATGTGAATCCACCTTTATTGAAAGATATTTGTAACGAAAAAACAACAGAATAAGATCCTACTGTCGTTTTTCAATTCAAAACATTTTATAGCCAACGCTAAGTGGTTATGAAAACGGCTGGATGCTAATCCGTTGAAAATCCTTTTTTTATCCATCCATCCTTCAAATCCACTTTAATCTTGGTTTACTTCATTTCCAAACCTATAACCTACAAAAAATCTGCCATGTTTAATAAATTCCTGTTCCTGATCGCAATGCTGTTAATGGCAAACCAGGCAATGGCCTTTGACCTCACACGCAGCACCAATAACAACGAATGCGATACATTGATTACCGCCGACGGAAAAATATTTATCGTTCATATTAAAGACGCTAGTACGGAGTTCATTCTATTTACAAAATGCGATGATGCTACCCAGGAAAATTTCACCATCCCCTGGTCGCAAATCGCGCAACTTAAAAAGTATAAAACACAAAAAACCACTGATTCTTTATTGGTAAAACCAGTTGCGTTTGATAAATTCCCGGTTCAAGTCGTCAAAGATACGCAAGTCCAAATAGTTTGCGATCAAATGGTTTTTAAAGATGGACGCGAAATTCAAGTCCAAGTCGTATCGAAAGATTTGCTCTCTTATTACTACAAAATATGCGGCGATGACGAGCGCGTTTACATGGCCCTCATGTCTGAAGCAAAGGTATTTTACGCAACGAATAAAAGTGCGAAACGTGAAAAACATAATACCTCTGGAAAAACCTGCCTGGCTGTATTAGCATTAACAGTAGGCGTAATTTTGGCTATTATCTTGATAGCATTTTTAGCAACTGGCGGTTAATACCCCATTTGTATCAAAACAGAATATTGCAAAGCAAAACACTGAACTACATCCTCAAAGACAGCACAAAACCAACCGGCAGCAATGTTATGCCGGATCAACATCCACAATTACCTGCACCTGGCTAAAACCGGACACGCCCTGCATAAGGGTTGTATTATATTGAACCATCATTTTGGTATCCTGAATCAATTGAGCCGATTTTTCCAGCTTTAATAAAATATCCTGGTAGTAATAGGTGCGAATACGCGCAATTTGAGGCACTACCGGGCCTAAAACCCGTTTCCCCAACTTGACCCGCAAAATTTTGCCCAGATAATCTGCGGCAGCCGCTGCAACTCGCTCATCTTTGTGGCGTACTCGTAAAGAAATCAACCTGGAATAAGGCGGATAAAAAAAATCGGCACGCTCCCGCAACTCCCGCGCCATAAATCCCTCAAAATCGTTGGACACCACCTCTTTTATAACCGGATGCCCCGGATTATACGCCTGCACCATCACCAATCCCTTTTTCCTATGCCGCCCCGACCTGCCCGCCACTTGGGTCAATAACTGATAGGCCCGCTCCCCTGCCCTAAAATCAGGAAAACGAACCAACTGGTCGGCACCAATCACGCCAACCAAACCAACATTGTCAAAATCAAGCCCCTTGGTAACCATTTGGGTACCAACCAGAATATCCAACCGCTTTTCCTCAAAATCCGTCAAAATGGTGGTCAAATTGTTTTTGGTGCTGGCGGTATCCATATCCAAACGCCCAATGCGTACGGTCGGCAAAAAAACCTTTAAGTCATCCTCGATCTTCTCCGTTCCAAATCCCAACATCCCAATCTTCCCACTCCCACACGCTGGACAAACAACTTGTGGCTCAATACGGTACCCGCAATAATGGCACCGCAAACTATTCGAAAACTTATGGTAAGTCAAACTAACATCACAATCCTTGCAAGTTGCGTTCCAACCACATACCTGGCATTCCATAATCGGCGCATACCCACGCCGGTTTTGAAACAAAATGACCTGCTCCCCTTGCTCAATCGACTGTTTCAAAGCATCTAACAGCGGTTTTGAAAATACACCCTCCATTTGCTTGGTCTTCTGTTGCACTTTCAAATCAATGGGCTGAATCTCCGGCATGGCTAGCCCCCCAAACCGCTCTGTCAAATTGACCAAACCATATTTACCCTGTTGCACATTATAATAACTTTCGAGCGACGGGGTAGCAGTCCCTAACAACACTTTGGCCTGATACAACCCTGCCAAATACACCGCCGTATCCCGCGCATGGTAACGCGGGGCCGGATCATTTTGCTTGAAGGAAGGATCGTGCTCCTCATCCACAATAATAAGGTCCAGTTTTTTAAAAGGCAAAAACAAGGCGGATCGTGCGCCCATCAACACCGATTTCCCTAAAAACGCACTCCGCCACAATTCAACCCGCTCATTATACCCAATTTTTGAATGGTACACCGATATATCATCACCCATTACCTTCTGTAATCGACTGATCAACTGCGTCGTAAGGCCTATTTCGGGCAATAAATACAATACCTGCCCACCTTTTTTTATCACATCCCGCATCAACTCAATATATACCCGCGTTTTGCCACTACCCGTCACACCATGCAATAAAACCACTTGTTTGTCATCAAACTGCGTATTAATAGCCTGATATGCCGCGGTTTGCGCACCCGATAACCCGCCCGCCTCCAATAAATCATCTTCATAACCAGCAATCCGTGAAACTTCCAAATCATACAACTCAAATACGCCTTTTTTGACCATCGTACGCAAAGTCGAATCGCTTACATCCGCTTTTTGAAGCAACGCACTTTTTAATACACTGGCCGCTTGTTTCGACAAATGCATGTAAGACATCAATAACTCAAGTTGACGCTCCAATTTATCTACTTGCTCAAAAACACGGCGCAAAGCCGCTTGATCCGTTTGGTACGGTGCAGCTAAGCGCACGGCAACTTGTTTCCGTGCCTTAAACTTATCTTGCAAATCCTCCCGCAAAAACAATACGCCTTTGGCCAACAATTGCTGAACCGTAGGGAAAACCGTTTTTTTATTCAAAATTTTGCGCACCGTATCCAGCGAAAAGGATTCCTGTAATAATAAGGCCTCGGCCAAAAGATACCCATCACTGTCCAAATCACTAAAATCCTCCCCATAGGCCGGATTAAATACCAGCATCGTTTCACTGTTCAACTTAAGGTGCGCGGGCAAGGCGGCCAACATCACCTCCCCTAAGGTACAGCAATAGTAATTGGATAGCCATTGCCAAAGCGCCAATTGCTCCTGGGTAACTACGATAACCGAATCCAGTACCGATAAAATGGGTTTGGTGTTATAAGCAGGCTGCTCAAAATGCGCCCGCACAACAATTCCACTATAAATCTTGTTCTTCCCAAACTGAACTTCTACCCTTACCCCTGATTGTACCATTTCAGCCAATCCATCCGGAACGGCATAGGTGTAAGTTGGTTTGGGCAAGGCAAGGGGTAAAACAACATCTACAAACATGGAATGGCAAATAAGTAAGGGTAAAGCGCACAAAGATACATGCTTATATGCCTAAATACACAAATTTGCATACCGTACATACCCACTCGAATGACCTGCAAATGGCACTTTGAAAATATTTTCTGCCATTGCAATAAAGATAACATAAAACAAGGTTATTTTTGTGGTTCATTTTATCAATTAGCATATGGAAAACCAACATGTGCTTCATTTTTTTACCAAAACAAATTTTTAATTGGCTTTTAAACCTTTCCGACCCAAACCTCCTGGCAATAAACCACCCGGTGCGCGTCCCGGCGGCGGCGGCCGCCCCTTCAATCGAGGAGTTGTAGCGCCTGAACATCGCATTAATGAATTCATCAGAGTGCCCGAAGTCCGGCTGGTAGGCGATAATCTGGAAGAAATTTCAGAAGCAGTAGGCCAACTGGTAGAAGCATCGATCTACCCAACCTCCAAAGCCCAAAAATGGGCAGAAGAAATGGGCCTCGATCTGGTGGAAATTTCACCCAATGCCGAACCGCCCGTTTGTAGAATCACCGACTACAATAAGTTCCTTTACCAAAAGAAAAAAAAGGAAAAAGAACTGAAAGCAAATGCCGCTAAAGTAGAATTGAAAGAAATTCGTTTCGGACCAGAAACCGGCGAACATGACTTTGATTTCAAACTTCGGCATGCCAAAAATTTCCTCGCCGAAGGAAATAAGGTAAAGGCTTATGTTCAATTTAAAGGACGTGCAATCGTGTTCAAAGACCGCGGTGAACTCCTCCTGCTCCGCTTTATGAAAGAACTCGAAGAACTGGGCGTTGCCGAACAATTGCCAAAATTGGAAGGCAAACGTATGATGGTAATCCTTTCCCCTAAAAAAGGAGGCAAAAAATAAATTTTAAGCACTTTTCCGCTTTTCATTTTTTTAAAAAAAATGATGCAACAATCGTTATTGTTCCATCTGGCGTATTATCTTTGCGCTCCATTTTTCAACTAGTACGATTTGTGTCATGCCGAAAATGAAAACCCACTCCAGCGCAAAGAAGCGATTCAAAGTGACTGGTACAGGTAAAGTTAAACGTAACCGCGCACGTATGCGCCACTTAATGCGTAAGAAAACGACAAAAGCAAAACGCCACCTGCGTGGCGGTGTAATTGTCGATAAAACCGAGCATGCTCGTATCGAACGCCTTTTGGCCATGTAATTGCGCCCGCTGCCCACACTTTGGGCAGCCTTCACTCCCATTTTTTAACGAGAGTGCTGGTAAAAGTATTTGAAGTATCGGGTAACCAATCCCTTAACTCCAAATCCCGGCACTGTACTAAAAAGTCTTTTTATGCCTAGAGCAACCAACAACCCGGCCAGCCGCGCCCGTCGGAAAAAAATTATGTTAGCCGCACGCGGTTACTTCGGCGCTCGTTCCAAAGTCTACACCGTAGCGAAAAACACCCTTGAAAAAGGTTGGCAGTACGCTTTCCGGGATCGCAAGTACAAAAAACGCATCTACCGTCGCCTTTGGATTGCACGTATTAATGCAGCAACCCGCGCAGAAGGTATGAGCTACAGCCGTTTTATCCATGCACTGGATCAAAAAGGAATTACACTCAACCGTAAAGCACTTGCCGACCTTGCACTCAACCACCCTGCAACGTTCAAAGCAATTTTGCGCACGGTAAACGCATAAGGATATTTCTTACTCCTTTATGAGTATTGGAACGGGGAATCAACATCAATGTTGGTTCCCCGTTTGTTTTGCCCGCATTAGCATACCCAAGCTTTCCTCGCTTATTTTTATACATTCTTGCCTAATTTGCTGCCCGTAACCAAAAAAAGTTAGAACTTAGTGCCTTCTTTACGGTGCACTATTTGACACCAATCCGATTTTTAACTAAACACACACCAATCTGATTATGAGAAAATCAGTACTGCTGATCCTTGCGATCCTTTTTGCCCTTTCATTTCAATCTTCCGCCCAACAATGTGTGCGCGATTCCTCACTCCTGATGAACGACACGCTCTTTGTATCTCCCGCTCCGTACACCGCAGCCAACCCTAAATACCTGCTTAAAGTAGCATGTATCGGCCAACCTTACACGCAGTCTATTACCATTAAAGTGCCTCCCACCTTTGTTTTTCAAGGTATTTCCCTTGCGATTACCAGCGCAAGCCTCGCTACAACCGGTGCAGTTACAGGCCTTCCTACTGGATTGACTTACTCTTGCGATCCGCCTAACTGCGTGTTTAATGCAAATACCCTCGGCTGTGTACTCCTCAAAGGAACACCTTCCAACCCGGCACAAGCACCGGACACGCTCGACCTTTCTATTAAAGCAAAAGTAAATACTACTTTCGGACCACTCGATATTACATTCCCAGGCCCGATTGCTCCTGGCAATTACTACCTGATCCTGCAAACTGCCGCAGGTTGCGTAAGCGCCGCATCGGATGTAAATAATCCATTCACATCCATTAAAAATGCACCAAACCCTTTCGCCGACCAAACGGTATTCCATATCGAATCCGATCAAAATGGCGAATTCCAGTTTAATGTGTTTAACCTCCTGGGCCAAAATGTTGCAACACAAACGGTGCAACTCTCCGAAGGATATAACCAGTTTACATTCAATGCCGCTCAACTGGCAAATGGTGCCTATTACTTCGTCCTAGGCAATAAAACCGGCCAAACTACCGGTAAAATGGTGGTTTCTAAATAGGTTTTATCAATACCTACATTCCGGATTGGCCGCAAAACCAATCCGGAATGCTTTTTTTAATCCATAGTCTATTGGTCTCTATGAATAGTTGTTGCCTTTCCCAGGCTTTTTATGATCCGCTCTGCCGCCTTCTTCTGCAACATTATTGTTCACCTTTCCTTTTTTACCGATGTGTATGAGACCCATGTTACGCCTATTGCTCCCATTCCTGCTTACCTACACTTTTGCAAATGCTCAATCCGGTTGCCCCGGATGCCTCATAACGGTACCCCCAGGTTTACCTGCCGATACCATCTATTTGCCCGCCTTTCCTGATGGACAACAAGGCGTACCTTACAATAAGGACTACTCCTTCCGGATGCCCAAAACGACTACGCCCGTCGCAGCCATTGATACCACAACGCCCGCTGGATTGCCCATTTCTAAAATCGAAATCCTCGGACTCTCCGGATTACCGCAAGGACTGGCCTGGCAACCCAATGCGTGGACGTTCGACCCTAACACCCAACCCGACGGATGTATCAAACTTTGTGGCATCCCGCTAGAGGCTGATTCCTTTGTTTTAATGGTGAAAATTAAAGTCTCGGTCTTCTTCATTACCCAGGAAGCAGAATTCCCACTCCGATTGTATATTGCCCCTAAAGTGAGTATTACCGAAGGCTTCTCGATGACCAATTTTACAGGCTGTGGAAGGACAAAAACAACATTCGTCAATAATATTCCATCCAATAATAAACCAGGCTTTACCTACCGATGGAATTTTGGCGATAGCACCAGCTTTGTTGGCGAAAACCCACCCCCACACCTATATAATACACCCGGAACATACCCCGTTTCCTACCAAGCAATTATTGATACAACCGGGTTTATCTTGCAAAGTGCCACGGTGCTAAAAGTTGATTGTGTCGATCAAGTTGGTATTGGCACACCCGACTTGTATCTTCTAGTAAAAAAACCAGATGGAACGTTGTTGTTTGACTCTTCCCCGGATATCAATAACACGCCCCTGCCCTATACTTTCCAACTGAATCTGCCCATCGGTGCCGGCAATTATGTCCTCGAAACTTGGGATGAAGACTCTGGCGCAAAAGGGGGGGATGACCCTTGCGGCAATATTTCATTCAATATCCTGAGCAACGACACCATTATTTCAGCAGGTTTCAAAGTAGTGCTCAACATTATTCACCCGATCGATACCATCTATGCGATCGATACGGTGCAGGTTTTTGAAGTACCCACCGCGCCTTTCGTAAGCGCACCCAATGGCGAAGTGCGCTGCAGCAATGATCAAATCCAATTACGCCTGCTTGCCAGCAACGCGCCCAATTATCAATGGCTACTTGATGGCGAAGAATTAGAAGGAGAAATTGATTCCAGCCTTACCCCAACCATTTCAGGGTACTATCAAGTGGCGGTTAAAAATGATAATGCATGTGTGGCAACTTCTGATAGCCTGCTAATTACCATAAATAATGCCCCCGCCACACCTTTATATTACAACTACAACAACTTGCTGTCACTCGAAGACACCTTCAGTTTGCCCGCCACTTACCAGTTACAGTGGTTCAACAACGCACAACCAATCGATGGAGCCACCGATGTTCGATATTGCGCAACAACAGACGGTACCTACGGCGTGCAAATAACCGACCTCGCCACGCTATGTACCGCTTATTACGCAAGCACCATCGACTACGACCCCAATTTTGATTGCACGGTAACTACCATTAACCCAAGCCTGCAAACATTGTGGATTGCACCAAATCCTGCAAAAGAGTTGGTGACAATACGCCTTCCTGAACAAGTCGAACAACAAGCAGCGCAATTGAGTGTTTGGAATGAACTGGGCCAACGCATAATGTCACAATCGGTCACACCACAACAAACAACAATAGAACTTGCGACCAGCCAACTCCAATCCGGGATGTACCACCTCATATTCCAAACCAAAGACGGGGTGCGCGCGGTTGCAAAACTGGCTATTTTGAAGTAATTTTATGCTGCTATGAAAACAGAAACTTTGCCCCTCCAATCTACATTGCTGCTGCTACTCACTTTTGGCTGGCTCGCAACGCAAATAGCATGCTCCTATACCATCAAAATTAAAGATGGCCGAACAGCATACGAACGCAAACGCTACAGTGACGCAATTCCATTGTTGCAAAGCGAACTGAACCGCGCAACTACCCGAACGGAAAAGGGTACCCTGGCCTATTTATTGGGGGCATCCTACCGCGCGAAAGGATTGGATGACAAGGCATTGTCTTATTTCAAACTGGCATACGATAACAACTATGGCCCAGACGCCCTAAAAGCCTGGGCACGGACACTAAAAAAACTGGAACAATACGCCGCCGCAAAAGAAGCGTTCAAAAACCTGGGCATTGAAATCGGTAGCCCCTACGAATTCCGAAAGGAAATCACCGCATGTACCATAGCAGAAGATTGGCTAAAACAAGCCCCAGAAAGCGGTTGGACCATAGAATCGGCTCCTTTTAACAGCGGACAAAATGATTTTGCACCAGTATTGTACGCCGACGGACGCATTGTTTTTACCAGTGACCGCGCAATCGGCAAAGAGGATAAGAATTACGCCTGGACCGGTAATAAATTTATGGACTTGCTGATCGTCGGACAAGACGAGGCAAGTCCACAATTTTTTGATACACAGTTAAATACAACAAGAAATGAAGGGGTAGCCTGTTTCAACCGATCCGGTACACAAATTTTCTTTGTTCGTGCACTCGAAGCATACAAAGGCGATGATGCTTTTTGTAAAATTTTTACTGCTGAAAAAAATCCTGATGGAGGATGGACACCACCAGTTCCACTACCCTATCAAAAAGAAAAAATCAATTACCTCCATCCAGCCTTATCAACCGATGGAAATACGCTCTACTTCTCCTGCAATGACCCGGAAGGCTGGGGCGCTTACGACCTCTATACGATCAGCCGAAATCCAAAATCAGAAACGGGCTGGGACGAACCTCGACTGCTCAGCCGCAATATAAACACCCCTGAAAATGAGGTTTTCCCTTCCATTGAACAAGATACCCTCTACTTTGCTTCCGATGGGTTACAAGGCATGGGTGGCCTCGATATTTTCAAAACCTTTAAGGTGGATCGTAATGCTTGGGCGCCACCCCACAATCTGAAAGCACCAATTAACAGTGGGGCCGATGATTTTGGGTTTGTTACGATACAAAAAGACCCAAAAAAGTCGTATAAAATTGGCGATTTAGTCCAAGAAGGTTTTTTTACCTCCAACCGTCCAGGCGGAAAAGGAGCCGACGATATTTACCGATTTCAACAAAAAATCCCACCACCAAAGCCACCCAAAATAATTGATACCCTGAAAACCGGTCCAACTGTGCATAAAATCCTGCTGGATGTATATGTTCTGGAAAAAATATTTACCGACCCCAACAACCCCAATACCAAAATATTAGGCCGAAAGCCTTTAAAAAATGCGAAGTTGGTAATGATGGCCGCCAATAAAAAACAAACTTTTACTACCCCCGAAGAAGGCCCCGTGCAAATTGAACTGGCCGAACAAACAGATTATGCATTCTCTGCGAACCTGCCAAACTACCTCGTAAATAGTGCTAAATTCTCTACAAAAGGCATCGCAAAAGACCCCGCTAACCCGATTCAAACCTTTGAATTAGAAATTGTTTTAGATAAAATATTTAAAAATACAGAAATTATACTCGAAAACATCTATTACGATTACGATAAATGGGATATCCGCCCCGATGCCGAACCTACATTGAATAAATTGGCCGATGTCTTGCTTCAAAACCCAGGTATCCGAATCCAATTAGGGAGTCATACCGATTGCAGGGGAAATGATGGTTATAACCAGGAACTTTCACAACGACGCGCGCAAAGTGCCGTAGAATACCTGATCTCCAAAGGCATCAACGAAGATCGACTAACAGCGCGCGGCTTCGGCGAAGCACAACCCGCCGCAAATTGCGCTTGCGCACGTTGTACCGAATCCGAACACCAAACCAACCGACGTACAACATTCACCGTATTGGAATAATTTTTTAAAAAAAAAAGACCGGAACACCCAACGTTTGATTTTGTTGCTCCGTTATAATTTTGTTAATTCCTGGAAAATCGGAATCTTACACTTTTCTGACACAAAAAAAGTTGGTACATTTATACCTAAATTCTAAAACATCCATTCATCAACAACTTCAAAGAAATATCCATGAAAAAAACGTTTTCACCCTACGCCCTGTTTTTTGTATTGGTACTTATCACCGCCTGTAACTCCAAACCGGACTTTAACTTCTTTTATTACTCTCCAGAACAAACAGCGGTACTTGCCAAAACACTGAATCTTCCAGAAATACCAGACGATTACACCATCGAATTACCAACACACTTACGTAATGCTGGCCTCGCACCAAGCCAGGTAGAACGTGACAAGGCAATTCTAGGTCGTGTGTTATTTTACGACAAAAAACTTTCTAAAGACGGAACGATCGCTTGTGGTTCTTGCCACAAACAAAATCTGGGATTTGGCGACGACCGCCAGTTCAGCCTCGGTGTCAATAACCAGGTAGGCGAACGTAACTCGATCGCATTGTACTCGGTTGCCAGTTTTGCTGCTTACTACGGTACCGATATCAATGGCGCAAGTGCGATCCCTTTCTTTTGGGACAATCGCGCTGCCACCGCAAAAGAACAAAGCATGGGTTCTTTGACCAATCCAATCGAGATGGACCTGCATATGAGCGAAGTAACCGATGCCGTGCGCAACCAGGATTACTACCAACCTTTGTTTGAAAAAGCATATGGTGATAATGCGATAACTTCTGATCGCGTGCTCGAAAGTATTGCCAATTTTGTGAATGCAATGGGTTCCTACAGCAGCAAATTTGATGTGGAAGCGTCAAAAGCGGGTCTATACAATGCCACACAATACGCGAACAATTTCAGTGGCTTTACTGCAACCGAAAACGCTGGAAAAGCCTTGTTTATGCAACACTGCGCTACCTGCCATAGCCATAACATGGGCCGTCCACCACTTACTTTTGCAAATAACGGCTTATATCAGGTTTATACCGATCAAGGTGTAGGTGGCAGATCAAATATTGCAAGCCAAAAAGGAACGTTCAAAATCCCAACGCTCCGCAATATCGCCGTGTCTGCGCCATATATGCATGATGGAAGTTTGAAAACATTGGAAGACGTAATCGAGCACTACAACTCGGGCATACAACCACATGCCAATCTACATTCCGCTTTGAAAGCGAGCAATGGCACGCCAAAAAAGAATTTTTTGAATATTGATCAAAAAGCGCAACTGATCGCATTTTTAAATACCCTAACCGATTATCAGGCAAGTACAGATACACGCTTCTCCAATCCGTTTAAACAATAATACGTACATAAGCATTTCATGCCTAAAGTATGGAAACGCCCGAATGCTGTGCCTCAGCCGTTCGGGCGTTTTGTTTTAAAATTTTAGATAAATATCCATAAAAACAGAAAGTAATAACAATCACTTTGTACTTTTATCACCAACAAAACACCACTTAACAATGGCGCACATGAACCCTCGCAATCATTCTCTCCTAATCTTTTGTCTTGCCTTTGTACTATTCTGTAATACACAGGCCGCACACGCTCAAACAAATTATTGTTCTAATGGTATTCACTTCCCCCTTATTCAGGAAAATATCAAAGGAACTATCTCTGCAGGTTACATTTTTACGGAAAGAGTAAATGGATTTTCGATCCAAACGGCATATAATCCTTGGAAAAAACTAATCGTAACCGGTAACTTCTGGGGTGCCTCCAAAAACACAGGCAATGAAAGTTACCGATTCAAGTATAACAGACAACTGGAAGTCGGATTAGGCGCCTATGAAAATACCGAAAAACTACAAATGAGCGCGTTGATTGGCGGAGGATTGGGTAGAATTGCTTGCCAACAAATTGATCGACTGGATTATGATACCAAATTTAACCGCTTGTTTTTACAAGGATCTTTCACTTACACGAATACAAACTTTTACATCGGTACGGCACTCCGTTTTAATTACCTCAACTTTTACAAAGCCGACGTATCGTTACAATACAAATATTCCAGTGACGCTAGGCTGCTTGAATCAAACAACCCCTCCTTTCAACCAGAAATAGGGTTCCTTATTGGAACGATGGGTAAAAATATCTTTCTAGACTTTGCGATTAACTATTTTCACAGACCTGTACAAAACCTGAGCATTAATCGAGTCATATTCCGGGTCGCAATGGGATGCTTTTTAAACAGTAATAAACCTAATGTTGCTAAAAAGAAGAAGAAATAAGGCTTTACAAGCCAACTAAAAACTAAACCATTTAATGGAATAGATAGGAAGAAAGCCCTTGGCCTCTGCACCAAAAGCACCTTCCTAATATCAAGATGTGTATGGACTAAAAATGTGGACAATCACATTTTGGCTTGAAAAGGCTGCAACCTTCCAATACGACCATACCAACCATCATCAAAAAGAAAACAACGCGAATCCAGTTAATTTTTTTCATGGCTTGAAAATATTTTATAATTTTACAAACGCGAATATACCTTAAAAGTACCAAATAACATAAAATTTAACAAATGCGTGTCGAAATACCGGATACTTCAACCGATCCACCGGCGCAACCTAGAATATTGGTCGCTCCACTTAATTGGGGATTAGGACATGTAACACGTTGTATCCCAATAATTAATGACCTCGAAAAAATGGGGGCACAAGTTTTTTTAGCATCCGATGGTGCCGCACTCGAATTATTGAAGGCCGAATTCCCCCATTTACCCGCTTTTACCCTCCCCTCTTACCGCATCCGATATGGAACCGGAAATATGGTCATCAATATCGGCAAAAAACTGCCACGTATCCTTTTTGCAATTCGCGCTGAACACTGGGAAACACAAAGACTTGTTCAAAAACTAAAAATTACCGGCATCATTTCCGATAATCGATACGGCTGCTTTACCAAGGTTACACGGAATGTGCTGCTCACCCACCAATTACACTTGCGCGTTCCCAATAAATTCCTTCAATGGATGGCAAATCTGGTACTAGGCCAGGCACTCCGAAAATTTGAAACCATCTGGGTGCCCGATCTGAAAAAACCACCCGGTTTGTCCGGAGCACTCGCACACGGAATACCGCCGCACCCTTCCATACAATACTTGGGTATGCTCTCGCGCATGCAGTATTTTCATCAGGAAATTGAATACGACATTGCAATCGTACTATCAGGCCCAGAACCACAACGCACCCTCCTCGAACATCGTTTAATCGAACAAGTAATCGCATTACCCCTAAAAACAATTGTCATTCGAGGAAAAACACATTCCAAAGAACACTTCTACGCTGCTGACCATGTTGAAATGGTATCCTACCTGACCTCCAAAGAACTAAATAAGGTACTGCTGGCCAGTAAATGGATTGTCTGTCGCTCTGGATATTCAAGTATCATGGACCTAGTTGTCCTAAGAAAAAAAGCACTCCTCATCCCGACGCCCGGACAAACAGAACAGGAGTACCTCGCCACGCAACTTGCCGAAAACGGCGTTTTTCTTGTACAAAACCAAGAAAATCTTGATTTGGAGTCGGCAATTAAACAATTAGATAAAACAACTGGGTTTGCGGATGATCATTACCCTACTACTTATGACCACACAATCCTGGATGCCTGGCTCTAGCAAAATAACATTCAATCATAAAATTAGACTACTTAGCCGCAACATTCATAGCGCGCTCCAACCCTATCGTCACAAATGCCTTAATGGTTTCGCAACATTTTTCGAGAATATGCGGCAACTCAGCGCCCTCATCTATACTCCATTTACCTAAAACAAAATCAACTTGCTTTCCCTTTGAAAAGGTGCTACCAATACCTACCCGCAATCGTGGGTACACATCGGTGGTCAATAACGCCTGAATACTCTTCAAACCATTATGCCCTCCATCCGACCCCTTGGCGCGTAAACGCAATTTTCCGAAATCTAAATTCAAATCGTCTAGGATGACCAGACTTTGCGCTACATCTACCTTCTCCTTTTGAAGCCAATAACGAATCGCCTTCCCGCTCAGATTCATATAAGTATTGGGCTTTAATAACAATAAAATACGGCCTTTAAACTTTACTTCTGCCATTTCACCATGTGAAACCGTTTTCCATGTGCCCTCCAATTCCTTACACAAGGCATCCACGACATCAAAACCTACATTATGCCGGGTATGATCATACTCAGCGCCAATATTGCCCAAACCTGTAATCAAATATTTCATTCGGCAAAAATAAGGGCCGGATGTGGTTGCTACAACATCCGGCCCGTTCTGTTTTTATCAAAATTTAAAGCATTTTCATCGAAATGGCACTTCCGCCCCCTGCAGCCAACTGTAATTTTAAAACATCCCCCTTCTTCACCTTCACTTTCCGGATATTTACTGGATAGGGATTGCTTTCCCAGTGTGCATCTTTCCCATCCTCATAGATGATTGCCTCATAGTTTTTACCAGCCTTCAAGAAATCCAACCGAATACTAAAATTCCGCGCCTGTTCATCCGTAATACTCCCCAAAAACCAGTTATGGGTACCCTTCTGACGACGCGCAACCGTCATATAATCCCCTACTGCTGCATTTAAAATTTTTGTTTGGTCCCAATCAACAGGCACATCACGAATAAATTGAAAAACATCCAGCCGTTTTTCATAATTTTCAGGCAGATCAGCGGCCATTTGCAACGGACTGTACAAGGTAACATACAATGCCAATTGTTTGGCAACCGTTGTATGAACAACTTCTTTTTTTGCCGGATCGTAGGTATTCATACGTGTTTCAAAAATTCCTGGGGTGTAATCCATCGGTCCACCCAATATTCGGGTAAAAGGCAAAATACACTCATGCTCGGGTGGGTTTCCGGTACTCCATGCATTAAATTCTTGCCCACGCGCTGCCTCACAAGCCATCCAATTGGGATAAGTTCGATGTAAACCACTCGGCCGAACAGGTTCATGCGCATCAAGCATTATTTTGTTTTTGCCAGTAGCCGCTGCAACACGTACATAATGCTTTACCATCCATTGACCATCATGCCACTCACCTTTGGGTATGATCTTGCCAACATAGCCCGTTTTCACTGCGTTCATATTATATTGGCGCATATAGTCGTAAGCCGTTTGCATTTGACGTTCGTAACTTGGAACCGCGGCAGAAGTTTCGTGGTGCGCAATAATCCGAACACCCTTTTCTTTTGCATATTTAGTCAACACATCAATATCATAATCCGGGTACGGTTTTGCAAAATCAAATACCTCATCCTTCCATTTGCCAAACCAATCTTTCCAGCCAACATTCCAGCCTTCTACTAAAACGCCATCAAAACCATATTTAGCGGCAAAATCAATGTACCGTTTTACATTTTCGGTATTGGCGCCGTGTTTACTTGCTGCTTTACGGCCGGTAGCACTCATCATATCCTGGGTAGCTTCATAATCCCAGGTCGCCAGCCCCACATGCATTTCCCACCAAACACCAACATATTTTTGAGGCTTGATCCAACTTAAATCACCTTCCAGTTTGCATGGTTCGTTTAAATTGAGGATTAATTTGGATTCCAGGATACCCGCAGCGTCTTTGCTTAATAGAATTGCCCGCCATGGCGTATTGAATGGCAATTGATTTATGCTTTTCACCGCAGGATCAGCAGATGGGATCAAACTGGCAGAAAACTTATGTTGCGTATTGTCAATCCGTAAATGCAAAGCAGCAAAATCAGTCAACCCGGCTTCTGCTATTACTATATGATGTCCATTGTCCATTTTCATGGTGATGGGCGTTTGCACAAGTTTGGGATCAACAATATGCTGCGTAGCGATGGCATACTCCTTATTGTACCAAGTTGCGTCGATAGCGCTAATTTTGGTGGTAGAGTAAACATGCTCATTTGAATCATAATCACCCGGAATCCACCAGGCGATGTGATCTCCTGCCATTTGAAATTCCGTAAGTTCATCGGTTATCACCAATTCATCCAATCCTTCCGACTTCGGAAACTCATAACGGAAACCCACCCCATCATCATACACTTTAAAATGGATGTTTACTAAATGACCAGATCGATCCTTTAAGCCATAAATAAGTTCGTTGTAATGGTCGCGAATACGATCAACCTCACCCCAAACGGGCTTCCAGGTTTCATCATGCCCCTTTTGAGCGGATTTTGTAAAACTGAATCCAGATTGGAGATTTTGGCTTTTGGTATTAAAACCCAGCTTCGACCAATCAATCGCCTTAGTTCCAAAATAAGACACCATATAATAAGGTGTACCTTCCTTATTCAAACCTATGCGAACCTGGACATTTTTGGAAGGAGACGAAACGGATCGTATGGTTTTTTGCGCCTCCAAGGCGTAGCCATGCACCCATAGCAGTAAAAGGAAAATCAGTTGCTTTTTCATATCAAAATAGATTCGTTCAAAGAAGCGAAAGTATCAATTATGCAGGGCTAGAGCGACATTCTAAGCACTTAAAATTTAAAATTTTTCATTCCGAATAACTACCCCATTTAGCAATAAACAGAACAAGGCATTCTCAATACATAATTTGGCTTTTCGGCATATCTAGGGTTGATATATGGCATATATTCTGTCAGAGTGAAAAAAGATTTAAAATTTTTTGTCAAAAGGCTTGCAAGTTTAGAAACCCGCCGTATCTTTGCGCCGCTTTCAAAGGAAGGCTAACGACAAAAAACCAACGAGAAAAAAATTAAAAACTTTCTCAAAAAAAATGGCTCAAAAGTTTGGTGGTTGAATTGCAACTTACGTACCTTTGCAGCCCGCTCCGAAAGGGGCACACAAAACAAAGAATACCATAAGAAACTACGAAGGTAGTTACTTTATAAAGAGTTCATTGACAGGTTGGAAGTGAAAGAAAAAAGAAGGTAAGGTCTCGAAAGAGACAGAGTGGAAGAGTTTAGTCAGCGATCACAAATGAAGTCGTAAAATACATTTTCTG
>JAIYAP010000034.1 GCA_027488935.1 Saprospiraceae bacterium | reverse complement strand
GAGCAACGGTGCTACCAGCCCAAGCATCCAGGTCATACCCAATGCAAACGCGACCTACACCGTCAGCGGAACCACCAACGGATGTACCTCTACCCTCGTCAATACAGAAGTAACAGTACGCCCCATTCCCGTAATTTCAGTAAATAGTACAAGTATCTGCGCGGGCGAAACCGCAACCTTAACCGCAACGGGTGCAGAGAACTTCCTTTGGAGCAACGGTGCTACCAGCCCAAGCATCCAGGTCACACCCGATGCAAACGCGACCTACACCGTAAGCGGCACCACCAACGGATGCACTTCAACCCTGGTCAATACGGAAGTAACAGTACGCCCAAACCCTGTTGTTTCGGTAAATAGTGCAAGTATCTGCACGGGCGAAACCGCAACTTTAATAGCCACTGGCGCAGAGAACTTCCTTTGGAGCAACGGCGCTACCAGCCCAAGCATCCTGGTCATACCCGACGCAAACGCGACCTACACCGTAAGCGGAACCACCAATGGATGTACTTCTACTCTGGTCAATACGGAAGTAACGGTACGCCCCATTCCCGTAATTTCGGTAAATAGTGCAAGTATTTGCGAGGGCGAAACAGCAACCTTAACCGCAACGGGCGCAGAAAACTTCCTTTGGAGCAACGGCGCCACCAGCCCAAGTATTGATATCACACCCGATGCAAACGCAACCTACACCGTAAGCGGCACCACCAACGGTTGTACTTCTATCCTCGTCAATACGGAAGTAACGGTACGCCCCATTCCCGTAATTTCGGTAAATAGTGCAAATATTTGCGCGGGCGAAACCGCAACCTTAACCGCAACGGGCGGAGAGAACTTCCTTTGGAGCAACGGCGCCACCAGCCCAAGCATCCAGGTCACACCCGACGCAAACGCGACCTACACCGTAAGCGGAACTACCAACGGTTGTACTTCTACCCTGGTCAATACGGAAGTAACGGTACGCCCCATTCCCGCAATTTCGGTAAATAGTGCAATTATCTGCGCGGGCGAAACCGCAACCTTAACTGCCACTGGCGCAGCGAACTTCCTTTGGGGCAACGGCGCCAACAGCACAAGCATCCAGGTCACACCCGATGCAAACGCGACCTACACCGTAAGCGGAACCACCAACGGTTGTACTTCTACCCTCGTTAATACGGAAGTAATCGTAAATCCACTTCCAACCATAAATTTGGGGGCCGATATCATCCTACAACAAGGAACCACCGTCACCCTGAGCGCCAACAATGGTCTGGATTTAAGTTATCTATGGTCTACCGGGGCAATTACTGCCGATATCACTGTAACAGCAATGGGTACCTACAGCGTAACTGTAACGAATTCAGCAGCTTGCACGGCTTCCGATGAAATTGTGGTGACGATTATCAGTAGCACCCATCAAGCCAATGCTCAGGTAAACATCGTAGTCGCCCCAAATCCAACCCAAACGGAAATACACATCACCTGCACCGGCGCTTCCATGGAGTCCCTGCATTTGATGGATCCAGTGGGCAAAAGCATCCTGACTAAAAAACTGGATACAAGCGACACCGAATACTACAAACTGAACATGGAAAACCTG
Organism: Saprospiraceae bacterium; assembly: GCA_027488935.1. Classification (GTDB taxonomy): domain Bacteria; phylum Bacteroidota; class Bacteroidia; order Chitinophagales; family Saprospiraceae; genus M3007. The sequence continues at coordinate 9,996 of JAIYAP010000034.1, read as the reverse complement.
CCCGCTGGTACCTATTTCGTGCGCATTCTGGGCAAGGATTTCAGCAAAACAATCCCTGTGGTGAAATATTAATTTTTCGTCCTACCCACTTTTGTAATTGTCAACGCAAAGCGTTTTATCTAACTTTGCGTTGACAATTTTAAAACATTTTAATTAATTCTATTTTCAAAAAATCCATTAGTGGCAACACATGCAGTCCATCTTCGCGCTGGTAATTGTGGCTGTCAGGTGTAATTAAATAAGTATAATCTACCTGAACATCCTTGGCAACTTCAAAAAAACCAGCCGATAAAGTGGGCGCATTGCTGAGTTTTATTTCAATGAGTACTTTTTTCCCTCGGGGCGTGATCAACAACAAATCGGCTTCCGCCCCTTTTTGGGTTCTGTAAAAAAAGTACTGCCAGCGCTGAAAGGTGCTGCGTCGGATTTGCTCAATCACATATCCTTCCCACGACGCACCCGAAAGGATATGATTATACAATGCCTCGCTTGAGCCTATTCCCGCCAAATAATGCAAAATTCCCGAATCGCGCAGGTATAACTTGGGCGATTTTACAAGCCGCTTAGTGGTATTTACAAAATAAGGCTGCAATCGATCAATTAAAAACGCCGCTTCCAGGATGTCTAAATAATGCTTTACAGTGGGTTGAGAAACCCCTAAAGTACGGGATATATCACTGATGTTCAACAAATTACCATGTACCGTTGAAAGTACCATGATTAAGCGTGATAAGGCTGCCGGTGCAAGTTCGTACCCAAGCAGCCGCACATCGCGCTCGATAAAAGTTTTAACCAGGTTTTCCAGCCAGCGCCTGCATACCGCATCGGAAGGCGCTAAAAGTGCGTCGGGAAAACCACCCCGAAACCAATGGGTTTGATACGAAATGGTGGTCGGTAACTCCGGCAAACCAAAGGGCATCAATTCGGTATAGGCTATCCGCCCCGCCAAAGACTCTGATGTATTGCGTAAAAGCCAGGGAGAAGCAGAACCAAGCAGGATAAAACGGGCAGGAACTCGATTTTGATCCACCACCGCACGGAGGAGGGTAAACAAATGCGGGGCCCGTTGTATCTCATCAATGATGATACACTTGTCGGCATTTTGTTGGAAAAACCGACTTGGTTGCTCCAACAACCGCGCATCTTCATCCAATTCCAGGTCAAAATAAAGGGTTTCTTTGCCTAAAAGTGCGCGCAGTGACTGGGCAAGGGTAGTTTTACCTACCTGCCGTGGACCTATGATACCCAGGACTGGAAAATACTTTGCATCCTCCAGAATATTCGGTAATACAGCGCGCTCAATCATGATTTTAGATTTGATTAGTGCAAATTTAAAATTCAATTTTGAATTTGCACCAATTATTTTCTAAATCACTACGATGCAACCGCCCGGTGTTTTTACGCATCACTGCTAAAAACACCAACTTTAGATGAAACCACAACTCCTGATTGCCTTGCTCGCCCTCGCCACTACATGCCTGTATGCCCAGCGCCCGCCGGTTGATTGTAAAAAAGCCCCCATGTTTGTTGTGAATGACTCTACAGGTGCCAGTTATTTGCATACTTTAAAAATTGATAATGTGGGCGGTATAGCAACTTTAGAACCCCTTCCCAACTCCTGTGGACAATATGTGAATGGCATTGGATATCGCCTCCAGGATCGTATGGTGTATGGCTGCCAGGGAGGTGATCTGATTCAAATTGACGGTACAGGTGCTTCAATAACCTTGGCGAAGTTATCAAGAGGGTTTGTCGCGGGTGATGTTACGCCCGACGGTCATTATCTTGTTGCGTGGGCAATTAACCAACTATTACTAATTGATCTTGTATCTGGCAATTATGAAGAAACCTATATCGATTTTAAATTTCCGCCCGGAATGCAAACTTTTATTACGACGGACATTGCTTTTAACCCCGTCAGCGGAATATTGTATGGGTTTGATGTGGCACAACAAAGATTGGCCACCATTGATATTTTTACCGGAAAAGTAACGCTTGATCCCTTTGTCATGACCGATATTTTTACTGGTTTACCTGCCTTGTTTTTTGATGCTTTTGGCAATTTATGGGGCATTGGAACGTATTATGAAGAAAAACTCCTGTATCAGCTCAGTACTTTTACCGGTGAAGTACTGTCCAAAATACCCATTAATTATATTACCGGCGGCAATCGATCCGATGGCTGCAGCTGCCCCGGCGCTTTTAATTTTCAAAAAACGGCCTTTCCTGACCATGTTTCCCACTGTGGCAGCCTGGATTTTGTTTTTACCCTTTCCAACCGCACCGGTGCTACGCAAACCGGCATTGGTATCGAAGACTGGATTCCCGACGGTGGCACCATTGAAAAAATTGTAAAAAACCCGTTCGGCGGCCAAATTCTGAGTGGCGTCGGTACCGATTATTTGCTGATCGAGAATATGGCGGTTCCTGAAGGCGTCGATTCATTGGTAATTCGGGTAAAATTAGACGATGTACCAACAGGCATCTATAAAAACCAGGCTACCCTGAAAAATGTAACAATTCAATCTACCCAGCCAGAAAACCTGGTTTCAGACGATCCAAGGACCCATTTTTTATTCGATTCGACGGCCTATTACGTGGACGACCTTCAAAATACACTGTCTGCTGATGCGCGGGTGCTTTGTCCGGGCGACGCCACCATACTCGATGGAACCATGCTCGGGGCAAAGAACTACCGCTGGGAAAACGGCGACCAAACCCCTACCCTGCGTGCAACCCAAAGTGGCACTTATTTGCTTGAAATTCAAACCGATTGCGAAACCGGGGTAGATACATTTATCGTCCTGGATGCCGGCATTATGGTAACACTCAAACCGGATACGCTGATTCAAATTGGTGATACCATCTTGCTGCAACCCGACATCACAGGCGCTGGACAGTTTTTTGACCAATTCTGGACCGCCAATCCAACAGACCCGAATCAATGTGCACACTGTGCGTATCAAGCCGTTTATCCATATCAAAAAACACGGTACAAGGTGCTGGTTACCAATGAATTCGGGTGCACTGCCACCGACGAACAAATCATTGACGTAGAACGTGATCTTTATGTGCCCAATGTATTCACGCCGGATGGAGACGGCAACAACGACCTTTTCCTGATTTATGCTAAAAATCAGTTGCAAATTGATTATTTTCAAATATTTGACCGCTGGGGCAGCCTGGTATTCGAACGCAACAAAATCCAAACCAACGATGAATCTAATGCCTGGAACCCACAAGGGCAGGAAAAGGAATTTCCCATCGGTGTTTATACCTGGATCGCTGAAGTGTTGTATCCCGATGGAAGGCGGGAACCTATGAAGGGAAATGTCACCTTGGTTCGTTGAAGACAAGTTGGCGGTTCGTTTTTAAAAACTAATTTTGTGGATGTTTTTAGTTAAGAACATTTTTTTAAAAAAACCAGCATAAAACACATCAAAATGAACAAAATTTGCTTGTTTTTGCTCCTTTGCTGTAGTCAAATCATAGCGCAAACGCCCGGCGAACGTGCGTTTGAACGTACCACCAAAATTTTGACAGGCGCTAACCTCGGAATCGCCAAAGCAGCCTTCGCGGCCAATAAACCCGGATTGCCAAAACCAAAAGCCAATCCTAAAAATATTGAAATCGTTGAAAACATCGCAAAGGATGGACTGGAAAAGGCGATCTACCATTTCGGCGTAACAGGAAAACAAGCACTTTACGAGGTCATATTGGAATTTTCCGACGAAACACTGCGCCAGGAGGTTTCGGAAAAAATATTCGGGCCACCCAACAACCCCGCGCATCCCAACCGCTGGATTTTGGGCGTGCAAGGGCGCGTTGTTTCAATTGGATGGAGCGATGGCAAAAAATTCGCGTTTGCCGCCAACCTGCCCGGTACGGCATTGGCAACCAGCGATCTTTTTAAGATACCCTCCAATTTTGAAATGCATAAAAATTTGCCGCCGCCTTCCGAATGGCCTGCCATAGAAGTGACACGATTTTTTGACGAATTACAACTGCAAATTGATGCGGGCGCTACCGGTTTTGCCAGTGTAAAAGGCGGCCCCATCGACAATTATTTTGAGTGCCTCGAACCCCTGAGCACGGCTTCTTTATCGGCAATTATGGTAAATCCGGATAAAACGCTGTTCATCAACAATGAAATGACCTCCGACATGAGCCTTGAGAACGCAACCAAATGGAAGGACGATTTGGCCAAAATACTGGATGCCACCTCCCCCAACCATTGTAAATTAGGGCGCAATAACCTACCGAAAACCCTGTTCGGGAAAAAAGCAGCAGTGTGGGATGTATTGGATAAAAACAGCAAACCCACCGGTGTCCGTATTGGATTGGTGGCCGCTGGAGATTTGTTGTATGGCGTTTTAGTGGTGGTAATGAAAGGCTGAGTATTATTTAAGTTTTTTACAAATGCTTATATATAAATATTTGTAAATATATTTTAAATTACAACATCTTTATGTAAAAAGTGTTTGGCAAGCACAACTTGCACTCAAATAAGAGGGGTAAGCCATCATTGTTTAAAAAAGAAACAAAAAAAGCAAATCGCATGGAAAAAATATTTAACATACTACTATCTGACCGAACCAAAGAAGTCAGCGAAAGAATCATTTTGACCATTGCGATTATTAGCTTTATTGTACACCTGATTATCATCCTACTGGTGCATTTAAATTTGATTCACATCGAATCAAATTTAATAAGTAGCCCAATTGCCGCGATTTACACCCCGTTTTCTTTTATCCTGGTGTATGAAGTGTACCTTTTAATTTATTATTTACCTAGATCCATTACCATTTATGTAGGCAAACAATACGAAATTATTACCTTAATTATCATCAGAAGACTTTTTAAGGATTTGGCGAATTTAAACCTGTCTTCTGCATGGTTTGAAACAAAAAGCGATTTACAATTCACCTATGATGTATTTGCATCTATCATCCTTTTTTACTTTATATCGGTCTTTTACAAAAGCATAAAAAAAAGAGAAACCCCTGTCACAGGTATTCAGGAAAACCTGCAGGAGAATATAAAATATTTTGTACTCATAAAAAAAGGCATTGCAGCGCTTTTAGTGCCCGTTTTATTGATGATTGCAATTTCTAGTTTTTATATGTGGTCTGTATCCGAACTTTCGTTTAAAAATATCAACAGCGTATTTTTTGATGAATTCTTTACGATCCTGATCATTGCAGACGTAATGCTCCTACTTACGTCCTTCTTCTACTCTGATAAATTCCATAAAATTATGCGCAATTCGGGTTTCGTAATTTCTACGATCCTGATCCGACTTTCGTTTTCTGTAGACGGATTAGTCAATACGGTTTTGATTATCGGCGCGGTATCATTTGGACTATTAATGAATCTGATTCACAACCAATATGAAAAAAATGCGCAGGATCACAAATTCTAAAACCCAACCTTTCCCTTTTTAAAAGCGTATATTTGTAAGTTGCCATAAACATCATCTTACAAATTACAGCCATGAAAAATCTTGTAAAAATCGCCTTTTGCACCATTTTAAGCGTGTTTGCCGCCTGCAAACATGAAAACGACCTAGACAATAAGGTCCCAAACTGTATTACCGACAAAGTGGAAGCACTGAAAGAACTTCCTCCACAAAACCCGCGCGCCGAAGTTTGGCAATGGGATGTAGACGGTAAAACTTATTACTACATCACCTCTGATTGCTGCGATCAATTCAACTATCTATTTGATAATCAATGCAATGTAGTGTGTGCACCCGATGGCGGAATCACCGGCGGAGGCGACGGCACCTGCCCTAAATTCACCGGCAAAATTGATTCTACTTTAATCTGGAAAGATCCGAGGGAATAAAAAAACCGCCTCACTAACCCAAGTGAGACGGCCAAAAATAAATCAACCCTAAATCAAAAAACAATTTCTACTGCTTCATCAGTTTTCCTGACTGTATTAAACGGCCATCGCCATCGTACAACTGCGCGATGTACATGCCCGGCATCAAACCAGCCGCATTCCAGTTTTGCAAAAATTCGCCTTCTGGACGGAATCCCTGGAAAACTTCTGCAACCAATTTGCCTTGTACGTCAAACACCCGCAAACTCAGTTTGGATGCCTGATTTACCTGGAATTTGAACGTAGTTTGTGTGGTAAATGGGTTGGGATAGTTGGTCATCAACACCGGTTGTTGACGCAGACCCAGGCTACTGCCACCGTAATTGTCTTGGGTAGCAGTAATTAATTTACCCCCACAATTACCCGTTCCGCTTTGTGGCATCGCCAAATAAGGGAAGGTACTGTTGAATGGAACATCGTTCTTTTCAACACCCGTTGTATAAGAAAGTACATTGACCAACTGAGCAGTCACCGGATTAGGTCCGCCAGCAGTGTAATCATCATACCACAAACCAACGGCAGCCAAAACAACACCACCTACTGCTTGCAATTCAATGCGGGTTACATCATCCTCTAAGCGGCGACCGTTCGGAAAACCATCCATATTTGGAATGGCCTGGATGCTGGTATTTGCATTATAAGCTGGATCGGTCAAACCCAATACCGCTGCATTTACCAGACCCAAAGAACTGAATTTTGGGTCGTTGCGGGGTGTAACTGGTACTGCCATGTTCAAACGCAACATATCACCGCCATTGGGTAAAAAGTTGTTAATGAACGGTTTACCTGGTGCCAATGGATTGCCACCTTTACCGGTAGCCAACTGATACGGCGCCAAATTCGGAACACCAGTATGGAAAATAGGCCACAAATCCACCGAGCGTGGCTGACCAGCCCCCGGCAACAACAACGTACCAAAAATAGCGTCATCCAAAGCCGTTCCCGCCAAAGCTGGATTGCCTTTCAAGCCAAACAAGCCATTCTTACCATTGCGGAAGTCGAAAGCCTGTAAAGCATTGGATTGAATACGCAATGGACCAAATGCCGGTACCGCGCCGCCAAATTGCGAATCATCCATGTACAATGCCAACTCCGGATTGTAAAAATAACCATCCAGGGTAAGATCACTGATCTCATCATAAGGCGTAATGGCATTCCAGAAGTCTTTTTTACCCACTGGTATCACCGCTTCATTGGTCAACGGCATGCCCAAACGAGAAACCTGAATCCAAGGACCAGAAAAACTCGGATCACCCGTAGCAGACAGGGTGCGGATTTGCTGCCGACTTGCAGATGCCCACACACCAATCACATAATTTGGATCCAAAATATTAATCGGTGTTGCTGGTGCGCCTGTTTTCAACAAAGATGAAATCGGAATCTGCAAGGCAATGGTGCTCACGTTCATGCACTGCAAACCGTCCACCGGCGTACCGTTTTGACGTGGAGCATCGCCCAAATCAAAAATACCACCCAGATCTACAAAAAACGGATCGTCGGTTGTACCACAAAATACGGTTTCACCCGTACCCGCAGTCGTAATTGCACCGTTCATCAAATTTGCATACGTGGTACCCAAACCCACGGCCGAACCGATGGAACGGTCACCAACGTTGGGTGGAGGAACGATACCATTTTGCACGATCGTCTGGAACGTTGCACCGCCATCGGTACTTTTTTCGAGGGTGTACGTGGTTTTGAGGTTTTGTTGGCCCAAACGAATATTAAAAAACGTAGTTGGGTCCTGGTTTATCTGATTAAAGGTAAAACGGTAGGTAATTTCATCCCCTACTTTCGCCGGGTCATTATCAATGTGAATTTCATACCGAACATTTTGACCAAAAGAAAAATAGTTGGGGCCGCCTTGTGGCAATTGCATCGGCACATAGGTAGCAATGATGGTAATTGTATTGGGCTTATCCGGGCTGCGGAAAGCATAAAGATCCACGTTATCTGCCAGTGGATCATTGGAAACCAAGGGCGCTTCCCGGTGACTGGAAGCCCAGATCGCCGAAACCGCTATCGACCATAAGGCAACCGCCAAAAGGCCTTTTTTTATGAAAGAAAATTGCATTTTGTTTAAATTTTATCGTTTTGGAATAGATTACTGACCCACTTCGGTACCGCTCCAAGGCGTTGCTACGTAAGGGAAAGCAGTTTTAAAAGGCTTGTCATTTTGATTTACACCCGTGCGGTAAGAGAGCACATTTACCAACTGAGGTGTAACCGGATTTGGACCACCAGCCGTATAATCATCATACCAAAGTCCAATCGCGGCCAAAGCAACCCCTGCAACAGCTTGTAATTCAATTGCAGTTACATCGTCTTCCAAGCGACGACCATTCGGAAAACCATCCATATTTGGAATCACTTCCAGGTTTGCATTGGTGTTATAGGCCGGATCTGTCAAGCCCAACACAGCAGCATTTAGGATACCCATCGGGCTGAATTTTGGATCATCGCGTGGGGTAACCGGCACCGCCATATTGAGGCGCAACATATCGCCACCGTTGGGCAAAAAGTTGTTAATGAAGGGTTTACCCGCAGAAAGCGGGTTGCCAAATTTGCCGGTAGCCAATTGGTAAGGAATGACATTTGGAACGCCGGTGTGGAATATCGGCCATAAATCGACTGAGCGCGGTTTTCCCGGTCCAGGCAACAATAAAGTACCAAACACCGCATCATCCAGGGCAGTACCTGCAAGGGCAACATTGCCTTTTAGGCTGTACAAACCATCCCGGCCATTGCCAAAATCGAAGCCTTGGAGCGAATTCCGTTGGATGCGCAGGGCAGAAAATGCCGGAACAGCACCGCCAAACAAGGCATCATCCATGTACAAAGCCAGTTCTGGGTTGTAGAAATAATCATCTAAAGTATTGTCAGCCAATTCATCGTAAGGGGTAAGACGGTTCCAGAAGTCTTTTTTGCCAATTGGAATCACCGCTTCATTGGTCAGGGGCATACCCAGGCGCGATACTTGAATCCAGTTGCCGCTGCTTACTGGTGCTGCACCATTTGGCTGGAGGGTCTGAATTGCCTGACGGCTTGCAGAAGCCCAAACACCAATGACATAATCGCTGTCGAGGATGCTACTTGGAACTTGGGAAGCACCTGTTTTCAACAAAACGTTGATCGGAATTTGCAATACAATAGAATGCACATTGTAGTTGCCCAAACCATCGCGGGAATTGCCATTTTGGCGTGGCGCGTCACCCAGGTCGAAAATACCACCCAGATCCACAAAAAACGGGTCATCAGCAGGACCACAATACACCTTTTCGCCTGTTGTGCTGCTTGTAATAGCACCGGCAATCAAGGCATCGTAAGTAGTTCCCAAACCCACGGTCGATTCAATGGAGCGCGGTCCGATATTCGGTGGCGGCACTTTGCCATTGGTTACGATGGTGATAAAAGACTGACCGCCATTGGTACTGCGTTCCAAGGTGTAGGTCACTTTCAGGTTTTCTTTACCCAATCGGATATTGAAAAACGTGGTAGGATCTTCGCTCACTTTTTGAAAAGTAAAGCGGTACACAATTTCATCACCTGGCTTGGTCGCATCGTTGTCGATGTGGATTTCATACCGGATGTTTTCACCAAACGTACTGTAGTTTGGGCCACCAAAAGGCAATTCAGCCGGAATGTAGTTGGCAATAATGGTGATGGTGTTCGGATCGTCTGGACTGCGAAAGGCATACAAATCCGTGTTGTCCGCCAAGGGATCATTGGCGATCAAGGGTGCTTCCCGGTGACTGGAAGCCGAGGTGACTGTACTGAGCAGACACCAAAGCAAAGCGGGCAGGAATACTTTGCCGGACAATGCAGGTTTGAGTGATTGGATCATCTTTATTTGTTTTAAATTAACAAGTAAAGGCATATACGAGGGGGCTATAGAGTTTGGATTTTGGAATGTTGTTAAAGTTGAAATTTGGAGGTGACACCTTCCCGAGGTGACACCTTCCCGAGGTGACACCTCCCCGAGGTGACACCTTCCCGAGGTGACACCTCCCCGAGGTGACACCTCCCCGAGGTGACACCTCCCCGAGGTGACACCTTCCCGAGGTGACACCTTCCCGAGGTGACACCTTCCCGAGGTGACACCTTCCCGAG
>JAIYAP010000054.1 GCA_027488935.1 Saprospiraceae bacterium | reverse complement strand
TCTCTCGTCCTGAAGATTTGTCAACGAATCCATCGAACCCACGTCAGGCGGTGTTGGCTTCAACGGGTCGTGAGCAAAACTTCCCATCGGATAAATGGAGCAATGTTTATGTGATCGATTTCAATTTTGCGGATTTGAACAACATCAAAGCCATCGTTCGTGTAGCGTATGCAGGCGATGACGCAGGTAATGGTCAATTCCAGGGCCCGGACTACGGTTTGCGTTCTGCAGATAACCTGGATTGGGCTGATAATGGTTTGGTATACATCCAGGAAGACCGTTCGGTAACCGGCTTCGGCTTGGCCAGCGGCCAGGAGGCATCTGTATGGGAAATGAACCCAACGACAGGTAAATTGACCCGTATCGCACAAATCGACCGCACAGCAGTACCAGCAGGACAAACAGATTCAGCGCCAACGGATTTGGGCAACTGGGAATCTTCTGGTATTTTGGATGTTTCTTCTTTGTTTGGTGTAAATGATAAAATGTTGTTTGTTGCCGTAACGCAGGCACACAGCTTGACGGGCGGACCAATCACCGCAAATACCCTTGCAGAAGGTGGACAATTGTTGTTCATCGAAGGCGAGAAAGAATCGGTAACCACGGCTCCAGCACAATTGAAAGGCCTGGCTACCTGGAAAACAACGCCAAGTTTCACCATCGGCGAAAACTTTAATGGCTACTTCCCAACCGGTATTCCGGACGGTGTAGGTGCCGTTAAACGCGATGATCAAACCGTGCGTTTGTACATCAACAGCGAACTCGGACCAACCGCAGGCTACGCATACCAATTGGCCAACGGAACATCATTGACCGGTGCACGTGTATCTTTCTTCGATATCGACATTGCAGACCACACTGTGAAAGCGGCTGGTTTGGCATACAATAAAATCATTGACCGCGCTGGCGCAGTTGTAACGGCTGCACCACAGATCAATGAAGGCACTAGCGCTACGGCTGGTTTGGACCGTTTGTGTTCTGCTTCCTTCTTCAAAGGCGGTACCTACAATTTGACAGATGATATTTTCTTCACGGGTGAAGAAGGTGCTGACGGACAAGAATTTGCATTGGATGTAGCCACCAACACGCTGCACTGCCTGCCTTGGTTGGGCCGCGCAGCATGGGAAAACGTAACCATGTTGGATGCAGGCAACCCAGGCAAAGTAGCAATTTTGATCGGCGATGACCGTGCTGGTGCACCTTTGTTGTTGTACATCGGCGACAAAAACGCTACCAATGATGGATCTTTCCTGGACCGCAATGGTTTGGGTCGTGGTAAAATATACGTTTGGAAAGCCGACAATGGCGATTTAAGTGTGGAGCAATTCAAAGGAACCAGCAGCAGCCGCACAGGATCCTTTGTTGAAATTGCATTTTACAATCCAGCTTTGGCCGGAACAACGGGCTATGATGCGTTGGGTTTTGCCAATCAGGCAACCACCGATGCCTTGGGAGATGCCAAAGGCGCGTTCTCATTTGCACGTCCGGAAGACATCACAACCAACCCGACGAATCCCCGTCAGGCCTTGTTTGTTTCTACAGGTCGCGAGCAAAACTTCCCATCCGATAAATGGGGCACAACGTATATCGTAGATTTCAACTTTAGCGATTTGGCGAATATTAAAGCCAATATTCGGATCGTGTATGCAGGCGACGACGCGGGTAATGGTCAATTCCAGGGCCCGGACTACGGTTTGCGTTCACCGGATAATGTGGATTGGGCAGACAATGGCTTAGTGTACATTCAGGAAGACCGTTCGGTAACAGGCTTCGGCTTGACCAGCGGCCAAGAAGCATCGGTTTGGGAAATGAACCCAACTACGGGTAAATTGAACCGTATCGCACAAATCGACCGTACCGCAGTACCAGCAGGACAAACAGATTCAGCGCCAACAGATTTGGGCAACTGGGAATCTTCTGGTATTTTGGATGTTTCTTCTTTGTTTGGAAAAACCAATAACGACATGTTGTTTGTTGCCGTAACACAGGCACACAGCTTGACAGGCGGTCCAATCACCGCAAACAACCTGACAGAAGGTGGACAAATTTTGTTCGTTTCCGGCAACCGTCCATGCGAATTGAAACTTCAAGACACCTTTGCAGTTTGCCAGGGTGGGCTGATTGAAATCAAATCGCCTTTGGAATTCCAAGGTTTCCAAACAACAGGTGGTGTTGTTCAAACATTGCAATTCACACAATCTGGCCAATACACCGTGAATGCGGTAAGCCCGAATGGATGCGTTGCAACAGACAATATCACAGTGGTAATCAGTGCATTACCAACCGTTGATTTGGGACCAAACGGACAGCCGCTTTGCCCAGGAAACACCATTACCCTTACAGCGGGCAATGCTGGTGCTACCTACGCATGGAGCAATACCACAACCAACCAAACGCTTATGGTTACTGCTGCCGGTACTTACTCGGTGACCGTTACCAATACAAATGGTTGTTCTGCATCGGACGACATTACCATCAATCAAGGCGTTGTACCGGTTGTAAGCCTTGGTGCTGACCGCGCAATTTGTTTTGGTAAAACGGCAAACCTCAACGCAGGTAACCCAGGTGCATTCTTCATCTGGTCTACCAATGTTACGACACAGGCGATCAATGTAACACCTGCAACAACCACAACGTACACCGTTACGGTGACCAATACGGACGGTTGCACGGCTTCTGATAATGTAGTAGTGGCGGTAAATCCATTGCCTGTTGTCAACCTGGGCTCGGATACAACCATCTGTTCATCGCAGATTCCATTTACCTTGAATGCAGGTGGAAACTTTAGTTCTTACTTCTGGAGCACAGGCGCACCAACCCAAACCACACAGATTAGTGCGGCGGGAACGTATATTGTTACGGTGGTAGACAGCAACGGCTGCGAAGACCAGGACGATATTAAAGTAACGGTGGTGGTTTGTCCTGCTACCCAGGAGCAACAATTGTTGGGCGAACTGAAAATGTATCCGAACCCAACCCAGGGTTTGGTGAACCTTGAAATGACACAGTTCGAATCTGGCAACTACCGGGTAAACGTGTTGAACATCGATGGCCGTCAAATCCTGACCCAGCCAATCGTTGTGGGTGGTGGAAATGCAATGGTTCAATTGAACCTCGCAACAGCCCCTAAAGGCATGTATTTGGTGAAATTACAATCTGAAAAAGGAATCATGGTGCGCCGCTTGGTAATCCAGTAATTCGTTTTTTGCGCATACTTTTCGGCTGCCTCGATGCTTCGAGGCAGCCGAATTTTTTAGTTTTACCGTGTTTTTGCCCCAGAAAAAGAAATATAAATTTTAATAAAATGAAATTAACACTTTTCCCGCAGGGCAAATTGTTGCTTGTCGCATGTGCTTTCGTAGTACTGTTCACAAGCCTTTCTTTTTTTGGGGATAATCCTCCCAATGGAAATACAGGCGCACCCTTTAATGACCGTTGTAACAATTGTCATCTAGGCATCAACCCTAATGGCTACAGCGGTACGGTAGCACTCACGGGTTTACCCGCAGTGGTTCAGCCTGATTCAAACTATATCTTAAATGTAGTCATGACCCCCACCGGCGGCAATCCCAAACAAGCAGGTTTTCAGTTGGTTGCAGTTGACCAAAAAAATGTAAACGCGGGAACCCTTACCAGTTTAGATATTTTTACCGGCATCGATTTTTTAGCGGGCCGTTATTATATGGAACACCGCGAACCCAAAGTTTTTTCAGGAAACAATCCGATTCAATGGCAATTCAAGTGGAAAGCACCCGCTTCAGCAGCCTGTAATACCATTACATTCTATTTTGTAGGTAATTTTTGCAACGGAAGTGGCTCCGGTGCCGATTGGTCCTACTATTTGAATCAATCGGTACAACTTTCAAACCCGCCACTCAGTGGCATTCCAGACACAATTCAAGCCCCCCTTTGTCCAGGCGAAACCAATGGCAGCGCCCTGGTTGTGGCCCTGAATGGCAAAGCACCTTACAACTATATCTGGTCAAATGGACAAAGCAGCCAACAGGCCGTGCAACTTTTGGCTGGCAATTATACCGTGACCATTGCAGATGCAAGTCCGTGTTCAACCATTTTGAATATCCAGGTACCCGATGGCATTGACAGTATTCCGCCTGCGATGACCTGTCCCAATGGCGTAATCGTTTGCGCGGGGGATACGGTTGTTTTTGCAAATCCGGTTGTTGTGGATAACTGCGACGAAAATCCTGAAACCCCGGCCGTAATATCAGGACAAAGTTCTAACACTATTTTCCCGCCAGGTATAAGTGTCGTGCTATTCCAAAGCACCGATTTTGCAGGAAATGTTTCAAGTTGTTCCTTTACTGTCGAAGTGCTAAACCCGCCCGTAATTACCCTCGATTCTATTATAAACGACGTCGATACCCTCGGCCAGGGCGCCATTTACGTGACCGCCGACAGTTCTGCAAATACCTATTACTGGGAAAAAAACAATGCGTTTTTTAGCAATGCAGCCGATTTGACCGGACTTACCAGCGGCTTGTACACATTGTACGTAACCAACAACCTGGGCTGTACCGATTCAATCGTAGACATCAATTTGCTCAATACCGTTGCAACACAAGGACCTGAGCATCCATATATAACCTGCACCATCCGTCCAAATCCTGCCCAAAACCATATCGAATTATACCCGATTTCCGCACAAATTCAATGGATTCAACTTGTGAATCAGGAAGGAAAAGTTGTCCCCGGCACGTACAAAACCAACTCCAATACCGCGGAAATAGACATTCAGCACCTCGTTCCGGGCATTTATAGCCTGATGGTGGTGTATAAAAACAACCAAACCCAACATTTTAAATTTATCAAGGAGTGATCTAAAACAAATAAAACGAATTCTTTTTATAGTCAACGCAAAGTGGTTATGAAAACAGTCGTCTTCTAATCCATTGAAAATCAATTTTTATCCATCCATCCTTCAAATCCATTTAAATCTGGGTATAATTAGGCAAACCGCAATTCCCGCCAGGCCTTCTGCTGTGCCTTGCTCAAAAAAGTCCAGGCAACAATCCGCGTAGTTTTGTTGCCCGTGCCCATCGGAATCGTTTTTACCTCTGCAGCAGCAGCCGTAACCAGCGCTTCTTGCACCGCCTTCAGGTTCGATTGTTTGGAAACCAAGGTCGTAAACCAAAAACAGGAATTCATAAACTGCCGACTCTGTTTCACCATATCCTGAATAAACCCACGTTCGCCGCCTTCACAAGTTAACTCGCTCGGCTGCCCGCCAAAATTCTGCACTGGAACCTTGATTTTGACCATCTTTTTTCCCCTTAAATTGGCCAATTTGCGGAAAGTGCCAAATTCAGCCTCCTCCATGCTCGCATGAAAGGGCGGATTACAAATGCTAAAATCAAAATATTCTCCTTCCTGTATAATCCCGTAAAAAATATCCTTGGGGTTGCTTTGTAATCGACAGGCCACTTTTCCTGCCAAGACTGGATTGTTGTCCACAATTTTTTGGGCCGACTCCAATGCAACAGGGTCAATATCGGAACCCACAAACGACCAGCCATACGCCTTGTTGCCCACCATCGGGTACACGCAATTGGCCCCAATGCCAATGTCTAAACACGTTATTTTGGGTCCAACCGGAATTTTACCAAAATTACTACCGCCCAATAAGTCGGCCACATGGTGCAAATAATCCACCCGGCCCGGTATCGGCGGACATAAGTAACCTTCCGGGATATCCCAGTAATCAATATCATAGTGGAGTTTCAGCAAAGCCCGGTTCAGCATTTTCACTGCCGCGGGATTGGCAAAATCAACCGTAGCGTCGCTATATATATTCTGGGTAACAAAGGGTGCCAAATCAGGACAAACCCCTATCAATGCCGTAAAATCATACCGATCCCGATGCAAATTGCGTGGATGTAACTTCGGTTTCAACTGCGGGTGTACTGTTCTCCCTTTCGACATTGCTCTAATTTTAAGAAAAAACACAAAGATAGCCCCAATTTTTCAACCGCTTGCGTTGCTTGCGCTGGGTTCGCTTGCGCTGGGTTCTACCCAGTGCATCGATCCATCGGGTTCCACCCGATCCACTTTGCTCGCGCTGGGTTCCACCCAGTGCACGTTTACAACCCAACAATCGTTTCCTTCAATTTTTCCAACAAAGTCACATATATCGCCACCCCTTCTTCTATTTCCGCTACATAAATAAACTCATTGGCCGAATGGCTGCGGGCACTATCCCCAGGACCCATTTTCAGCGCCGGAAATTTCATTTGTGCTTTATCGGAAGTAGTAGGGGAGCCATAATAAGTGCGTCCAAGCGCCAAACCCGCCTGCACCAACGGATGCTCCACCGGAATAATCGAAGAGCGCATCACCATGCCTTGTGGTATCAATTCACTTTGCAGGTTTCGCTTCATCTCTTCCAGAATCTCCTCCAAGGTGTACATCTCATTCACCCGAACATCAATCAAAAATTCGCAACGATCGGGCACCACATTGTGTTCAGAACCCGAATTTATCGCCGTAACCGACATTTTTACCGGCCCCAGGAATTCAGAAACCAACGGAAATTGCTTGTTGCGAATCCAGTTAATATCATCCATCGCCTTGTACAAAGCGCTTTCGCCTTCTTCGCGGGCGGCATGACCTGCCTTACCCCGCGCCACTGCATCAATCACAATCAGGCCTTTTTCAGCAATCGCCATTTGCATTTGCGTCGGCTCGCCCACGATGCCAAAATCCACCCGACCCAAAATAGGGATCACCATTTCCACGCCTTCTTCACCCGGGATTTCCTCTTCCGCACTGGCACAATAAATCAGGTTAAATGGCAAATCAATCTCGTCATAAAAATACAAAAAAGTCGCCAATAAGCCCGTCAAAGCACCACCCGCATCGTTGCTGCCCAGGCCAAATAACTTCCCGTCAATGATTTCAGGCAACAACGGATCCCGGGTATAACCCTTGTTCGGCCGTACGGTATCGTGGTGCGAATTGAGCAAAATGGTCGGCTTGCTTTCGTCATAATGCCGGTTTTTAGCCCAAATGTTGTGCAACAGGCGGTTAGTTTCGACGCCACGTTCTTGCATAAACGCTTCAATAATCAGGGCAGTGGGCAATTCCTCCTTGCTAAAAGATTGCGTTGCGATCAACTTTTGGAGCAGGCCGAGGGCATCTGCGGCAAGGGCTTGTATTCGGTTGTTCATTCCTTTGGTTTTATAAACATAAAGATCCTGCCCATACCGCGAAGCATGTAAATAGAATGACAGGATTTCGGGGGCAAAGAACGGAAGAAATAAAAATAGCAAATCTGATTACTAAATTAATTTTTCAAAAATCCACCTTTCTCACTTATGTTTTTTCAGGTGGACTACACGAATACTTGAGATCGGATCGAAATGGTTCCGACAAACTATCCCAAACACAATGTCAAAATCTAAAAAGATGAATCGTCTCACAGCCTATGTTTGTTTTTTTCTGTTTTGCTCCGCTATTTCGTCTGCGCAGCAAGTCACCCTGGCCACCCCTGCCAGTGAAATTCAAAGGGCTTGCAAAGTGGACCCTGCAGGCGGCTATGTAACTGTTGGTTACAATGCTACAAGTGGAAAGATGCAATACGTTCGATTTTCCGCTGATAAAATAGTAAGTAACAAAAATGAATATGCTGTTACAGGAAGAACCTTCCGGCCTTCGGATATTCAGCCTGCAATTGCTGCACCCGGATTATCAGCTGGTTTTTGGATCACCGGTAATGCAAATACGACGGCAACTAAAAAAATGTTTGTCCAGCGCATTGCCAGCAATGGCACCACACTATGGAGTAAAGAGGCAAATACCACCTTGGAGCGTGGGGCCAGGGCGGTGGTGCCTTTCGGCAACAGGGTGATTGCGGTTGGTATGAAAAGCGATGGGGTGCCTATGTTGACTTGTTTTTCTGCCGATGGCTCGGTTTTTTGGGGTCCTTTCACGTATCAACATCCTACGTTTACGTTAAATGCCGAATCTGCTACCTTGGTTGACAATAATGTGATTGTGACCGGGTCCAGCCAACGCGTTGGAGAGGCGGGCAAGGCCATGACATTTGCCATTAATGCCTTAACGGGCACCGCTGTTTGGTTTGCGAATTATGGTGTAAACACAACCGCCCAAAACACAGGTTTGGATATCGCGACCCAACTGGTCAGTGGCATCAGGCATGTGGCCGTGATTGGGTCTTCTTTGGGAGGTACGAACCGCGATATTTATTTTATGCGCATCAACCCTTCCAATGGAGCATTGTTAGATGGAAAATTGATCAGTGAAACAACTTCAAGCACCGAAGAAGGCCGCTCTATTTGCGCAGCGAACGGTAAATGGGCGATAACAGGTCGTCGCATGACCGATCGGGTATTTTTTATGGAATTATCGAGCGCTGGCGTCCCGGTAGCAACTTCCGCGCGGACCTACCCTTTAGCAAAATCAAGTAGCATTGTTACGGAGTCGATCGACCGGGATGCAGCAGGCAATTATTTTATTGCAGCCCATGCAGGCAGTTTTGATTACCATGATATTTGGGTAACCCCGAATGGACAATCGCCTTGTTCGGCGAGTGCCGCGTTCTCTATGACAAACAGCACGGTAACAGCATCTTACACAGACACGAATCTTAGTCGGGCCAACGGTAACAGCTGGAGCAGCCTCGGAATCGGCATGATTGATTTCAGTTCGACGACTACCTATCATCATAATTTTAACGTCAATCCAACGATTAGCCAAGCAGTTATTTGCCCTTGCGATCCCGGACCATCCGAACTCTGCATCAACCCCTCAAGCGGTACTGCCCCTTATGCTTTTCAATGGTCTAATGGTGCAATTCAAAACTGCATCAGTGTAAACCCACTTGCAACAACGATTTATTCCTGTGTTACAACAGATGCAACGGGGTGTACCAGCAATCTTCAGTTGCTTGTAAAAGTACTCAATTCGAGCACTATACCAGAAGGCATTGCGGCTTCTTTAATCACCAGTACCAGCGCACAGGTAAACATGACGACAGCAGCTTGCTATACCGATTACAAGGTTGTGTATCGTCCTTTAACTCCAGGTGCAATGTCCGCGGTAATTTTTTCCCCTACTTTACCTGTCAACTTAACCGGCTTAACCTGCAACACTTTTTATGAGGTTTATATAAGTGCCGGTATGTGTGGTGTTTATACACAACAAACAGGCGTTATATTCAAAACGGCACCCTGTCTGGATGGAGCAGGCGAAGATCGTTCTGCCGATTCAGACGCATTTACAAGTACAGATGGGGGCATGGCGGCCTATCCAAATCCTACCACCGGGTACCTCCATTTGGATTGGGAAACCATAGGGCGTTTAAAGGAAATTCAAGTGGTTTCCATCGAGGGCAAACTAATATCCCAACTTTATCCAACAACCGAAAGCACGATGGACCTCGATTTGAGCGCGATTCCTGCAGGACTTTATGTGATCAAGGGTATTTCGGAATCGGGTAAGCTGGTATCGGTTCGGATTTTGAAGGAGTAACGGAAAATAAACATTTAGCCTGAAAAGCTGCTACTCATCAAATGGGTAGCGGCTTTTTTAGATAAAAATTAGCTACTAAATACAAAAGAAAGATACCCAATATTCCCGAATGGCTATCTTCGCCTATTCTAATGGACATTTTTACGGAAAAAACAAACTGAAAACGCATTAAATGGTTTTTTTTAAGGCAGGAAAGAATGTTTTCGCAGACGAAGAATTCTTCCTGCAATCAATTCATAGCGGGGATTCGAGGGCGATTGTTTATTTACAGGACAAGGCTACCGGGTTTACCAAAAGTTTATTGCAACAAAAGCAATTGCCACAATATCTCCTCGGGGAGGTGCTGAATGAAGGGTCAATTATTTTTATAAAAAAGATCCGAACGCCTGGTTTCGCGCTGCATTCAGCGAAAGTTTCTACCTATTTTCTGGAAATAATAAAAAATGTGGTTTCCAATAAAACACGGGGCCGCCAGTATGCGGCACAGGAAACCCTCGAAAACGTGGTTGAATTATCAGACCATTCCGTCTCGGAATATTATTCTCGAAAGGAAAACATGGAATTGGTCGCAAAACTTTTGAGTCAAATCGGGCTCCCTTGTTCAACCATCATCACCCTCAAATACCTGGACGGGTACTCTGACGAAGAAGTGGTACAGGGAAAACTTTCGCCGTACACTTCGGTCGAATCACTGCGCGTCAAGCGAAGTGATTGTATGAAAAAGATCAAAGAACAGGCGTTGCATTGGAAATCGGATCAATTGTAAAAATAAACCCGATTTCCGTTAAGGTTTTTTTGTGTTACCTACACTAATGCATACAGGCAATGGAAAATTATTCAAATGATATAGAAGCATACCTGGACAAAAGGATGTCCGATGCCGAACGAACAGATTTCGAAGCGAAATTGCAAACCGATTCCAGTCTCCAGCAGGAATTGGAAGCATTCCGAAATCTGCGTACAGACCTGGCGTATCTCCACGCGACCAGGGATGTTGCAGCGGCTGCGGAATGGCGTAAGGTGCAGCAGCGGCAACAAAAGCGCAGAATTTGGAGGGTAACAGGCTTGCTGGCTTTATTGCTGACGATCGGCTTCTTTTGGTGGGCCTATTTTTGGCAAAAAAGCACTGCGGTGGAGCAAAGTCAGCAAGTGCCACACAGCATTTTGCCCGGAAAGGAAGCGCCGCCGCTTAATCCAGCGCCTCCAACAAACGAACGCACGCCTCCCGCTTCGAAACCCTTGGAAAAAAGTCAGCCCATTGCAGGTAACCTGAAAAACATGGAAAATGCGGGTGCTGATATATACCGGGATTTGCCGAAAGAGCCCGTGGCACCACAATACCGAACGTTTTTCGAAGGCCAGATGAAGACTTTCAAACCTGTGGTAGCGCGCAAAGCCCCCTGGTCGCGCATTGTCACGGCTTTAGAAGAAGGGCAACCGGAGCAGGCTTATGCATTGTTGAAAAAAATGCCGCCCGAAAATGACACAACGATTTACCTGCAAGCCGCATCAGCGCTTCTGTTGCAACGGCCTGCTGCTGCTGAATCGCTGCTTTATCCATTAATTACCAATAAAAAATGGGAAATAGAAGGGCGGTATCTGTTGATATGGGTCTATTTACTGCAAGGAAATGAAGCGCTGGCAAGTGCCGCATTAAAACTATTGCCCGATGATTACAGGGATAAAAAATCATTAACCACTTTTCTGGAAAGATAAAACGGGGGAGTAAGATTGCTAAAAAACATGAAAAAACACGGCGTCCTGGTCCTTGCTTGTTGCCTTTTTGCACGTATTGCTTTCGGGCAATCCAATCCGGTTGATACGAACTTTGAGCGCCTCCATATGATGGTTGATGCGCATGAATTTGCTTCCGCTTTTTCGTTGGCAGTTCAAATCAGGGATGAAGCAAAGCGTACTAATAATCCGGTCAGTTTGAACCTTGCAAAGGCTGAGATGGGGCTAGGATTCGTATTAGTGCGGATGGAAAAAGAAATTCCTGCCGATTCTGTGTTGACCCTTGCGGCCAACATTTGCAAAAACTCGGAAAAAGAAGCGGGCCTTGAGTTAGCGGCAATATTGAATATCCATGCAGAATTATACTATCAACAAACCAAATACGACGAAGCACTTGAACTGCTGAAGCAAGTAGAAGCCATTCGATTAAAAAAATTAGGCGAAACCCATATTTCAACACTGGGCATACGCAACAATGTGGCGAACCTGCTGATGAATTTGGGGCAATTAGAGGAAGCCGAAAATATCTTTAAGCACTGTATTGCGATTAGTGAACAAAATGGGCTGACCGACCATGAGCTTTACCCCGTTTTTCTGGGAGGAATGGCCCGCGCACTTCAATATGAAGGCCGATACTCCTTATCGATCGCATTTAAGCATCAGGAAGTGGAATGGCAGAAACAAAAACAGGGTAATCAGCACCCATTGTATATAGAGGCAATTGGAGGCCTGATTGCGACACTCAACGATGCAGGTAACATTGAAATGGTCGATTCTTTACTACAATTGGAAATAGCGTACTGGAAAACAAAGGGCGATTCACTCCAACTCGGCGAGTCTTACCAGCGACTTGGGATTATACAATCAGGCTTAGGTTTATTCGAAACAGCTGCGGAAAATCTGTTTATGGCAAAAAAACTGATCTTCCAGGCCACCGAAAATGCTATAAAACGCGTACTGGTGCTAAATGCAATAGCAGACCATTATGGGAGAATAGCGCAATACAAAACGGCGGACGAATACTATTCAGCGGCGTTATTGTATTTAAATAATAAAGAAGATCGTATGCTTTATCCATTTGTACTCCTCGGCAAATCGGAAATGCTCCTGGAACAACATCGCAACCAAGAGGCCGGTAAATTATTGAAAACCATTGAGAAAATTAACCAAAAAGCCGAACTTCAACCGGTAGACAAACGGACTTTTCTGAAGTTAAAAGCCAAGTTGGCCATGCACCTCAACAATTGGAAAGAATCGGCGCAATGGTACAAAGAAGCAATCCTTCTTGAAAAAAGTACTTTTTATAATAAGGACATAATTGCCCAACTCCTAAAGGCAGAGGCTGCCATGTTTGCTTATTTTGGGAAAAATAAAGAAGCAATTGCCGCCATAAAAGAAGTGCTGGAAATTCGAAAATCTACCGTTTTTGGCTTGGTTGCCGTACTTTCTGATCACCAAAGACAGCAAATATCATCCGACTTGGAGTCTGATTTTTCGCTTTTCGCTAATTTATTGGCAAAAACACCCGCAGACAGTGCCAATAATGCCGAAATCATCAACCTCCAACTATTTTATAAAAACCTCCTGGAGTATGCCAGCAAAAAGACGCAGTCGGTTGTGTTGAATTCAGGAGATACCACGCTGTTAGCCGCCTATGCACAATGGCTGGATTTGCGGGAACAAATCAACTATGCCTACCAATTGCCGGAAGCCGATGTCGAAATGCTGCACATCGACGTAAAACAGTTGGAGCAAACGGCACAAACATTTGAAAAGAAATTTGCATACCGCGGGATTTATAATTTGGAGCAAGAGAAAAATATTGAATGGACCGCGATTCGGGACGCCCTCGGACCAAATGAGGCCGCCGTCAATATCGTGCGATTTCAACTATTGGAAAACGATGTATTTCGGGATACCAGCCGATATCTTGTATCTATTATCCGGTCGGGCATGATGCAACCCGAAATTTTATTTCTGGAGCAGGGCAACGAACTCGAATCCTTTATT
The DNA here is from genome assembly GCA_027488935.1 of Saprospiraceae bacterium. Taxonomy (GTDB): domain Bacteria; phylum Bacteroidota; class Bacteroidia; order Chitinophagales; family Saprospiraceae; genus M3007. Next base: position 150,033 of record JAIYAP010000054.1, on the reverse strand, counting down.
ATCGGGCAATATCAAAGCGAAATATCCCGAAAAAAAGACTTGTCGCCGGAGATTTACAACAAAATATGGGCGCCAATTGCCCCACACCTCGAAGGTATATCCACGGTTTACTTCTCACCGGATGGCATTTTCCATAAAATAAACCTCAATACCCTCCGCAAACCCGATGGTACCTATCTGCTGGAAGGAATTTCGGTCATGCTGGTCACGAATATTCGGCATATCCTTGAACAAAAATTGACAACATCCGGGATGGAACCGGGCGTTGCAGCCATGTTTGGCAATCCTGCATTTAAACGCAACGTTCCTGCCCAGCCAGTGCCGACTACAGCACAAAATTATCGGGAAATGTTGATGGATTTGAAAGGTAATTTCGAACTCACCCCTTTGCCAGGAAGCGAGCGGGAAGTCCGGGATATCGCCCAAAAACTCGATGGAAAGAAGTGGGCAACTGCGGTATTCACCGGCACCGAGGCAACCGAGGATAACCTGAAAAAAGTGAAAAGCCCAAAGGTGCTGCACCTCGCTACCCACGGTTATATTTTGAATACAGAAAAACAAACCGATTTTAAAGGCTTTAAGCGGGCACAGACCGATAAAAACCCTGCAATACGATCGATGCTATGCTTCACGGGCGCAGAAGATGCCATCGAAGGCAAGTATATCCCAGGACAGAGCGATGGCATCCTGACCGCTTATGAAGCGTCTGTGCTCCAACTGGAAGGAACCGAATTGGTCGTGCTTTCGGCCTGCAATACCGGGCTTGGAAAAATCCAGCATGGAGAAGGGGTGTACGGCCTGCAACGCGCATTTCGGATTGCGGGTGCAAAATCACTCATCATGTCATTTTGGGAAGTAGAAGATGCTGCTACGGCTTTACTAATGACCACTTTCTATGAAAACTGGACCTCGGGCATGCCTAAATCAGAAGCCTTTCGTAAAGCACAATTGGCCTTAAAAGCCAAATACCCACAGCCGTTTTATTGGGGAAGTTTTGTGTTGGTGAATGGGTAAATCCAATATTAAAAAATCCTGGTTTAGAATCTATTTTTTGTTAAATGCAGGCAAAATGTACTTTGAATTGAGTTCGTTGCTCGACGATTGCATGTTGTAATGCCCGGCGGTAATTACCGTTACTAAATTCAGTTCCTTAAAAATGTATATTTTCTGTCCGCCGTTCCCTTGGGCTAATTTACCATAATAGCGCACGCCGTCAGCGTCCAGATACTTTGTCCACCATAAATAACCATAGTCAAGTCCTGCCACTACAGAATGTTTGTCTAAAGATTGCTCTACCCAATCTTTTGGAATTACCTGTTTCCCATTCCATAAACCGTTGTTGAGGTATAACAAACCAAATTTTGCCATATCCCTTGACCTTAGATTGAGCTGACAAAATGTTTCTCCACTGGATGGGTCTGGTTTGAAATGCCATTCAAAGTTTTTTATGCCCATATCTTTAAAAAGTGTTTGCTGGGCAAACGCAGGTAAAGACATTTGTGTAGCCTTTTCAATGATCCTGCCTAAAATAATTGGATTACTGGAACAATATTGACCTATTCCACCTGCACGATCATTCATTGGCAAGTCAAGGGAATATTGGATCCAGTCCTTTTCATAGGCCATAATGGATTCATTTCCCACTGCTTTTGAATTATAAACATCACAATCAAGACCACTTTGATTGGTCAACAGGTTTTCAATGGTGATCCGTTTCTTCTCTTCAGTATTGTGCTGAAAGGTGTATTCCGGAAAATAAGAGAGCACCTTTTCGTTTTTGCTTTTTATAAAACCCTTTTCAATCGCAATGCCTGTGAGTGCCGAAACAAAGCTTTTTGTTGCTGAACGGAGCTCATGTAGTTTGTATTTATCGTGCTCGTAAAAATATTCTTCAAACACTAATTTTCCATCTTTAATGATTAAAATGCTATGCACATTTGGGTAGGTTCCATCTATTATTTTTTGCACCATTTCATGGAGCAGTTTTTTATCCAACCCAGTATTATCCAAGTTGCCCGTTTTTAAACCGTCGTTGTCATTTTTAGGTGGGTGGTAAGTATATTTATAATTTTTAGGAACATGAAGCCTTGGATACCACATTTGTTTCGGGAACCTTACTTTTTGGGACAATAAATTAAACGTGTCTTTTCCTGCTTTACAGCCAATCACTTTATTTCGTCGATCCCTTAAAAAGAGCACAGTATCTTTTACTGGATTTAAAAACAGGTCTTTGCCGATTGTTGTGAAGGGGTATCTGCTCTCGTTGATAATACAAAGTAACGTGGTGTCTACAGGGGAAGCCGCAATTTTTAGCGTTGTGCCATGTAAATACGTGTACAGTCCTTCATATTCTTTCAAATCCTTGTACGAAAGGGAATATTTTTTGGCTAATTTTATACTGTCTAACAAAGGTTGAAATTGGGTGGTGTCCCAAGGCGTATCAAATAAAACTACGCCCTTGTTGATGACGAAATACATTCCGTTTGCCGGTGTTTTATTGCCTTCGTACGTGTTGTAAGTGGTGTAAATATAAAAGTCGCCTGTTAAATGGGATAGTTTAAGTTTAGGTGCTTCTGGTTGTCCAAAAATATTGGTCAGGGCGAAAAGGAAAGTTATGGTCAAGATGAGTGTTTTCATGCTATAATATGTCAGCCTGATTGAATTTTCTCTGCATGTTTTAAAGTTTTTGTTCGTACTGTTTAACCATGAGTTTCATCTTTTGAGTTTTCTGAATTTGTTTTTAGTTCCAAAAAAAGTCTTTGATTAGATAACCACTTTTTTAGTTGCCCCTCGGTGGGCAGGTACAATTGGTATTGTGAAGCAAAAAGCTGTTCGCTGCCATTGAGTACCGAAAATTGGACTACTGTTTCATCTTTCTCTGAACAAAGTATGATACCAAGTGTCGGGTTATCGCCAATCGGCTTTTTTTGGTCTTCGTATAAGCGTACATACATATCCATTTGCCCAACATCTTGTGGCGTAAGCGTTCCTATTTTAAGGTCAACTAAAACAAAACATTTAAGTAAATAGTTATAGAAAACTAAATCAATTTTGTAGTGCTTTCCTGCTTCTGTCGTTATACGTTGTTGCCTTGCAACAAATGAAAATCCTTTGCCTAATTCAAGTATGAAATCTTGTAAGTTATTCAATATCGCATCTTCTAAATCTTTTTCAAGATAGTTCCGTGTTTCAATATTTAGAAATTCAAGAACAAAGGGCTCTTTGAGGAAATCTGATGGCTTTAACGTATCGTTTTGTTGTGCCGCCTCCAATTGAAGCAAACTTTTATCTTGACTAGATAAAAGCCTTTGATAATAGGCCGTCGAGATTTGACGGTCTAACTGCCGAGAACTCCACCCATTGGCTATACTTTCTGTGAGGTAAAAAAAACGGGCTTCGCTGTCATTTACTCTTAAAAGTAAACGATAATGCGTCCAGCTCAATTCGGGCCGCACTGCGTCCCGAATTGGAAAGGTTAGGTAAAATTGCCGCATTTTCCGCAATTCCCGTGCGTCAAACCCTTTTCCAAACTCTTGTGTCAATTGTATGGACAAGTTTGTTATCAAAAAATCACCATAAGTTGCGCGTTCTTGACCGTTTTGTTCTTCTTCTACGATACGTCTGCCAATTTCCCAATGCGTGATAACCATTGCCCAATTCACCGACTTTACGATACTTTCACGGGCCGTTTCGATGAGCGTCTTTATTTCTGTGTACAAATTTTCCGATATTTTCATATTGCGCTGATTTTACAACTAATACAAATATTTTCGCAACAATCCATTTTGCAACTCAAAAGTACACTTCCTGGCCGTTTTTTCAAAAGATGATGAAGGAGGGCTATGCTCCAAAGTCGATGGATATTACCAAGCATCATACTATTGTTTACTGCTTCCAAATCCTTACAAGTCTCAGATTTAAACTGTCCATAAAATTTTGATTGAAAGCCTCGGTCGCTATTTTCCCCGAATTAATATCAACTACGAATGGAATGGTAGCGTCCTTTTCATCAAATACTTTGTCCCCATTATGATCTTTCTGTCCTTGCATAATGACTTTGGTCGTACCCTTCGCGACTTCCCAAGAATTTATGTTGCAGTTGTCTGGTGAAATCTGTCTAAAGTTTGTTCCGTCTCTGTTGGAAACGAAAAGATAGGTCGGGTCATTTTCATCTATTTGTTTATTATCGTTGTAATCATTTGCCACGACCGTGTATAATATGTTGTTTTTATAAATATTAATTCCACTGGTCAATAAATCATCATCATCAGAAGAAGATCCCAAATGAATGGAGGAAATCAAAATCTTCTTATCTGTAGTAAGCAAATTTTGATTTTGCGTTTCAGTGTTGTAAAAAATCAAGTTCCAATAACTGGTTCTTTGTACACCGCTACCGCCGCTGTAGCCAATGGCATAAGTTTCCTTTTCCAATATTAAGGGATAAATTACAAGGTGAGTATTGCTAATCATTTGAGGTTGGGCAAAAATGATTTGCTGTGCATTTAAGTTCGTATCTTCTCTAAGTTGTTCTTGCAGATTTACATCTCTGCTTTTATCAGCACAAGCTGTCAGAATAAAAATTGGTAGAAAAATAAAAAGTAGTTTAGCCATAAAGTTTTGATTGCTGCCATCGAATAGGGCTTTGTGCGGGAAGATCATTGTTTGCCTAGCACTGAACTAAAGCCCAACAAAGAAACAAATGTACAAAAGCCCAACAGCATTCCTTCGAGACTTTTTGCTACCACAAAATTTTCCTTGAAGCACTAAACCCCGCCTTTTGTAAATACGCTGACGGGGTGTGTTTTTCTTCTTTTAATAATACCAGTTGTCTTTCAATTTCGTTTTGCCATCTTTGGGATTTCCAGCATTTGTCCAATAAGTTAGTCCTATTCTCAAGTCCAGAAAGCCCCAAAGCCCGTAGTAAATTCCATGATCGGTCTTTGCAATCATGTAAACGTTTAATTCTTGTCGAAATTTAACAAGGCTGTCTTTTTCCGCCTGCGTCAATAAATTGCTTTTGTCACTGATGGTATCATTTAAAATATAGATGTCGGCTGATTTATCTTCAAGCATATTGTTTACTACCAACAATTTATCTTCATTCCTATTTATATAGATTAAGTACGAACTTTTAATGAATAGTGGTTCTGTCAGCCATTGAATTGTGGCTGCAAGTACAACAAACAATGTAAAAACTATTTTTGATTTAATGGTTTCTTTGCTAAAGAGAATAGTAAGATAAGAAATTAAGCATAAAAACAGTCCACAGAATAAAAGCATTTGGAACGTTTCATGTTGTCGTCCAAAAAACAAAAAACTGATTGTCGTTGAAAACAATCCTAAAGCCAAACCTATATATTTTATTTTTCCAGCCATTTTTACATCTGTTTCATAAAAGTATGGTCTTTCTTTTCCCTCAAAAACGTAAAGATCGCACTTATTACCTGCTCAGGTTGTTCTTCTTGCGGAAAATGTCCACTTGTTTCCAACTGTACGGTGCTTGAATGGATAAAAGCACGTTGAAATTTTTCAAGGTTATGTGGCTTGATAACACCATCTTTCATTCCCCAAATAAACAAGGTTGGCTTGTTTGAAATTGCTTGCCGTTTGTTCCAAAGTTGTTCAAACCAAGCTTGGTCATTCAGCAATGACTTTGCAAATCCCAATGCTCCATTTCTTTGGGTTTTGTCCGCAAATGGTTTGGTATATTGTTTTAATAAGTTTTTAGGAAGTTTATGGTCGCCAAATGATTGTGGTAAAATAAATTTTGGGGAGAAGTTCAGATATCGATAAAGAAAAGGCAATAATGGACTTTTTAATATCTTTTTTAGTTTTATGTAATCCGGATCTTGTTCACTACTCCAAAGCCACGAATTAAGGATAATCAGGTTTTTGATTTTTTCAGGATGTTGAATCGCAAAATTCAATCCGATAGGCCCGCCAAAATCGTGCACTACAAGTGTAATGTTGTCCAACTGTTTTTCAAGCACAAATTTTTCAAGCGTATTGCTGTGATTTTGTGTGGCGTAATCATAATGTTCAGGTTTGTCTGAAAGTCCGAACCCAATGTGGTCAAGGGCAACACATCTGTAATGCGCTTTCAGCACTTTTATCAGGTTGCGAAAATCAAAACTCCAGGAAGGTGTTCCGTGCACAAACAAAATGGGCGCGCCTTTCCCTTCGTCAATGTAATGCAACTTTTGTCCGTTGATGTCAAAATAGTTTGAGGTAAACGGATACTCTGATCGGTCAAGCCAATGATTTGTCATAATTAAACGCATGGTTGTAAAAAACTAGGACAAAGTTCGGAACGGATCGGAATACAAAAGTTGGTCTATACCAACATCAGAACTTAACGCTATTAAAAAGCTTGCTGAAATTTGTAGGGTCAATGCCTAAATAAGATGCAATGTATTTGTGTGGCACGAGTTGTAGAAGGTGCATACTTCTTTGACAAAATATTTTGTATCGTTCTTCAATGGTCATACTGTGTAATTCAATATGTCGGTTAATAATTCCTGCCAAAACGGCTTCCGTCATACGTCTGAAAAGGCGTTCAATTTGTTGTGATTGATCAAACAACTTTTGCAATTCATCAAAAGTAATATAGTCTAATTCGCTGTCGGTAAGGCAGGTTAAAAAGTATTTTGATGGCGTTTGAAATGAAAATGATTCCGGAATTGCACACAAATTAGGTGGGTAGGTAAACGCAATTACGTGGGTTTTGTCTGCTGCGTCAAAGAAAGACATTTGCACGCCCTTTTTTACAAAATAAAGTGCTCGTTGTGTTTGCCCGGCCATGGTGATGAATTCGCCCTTTTTAAACGTTTTTGTTTTCAGGTTTTGGGTCAGCAAATCATAATCAGCCGTGCCAATGTCGTGAAATTGTTTAAAGTATTCGTGTTGTTCCATAAAATTACAGATACCGGTTTATCTTGTCAGCCTATTGTTTTCAATATATGCATTCCTTCATCCCAATGGGTGTGCCCTGAAGCGACGTTGATATGTCCTGCATTGCCAAGATTTATAAATGCACTGCCCCAATGATCGGCAAAAAATTTAGCCCGCTCCAAGGAAACCCAAATGTCGTCTTCACTTGCGACAACGATGGTCTTAAAGTTTATTATGTCAAGCGGAATGGGTGCAAACCCTGTCGCTGGAAACGTATATTGATCGGCTTCAGGGTCGCTTGGTGCAACCAGTAAAGCACCTTTGATTTGTCTTTTGTATTTTTTAGCCCAATGTGCAATGGTTGAACAACCTAAACTGTGCCCAACCAGTACAACGCTTGAGAGGTCAAAGTCTAACACTTTCTTGTCCAGGGTTGTAACCCATGCTTCGCAATCTGGTGCGTCCCATTCTTGTTGTTCAACTCTAAAAAAGTGGTCGCCTGAATGTTGGAAGTAGGTCTGCCAATGATCCGGTCCTGAATTTCCAAGTCCTGGGATGATTAAGTAATTGGTCATTTTATTGTTGTGGGTTTGTTGATTGAAGGTTTTTAGGGTGTTGTCAATTTGCGGGGCATAATCATTTAATGATGTGCCCAGGGAATTTCTCGCACCGGTGGTGCGAGTTTTAATTTGTCTTTGTTGTTTCATAAAACGCCTTCCAACGCCAAAGGTTTTGTGTTGAAAAACCTTTGGCGCATGGAAGGATTGGTAGCGCATTTGAATTTTATTCGGCTTTAACTCGGATTCAAACGCATGCGCTCCCTTTTCGAAGGAATCGACACAAAGGGCAAGGTAAGGAACCGAACAAAAGCATTCCTCCTTTTTTGAAAGGACGCTTCATTGTATTTCGACTTTGAAAAATAGGCGCGGGCGATGGTTTCAAAATCCTCAGGTTCTCGGCCTGTCAATTCTTTTACAACATTAGTAGGTGTGATATCAAAATGATGCAATTGCATTTCCCGGTTATAAATTGCTCCCTGAACGACGGCAAACTTGTCAAAGCCGTATTCTTTTCCAATTTGCATCCCCGACTTTAGGTACATCCAATTTGGAATGTCAAACATTAAAATCCGTTTGCCCAACACCTTTGAAAATGCCGCTTTTATCTCTTCAGCGGAAATGGATTTGGGACCCGTTGGAAACAATTTTTGCCCAAAATAAGGTGCCGGATTTTTCAAAAGCGCCACAATGCTCCGAGCCATATCCCCAACAGAAATCCAGGGGTTTTTACCTTTACCATACATATTCGGCAAGAAACCCAGTTGCAACACCATTTCGGATACCACAAAAACGTTTTCGGCAAAATACCCGGGAGCAAAATACACCACATTCAAGCCGGATGCTTCGAGCAGTTGGTAAGATGCCCGGATGTCATTGGTCAGCCGGCTTCCGGTATCACTGCGCTCGGCAATGCGTTGCCCCATAAATACCACCGCTTTTATGTTTGCCTCCTGAGCAAGTTTGATAAACAAGGCAACATCCTGCGGCATTCCTGATTTATAAGGATAACAGTAATACACGTTGTCAATGCCATCCAGGGCTTCCCGAAGGGCATTTTCCTGATCAAAAGTGCCAAAAGCAACTTCCGCGCCTTTTTTTTGCAACAAGAGCGCATTGTAGTCGGGTCTTCTTACAAAAATTCTGACAGGATAGCCTTCGTCCAAAAGTTGACTGGCGGTGGCAAAACCGGTTTTACCGCTTGCCAGGGTAACTAATATTTTCTGTTTCATTGTTTTAAAATTTAAAGTTTGTTGAATCCGTCTTCTTTCAACGGGGCAATGACATGGCCTTGAATCAATTGCCGGATGCTTGCGAAATGGGAGAACAGCACCATGGGTACCACCAGCGATGGCAATAGATTAAAAGGAAAATAGAGTACAGCAACATTGGGTTGTTCAAATCCAAATTGCTGAAAAGCAACTGGGCTGGACAGTATGCCGGTAATGGCTATATTTAAAACCATGAATACACCTGCCATATTCCAGAGCAAAAGCATTCCACGATTTAAGCGCTTGCGCACAAAGGAAAAATAATAAACCACGGGTGCCGAAATACCCATCAAAATGTCAAAATTGCGGCCTTCAAAAGTCATGATTTGAGGTATGTATTTTGACAGAAATAATCCATACAGCACGATTTCAACGGGTAGCCGGACGACATGCATTACGGTAAGCCATTTTAAGTCCAATGCATCTATAAAACGTTGGCCTCTATCGGTTAAAAACAAAATAGTAATGAACGCGATGGGGGGCAAAACCAGGAAAACAACCCTTGGCGGAAAGGGGTTGGCCACGGTGTAAAAACCGGAGTACCCAAGCATACTTTGCGCTAAAAACCAGACTAATAAAACACCAATTGCGAAATTGGATTTGCTACTTGCCAAATAAAAGAACCCAAGCGTCGCCCAAACAACCACAAGGAAAGTGATGGGGATAACAATGGAAATGGGTAACATGGTGTTTAAATTTTAAGTTTTAAGAAAGTGTAATCCACTAGTTTTCTGACCAAAGGACCGCTAATGAGCACAAAAGGCAACACCAGTAAATAGGTTTTGGGAATCAGCGAAAGCCAGTGCAAAACGAAATGGTCTGAATTTAAACCATATTTGGCGAGGGTATTCAACAGGGAGACATATGCCGACGTCATAAAACTGATGAGCACGCCAAACAAAATGAGTTTTTTAAATTCCGTTGTCATGATCTGCGAGATTTAAGTCAACACATCCGCGCAATCCAGATTACGCGGATGTGTCAATTTCGATGCATTTTTATTGAATGATTTCTGAGGGTTTTACATCTTTAGCCTTGAAAAGTCTGTTCAGGGAAACGATGTGCGTAATGCCGGAAAGCGGTACCCCAAAAAGCGGAATCAGGATCATGGGTAACTGGATAATTTTTGCCATTTGCGCATCACCCAAGATTGTAAGGGTCAATCCGGTACCGACGGCAAGAACGAAGTCGATCATGCCTAAGATATTGAATATGAGAAAATTGCGCTTGGTTGGCCCAAATATCCATACCCCTAATCCCAAAAAGCCTGCGATAATATCGCCATAAGCAGCATTGTTAATAAAGGTTTGGGAGAGTTCGCCTGCATTGACAATAAAAATCCAACCGGCAAAAATCCGCCATGCATGAAACAGGGCAATTGATTTGAGTGGAATACTGTCTGCAAAAGCCCTAACCTGCTTCGCATAAAAGTAAAGCAGTATTAGTCCGACCTGAATCGTAATGACCGTAAAGCCAAAGAATGGCATTGGGAAATTACTAAACGTGTTGTAGTAACCGAGTAAAAAACTGGCGATGCCCCAAAAAACAACCGCAGTTACTACCCTGCTTTCCATGTTGTTTTTTTGATTGATTGTTGCTTCCATTTTTTAATTGTTTAAAATGATGCTGCAAAGTTCCAATCAATCAAAAAAAAACTACTTAGCAATTGGCAAGATCCCATTTGCCAAATGACAAGAAACGACTTGTCATTTGACAAGTCTAAAAGAGGCCTCTATTTACTTAGTGGAAAACTCGCGCCGCACACGGCTGAGTGAGGTATCGGTAATGCCCAGGTAAGAAGCAATATGTTTGAGTGGGGCATATTGAAAAATATCTCTGTTGGTTTGGATGAGCAGCGCGTACCGTTCTTCAGCGGTTTTGTTGATCATAGATAAGGTACGTTGCTTGTAGGCTACAAATTCCTTCACCAAAACGGCTCTGCCAAACTCCCTGAATTCTGGAACAGAATGAAACAGGCCATTCAGCTTTTCAAAATTGGTATAATATCCTTTGCATTTAGTAAGCGCAATAATATTTTCCTCCGCAGGCAGGCCCTGAAAAAACGAAGCCACTTCAAACACCACCCGGTTGGATGGATAAAAATAAGTGGTAATTTCATCGCCCACTTCGTTGAAGGTGTACGCCCGCAAGTACCCTTCCAACATGATGAAATAGCCACTTCTTTTGCCTTGTTTTAAAAGAAATTCGCCTTTTTCCAATTCAAGTTCTTCAAAATATTCGGCGGTTTTTTCCAAACTCTGCATGTCTATGTTAAAGTGCGGGATGGTTTCTTTTATGAAATGAATCAAAGGTGCTGTATTCATTGGATGATTAGCTTGCTTTTTTGACGAGCATTTATTTTTGTGATCGATGCGGTAATTTGGCGGATTTTGAGTGCGGATCAGTTTCCATGCGCCATGGTCTCCGCCTCAATCCGCTCCTTCCATGGTAATGTCTAAGAATTCACTTCCTATTTTTAGTCCGAGCAGTAAGTCAATCGTTTCATGGTCCGCTGCTACAACGAGTAGTTTATATGCATGCTGATCGCTTGAAATTTCAACGTCCTCCATTGCGGTAATCCTAACGGTCATTGAAAACGACTTATTGAATGGTATGTGTATAAACCATTTTTCTTGAACAGTTCCTTCCTTTAATTGTCCAATTAGGTAAAATTCATTTCTGCGTCTAATCGCAAAACTGTCGATCACCTCAAATTGTCCTTGTTTTGTTTTTGTATTCATGGTTGGTCAAGTTAAAATGCCCTGTAAAGGTTTTCGGCTAAGCAATGTAGCAGGTTTTAGCAAACCCGCTCGCGCCAGGTTCTACCTGGCGTGTCCATCCCCCGGGTTCTACCCGGCTGCACCAGATTACCAAACTGCTTTTATAAGACGTTTTTCTTAGTCCACCCGATGTTTTCATTTCCAAAATTCCCACCATCTCTTGTCCGTTGGCTTATCTAAAAGTATGTTCTTACTTGCTGAAAAACCGGTCACGTTGTCTTCCGAAACCGTTACCCAAAGTATTGACCTGCACTCTTCTTCTGTTCGCAAATCTTCGTAATCATAATGCCCAATTTCGTCCTGTTTACCTGTCAAAATAATTTTCCTTGTTTCAAGCCAAAATAGCACCTGCTCAATACATTCCTCAAGTTTTGGCGAAAAACTGTCCAAAAGTTCTTTTTGTTGCTCGCTGGTGAGTTCGTCCCAAGCCTCAGCAGTCGTATTTTTTAGGCTTGGTACTTGAACTTCAAGCCCAATTCCAAGTCCAAGGTCCTGAAGAAAGTCATAGCCCTTGCAATACAAGTGGTAAAATTCCATCAAAATATAAGGAAGTCGCTTAGTCTTACGCTTTGCCTTATTGAGAAGTTCAAGCATTTTGTAAGTTTCAAATTCGCCAAGGTCAATATGTTTTTTCAGTAAGTTCCAAAGTTCATATTTTGCTCCACTTTTCTTAAAATTCAGAGAAATCAGATCAAGATAGTCTTCCTGATTTAAAAAATTTTCAAGTTCCTTGTTGGCATACAACCACTGTTCAAAGTCGTAAAGTGAAAAGACGCCTTGGATTGTCTTATAAAACCTTTCTTTTATGTACTGTGGTAGTGTTGTCATATGAAAATGCTCAAGAATAGTTTCGGGCTTTTCGTTCAAGCGGGCTTTATAATCCAACACTTCAATTTATAACTAAAGTTCAATAAAAGCCCAACTCCCCGCTCGCGCCAGGTTCTATCTAACATGCCACTAAACCTAATGTTGTAAGAAGCTTTACATCCCCGGAGGCAAAAATACTACCAAAACTTCCACCAAGGTTTTTCACGCTTAGTTTCTGTCATACTACTTTTAGTTTGTACTGTTTCAAGTTTGAGTTGCTTTGTCCAAAGTTTAAATGTCAAACCTTTTGGATTACCATTATCATCAAGAGGATAAGGCAATTTGAGTTTGTTCATAAAGTCTATTAACTGCCATTCACCTTGCTCAAATTCATCTGTTGGGTAAGCCTTTTCTAAATTTTCACTTTCCAAGTCCCATCGTACTAAATATTTTTCAATGTCGGCTTTGTTGATGTTTATTGAATATTGGGCAAGAATGTTTGCATTGCCTTTCCAACTTTCGATTTCTTCGTTTGAAATGTTTTCGTCCCAATAATCTGGAACTGGGTTAAACTGGTCAACGACTTGTCCATTGTTATACAAAATATACATCCACAAATCTCCATCGTGGATATGAAATGAGAATACTGTCGCATTTAGTTCTTTTGAAATATAAGATGAACTGTCGTCCCATTCTACATAGCCATTTGGATATAAAATACTAACATTACCATTTTCTTCGTCAATGATGCAGCAGTTGTCTGTTTCTGAGTTGATGGTACTTTCTTGTTGTAGCCCACCACAAACTGAATTTGCATAGTTTGTCAGACTGTTAACGACTTCGTTTTTTGTTTTACCAATTATTGATGAAAGCGCTAAAAAGTTTCCCATTTGTGAGGTTTTTTTAAATTATTTTCAACGTTTTGGGGCTTGGGGATCTGGGGTTTAGAAAGTACCAACGTTCAAATTTAGTACAAAATCTAACATAATGTATAAATGTTCAGCCGTGCACAAAAGCCTCAATTTTGCCAAACCCATTTTATACCCGTTTTTTTTAAGTTATCTTAAATGTATCATCATGTGTAATTATATATGCTATTAAAACAGATATAATTAAAATTGGCAAAATTATTGTCCAATACCAAGCAATATACTTTGGATTATTAGGAAATATTTTTGGTTGAACTAAATTAAATATAATGACAATCACAAATGACAATACAAAAAGTATTATCAGAAGTGCTAATAATACAAAAGGCAAAGCCATCATTGCTTGTAATAGTATCACGAGTTTTGTCTAATTATTTTAATCAACGGATCAGATTTATTTAACGTAATTAAGTGCCTCCCGCTCGCGCTAGGTTCTGCCTAGCGTGCCCATCCCCCGGGTTCCACCCGGCGGCACTTCCCATGCCAAGTTCCACCCAAGCACCCCCTAAAACCGAACCTCCACCGTCAAATACCCCGCCCGACCATCCGAAGGTATAATCCCAGGCCCCGGATAAGCCTCCGCACGCCGCGTAAAATACCGCCGATCCATAATATTGTTACAACTCAATTCCAAACTCAAAAACCGCCAGCGATAACTACACGACACATCCGCCACCGCATAAGCCGGAATAATCCCGTTCACCCCCGATGCCGTGCGCCGCGCATTGGTCGCATCCGTAAATTGCTCGGACGTAAACGCCCAGTTCGCGCTCGCCCGGAATGGCCCCCGCGCAAAACTCAAGCCCAAGCGCAACGTAATCGGCGCCACAAATTCTACCCGGCGGTTGCGAATGCTGGGTTCATCTGTGTTGATATACCGCGCATCAATAAAGGCTGTGTTGACAAACAACGCAAGCCGCACCGACGTGTCTTTAGGCGCAATAAAATGCCAAAAATTAGCCTCGGCAAAGGCCTCTACGCCCATATTTCGCGCATCCGATATATTCGTCCGCAAGCGATAATCATTGTATAAAGGTGGCTGATCGGCCCGCAACAACAAGCCAATGCGGTCGCGGTAAGCCAAGTAAAACGCCGTCACATCGGCATAAAACCACTTGCTGGCCCGGGTTCGTATGCCCAAATCAGCCGTATAACCCCGCTCATCGCCGATGTTCGGATCTACTTTACCATTCGGGTTCTCGATCCGCAAATCGGTAAAATTGATGGCCCGATAATTTTGAGAAAAATTGCCATACACCTCCAGCCGCGCATTGGGTTTGTAACTCAAACCCAGCCCCATCAACACAAAAGCCCGTTTGCGCGCCAGCGACTCGGTATTCCGGGTTTCTGAAATCAAATTGCCCGCAAAATCAAATACCCGCTGCTGATAATACCCCGCCGCATAGGTCCGAATCTGCTCAAACCGAATGCCCGGCGTTACCGTAAACTTAGGCGACACCCAAAAAATGTTTTCCGCAAACACCGCATTGTTATAATTGGGAAATAAATAATCGGAGCGTTCCACATTGTTGGGGTTCAAAAAAGCAAAATTGGCGTCGCTGCCCGCATCGGCCTCGCCCTGGCGTGCCGTCGAACGCCCCTGGTACATGCGCGTGCCCAACACGAGGGTGTTTTCAAGCGCGCCCCAGGCATACCGATGCAAAAGCCGCGTTTCGTTGCCGATATTGTTAAATGTGCCGCTGATCAAATCGCGATTGCCGCCAAAATCCACGTTGTTGGCAGGGGAGAGGTTGCCCAATGCATCGCGGCGGGCCGATAATCCAAAGGTCCGACTACTGATTTTGGTGCGATCATTCAAGGTATACTCTAAACCCACCAGCCCCATATTCCACTGTACCCGAAACCAGTTGCGCGCCCGATTCGATTGGCGGGCATCCTGTTCAAACTGGGTATCCGTAAGCCCGCCCGACTGCTGCGCCAGGTAGCCCATTTTGGTAATTTCTACATCCAAGCTGAGTTTTTGCGTCAATTGAACATGCAAATCAACAAAGCCGTTATTCAGTCCAAAATCCGAATTTGGCCGCCAGCCAGCGCCTTGTTTATGCTGAAAATAAGCATAATAGGCCATTTTTCCACCCCCCACATTACCGCGAATGCTGTTAAACGTATTGATAAATCCGTAAGAACCCACCGATTGCCGCCCCACATACTGAAACGCCCGATCTCCCCCCGGCTGCCGCGTCACAAAATTGAGCATGCCACCAAACTGGGTGCCATATTGCAACGAAGCAGCACCGCGCACCACTTCAATGCGCGAAAGTGCCTCTGTCGGCGGGGTATAGTAACTTTCCGGGTAGCCCAACGCATCGGCACTCATGTCGTAGCCGTTCTGGCGGGTATTGAAATTGCTGGTGCGGTTCGGACTCAACCCGCGACCGCCAATGCCCAATTGCAGCCCGGCCCCGTCGCTTTCCCAAATGTTCAGGCCCGCCACCCGCGCAAAAACCTGCCGTGCATTGTTGGTCGATAGATTGGCCGTAATCCCATCCAACCGCACCACTTCGCTTTTTTTACCCTCATAAATGGCCATGCCTTCCACCGCCCGCAAGCGCGACATTCCCATCGTGTTGCCGTCTTTTTGCTGAATCGTTACCTCCCGCAATTGCTGCTGACGCGTACTGTCGCCCAAACCCGGTTGCGCATACACGCAAAAGGGAAGGGTGGTCCAAAAAAGCGCAATGATTGCCTTGTTTGCTTGCTGTTTACACATAAGACCATTTAATAAGGTAAAATCCATGTTTTTGGACGCCAACTGTCTTGTACGGTCGTCAAATCCAACTGTGGGTCGATCAGGAGTTTACTCGGACGCGCATTCAGCGTTACATACACCTCTGCGCGCACTTTTACCTGCTGAACGCCCTGCGCTTCGTAATGTTTTTTCAAAAAATGCGCAAATTGTACAATCATGTCGGGCTGCATCGCCATCTGCTTTTCCTGGTGGTTGCACAAAAAAGCCTGATTGTCTACCACGCCTTCCCGACCCGTAACGCCATCTTTTACATAAAATAAAGCGGTGCCGGCCTTTTCCATCAGCATCACCCGCCACGAAAAACGATACCCTTCCTCGGTCCAAAACAAATTGCCCGGGTAGGCTAAATACCGCCAGGGAAAACAAAGGTGAAAACACGCAAAAATACCCAACAAAATCATGCGCACCCGCTTATTTCCTTCAAAAACAAGGCTTTCAAGCCATTTTATTGGACGTATCGGCAATGTTTTACCTAAAACAGCCAACACCCGCTGATGAAATTTTTCCGGGAAAAAAATCAAAGTAGCCCCCATCATCACCACCGGAAAAACCCCGATTTGAAACAAAATACCGGTAATCGTGTGAAAAAGAACCACGGTCGCGTACGCCCATACCCGTGTGCGCGACCACGAAAGCCAGCCCACGATGGTGCAATCGTACAACATGCCCGCCCAACTAAATACCCAGGGCAAATAATGCCAAGCAAATAGGGGCCCAAGCACCGGGATGGCATCGGCTGCCGGCAACCAAATCCGCAAGGGCAGGGCATCGATCAGCCAGGTGTAGTTTATTTTGGCCAAACCCGCAAAAACATACACGGTGCCCAATAAAAATTGAAAAATCAAAATGCTCCAGCGCGCGGTTTCGGTGCCATAAATACCCGGTTTCCGCCAGGCATCGATCGAAAACAAACGATGTGCAGGCACAAAAATCAACATCAACGCTACCCAACTCACAAAATAATAGTGGTTGAGGTAATAGGTCAAATCAATGAGCTCGGTATACGTAAAACACACAAAAAACAAGGCCGCACTCCAGCGATAATACCAACCCAATAAAATCCCCAAAGCACCCAGGATCATGCCCACATGCAAGGCGTACATGCCTGCGGGCGACAATAAAGTCACCCATTCAAACCCAAAATATTTAAACTGTACTTTGCTTTCAAGATAGTGGTCTTCAATCCACCCAAATGCCCAAAAACGCAAGGTGCTGCCCAACATCAACAACCCAAATACCATCCGAAATACCGCCAAAGGTGCCGCCGAAACAGGGGCATGCAACCAGTTTTTAAGGGGAAAACGCGGTTTTAGGGCGATATCAGTTGCTATTTGTTGCATTGCCAGTTTTATAAACTATCCAAAAATTGAAGCAATGCAGCCCGATCATCGGCACCCAATTGCCTGTACTGATCGCGCGATGAAGCACCCTCGCCTCCATGCCACAAAATGGCCTCTTCCGCATTGCGCGCCCGCCCGTCGTGCAGGAGAAAGGTGTGGTCATTAACGGTTTTAATCAAACCCAAACCCCAAAGCGGTGGGGTGCGCCACTCGCTGCCACTGGCAAGGTAATCCGGACGATTATCCGCCAATTCTGGCCCCATATCGTGCAAAAGCAAGTCGGTGTAAGGAAAAATGCGCTGGTTTTGCAAGGCTGCAATGGCACCCGTTGTGCCCGTTTGCATTTCCGGACGATGGCAATTGGCGCATTTTAACTCCGAAAACAGCCATTTTCCCCGTAAAACGGTGGCATCCTGGTGGTTGCGCCGCGCCGGGACCGACAAACTTTGCATGTAGGAAACTACTTTCAAAAGGGTGGCATCTTCCAACTCCGGATTGCCACCATTCGGGATATTCGCATAGGCCAATTGTTGCACGGCGGTCAAATGATCGTCCGGAAACAAATTGGTGGTAATCCCGATATCCCCATTAAAAGCGCCCGCCGTTTGCTGCAACAAGGAGGGTTGGTTGGCCTTCCAGCCAAAACGCCCCAGCCGACTTTGCTGCGACGTTGCATCCCAAACATAATTGGGACGACCAGAAATACCATCCCCATTGGCATCATTTTCATCAGCCCAGGCCAAAATGTCTGTTTCAGATACCACTTCCAACAAGCCCAAACCAGGCATTTGCGGGGCAATACGTGGCGAAAACATCCAGCCGGCCGCCATCGGGCCATAATTTAGGGCTTCAAAGGTGTACACCGGATTGCGCAAACTGTAGGTGCCATCCGTAAATTTACCGTCAACCAGAGTGTATGTAACCCGCACTTTCGCTTCGGGAAGTACTTGCTGTATGGCTTTGTCTTGTAATTGCCCGCCATAATTGGGCTCCGGCAGCGGACCGCCATGCACATCCATACCCGGCACACTCAACCGAAATAACAAGCCATTCAACGCTTCATCCGCACTGCCCGGTGGTTTGGCGCGACCGTCCTTGAAATGACAACTGCCGCATGATAAGGCATTCATCACGGGTCCCAAGCCGTCAATCGACTGAACCGAACTCGGCGCAGATACCCAGTTAGTCCGAAAAAAAGAATTCCCCGTTACAAAATAACCCTCCTCCGCACCGTTCAAGCCCTTAACAGACACGCCAAATGCATTTTCGGAAAAGTCGAAGGTGGTGCCGTTAGCGCCGCCCGAAAATTCCTCTGCATCGGTGGCGGTTGCAACAGGTATGTTATCTTTTTCATAGCACGACCCAAACAGCAGGCACGCGCACAAAAACAAGTTGAAAAAAGGATATTTCATGGTAAATAGCATTAAAATTTAGCGCCCAACGCGAATCCCACATCCGCAAAACGATCACTTAAACTGCGCAAACTAGTGATGGCAGGCAACACCGCATTCGGATTGTTCAAGATGGTTTGGTCAAACGGCCCCGGGATGGCATCAATGAGCTGTTCCGTTTCAGTTAAGGTGGCTTTCACCAAATCATTCTTGGTTTTGTCCGTAGTTTCTGCCAGCGATGCCAAACTTGGTCCAGACACCACGCTGCCATTGGTCCGCGTATAAGTGCCCAAATACACGTTTTTTATCCCTAAAAAGTTCATTTTAATATCCGCCAGGGTGTTATCCGAAAAACAGGAGTGTTCATTTTCCTGATCTTTGGTATCCAGCGCAACAAACATCCGCTCGCCCGCCAGTTCGCCTTTGCTCAACTCCCCCAAGGAAGTAAACAAGCGCCCTAACGCCACATCGGTTGCCGTGTTTTCCAGAAAATCTTTGCGGTAGTTGCTGCCAGGCTGCCAGGCATCCCGCACGCTGGCCAAATTTTCCAGCAACAATCCAGCCACTGCTTGTAAGTACAACCCACGGCGCGCCTGATTCGAAGCGGTACTGCCAGCACCCGTCACAAAATCGGTGTACGGACGATTTCCAGGGCCGCTCGTGCTCAAATCCTGCCCCCAAAGCAAAAACTCAATGGCGTGGTAGCCCGTAAAAATGGATTCTTCCGAAATGCTTTCGTTCAAGTCCGCCAGTACTTGTTGCGTAATGGTCGGGTATTGCGCCGTGTTATTGATCAATCCCGCCGTTGGGATACCTTCCACGTAATCAATAAAGTTTTCATCCATCGGCCAGGCATTAATCAGCCCTTCCGGACCATCTTGCGCGTCAATGGGGCCACCGTAAAACCGGAAGGCTTCCGATTGGCCATAAGGATTGCGGGCATTGAGCCAGGCCTGCTTGCAATCGGCAAAGCCCTGCGCAGTCGGGTTGGCTACAAACAGATCAATCTTGTCTTTTAATATTTTGGCGGCATCGTAACTGTCCTCATAATTGGCTAAAACGATGTTCGCGTAGTTTTGTAACACAGCCTTTCGAGCGGCATTTGTATCATCCTCGTCTTTTTTGCAACCTAAAAAAGGGAGGATCAAAAGGCTCAACAAGAGCAAAGGGCGTGCAATAACTGATTGCATGGTTTTTAAATTTTTTTTATGTGAAATGAAAACATAGCCAACGCAAAGTGATTATGAAAAACGCAGGCTTCTAATTCATTGAAAATCAATTTTTTATCCATCCGTCCTTCAAATCCATTTAAATCTGGGTCTTAATCGCCATCGCTACTGCTAAACGTAATCGCAATGCCCAGTAACGACGACAGGTCACTTTTGAAAAAACGGGTGTGCTTTTGCAATTCGGTGTGCAAGGCATCAATGCTCAAATGCTCCTCTTGCATGAGCTGCGACAAAGGTTTGTCAACCGGCACCGCGTCCAAGGCAACTTTCACCAGCAGCCATTGGGCTTCGGTGGCCGAAACAAGTTCAGGCCCGCCCACCACACTGTTCAAGTAAGCCTTGAAGCCGGGCGTTACTGCACCACCGCCTGTGTTGCCGTCATATATATGCCGGATCGCATTCAAATGTTCCTTGAGTGCTTCCAAGGAATATCCCGAATGAAAAGCTTCCGTGCGCATCGGTTCTGGCATCGTTTGACCTGGGCGTTTGCCCGCAGGCAAGCCCACTTTGTAATTTTTGATGTTTTCAAAACTGCGCACGAACTCGTTGTACAACAAGGAGGTAGAACTCCCCGCATCGGTACCGTTGGCTGCAATAAAGCTTGCGCGATAACCAGTCCAGCCAGTGACCACCGCGTCGATTTTGCTCTTCAAATGTTGAATAACCGCGCCCGAATATGCCCGTCGCGGTGCTTCATTGATCAACTGATCCGAGGCATGAAATAAAAGATAGTCCAGCGCCAAAAAGCCCCGCGTATCCCGATCAGAATTATTAAGCGTCAAATCGCCCGCCAAAATGAACGCCGCGATCTGGCTGGTGTCCACCGGAAAAGTACCGATTTCTTCTACCAGACTTTTCTGTAAACCTGCTTCACCCGCCGGACCAAAATTGTACGCATTGACATTTTGCCAGGCTAAAAATGCTTGTTTCCAGGCAATTTGAACCGTTTGCAGGCTTGTGGTGTTTGGATTGATTTCAAAACCAGTCCAGGCAACTTGCAAGGCATTGACCCAGGTTTGCAGCGTGTTGTATGCCGGAATAATCAGCTGATCCGCATAAATCGTCAGCATGTTGGTCCGGTCAAAGTCACTGCCGGTCTTTTGTTGCTCCTTGCAGGCACCCATTACCCCAAGAATCAGGAAGGTGCCCATCAAATTTCGAAAAATACGTGTGTGGTGCATAAGCTTGCGTCTTTGTGTTTGAGAGCGCAAACTTATTAAGACTAAATCAAAATAAGGGAATAAAAAACGGTGATCTTCATCATTATGACATACCGCTGATAATCATCTAATTTCTAAAAGATGTAAATACGGTGTTAGGGATGCTGGCTTGATATCCAGGCTTGATAGGTCATTTCAAATTTGATTTCCTTTGTCCCGTTTGTTCCAACTTCCGTCCAGCCTGCTTTTCTGTAAAATTTTTCTGCACGGGTGTTAAAAGCCGTTCCCAGCCAAACCGTGACGCTGGTTTGGGTAAAATACCAGTCTAACATGATCTTGTGTAGCTGTTGTCCGATACCTTTTTTCTCAAATTCTGGGTGAATAAACAGTGCCCATATATTGTTTTCTTTCAAGTCAGCAATGGCAAAACCTACAATTTGCTGGTCAATTTCGCACACCCAACCTTTTCCTCTTTCGGTAATAAACGTTGCACAATCGTCGTCTGTTACTAAGTTAGGGTTAGACAAAGTATTTTCAGTGACAGCATTTCTTACGATTTGAATTTGTTGTATGTCGTCAATTGTTGCGGGTCTGATCATCGTAGTTTGTTTTTTGCTTTAGAGCCTGTAAAAATATAAATTTTTACAGGCTCTTAGTCCTTTTCAGTTATAACTATGTCGATATCCAATCGGTGTCAAATTTGTTTTACTTTTAAATAGTTTACTAAACGATTGGGGATATTCAAAGCCTAATAGGTAAGCAATTTCACTAACTGTCAAATTAGTAGTTGTCAAAATTTCTTTTGCTTTTTCTATCAATTTATTGTGTATATGTTGCTGTGTGTTTTGTCCAGTTATATTTCGGAGCATATCACTTAAATACGAAGGTGAAACATTGAGCTCATTCGCTAATTTTTCTACTGTTGGTAATGGTAAAGATGAATCGTTCGTAAAATGTTTATCTAAAATATTTTCAAAGTTTGTAAGCAAGTCGTTTGTAGCCATCTTTCTTGTAATAAATTGCCTGCTGTAAAAACGATTGCAATAGCTTAATAGCAATTCAAGGTTTGCAACAATTACTGCTTGACTGAAATTGTCTAACCTTGAGTTTATTTCTTTTTGTATGTTTTGAACAATTACTTCAATGGTATTTTCTTCTTCGTCTGAAAGATGCAACGCTTCGTTTACTGTGTAAGAAAAAAAGCCATAGTTTTTGATTGCCTTATCTAATGGGTATTGTCGGATTAAATCAGGATGGAATAACAAAGACCAGCCATCGTTATTTCTATCTTCCTCGCTATCTACACTGATTATTTGGTTTGGGGCAATAAAGGACATCGTGCCTTCATCAAAATCGTAATGATTTTTGCCGTATTTTAATTTTCCTTTAAAACTTCTTTTAATTGAAATGTTATAGAAATCCAAAAGTAATTTTTCATTTTTAGGTTGTTTATTACTTATTGTAGAAGAATGGTCAATAATTGTAATCATAGGATTTGATGGACTAGGCAAGCTCATAAAAGAATGTAACGCTTTTATTGTATTTATTTTTTTGATATTTTGCATAGTATTTTTCATGTTTAAAATAAGCGGGCAGTGATTTATTACTGCCCGCTTTATTGGTTTATGAATTTAAGCATCTAAAAAATTAGTTCCGGCACTTCTGTCTGCTGTCATTACTTCCAAAACATTGCCTGGATATTCAATTGGCAACTTGCTCACTTCGTTTAGTTTGTTTAATTCGTCTTCAGTAAATACAACATCTACAGATTTCAAGTTATCTTGAAGTTGATGTAATTTGGTAGCGCCTATAATTACACTGCTCACAACAGATTGATGTAACAACCAGGCCAATGCCAATTGAGAAATGGAAACTTCTTTTTGCACTGCCATAGGTGAAAGTACGTCTAAAACGTCGTACGCTCGTTCTTCATGAAAAGGTGGGAACGGAAAATTATTTAGTCTGCCATCTTCTTTTTGTCCGTTTCTTTTGTATTTTCCGGTGAGCAAACCACCACTTAAAGGACTCCAAACCATCATTCCTAATTTCTGATCTTGTAACAGAGGGACAATTTCACGTTCTGCATCTCTCACATCTAATGAGTAATTTGCCTGAAGCGAAGCAAACCTGTCTAAATGATTGTATTGTGAATAGGCCAAGCCTTTCATTAATTGCCAAGCAGAAATATTACTTGCACCAAAATATCTAATTTTACCACTTCGCACCAAATCGTCTAATGTTTTGATGGTTTCTTCAATTGGCGTCAATGGGTCTGCTGTGTGAATTTGGTACAAGTCAATATAATCGGTACCAAGCCTTTTTAAACTACCCTCAACTTGTTGGATAATGTGCTTTTTTGAAAGCCCCCTGTCATTTTCGCTCTTACCCATTGAGCCTCGTACTTTTGTGGCCAATACTAAATCGTCTCTATTGATCGAAAGATTTTTGATTGCTTGTCCAATCATTACTTCAGAAAGTCCTTCGGAATAGATGTTTGCAGTGTCAATAAAATTAACCCCTGCATCAGTTACGGTTTTAATTTGTTCATCAACGGCTTTTTGGTCAAGATTTCCCATATAGCCGAAAAAACCTTTTCCACCATAATTCATGGTTCCTAAACAAAGCGTTGAAACTTTCAATCCTGTATTTCCTAAAATTTTGAACTTCATCATTTTTTATTTAATTGTGAAGTGCAAAGGTCAGTGGATTGAAATTTTTGGGTGTGTTCAAAATGCAGTTGTTTGTGTTCAAAATGAGGTTTGATGTTGTTTCGTGACCTCATACCAGTATCGCTAGCACCTAAATACGCGCAAATGCCTATACACGCGCTGGATTCTACTGCGCTCGCGCACGTCTGTAATGAAGTTGCGTTAAGCCTTTCTCAAACTGTTTTGTTGAAACCAGTTCTAATTTTTGTTCAGGCCTGCCGTCCTTAAATAGTTTTGTCCCGTTTCCAACTAAAATTGGAATAACAGAAATAATAAACTCGTCAATTAGGTCGTGTTGCAGGAGTTGGTTTACGATTTCTGCTCCACCGTCACAAAATATATTTTTTCCGTTTTCAGATTTAAGTTTCTCAACAAGTGCTTTTAAATCTCCGGTATAAAATTTTACGGAACCAATCGTTGGTCTTGGTGTCCTTGTAATGATGTAGGCATCTTTGTCTGCATGTGGAAAGTCAAAACCCATTGATATCACTTTGTCATAGGTTTTGCGTCCAACAATTACAGCGTCAACGGTTCTTACAAAGTCAGCATAACCATAATCCTGACCCTCTTGTTCTACAATAGAAAGAAACCCAAGGTCGTCATTTGGTTTTGCAATGTATCCGTCTAAACTTGTTGCGATATATAATATCACTTTTCTGTTTGTTGCCATTTTGAGTTATAATTTTCTTTTGGAAGTGGCATCATACACTCAATCTCCAGGCAACGACAATTTTTACCTTAGTCATTGTCATCCCAAGTAAAAACGTTCAATACATTGACTATATCTTGTGGCAACGCTTTATGTACATCGTTCAGTTGGGCATTACCAAGCATCACCCTTTCATAGTAAGAAGCGTTTATTTGGCGTTCCAATTCTCGGAAGGAAAGTCTTTCTTTGAGTGTAAGCTGCAAGTAAAACGCTCGTTCTTGTGCGGTTTTACAAGGCATAATCAATTTTTGATGCGACCAAGGGATTTCTCGCCACAGTGTGGCGAGTTTTGGCTCGTCCTTATAAGTTTCATAAAATTGCTTCATCCGCCAAAGGTTTTGGGCAGAAAATCCCCTAACATTGGGTTCAGTTTTGGCAATAAAATCCGCCAATTCTTTCACTACGGCTTTACCCCACACTTTTGTGCTTACTTGATGGTGTAAGTACGCGCCAATGTTCCAGTAGAGCGTAACCAACTCGTGGTTTACGGCTTGATAGGCTCGATGTTTGGCTTCTGCAATAAGCCTTGTTATGTGCACAAATTGCTGTTCGAGTTCCATTCGTCGTGCTCAATTTAGTTCAAGATGTCATCCGGTTCTCTTCCCAATTGCAAAATCGCTTTGGTTATTTCTTCAATGCTTCCTTTTTCGTGTAAACAAAACCGGCTTTTCCTTTTCCATGCTCGCGCTGGGTTCCACCCAGTGCGCCCATCCCCCGGGTTCCACCCGGAGTTCCCAATACCAAACCTCCGGGTAAAAACAGTTTTGTAGCATAGTCTAGTTACAAAAATAAGCAATACAAACTATAATTGGCTCTAACTGGTAAAAAAAACGACTTATAGCCAATTATAGATCTATAATTGGCTATAAGTCGTTTTTTATTAAACTTCTTGCAGCGCTGCGCTACCTCAAAATCAAAACCCTTTTATTTATTTGCGCGCCACCAGCCAATTCAATTTGCAGGATATATACACCTTCACTTAGGGTAGATATATTTATCAGACCCGCATTTCGAGCTTGTTGTAGTACCTGACCATGCAACGAAACGATGCGCAAATGCGCTATTTCATCCTGACTTTCCGTCAAATCAATATAGATTTCGGTCGAAGCAGGATTGGGATATATTTTTATTCCATCCCGGACTGCTTCTGTCAAACTACTTAAGATGAATTGTTTCGTAGAGGTGCATCCATCGTAATCTACCGCTGACACCATCACAACATTTCCGGTTGTGTCAATTGAAATGTCATAGGGTTGTACGCCTCCCGTCACGATCACGGCCTCATCCACCCGCTTGATTTGCAGGGTATCCAGCAAGCAGCAAACATCCGGATCACCATTGCTGGCAGGTTTACCATCTGGATAATAACGGTCTACGATGGATTGTAGAATATTGGTCAGTTTTTGGGCCTCGGCTGCATCGTAAGTTAATGATTTCAGGTAATGCCATCCTGACCCATAATCAGGATCGGCGGTTGGGCCCTCCGAGTAGAGTTCTGGATATACCGACAGGGCGTAATTGACGAATGCCGCGTTGTCCTTCGGAATCAGGTCGAAATAAGCTTGCAGCCTATCGTAAAGCGTGCGCGAAGGCAGAACACCTAACTGAGCCATTGTGTCTTGCAGCGCAAGGGAATCTTGCGGAAGAATTCCAAAAACATGAAATAAGGGGCGCAGGTCTGCTTGCGCTGCAATAGACATTCTAAGTATCCTTCCATCAATATCCTGGTCATTGATGCCATGGTTGATCCCCTGCTCAAAGTCAATAGATTCCTGTTTCCAGAAATTTCTAAGTGGACACCATCCAAGGAGATTGACGATTTCAAAATAGTGCCCGTACCCTCTGTGCTGGTAGCGTACTTCGTCTTTTGTTGTATTTGAAATATCTCTTTTCGAACCAAATGTATTCGAAACCATTCGATGAGTGATGGTCTTATCGATATCAAACGTATTCGGAACGAAGCTGTAATTCACTGCTTCATTCAATTCAATGCCCAGGCCATAATTCAAAGCCATGATGTACGGAAAATTCACCAAAGCCTCCTCTTCACCCGCAAATTTGGAGATCGCCAGCGCATGCCCTGTTTCATGAAAGTTTGTCTCATCATCAGGTCCCGGACCGTTTATAAAATAAGCGGGGCCAGGTACATCGCTATAGTTGAGCGGCGTGTTCGACATGGGATAACCAATTGAATAAACACCCACCCGGATATCTAAATCAGTAATCATGTACATATTGTGTTTGTCTGGAATGATCTGTCGGGCCAAAATGGAATTAACCCCCCTTACAGCCGTCTCCCAATCCAACATGGCTTGCTTGAGATCATACTGACCAGGCACAATCGAATGCTTCGGAATGGTAAACATCACATTGTCTGTTTCAAAAACAGCCCAGGGTCCGGGCTTACTTAGTTCTGCGTTGAAATCAGGTGTTTCATAAAACGACTTCAAGGAAAAGAAGGGGGCTTCCACACCATTGTTCACATGGATCTCGACAATACCATCGTTCGCGCCGTAAGGAACAAGGATAGAAATCGCGCCTCCAAAGGGATTGAACACTTCAAGGGTGGTTGAATCGATCGCAAATTTCTTAGAGATCCGGTCAAACCGTCTAAAATCGGGACGATCGGTCAAGTCCCAATCATGTGAACCCACCCGAATCCAATAGTCTTGGCCAACCAAACTATCGGGTACCGTAACGCTGACTACACTTCCGGGAGATAAATACAGGCCGGTCGGACGAAGCGCGTGTACCATTCTATCTTGATTAATATCGAAGTACGGATTCATCCCGTCTGGGTCTTCAAAATTAGCGCGAATTAGTACCGATTTACCAATAGATGAATCTGCTGGCGGGTCAACGTATCCAGGGAAATTATTGCACGCACCGTATTTCCAGCCATTAATATGTTGCGGATAAACGCCATAAACAGCTGCGGTGAATATATGATCGAATATGCCCTGCTGAAGCGCCAACATGGCCCGTTCCAGTTCCATGCCTGGTGCAGCCACAGGATTTTTAGAAAAGCCGTTTTGGGTGCTGGGCGTGGTAAAAAGCGCCCCAACTTTATTATCATAATCGTCAACCACACTTTTTGATAGCAATATGTTAGACGCACTGCTGGCCAGGCATTCCGGGAAGAGCGTGAATACATTTTTAACCAGGGTCAGTTCAGCAGGATCGAGGGTGATGGCTGCATTGAGGTGGGATTGAAGATCATTGAGCGCATTAAGTACTATTCCACAGGAGTCCGAACAATTAACAACGGTCTTGGCGTATGATCCGATGTCATTGGCACCGCTGTACACAAGCGTTCCATTCAGATAAAGTGTACACCCGTTCGGAGCCAAAATGCCATCTCCATACGTATCAGAAATCTCAAAAAACAAACAGGCGTTCGCTTGAACGCAAATGCTGTCAGCATAGCTTGCGTTGGCCGCGTAAATACCACCTTGCCCCCCTTGAAGGACAACCGTACCTGCCAGATCGGTCAGGGTCCAGGACGTTTCTTCGCCCCAATTATCCGTGGAAATATTGACTTTTACCTGAACTTCATTGGCTCCACATTGAGCAAAGCAGTAGCCCGTACAAAGCACCAGAAGATAACTGATTAGTAACGTTTTTTTCATTTTGTTTGATGTTTGGGTAACTTCCTTGAAGCGCAAAACCCTCGCTTTGGCAAATTATCAAGTCTGTCATTTTTTGTTAAACGACGGGAGTATGTACTTTTTAATCAATTCGTCACTTGGCGATTGCGAATTGTAGTTTCCGCCTGTGATGACGTGTTTTTCTTCATGCTTTTATTAACCTAATGTCAATTTCTCGATCCACATAAAGCCATTCTTCAGTTTGTCGTAATGAAATAACAAGGTCTTCAAATGCATTAGAATCTTCTGGTGCATACTCAAACCACGTCAGAAAATCAAAGGGTTGTCCGATGTCTCTACAATGATAAAGTTTGCGGGCAATTGCGGGCAAATATTTTAATCCCGTCTGGGTATGATGTGAATTGGTTTCAAATATTTTTCTTCTTTCGTCTTGAGCCATTGTCCACCAAGTTTCAGTCTTACGAATTGGAATTAAAGCGGCACAAGTTGCTTTTTGTCGCCCCAATTCTGATTGAACCGAAATTAGTTGTTCCCTTTCAAGTTTTTCAGCGTAACGAATGTTACTTGTAAAACCTTTTAATGTCCAGACACCATAATTTTCTTCCGTTGCTGAACTTTGTAAAATGTCAATATTTGAGACATTGTCTAAGCGCTGTCCGCATAGCGTGTCCATACTTACAACTTCCCAAATTCCTTTATCTCCACCGATAAAGTCAAAAAAATTAGTTACCATAACCTTTTATTAAATCAATGACTTTTCAAAGGTACAGAAAAGTTTGGTTGTCTGAAAGTGCAATACACAATTTTGTCCAACGGTTTCTATGCACAGTTTCTATTGTCTCCAAGCTTATAGATATCATAGTATCTTTTAACAAGTCTAATCTTTTGCTTCGTATTTCTCAATATTATGAAGCTGTAGAATATAGTAAGCTATGTCTAAGCAAAGCCAGCCGTTTCCACAGAAGTCAAAGTCGAAGATGGTTACTTTGTTGTCGTTCGACTTTCTGTCATATTTTACGAATAAGTTTGAGCGTCCGCAGGTCGTAAATATGAATCTCGTTTTTATCTGTCTTGTCGTATTTGTTGTTATTGTTTGAATCGAAATGTCCAGTGATTACAATTGTTCCAGTTTGTTTATTAACGGCCCAGGTCCGTGTGAAAAACTTGTTGTCTGTCAACTGAGTTTTTTCTTGTCCGTCAACCGAAAGTATTATAATTTGTTTGGGGTCTTCCCAGTCAATTCCGTTTTTACCATCCAGGTCAACGGTTTGTGCGGAAACAATTATTTTGTTAATACCCAAATTGTCAATATTAACTTGCTCAACGCTTTCTATATGTCCATCATTGGGAAAGTCAACTTGTTTTGATTGTCCAGTCTTCGTATTAATAAACAACAGATACCTGCTTTTAGTGTCAAACATTTTGCCCCGATTATCAACGGACGCAATTACATATTCCGTCCCCTCAACTTCGGTCAGTTTGTTGAAATGAACATAATTGTATTTATCTTGTCCGTAAGTGGTTGATGTTAAAAGGGTAAGCGCTAAAATTAACAGTTGTTTCATGGTTTGTTTTTTTTTATAATCAATTATGAGGAAATATATTGAAATTGCAAATACAATAAGATAAACAATGTCAAAATAGGGGTCCGAAAATTTGAAAGACTTAAAGTCAAAATGCTTAAAAAGTGTCCAACCCAAAATTGCGGCGATAAATCCCCAAAAGGGGTTTATTCTTTTTATGATTCCCATGTTTTAAAGATTTAAAAATGTAGTGCAAACAAGAATTTCCGTCCATGTAAAACCTTTATTGTGCGATTGCTCGTTCCGCCCGGACCACTTCAAACATTGGAAAATGAGAAAAGTAGAATGGATAAAACCCCAATAACGTAATACTAAGCACTCCAGTAAAGAAGAAGCCTATGTTATTTTGCAAAAGATTTTCCCTAGGGTCTGTTGTTGATGGTTGTTTCATTTAGGCTTGTTAAATGTTTTGTTTAGTTTTTAAATCTTTCATTTAACCACCTTCTACAAGGTTTTTCAATGAAATAGTAGGATAAGGATGAAATCAGTACGATACCAAGCAGATATAAAGCACAAACCCAAAGTCCGGTAAAAAATGGAATTTGCAAACTCCCCGGGCCTTTATAAATATATCCCAGGTTTGTAATGATTGGAGTGGCTATTAAGAACATCGCAATACCATGCGTTAAATAAATGGAATATGAAATATCGCCTAAATATTGAAGTGGTCTAAATTGAAAAAGTTGATAGATGCTTTTTTCGTTTGAAGCAATTGTTAAAACTAAAAGTACAAAAGACAGTACAATAACTAAGTCATTTGCACCAAAATGAAATAAAAGCGTAGTGGCAAGTATGCATAAAATACTCGCAAGGTCGGTGCTGAAATATTTTACGATTTCCTGTTGCTTGAAAGCAAGGTAGGTGATCATGCCTGCAATAAAGCCGGCGATCCCTCTGATATAACCATAGTCATAAGTAACGTTTAAATCATGCGGAACAGGCAAACCAGGTACAAATGGATTCACCCTTGGCAACAAATAGAGTATGGAAAAGTATAAAGTTATGGATAAAATTGAAAGTACAGCAACACCCGTTTTTTTATACTTGCCCAAAAACAAAACCAATAAAGGGAATATCATGTAAGCCCACCACTCCGCACTAATACTCCAGGAAGGGACATTCCAGGTGAAGATTTTATGAATGCCAAAGGAGTGTAAAAGCATTAAGTGCGTTGGTATGGCAAATGGATCGTTTACGGGGCTGGCCGGTTCCTGTAATGCATAAAACATTACAACCGAAAGCATTAACGTAAAAAAATGAAGCGGATATATTCTGGCAAACCTTGCGCCGATAAACTTAAAAAAATCTCTTTTAGCGATAGATGCTGTAAACGTCGAACCATACACATGCAACATGATGAAACCACTCATAATAAAAAATAAATCTACCATTAAATAGCATTTCCCAAGGAGCATAGTCTGTTGTTGATTTACAAAGTTTGCAACCACAGCGTCAAAATGAAAAATGGCTACAAATAAAGCTGCAAATCCACGGAGTGGTGTTAGGTTGGGGATTATGGTAGGTTTATTCATCGCTTCATTCAATTTAAGAGTATAGAGGTGGTTAGATTTAAAAATTGCTATTGTTCCTGTAACTACAAACGTACAAAAGGTTTTCTTTAACCAAAGCAAACTAACAAAAGAATTCCGAATGTTCAATACCATCCGTCAGCCCCCACCGTACGCTCGCGCTGGGTTCTACCCAGTGCGCCTATC
This sequence comes from Saprospiraceae bacterium, assembly GCA_027488935.1. GTDB lineage: Bacteria > Bacteroidota > Bacteroidia > Chitinophagales > Saprospiraceae > M3007. The sequence continues at coordinate 118,585 of JAIYAP010000054.1, read as the reverse complement.
CTCCGGGTTCCACCCGGGGGGGCCAAAAAACCTAACCCCCAACGTCAAATACCCCGCAAACCCATCCAATCGAATGAATACGCAGGGTATCCTAAGCCCCCTACTAATGAGACACCACCTTCAAGCCAACTTTGCAGCCCAAGATGAAAATCAGGGATTTAGTGTATTTTAATTACGATACACTTGTCAACACCTTTCTTGTCAAACTTCATGATTAAGCCATCTGCATTTGGGAATTTGTTTCTGGCTTTTTTAATTAAGCTCCCCCTGATTGATTCATATTGTGTGTCAGTTATAAATCCAATTTCAAGAGCCCCGATACTGTCATAAGGCATTACGGGCTTGCTATCCGTAAAAATATAGAGGCCTTCAATTTTATTCACTTCGGCTGTTGATGCGCTAGGTTCAAAGTTTGCAACTTTTAGAGCAAGAAGGATTGTTACACTAATCCCGAAAAGAAAACTAATAAGAGACTTTTTCATATTCATTTTTTTGGTCCTACTCATTTGGCTTTTCGGTGTCGCCCCGTTTTTTTGTGTGGTTACTGGACTCCACTTTTTTGATTTTTGCAGTCGGCAAAGTCAAGATTTGACGAACTGTCTTGTAGTTTTTGCTTTCGTCCGTTGTTATAGCCAACGCTAAATGTTATTGAAAATGGCTGGATTCTAATCCATTGAAAATCAAGTTTTTTATCCATCCATCCTTCAAATCCACTTTAATTTTGGTATATTTCAGTCATGCACAAATACTTTTTTCAAAAATAAAAAAGTTTCAGTCCAGGTCTGTTGTCTTGCACGATAGTTTGCCTGCACACCACCGCCACCATCAGCCAACTGGTTCATCGCTTTTTCATCATTTTCATCAGGTAAAATTCCGAAAATACCGTGTCCCGCTTCGGGAAAGTGTAAGTGTTTGACTTCAAATGGAAAACTTTTCGATTTCAATCGATTGTCAATTTCATTAGCCATAAAAAAGGAAGGCCATATAGCATCTTTAGCCCCAGAACTAAGTAAAACCGGGCCGGATATTTTTTCTACCTCAATGATTGCAGAAGGTACTTTGTCAGCATTTTTTTCCAGACCTGCTTCGTAAAATTCAGCAATACGTTTAGTAAACCATCCTGATTTTGGTTTAGCGAAAGGCACAAATGGTAAGGGCTTGCCTTCATAAGTCCACGAACTTTTATTCAACCCTTTCCGCTTTTCCATGCCGTACCAAACAACATGGCTTGGTACATGTGCAACAACTGCTTTAACTGAACTATTTTTTGAGCCAACCAATAAAGCCAACTCAGCCCCTTTGGATACGCCTATTAATGCAATCTTTGAACGATCTACGAAAGGACTTTTAGCAATATAATCAATCGCTTCGAAAACCTTTTCAACCCTTATTTCTTTTAAGGTCTGCTTTGAAGTAGATTTTGAATATTTGAAATATCCCAAACGCATGACGACAAAGCCTTCTCTTGCCATTGCATTAGCCTCTTCTTCTATAAAAGATAAACCACCTTCCGCTCCACCAAGCGTTATTATAACGGGAAGTGGCTTTTGTGAAGCCGGGAAATGAATATAGGCACCCCAATCTGACCGGACTACTGTTTCTATTCGAATTGAATCAGAAGCCTTTACCCCTTGGCTTGTTAAAACAGCAAACAAAAACATTATAATCCTGCTGCTCATTGCTATTATAATTTAGTTATCTCAATAATTTTATTCTTTGGGGTGAAGCAATACCTGTAAAAATACGAACTATTCATGCATGCGTGGCAAAGTTAAATAATGATATATGCAAATATGACAAAGATTTGACGATCATCAATAATCTGAAAAAGAAAACCGAGCAGACAGGTATCTTCCCATCAACTCGGTCTTGTTATCTTACAAAGGAATTGAATTACTGTACTTTAACCGGGAAAGTCACATCAAAATCAACCGATCCTCCCGGATCAGTGGTATTGTTCTTATCGGTCGGCTCATGAATCAACTTAATGCGTACACTACCCGTAGAGGCTGCAGCACTGGTCCATTTAGAATCCTGGCCAAACGTTTTTCCAGCTGCATCCAAATTCAAATCGCCTACCACCAGGTTGCCGCCAGTAACCTGGTACACGAATAAATGATCGTTACTTTCTGCCGCTATTTCACTGTCTAATTCCGTGGTGCCATCGTACACATGTACGTGCACATTAAAAACGGTATTCACCGGGATATCGATCGACGCGATGGTATTGAATACGCCATCAGCATCAGGATCCTCGGCCGAAAATTCTTCGTTGAATGTACTGCCATTGATACCCGTGAGGTGTACTTCTATTTTAGTAATTTTTTCTTCCAACGTGGCAGCATCCTTTTTACAACCAACAACCAATGTAGCAGATACCGCAATCAAAAGCATTAGAAATTTTGAAAATTGAATTTTTGAGTAAGCCATTGTTTGAATTTTAAAAAATGAAAAATAAGGTTTAAAGGGTGCTGCCAAATCGCCATTTGGCCCGCACACCCACATTTGCCCCCAATTCATCCGCATAAAATCGAAAAAAATTGAGGTAATCCCGATAGCGGGTATTCAATAAATTTTGAACACTGAAACCCAGTTCCAATGGGTGTTTGCCCAAATTGAACGTATGTCCCGCATCTAAAGTCAGTACAGTGTACTTTGCCGGAGCCGGTTTGGTCAATCCCGCATCCGGTATCCGAATCTGCCGTTGTACACTGGTGCCCGAAATACGCACAAAACTGGGCGTTCCTATAGATTTTTCGCCCTCCTTAAAGGTCCATTTGATCCCATACTGATACCGGTCAGCAGGCATCAGGGGCAGCCAATCCTGCACGGCGCTTTCCTGGGTGCTCGTTTTAGCCAATCGATACCCGCGTAACAAGGAGACCTGCGACTCTAAAGATAAATGACGACCCAACTTCACCGAAAAATTGCCGTCCATTCCCCTTATAACAACCTGGTCTTGTTGGTAAAAATAAGCAGGGTAGGGGCCGCGCACCGTTGTCACGATGCTGTCTTTGGGCTGATTTAAGTAAATAAACCCTTGAATCTGATTGCGATAGAGGGTAAGGTTTGTGGTCAGCCAACGGTGGTCCCAGTCAACACTAAGGTTGGTATTCCAGGCTTTTTCCGATTGCAATGCCGCATTGCCCTGCTCGTAGGTGCCTGCGCCTTGGTGCACGCCCCGCGCGTACAACTCATTCACCGCAGGAGGCCGCCAGGCATAACCCGTATTCAACTTAACCTGCACTTTTGGCGTAACATGGTACAACACCCCCGCAACCCCCGAAACATTGCCAAACCAAAGCCGTTTATCCAAATTATTGTTGCCATTGCCCGTGGTGGTTATATGGTTCCAACGATAATCGTAGCGCAAGCCGATATCAAACTCCAAAGGCGTCGGATAACGTCGCCAACGCTCCAGCATCCATACCGAGCCTGCCCATCCCAGGTAATCTGGAATGAAACCACCTCGGCTCACATAATTCAATTGCTGCATGGATTGTACCCCAATACCGCCTTCCCAATGCCGAATGGGCAAATGCTCCAGTGCCAAATCAAGGGTATTGCTCCACAACTGAAAACTAATCTGGGCATTCCCGCCCGATACCAGGCCATTGCGCCCCCGGTCATATTCCTTGCGCTGGTTGTATTGAAAACTGTACTGCCCACGCAGTTTCCATACATCATTGATCCGGTAAACACTCCGATACTTGAGCACACTATGCCGTACCCGCTGCATCGGCCGATCCAGCAAATAACTAAATTGATTTACATTGTTACGCGGTGTATCCGCAGCAATGGCTGCACGTAAATCTTCCAGACTACCCGTATGCGCCGAACGCAAAATCCCATAATCCTGATTAAACTGGCTTACACTTAAAGTATGGTCCCAATGCGCACTTTTCCAGCCTGCCAAGGCCGAAAAATCGAGTTCCAACGCAGCAGTGTTTCCCAACCAGTAATCCGGTGCACGTAAATTGCCGCTGCGCTTTGCCGTCCCTTGTAACCGAAAGGCCAAATTGCCTCGTGCAGGCCGCCAATCCATTGCCCCGGAAACAACCCCGCCCGCCCCATTGCTGTACCCGCCCACCGACAACCAACCATTTAATCCAGCTTGTGCCCGCAGGGATGCTGGCTCCAAAATTACCGCGCCGCCCATCGCACCCACACCGTACCGAACCCCTGCTGCTCCCTTTACAACCGTTATTTTATCGGCAGTAAATGGATCAATCTCTGGCGCATGATCGTTGCCCCATTGCTGACTTTGCAAAGTCACCCCGTCCGATACAATGGCAATTCGGTTGGAATGCAACCCCTGAATGACAGGTTTTGACACGTTTGCGCCGGAATTAAGCAAACTTACGCCTGGCAACTTTCGAAGGGTTTCGCCCAAACCCAATCCTTTTGCCGACGCTAAATCAACCTGCTGCACCGTGCTTTCAGCCTGGGTAGGCGGAGGCGCAACGGCCTTTTCCGAAATAAGCACCTCATGCAACACCGCATTGTGCCGCAATTCAAAATTGATCTCCTGGTTTTCTTTTAAACGCACCCGAAGGGTCTCATGTGCACATTCAATGTGACGCAATTCAAGCACGTATTCGGAGGTGTCACACAAATCTGTAATGCTGTAATAGCCGTGCTCATCCGAAATGGCACCACGTCCAAGCGATTTCACAAAAATGGAGGCGTATGCTAAAGGCGCTTTGCTTTCAGCATCTAAAATATACCCGCGCAATGCCTGATGGCAGTCTTGTGCCTGCAAACCAGCAGATAAACAACAACTTACAACCAGTGCACCGAATAATCGGGCCTTGTCGTTTAACATGGATTTTCCTTAAAAGTGGATACACCGTCAGTAGAATACTGCGGCAACAATGGAGAAATATGGAAATGGAAACTAAAAAGCAGGTGGGCCGCGCAACTGGACAATAGCATAAAATCGCCGCGAATCAGGTGCACTATGCTTTAAAAAATCCAGTTTTTTAGGTAAACTGGCAGTTAAAAGCAAGTCCGTGCCAGGACTTACCAACGTTACTGCTGAAAACCAAACGGCACAGATCGGACAATCCTGCTTCGGCGCATATTCCGAACCATGTAAATGCTTATTCGAATCCTGCTGGTATGCAGCCTCGCATATTGCATGCGTGTGATCAGCATGAAGCAACATCTCATGCGTCGCACGCAACATCCAACCCGCCGTAAACAACAGCGCAAGCAGATAAGCCGTGAATTGCCGATAAAATGGTCCTTGCTTCAACATAAAATGGTATAGAACAATACAAATGTAAATGTTCCGCACGAGTAATATTCAATATTTAGACAAAAAACCAAAAAGCGCTTGCCTGGGACAATTGCCAGACAAGCGCTTTTGTGATGGTAAACCGTAATTTTTATGATCGTATGCGGCGCTCTTTAAACTGTACCAACTGCCGCTTCAAATTATCCGCCGCCGCATGTACCGCCGTTTCAAATGTCTTTCCACTTTTTTTATAAACCAGCACACTGCCGGGTACTTTTAAACGAATCTCCGCAATTTTTTCCCGCACGCGCGACCCCGTATCCTGCAATTTTAAATGAACCTCCGCTTCTAATGTATGCTCAAAATAACGATTGAGCCTGCTGATTTTTTCTTCAATAAATGCTAACAACTTGGAATCAGCATGAAAATGAACGGATTTTACTTGAATTTTCATCATAATCGCACAAATTTTAAAATGAACGTTAGAAGTGATTAAAGCGGTTTTTCGAAATCCATTGTTTCGTTATCTTCGTTTATAGTCGTAACATTTTGGTGCTTTGGTCCCCCAATTTTAGGACCTGCCACACTAATTTCCAAATTTATTTTTCACCAAACTTTAAAAAACTTTCCCGAACTTTGATTCACCAACTACAGTATTAAAAAAGTTATCTATGTCAGAACTGGCTATTGCACCCGATAAAATTTCGCAATCGCATGATATTCAAGCGATTTTCGAAAACCTGAAAGCCAACCAATTCAACGTCGGCCGAACTACTGTGCGTGCGCGTATTGCAAAACTCAAACGCTTCCACGCCACCATGTTGCACTTCCAGGAGGAGATCAATGAGGCCATGTGGGCCGATTTTCGAAAAAGTCCAACCGAAGTTGCCATTTCTGAAATCGGCGTCGTCAATACGGAAATCCGACATGCCATTCGAAACCTGCGTGCCTGGTTAACGCCCAAGCGGGTCGGAATGCCGCTTATGATGATCGGAACCCGTTCCGAGATTCGGTACGAACCCAAAGGTGTTTGCTTGATCATCGCACCCTGGAATTTTCCGTTCTGCCTGAGCCTGGCACCCGTTGCACTCGCTGTAGCTGCAGGCAACGTGGTGGTCCTGAAACCTTCCGAATTGGCGCCACACAGTTCGGCAGTTATGAAAAAAATCATAGAGGCGGTGTTCCCGGCCAATGAAGTAGCGGTGGTGGAAGGCGCGGTCGAAGAATCCACGCAACTCCTGGCTTTACCATTCAACCATATCTTTTTTACCGGAAGTCCACAAGTAGGAAAAATTGTGATGCGCGCTGCTGCCGAACACCTCGCTTCGGTTACCCTCGAATTAGGCGGAAAAAGCCCCGTAATCATCGATGAAACGGCCAATTTAAACCTCGCCGCCGCCCAGATTTCATGGATCAATGCCATGAACGCCGGACAAATTTGCATCGCTCCCGATTATGTGCTCGTGCACGAAAATGTGAAGGAAGCGCTGCTCCTGAAATTAAAAGAGAAAAGCGAAAAATTTTACGGCAATACCCCGGAAGCACGGGCAACTACTCCCGACTACGCACGTTTAAGCACCGATCGCCATTTTAGCCGGGTAAAAGCCTTGCTAGATGATGCCCTCGCGCAAGGTGCCCAATTAGTTTTTGGTGGCAATACCAACGCCGCCGAACGATATATCGAACCAACCCTGCTCGATCATGTTCCCGAACATGCAAAAATTTGGAAGGAAGAAGTATTCGGCCCGGTATTGGCCATCCGAACCTTCAAACATATTGAGGAGGTAATAGAATACGTCAACAAAGACGAACGGCCGCTTGCCATGTATATTTTCAGTGCCCGCAAGCGATTTATTGAACAAATTTTTGCCGAAACACGCAGCGGTGGAGTAGCGGTCAATGAATGTGCCATCCAGTTCTACCACAACGACCTGCCGTTTGGTGGCAGCAACAACAGCGGCATAGGCAAAGGACACGGTGAATTTGGTTTTATGGAATTCATCAATCAACGCGGGATTACCTTTCAAAACCGAATTTTCCCACACACCCTTCTTTTTATGCCCCCCTATGGTGGTAAGTTAGCCAGATTTCTGCTCAAAGGTGTCGCACGATGGTTCTAATAAAAAAGCGGCTGTCACGAGTGCAGGATTTAAACCTGAAAACTCGGACAGCCGCTTTATGCTGTATAAAACGCCGCTCGATTAATAGAATCGACTGCGGTTATCTTTAATGTTGGCTTCCTTCTTCAGCGTGGCCATGATGTTGGTCCGAATCGAAGAAGCTGCACTGGAAGTATACTGCTTGCGGAACATCGTTAGGTCTGCAGGAATTTGTGTTTGCGGCTTATCCGACAGCGTTTGAAGGATATAAACACCACTTGCACCCAAAATAGGAGCACTCGTTTCACCTTTTGCCAAACGGAATACCGTACCCAATACCCGTGGTTCGCCCCCTGAAGACATCATCGATACTGCTTTCACCGTATCTACTTTGGATTCGAACTGGGCTGCAACGGCATTCATATCCGTATTAGAGCCGATTTTAGCCTTCAGCACTTCGCCTTTTTTGATTTGCTTCACTTTCTGCTCTGCTTCTGGGAGCGATTTCAAGATCGCAACCGTCGCCTTTCCTTTCGGTGCAATGCTTTTTAAAGCGGCTACAAGATACTTACTGTCAAAGTAACCACCAGTTTCATCGCGGAAAGAGAAAACGTCTTTACTAACGTTTCCTGCTTTCACATTTTCACCAAAGGCCCAACGTACAACTTCACGGGCATCCGAACCGGTACCCAGGCCATCAAGTGCGTAATCATTGGCTTTCAAACTTTTGCTGCTCTGCAGTTCAATGTTCTGTTGCGTAGCCTGTGTGGTCAAATCGCCCAGGTTTTTCACACCTTGTACCAATGCAATCGCTTTGTCTTTGGCGATTTGCTGGGTGGTTTTACCAGGTTCTACACGCTGTTTCAAGAAAACAGCCCGTACACCGGCTTCATTTTTTATAAACTTCTTGCCAGTTACTTCCAACAGGTGATAGCCAAATTGGGTTCTCACTATGTATAACTTGCCTTGCTCAGCCTGATAAAAACATACATTGTTGAACTCAGGAACCATCATGCCATTCGCAAACCAGCCCAAATCACCCCCTTTCGGAGCAGAACCGTCTTGGCTCACTTTGAGCGCAAGCGAGTCAAAACGCGCTTTGCCGCTGGTAATCAAACCTTTCAAGCTGTCCAAAGTATTGGCAAAGGCCGGATTGTTGCCTTTCAACAAGATGTGGCGCGCACGAACAGAGTCCGGAAGCGTTTTGCGATCAAGCAATTTACCAATATTCCAGGCACCACCATCCAGATATGGACCAAACAAAGCACCTGGTGCCAAACGCATTAAAGTGTCTGCAACTGCAACAGGCAGTGCACTTTTCACTTTATACGTTGCATCGTACACGCCATTATTGGTCGTTACGTAGGTAGAGTCATTTTTTGAAGGCGTCCAATCTGTCTTCAATTTCAAAATGCTTTCGCGCGCTGAAGCAGTATCAGCAGCAGTTGGCACTACATTGAAAACAGCATACGACAATACACGGCTTTCTTCCTGTGCATCATACAAATGTGGGTTTTCTTTCAAAAAAGTAGAAAAATCGGCGTCCGTCAACACGGCTTCTTCATCCTTTACTTTTTCGTAAGGCAAGCGCACATAACGGAACTCCAAACGCTCGTTGTTTTCACGGTAAGCCATTTCAGCCTGCCAGGTTGGAGTGTACATGCCCTTGGAAAGAAGCGTGGAAACTTTCTCAATCAAACGCTCTTTCACAATCTCGTGCTCCTGTTCAATCCAGGCAGTACGAAATGGAAATTGCTGTTGATCGACCAATTGACCTGCGTCAATTGCGTTTTTAACACTGTTCAAATAGTTCACGTTGAGTGAACCATCTGGCGATTTATACCGCTCTTTGATCAGTGGACTAATGTTTGCACCAAACTCAAGGTCACGCAGTTCATCTCTGCAGATGCCCAAGCCCAATTTGTCGGATAGTTGGGTCATCAATGCGCGCTCAACAAAATATTCCCAAGCCTGCCCACGTACTTGATAACTGCTGTTACCATCCGCACTGGAATAGATCAATGCCTGGTACTTTTCAAAATCAGCACGTCTGATTTCTTCACCATTTACCTTTCCAAGTGTGTTTGCATCACCTGCACTGTTGCGCTGCGCATTCGAAATAATTTCCATGAGGATGAACCCACCCAACGCAAGTGTCATCATCACAATGAGGATCCACCCGTTTTTTCGAATCGTTCCGATTAAAGCCATTTTGCCGTAATTATTTGAAAATCAGAATTTTAAGTATTTTTTGTTCAGTGCTTCCGAAAAAGCAACCGCAAAGGTAATTCTTAGGAATGAAAAAGGAAAAAAAATAAAAATATCACACTATTTCACACCAAAACCATTGGGCCATCCTTGGGGGGGGGCTACAAAACTCAACTGACCCTCCGAATCTTCCGCCATCAAGATCATTCCCGCCGAAGTGGTACCCATCATCACACGCGGCGCCAAGTTCGCTAATACAACCACTTGTTGGCCAACAACAGATTCCGGCCGAAAATGCAGCGCAATGCCCGATAAAATCGTTCTCGTCTCAAAACCAAGATCTACCTGCAACTTCAATAATTTCTTCGACTTCTCTACTGCCTCCGCCGCAACGATCGTGCCGGTACGTATGTCCATGTTCGCAAAATCATCATATTGTATAAACTCTTTCAACTCCGGATACGATACGGATGCAGCAACTGCCGGTTCTTCAGCAGATACCGATTCCGCAGCGCTTTCGGCCTGGTTCGTCCGATCGGTTGCTTCCAATCGCGCAACCTGTGCCTGAATCACCTCGTCCGGAATTCGGGTAAATAAATGCTCGGCTGTATTGATCGCATGGTTGGCAGGCAAAATTGGGTTGCCCTCCGCCAAATCATTCAAAATGAATAATAACTCGCCACTACCAGAAACGGACTGCAAATTGATCATTTTGCGCATCTTCTCTGAAGTAAAGGGCATAAACGGCTGACACGCTACCGATAATGCTGCCACAAATTGCAATCCCAGGTTCAATACCACCCGCACGGCCTCCGGACTGTCTTTCACAGTCTTCCAAGGCTCATTAAATTGCAACAAGGCATTCCCTGCACTCGATATTTCCATCAATATCCGCAAAGCCTCCCTAAAATTAAATTGCATGATCTCCTTGCCCATTTCCTCTACCTTATGATGCAACAACAACAACTCTTCATCAAAATACCCTACCTGCTCTATGTTCCACCCGCTCCGAATGGCAAGATTGGTATCAACCTCCGGTACCAACCCATCATAATATTTGTGGGTCAATACCAGTACCCGATGCACAAAATTAGCAAGGTTGTTTACTAATTCAGTATTGGTTGTTTCCTGAAATCCCTTCCATGTAAATTCAGCATCGCGCTGTTCAGGCATGTTTTTAATCATATTGTACCGCAAAGCATCTTCCTGCCCTTTAAAATCGGCACAATATTCATGAACCCATACGGCCCAGTTTTTTGAGGTCGATAATTTTCGGCCCTCCAGGTTCAAAAACTGATTCGCAGGTACATTCACCGGTAAAATAAACCCGCCATGCGCCTTCAAAATTGCTGGAAAGATCAAACAATGGAATACGATGTTATCTTTTCCAATAAAATGAACCAAACCAGTATCATCACTTTGCCAATAGGGCGCCCAGTCTTTACCATGATCCGCTGCCCATTGCTTGGTGGCTGAAATATATCCAATCGGCGCATCCAGCCAAACATACAACTTTTTACCTGCCGATCCCGGTATATGCTGGGGTACATCTACCCCCCAATCCAAATCACGCGTCATCGCACGAGGCTGTAATCCACTGTCTAACCAGGAGTTGCATTGGCCTACCACGTGGTTCTTCCAACTGCCAGGCTGGTGCTGTAGTTTCCCATCTACCATACCCGTATTGATCCAGGTACGCAACCATGCCTCATGCTCATCCAATTTCAAATACCAATGCTTCGTTGGACGTAATTCTGGCGTTGCGCCACTTAAGGTCGAACGTGGGGTAATTAACTCCGTCGGACTCAAGGTTGTGCCACAACGCTCACATTGGTCGCCATAAGCATCCGGATTGGCACAATTCGGGCAGGTACCAATAATATAACGGTCTGCCAAAAACTGTTCTGCCACCGGATCGTAATACTGATCGCTCTCTTTTTCGTCAAACTGACCGTTTTCCAATAATTTTAAAAAGAAATCCTGCGATGTCTTGTGATGCAGCGGACTAGAAGTACGGTGGTACAAATCAAAATGAATACCGATGTCCACAAAGGTATCACGCAACATGACATGGTATTTGTCTACAATTTCTTGAGGCGTAATCCCCTCTTTGCGTGCCTTAACGGTAATTGCCGCGCCATGCTCATCCGAACCACACACAAACACTACATCTTTCCCCATCAAGCGTAAATACCGCACATATATATCTGCGGGTAAATAGGCTCCTGCCAAATGCCCAATATGCAATGGTCCATTGGCATAGGGCAATGCGGCGGTAACCAAATAACGTTTTTTCATGTAACTGGAATGCTTTTAATCTACAAACTGAAAAAGGGTAATGTGCGGAACACTCTTTTCAAACCATTTCATTGGAGCAAGGGTCTTGTCTCCTGTAAGCGTGTCGCACTTGAAAAAGGTGTAATACAACTGCATACAATAACCCACCTTTTCATATAAATGTTCCAGCGTACGCTCGCGTTTTCCGGGCAACACATTGTCCTGCCGCGCGACCAACCAGGCATAAAATGCATCATCATGCGTTTCTGTAACATCCAATACGGCACGATCGTCCGTATATTGTTCTAAAAAGCGGCGTGCAATTAGTCCATGATGCTTTGACCAGTCGCGTGGCCGAGACCGATCCTCTGCATATTTAAAGGTATCGTGTACTAGGGCTATTTGACGCAATTGTGTACGCATTGCGCCCGATAATCCAGGTATCCGGTCAATATTGTCCAGTACTTCTCGTACATGCAAGGCAACTTGACCCTCCGGATGGCCAAAGCGCGGCTCACCCCACAGTAATCCATGCCGATACTCCGGCAAGGTAAACCAGTGAGATTCTAATGCAGTTTCAGGTTGCAAATAGGCCTCCAGCATGTTGGGCTCGTCGAGCATGCGCTTCATGGGCAGCGTTCGTCGGTCGATTATGGTTGTTGGTCGGTGCGCATTGGTCGGGGCAAACATACGTCAGCAATTTGTACGTTATGAAGATTGTTTTGAATTAAAAAAAACAGAACGTGGTAGCCTTAACTTATTGGTTAATACTTCGTTAAAGTACCCTTTTCTGGCAGCAAACAGAAGCAAACATCGTTTTAAATTTGCTTGCTCAAACAAAGTTAAGATTATTTTAAGCCAAACTAATTGTCAAACAATGAATAAATTCTGGTCAATGCTTATTGCTGGCGCCGTAGGAGGTCTGGTAACCGTCGGTGCTTCTAAAATGCTGGACAATTCATCAAAGGTATCAGCGTTTGTTCCAGCGCCTTCCTCCAAACAAGTGAATTTTGGAGACACCCCGGCACCCTTCGATTTTACGAAGGCCGCCGATCGTTCAATGCCTGCTGTAGTGCACATAAAAGCCTCAGAAAGCAAGGAAACTGCAGCACAACGCCAACGCCAGGAGTACAATCCTTTCCGCTACTTTTTTGGGGACTCTTATGAAGATTATGCCCAGCCGCGTTCGGGTACTGGCTCCGGCGTAATTTATACCTCCGATGGGTACATCGTAACCAATAACCACGTGGTTGATTTTGCCGACGAATTTATCGTTACCCTGCACGACAACCGCGAATTCAAAGCACGCATCGTTGGTACCGATCCAAATTCGGATATGGCCGTCATCAAAATTGACGCAAATAACTTGCCAGCCATCGAAATTGGCAACTCGGACGACGTAAAAGTAGGAGAGTGGGCACTCGCTGTAGGAAATCCGTTCGACCTTACTTCTACCGTTACCGCAGGAATCATTAGCGCAAAAGGCCGCGATATCAAAATTATCAAAGGTGGCCGTGCCATCGAATCGTTCATCCAAACCGATGCAGCCGTCAATCCAGGCAACTCTGGCGGTGCCCTCGTTGATGTTAACGGTAAATTAATCGGCATTAATTCAGCGATTGCTACACCAACCGGAACATTTGCCGGATACTCGTTTGCAATCCCGGTAAACCTCGTTAAACGCATTTGTGATGACCTCATCACGTATGGCGAATACAAGCGTCCATACCTCGGGGCTGATATCGCAACCATGGATACCGAAGTAGCAGACGCACTTCAAATCGATTTTACCCCAGGGGTAGCATTGGTAAAACTCGACCCGCAAGGCTCTGCCGCAGTGGCTGGTTTGCGCGAAAAGGATATTATCACTAAAATAAATGGCAAAATCGTGACAGGTACCCCCGAACTTCGAGAGTACATCGGTCGTTCTAAAGTAGGCGAAACTATTACCGTGGTTTACAATCGAAGTGGAGAAGAAAAAGAAGCATCCGTCCGGCTTAAAAAGCGCTCGGATAACTAAGATATAAAGGGTAAAACCCTAAGATAAAGTTGGTTTTTCGTTTTGTTTTGATGTGTCTGTCCAGCGCAATGCTGGGCAGACTTTTTAAATTTAGGCAGGGCTTTTGTACATTTTGCTAAATCTTGCGTTCTTTTGCAACGCATAATCCACACCTACCCAATGCGCCCTTACTGCTGTCTAATTTTTGCGCGTTGAACCTTTCAATTTCAAATTTTTATGAAAAGAACCCTGCTCTTAGCGGCCTTGTTTGCCTTACTTGGTATCGCGGCCTGGTATGTACTTACCCAAAAAAATCAGAAAACCAGCGTGGATGTTTCCTGGGATATGGATTTTGGCGTTCCAGAAACCGCCCAAATTCACAAAATATTCATTGCCGATCGCAAAGGCCAAACGGCTACGCTGGTAAAAGAAAAAAATCAGTGGCGCTATAATGGCCAGTTTCGTGTCCGACCAACTGCGATCCAAACACTTTTGGAAACAATCGCGCAAGTTCGGGTACAATATGCCCCCACGGAAGCGGCTAAACCTAGTTTGATTAAGTCAATCGCATCGGAAGGAATCAAAGTAGAACTCTATGATGAGGATGGAAAACAGATCAAATGCTATTATGTAGGCGATGTTACGGCCGATGAACGGGGTACCTATATGATTATGGATAAATCTGAAAATCCATACGTAGTCCAAGTACCGGGCTTTATTGGTCAGTTGCGCGTTCGATACATGCTAGGCGATGATAACTGGCGCGACCGAGCCGTTTTTTCTGAAAAACCCGAAGAAATAGAATCGGTTGTGGTCGAATACCCCCAACAAAAGAGCCAGTCTTTTAAAATTAATAAGACAAAGCCGCTTACCTACGAGGTTACGCCGTTCTATTCTACGACACCCATCTTAAAAGGCCCGCAGCGGAAAGGCGTACCGGAAGCCTATTTGTTACAATTCGAAAGCCTTATTTCAGAAGGTTTTGAAAACAAAAACCAAGTGCGCGATTCTGTACGAGCCTTGGTTCCCTTTGTGATCATTACGGTCAAAAACAAAGAAGGAGTAGAAACTAAAGCACGGTTCTGGCCTGTGGAAGTAGACCAAGACCCAGTTACAGGGCAAACGTTCATTGTGCGCTACTTTACAGACCTCAACGATGGGGCATTATTTATGCTAACCCAACATCAGGTATTTGGGCCTGTTTTCAGGGGCTATTCGTTTTTCTTTGAGGCGGGCGATAACCGGAGGCGAGGAATACGCAATTAACGCGCATGTTTTGAACAATAAATAAAACAGGCGATGCTCCCATAAGGTGCATCGCCTGTTTCGGTATTGTATTAAGGCTTAATTAAGCCGCTTCGTCTTCTTTCTTTTCCTCTGTTTCAACTGTAGGTGCTACCTCATCTGCAACGATTTCAGCAACATCTTCTACAACAGGAGTTGTTTCTTCCACTTCTTCCACCGCAACAGTTTCTTCAGCCGCTACAGCAACTTCATCCACTACACTGGTTTCTTCTGTTTCAGCAACACCGCTTGCACCTTTTTTGCCACCACGACGCGTACGTTTCGCAGTTTTCGTTTTGCTTGCGTTCGGGTTGTAGATATCATTGAAGTCAACAAACTCAATCATCGCAGTTTCAGCACCGTCACCACGACGGAAGCCCAATTTGATTACGCGGAGGTAACCGCCTGGACGATCGCCAATTTTGGTGGCAATTGTGCTAAAAAGTTCGGTAACTGCTTCTTTATTCTGCAGGTAACTGAACACAACACGGCGAGAGTGCGTAGTATTGTCTTTTGATTTTGTGATGAGCGGTTCTACATAACGACGCAATGCTTTTGCTTTTGCGAGGGTCGTTGTAATGCGCTTGTGTTCAATCAGCGAATTGGTCATGTTCGCCAACATAGCACGACGGTGCGATGCTGTCCGACCAAGGTTGTTAATTTTATCTCCGTGTCTCATAACGGTATAAACCTATTTTTAGGTGGCGGCACCGGGGCAGTTTTACACGCTCAAACGGTTACCACACTTTGTGAAAAAATGGTGAATTAATCTTCTTCTAACTTGTACTTAGCCAAGTCCATGCCGAATGTCAGGCCCTTGTCTTGCAGCAACTCTTCGATCTCAACCAGCGATTTTTTACCGAAATTGCGGAATTTGAGTAATTCGTGGGTGTCGTAACGTACCAACTCAGCCAAAGTATTGATTTTAGCTGCTTTGAGACAGTTGTAGGCACGCACACTCAGATCCAGGTCTTCGAGGGAGGTTTTGAGCAACTTGCGCATATGCAAGATATGTTCATCAACAACGTTCTCTTCGCGGCTTGCTGGTGTATCGAAAGTAATATTATCATCCGTAATCAGCATCAGATGCTGAATCAGGATGCGGCTTGCTTCGCGAATTGCTTCCTCTGGATGAATCGTACCATCTGTTTTTACATCGATGGTCAGTTTTTCATAGTCCGTGCGTTGACCAACACGGGTGTTTTCTACACGGTAGGAAACATTTTTGATCGGCGTATAGATCGCATCAATTGGAATAACACCAATTGCAGCATCTTTAGGTGCGCCATCTTCTGCAGGCTGGTAACCACGTCCTTTGGTGATGGTCAATTCCAACTCCAAAGTTACCGCTGGTTCCATACGGCAAATAAGCAGATCATGGTTCATGATCCGGAAAACATTGGTAAATTCTTCAATCTGACCTGCACGGAATTCTTCACGACCACTAATGGTCAGGTAAATTTTTTCCTGCGGATTTTTTTCGTCTTGAATAACTTGCTTAATCCGTACTTGTTTGAGGTTCAGTACAATATCTACTACGTCTTCCACAACGCCCCGGATGGTGGCAAACTCGTGGTCAACACCTCCAATCCGAACTGCGCTAATCGCAAAACCTTCTAAGGAAGAAAGCAGAACCCGACGAAGAGAATTGCCAACAGTTTGGCCAAATCCCGGTTCCAATGGCTTAAATTCAAAGGTGCCCTCAAAATCTGTTGCTTTTTGCATCAAAATTTTGTCAGGCTTCTGGAAATTGAGAATACTCATATGTGGAACGCTCCGAATTATAAAGGGTGGGAAAAAGAAATGTGATTTTGGGGCCGAAAGCAGTAATAACGATTAACAACGTTTAAACGCGAAAATGGTTGGCGACCGTTACCGACCGCCAACCTTTCGTTATTTTGCTCTTATTTTGAGTACAATTCGACGATCAACTGTTCGTTGATCTTTTCTGGGATCTGATCACGCAGCGGATAAGCGAGAAACACACCCTGCATTTTATCAGGGTTCCATTCCAGCCAACTAAACTGGCGTACATTGTTGGTTTTTGCACCAACATGCGTCGTAACGATCTCGAGTCCTTTCGATTTGCCACGTACAGCAACTACATCACCTGGTTTCAGGGAGTAGGAAGGAATGTTTACTACATTTCCATTTACCGTTACGTGACGGTGGCCTACCAACTGACGCGCACCGCGACGGGTTGGAGAAATGCCAAGACGGAAAACCGTATTGTCAAGCCGTGCTTCCAACAATTGAAGCAATAACTCACCGGTAACACCATGACGACGAGTAGCCTCATGGAAAGTACGGCGGAACTGGCGCTCCAAAATACCATAAGTGTACTTTGCTTTCTGCTTTTCAGTCAACTGAACCGAGTAGTTCGATGCAGCTTTCTTCTTGCGCGATTGTCCGTGTTGTCCTGGCGGGTATTTGCGACGTTCAAAGGATTTATCTAATCCGAAGAGAGATTCGCCAAATGCACGCGACTTTTTTGTGGTAGGTCCTGTATAACGAGCCATTCTATGTGAATGTATTGATTGTGGTCAATGTGTATAATAACGCTGTTGTGGTAAACAGTCGTGTGGAATGCTTAAACGCGACGACGTTTAGGCGGGCGACATCCGTTGTGTGGCATCGGCGTAACGTCGTTGATAACCAACACTTTAATGCCTGATTGGTCAATCGCGCGGATCGCCGCCTCACGACCAGATCCCGGGCCTTTAACGAAAACTTCAGCCGAACGAATACCCGCGTCAAACGCAACTTTCGCGCAGTCGTTGGCAGCAATTTGTGCAGCGTATGGTGTATTCTTTTTAGAACCACGGAAACCAGCCTTACCGGCCGATGCCCAGGAAACCACTTCACCCTGCTTATTGGTGATAGAGATAATGATGTTGTTGAAGCTCGCCTGAATGAAGACGATTCCTTCCGGGGTAACTTTTACCTTCCGCTTTACAACTTTTTTAGCAGCTCCTTTAGCCATTGTGTATAGTCGATGTGATGATTCGATGATGTGATGATGCAGTACCCAGATGATTTCAGTTTACTGACACCTGTACATAGCACCTAACCCGCAATGAGTATTACTTAGTTACTTTCTTCTTGTTTGCAACCGTCTTACGCTTGCCCTTCCGGGTACGCGCATTCGTACGGGTACGCTGGCCACGTAAAGGCAATCCTTTACGATGACGCAAACCACGGTAACAACCAATGTCCATCAAACGTTTGATATTCATTTGAATCTCAGACCGAAGTTGACCCTCTGTCTTAAATTCATCCGCTATGATACGAGAGATGGTCTTGATGTTGTCATCCGTCCATTTTTCAACTTTGGTACTTTCGTCTACCCCTGCTTTCTCAAGCACCACCTTTGCGGTAGAGGAGCCGATACCATAAATATAGGTCAACGCGATAACCCCTCTCTTGTTACGGGGTAAGTCTACACCTGAAATACGTGCCATTATTGTGTATTTTTAAATGTTGATCTATCGGTGCGCTTTGGCAAAATCAGACCTCTGGCCTTAATTATACCACAACGAACCCAACATCAAATTATCCCTGACGTTGTTTGAATTTTGGGTTTTTCTTGTTGATTACATAAAGCTTGCCTTTGCGGCGCACTATTTTGCAATCAGCAGAACGCTTTTTAATCGACGGTCTGACTCTCATGATGGATGTTGTTGTCCGTTTAAAATTTACAAACTGCTTTTGCCCCAGTAGGAACAATCACAAATTGATTATTTGTAGCGATAGATAATGCGTCCGCGCGTTAAGTCGTATGGCGACATTTCAACCGACACCTTATCTCCCGGCAGAATACGAATGTAATTCATCCGCATTTTACCAGAAATTGTGGCAAGTATGACGTGACCATTCTCTAGGCGAACCTTAAAGTTTGCGTTAGAAAGCGCCTCGGCTACTTCGCCGTCCTGTTTAATCAAATCTTCTTTAGACATATTTTGCCCTTCTGAATTTCGGGCTGCAAAGGTCTAATTTTTTGGTGAAACTTCCTTTAATTCAGGATTATTTTTTATCTCCGCTAACAAATAACTGTGATCGGAGAGAATATCAGCCTGATTTTTCCGTATAACGATCGAATGCTCAAAATGTGCACTCGCTTTTCGGTCTTTTGAATGGATGGTCCAACCATCGGATGCTTGAAAAACGTCTCGTACTCCCAGGTTCACCATTGGCTCTATGGCCAACGCTAACCCTTCTCGTAGTACCATCCCATGCCCCCTCTTTCCATAATTGGGCACTTCTGGTTCTTCATGTAAGGATCTTCCTACCCCATGTCCTACCAAATCACGTACCACACCATATTTATGTTTGCGTTCACAATAATCCTGCACCGCAAACGAAATATCTCCTATCCGTTTTCCAACAATTGCTTGTTCTATTCCCAGATATAAAGACCGGTAGGTAACGCTTAAAAGTTCCATTTCTGGTTCGCCTACTTCCGAAAAAGCAAACGTAAAAGCAGCATCCCCAAAAAATCCTTCTAACTCTACACCACAATCCACAGAAACCACATCGGTAGGCAAAAATTCTCGCTTCCCTGGTATACCATGTACGACAATGTCATTGTAAGAAACACAAAGCGTTGCAGGAAATCCATGATAACCTTTAAACGCGGGTTTCCCTTTGTGATCTCGTATAAACGTTTCGGCTGCTTTGTCAATTTCAAGGCCAGTTATGCCCGGTTTTAACATGCTACCCACTAACGCAAGGGTCTTTGATACCAGCAAATTTGACGCACGCATTAATTCTACTTCGTCGTTGGTCTTGTAGAATATATGTTTGCTGTTTTGTGCACTGGTGAAAAAACCCATTTTTTGTTTTTATCAATCGCAAACAACCCATACAGGATGTTTGATTCTGTTTTATTATTGAGGCTGACCCAACTGGATGCCCTGTGTAGAGCGCCCTTGAATACGTCCTGATTTGATAAGACCATCGTATTTCTGTGTCAGCAAATAACTTTCAACTACTTGCAGAGTATCCAATGCAACACCCACCATGATGAGTAGGGTAGTGCCACCAAAGAACAGCGCAAACTGCTGGTTAATACCTAATGTTGCTGCAATTGAAGGCAAAATACCAATCAAGCCAAGGAATATTGCACCTGGAAGTGTGATCCGCGTCATGATGTTATCAATGTAATCTGCGGTCGCTTCTCCTGGTTTTACACCTGGAATAAAGGCGTTGCTGCGCTTCAAATACTCGGAGTAGTTGGTTGGGCTGATCATCAAAGCAGTGTACACATAAGTGAAAATCACAACTAAAAGGAAAAACACAACGTTATAACCTAAAGAATAAATGTCATTGAAGGCATGTAAACGGCCAGACATTTGACCTTTATTCCCAGAAAAATATTGAATTGCAGTAGCCGGAAGGAACATCAATGCTTGCGCAAAGATGATGGGCATTACGCCGGCTGAGTTCACTTTAAGCGGAATGTAGTCCCGTGCACTTGCACTCGGCATGGTACTACCAGAACGTCCAACCATCCGTTTTGCAAACTGAATTGGAATCCGACGCACCCCTTGAATTACCAGAATCGTAGCCAAAACAATCACAAAGAACAGTGCCAATTCTACGAAGAACAACAGCAATTTGTTGTCACCAAATAATTTCTGGAATTCGAAGATAAATGCTTGAGGCAAACGCGCTATAATACCCGCTTGGATAATCAAAGATGTACCGTTACCAATACCTTTATCCGTGATACGTTCGCCCAACCACATACAGAAGATGGTACCCGCAGTTAGAATAATGATGTTGGAGAACCAAAATAATCCGTCAGGGATGTTTGGTGAAACGGCACCAGGAATGCTGCGAATTAATTGGAGATAACCACCACCTTGCACCAATGCAATTGCTACCGTAAGTAAACGCGTTACCTGGTTGAGCCGTTTGCGACCACTTTCACCTTCTTTAGATTGAAGGCGTTGAAAGTAAGGAACCGCAAATCCAAGCAACTGAACAATGATGGACGCAGTGATGTAAGGCATTACGCCTAAAGCAAAAATGGCTGCATTGTCGAATGCGCCACCAGTAAATACATTGATAAGGCCCAACAAGTCGTTCGCGCTACGGCTTTGGCTGTAGCGGTCGAGTGCAATCGGGTTTACACCTGGAAGTACTACAAACGTACCTACGCGGTAAATGAGCAACAACGCAAGGGTAAAAAGAATGCGTTGACGGAGTTCTTTGATACTCCAAATATTTCTGATAACTGAAAGCAGCTTCATGCCTGCAACGTATGTTTAGACGGTTTGAACAGTTCCACCAAGCGCTTCGATCGCTGTTTTGGCAGAAGCAGAAATTGCATGTACGGTAATATCCACTTTGGTTTCCAATTTACCATTACCCAGCACTTTGATTTGCTCGGAGGCTTTTGCAACACCAGCAGCAACTAAAGCCGGTACATCGAATGTGGTTAAACCTGTTTTCTGTATAAGTGCTTCCAATGCTGACAAATTGAGGGGGATAAATTCCACTCGATTGACGTTTTGGAAACCACGTTTTGGCAAACGACGCTGCATAGGGGTTTGACCACCTTCAAAGTGACGTTTTTCTTTCGAACCACTGCGCGCTTTATCACCTTTGTGACCGCGTGTAGAAGTTCCACCGTGGCCAGAACCTGTACCACGACCAATGCGTTTACGCGTTTTTACAGAACCCTGTGCTGGACGTAGATTATTGAGCTCCATTGCTGTATTTGTTCGATATTGCGTTAGTAAATTTTTGATTGCCGGATTTACCGGATTTACGCCTGCTTATTTCGTTATGAAAACCTGTAAAGGGCGAACCCCACAGGTTTTGACAAAATCTTTGGCGTTGTTTTCAGATTAAATATTTTCAACCTGAACAAGATGGTCAACCACCCGCAACATACCACTTAATTGTGGTGTAGCTTCGTGTTCTACCATTTGGTTTATTTTACGAAATCCCAAAGCCTTCAAGGTATCCTTTTGGCGTTTGCTTTTGTCGATCGGGCTTTTTACAAGCGTAATTTTTACCTTACCCATTGTTATGGAGTGCTTTATGGTTTTTCAAATCTTGCGGAATGAAACACCAGGCTAAAGTTGAATTATCCGTTGAACAGTTTTTCAAGTGAAATGCCACGTTGACGGGCAATTTCAACTGGGCTGCGGAGACTTGCCAAAGCAGCAATTGTTGCTTTCACAATGTTGTGCGGATTGGAAGAACCTTGCGATTTAGCCAAAACATCATGCACTCCAGCCATTTCCAGCACAGCACGCATTGCACCACCCGCGATTACACCTGTACCGTTGGATGCAGGTTTGATCAATACGCGACCTGCATCAAATTTGCCATGGGCTTCATGCGGAATCGTACCGTTCAATATTGGCACTTTAATCAGGTTCTTCTCAGCGTCTTTGACCGCTTTTTGTATTGCCTCGGAAACCTCCCGCGCTTTACCAAGTCCTTGACCGATTGTGCCTTTACCGTCGCCTACTACTACAACTGCAGCAAAGCTAAATGTACGGCCACCTTTTGTAACTTTCGCTACACGGTTGAGCGCTACCAGTTTTTCTTTGAGACCCGAATCTTCTGAAGTGCGGGAATTATCTCTGTCTCTTTCTTGCTTAGCCATTACATTTAGCTAATTTGAATGAAATTATGAATGCTTGGTTTGGCTTTCAATGAATGTCATTTGCCGTCACCATCACTTTAGATTTGTTAGAACTGAAGACCGCCTTCGCGTGCTCCATCGGCTACTGCCTTAACACGACCATGGTACAAATAGCCACCGCGGTCAAATTTTACATCAACAATTCCAGCGCTTTTTGCTTTTTCAGCGACTAATTTGCCTACTGCAACAGCCTGTTCGATTTTTGAACCCTCGATTGTTGTTTCGTGCGAACTTGCTGCAACCAGTGTGTGTCCTTTCAAATCATCAATAATTTGACAATAGATTGATTTGTTTGAACGGTAAACACACAGACGAGGCCGATCAGGCGTACCGCTTACTTTTTTGCGGACACGCAAGTGAATGCGCCGACGGCTTTGTTGTTTTGTACGTTTCATTGTTACGCTATTTTAATGATTCCGATTTCCGACCGGAATCCGAATGATTGTATTAAAAAGGTGTTCAACAAGCAATCCTGAAAAAATAGAAAACGTGTTGAACACCTGATATGTGGTGGATTATTTTTTACCACCAGCAGTTTTACCTGCTTTACGACGAATAACTTCGCCTTTGAATTTGATACCTTTTCCTTTGTAAGGCTCTGGCTTACGGAAGGCTCGAATTTTGGCACATACTTGGCCAAGTAATTCTTTATCAATGCCTTCCAATTTAATCATCGGTGGAGAACCTTTTTCCATCGCAGTAGTTACTTTCAACTCGCTGGGGATAGAGAAGATTACTGGGTGCGAATAACCAAGGGTAAATGTTACCATATTACCTTGATTTTCAACACGATAACCTACACCAATGATTTCCATTTCGCGTGTATAGCCCTCGCTTACGCCAACAACCATGTTGTTAAGCAGTGCGCGGTACAGACCGTGCATCGCTCTATGGCGTTTTTGGTCGGTAGGACGGTTTACCTGGACTACGCCATTATCAATGGCGATAGAGATATCGGCGTCCACTTTTTGAGAAAGTGAGCCTTTTGGTCCTTTTACAGTAACCGTATTATCAGGGGCTACCGAAAGTTCAACCTTGGCCGGAAGTGTAATCGGCAATTTACCAATACGTGACATATTCCTTACTCAGTTAAGAGTGATGAGTTTAAATTAGCAAATGTAGCAAAGCAATTCTCCGCCTACATTTTTTTCGCGTGCTTGTTTGTCGGTCAATACCCCCTTAGAGGTAGAAACGATCATTGTACCAAGCCCGTTGATAATGCGGGGAATATCGCCAGATCCTGAAAACTTCCGCAGTCCTGGACGACTCACGCGCACCAATTCCCGAATGATCGGTTTTTTGGTTGTTGGGTCGTATTTCAAAGCGATTTTGATCAAACCTTGCTTGTGTTCATCCGATTTTTCTTCGAATGTATATTTCAGAATGTAACCCTGATCATACAAGATTTCAGTGATGGACTTCTTTATGTTGGAAGCCGGAATCTCGACGATGCGATGTCCCGCCATCTGTGCATTGCGGATGCGGGTCAAATAATCTGCTATCGGGTCAGTGACTTGCATTTTATTGAATATTGATTGTTGTCGGTTGTTCGATGCACATCCTTTTTACAGGACTAGCGCGCAACGAAAGAATTACCATGAAGCCTTTGTAACACCTGGAATTTTTCCATCGAGTGCCATTTGGCGGAATTTTACGCGGCAGATTCCGAACTTGCGCATATAACCTTTTGGTCGGCCAGTAAGAAGGCACCGGTTATGCAGGCGAATTGGGTTTGCGTTGCGTGGAAGTTTGTCCAATGCATCATAATCACCGGCTTCCTTTAACTTTTTGCGAAGTTCAGCATACTTTGCTACAACACGCTCCCGTTTTAGTCCACGGGCAATGACTGATTTCTTTGCCATCTTGCGCTATATTTTATTGAAAATGAGCGTCAACTATTTTTTGAACGGAATACCGATTTCTTTCAGCAGTGCGAAGGCTTCTGCATCCGTTTGGGCGGTAGTCACCATAGTGATGTCCATACCCATAATTTTGTTTACTTTTTCGATATCAATCTCCGGGAAGATGATTTGTTCGGTGATACCCATGGTATAGTTACCACGACCATCAAACGATTTATCATTTACACCGCGGAAGTCACGTACACGTGGTAGTGAAATGGAGATCAAACGATCTAAAAATTCCCACATCCGTTCGCCGCGCAGTGTTACTCGTACACCGATTGGCATACCTTCACGGAGTTTGAAGTTAGAAACCGACGTTTTAGCACGGGTTGGAACCGCTTTTTGACCTACGATTGTAGTAAGGTCATTTGCTGCTACGTCGATCAATTTCTTGTCGCCAGAAGCATCGCCGATACCTTGGTTGATGCAAATTTTCACCAAGCGGGGTACCTGCATAACAGAAGAGTAACTGAACTGCGACATGAGTGCAGGGACTACATCCTGTTGATATTTTGTTTTAAGACGTGCTGTGTATTTCATCACTTATATGATGTTTCCAGTTTTTTTAGAATAGCGAACACTTACGCCGTTCTCAATTTTACGGCCAACTCGCGTTGCTTCACCTGTTTTCGGATCGACCACCAACAGATTAGAGATGTGCAGTGGTGCAGGCATATCCTGAATACCACCTTCTTCCGTCTGAGAGGCTTTCACGTGTTTCTTAACAATATTGAGGCCATCTACGATTGCACGCAATTTGTCTGGGAACACCTGAAGAACTTCACCGGTTTTGCCTTTGTCGTCGCCGGCAATAACCATTACTGTATCTCCTTTGCGGATATGCAGTTTTTGCGTGAAGCGTTTGGACTTATTATTCGTTGCCATTGTTGATATTGATAATTTGATCGCGCTTTGCAAGGCACTCAGATTGAGTTATTTGCGTGGTTTGACCGAAATTAATAGATGCTCAGGTTTAGAGTACTTCAGGCGCAAGAGAAACAATACGCATGTAGTCTTTATCGCGCAATTCGCGGGCAACCGGTCCGAAGATACGAGATCCACGTGGTTCGTCCGAGGCGTTCAGCAGTACTACTGCGTTGTCGTCGAAGCGAATGTATGAACCGTCTTTCCGACGAATTTCTTTGCGTGTGCGAACAATTACGGCTTTGCTAACGGTACCTTTTTTGATACCGCCTGGAGAAGCGTCTTTAACGGTTACGACAATTTTGTCACCGATGCCAGCGTAACGCTGACGAGTGCTACCCAGTACTCGAATACAGAGTACTTCTTTTGCGCCGGAATTGTCGGCCACATTCAAACGAGACTCTTGCTGAATCATGACTCTTTTTTATTTTTCAGTGAACGGTTGACAGACGCACGGACTTTCCATGTCGACCCAAGGCCGTCTTACCGATAGTTTTTATTGATTACTTCGCTCGTTCTAGGATTTCCACCAAACGCCAGCGTTTCATTTTGCTGAGTGGGCGTGTTTCCATGATACGAACCAAATCGCCTGGATTACAGGTATTTTCTTCATCGTGTGCGAAGAATTTGTTCGAACGCTTTACGAATTTACCGTAAATTGGGTGCATCAAACGGCGCTCAACCTGTACCGAGATGGTTTTGTCCATTTTATTGGATACCACCACACCGGTTTTTGTTTTGCGAAGATTTCTTACTAAAGTTTCCATCTACTCTATTAGATGTGATAATGTGTCGAATTGAATTGATTGACAATTGATTTCAAAAGTTTCTTGCCGTGATGGCATTAGACTGGATCATCAATTATTTTTGGCGGCTACGGCGTGCGCGCAATTTGGACCGCAATTCCAACTGTGCAGGAGTAAAGCCAGAAACTTCGCGTGCGCGCATTTCTGTGTTAATCCGTGCAATATTGCGGCGCAATTCGCGGATTTCCATCGGATTGCCGAGGCCTCTCACCGCATGGTCGAATTTCATTTGCTGAAGTTCCAGTTCCAGGCTGTTGATGTTGGACACCAGATCCGCATCTGTCATTTCAGCAACGTTTAATTTTTCCTTTGCCATTTTACCTTATTGTGATAATTTGTCAATTTAATGGTTGAATTTCAATCGTTTGGTTAAAACCAACCATCAAAATTCCTGAATTTCTGTTTATCCTTCGTAATCGTAGCGTGTAACGGCTTTACAAAGAATTGGGAGTTTTTGTGCTGCGAGTCGGAGGGATTCGTAAGCGAGTTCTTCGCTAACACCTTCGATTTCGAACAAAATTCGTCCTGGTTGTACTTCGGCTACATAGTGGTCGACAGCACCTTTACCTTTACCCATCCGTACCTCAGCCGGTTTGGAAGTAAGGGGTTTGTCGGGAAAAATGCGAATCCACACTTTACCTTCCCTCTTCATGTTACGCGTCAGCGCAATACGTGCCGACTCAATTTGTCGGCTTGTGATGCGGCTGAATTCCATTGCTTTCAAAGCAAAAGAGCCGAAGGAGATGGAACTACCTTTGTAAGCAAGGCCGCGATTACGTCCCTTATGCTGTTTGCGATATTTCGTACGTCTTGGCTGAAGCATTGTGTGCTAGATTTAAAAGCCTGTCGATCAATTGTTTAAGATATTACAACGACCTTTCTTAGAAAGGGGCTGCAAAGGTACTCTATTTCACCGATTTAACAAAGGCTTAATTTTGTACCTGGTATTGTTTTGCTACTAGCGTCGTCCGCCGCCACCGCCGCCACGGTTTCCACCGCCGCCACTGTTGCCGCCGCCGCCGCGATTTCCGCCGCCGCCAGTGTTTCCACCGCCGCCTCTGCGATCACCGCCGCCACCGCCGCCTCTGCGATCACCACCACCGCCGCCTTCGCGACGATCGTTTCCACCGCGACCGCCTTCACGACGATCATTTCCGCCGCGATCATTTCCACCTCTGCGATCATTACCACCACCGCGTTCGGTTGTTCCGGTGCTACCGGTACCTTCTGCTGCTGTGAATGGGGTCAATTCGCGCTTGGTAAGTACCTCTCCCTTAAAGAGCCATACTTTGATCCCGATTTTTCCGTAAACCGTTTGTGCTTCTACTAAAGCGTAATCAATATCGGCACGGAATGTATGTAAAGGCGTACGGCCTTCTTTGTATTCTTCTGAACGTGCAATTTCTGCACCACCTACACGACCACTGATACGGATTTTGATTCCTTCACCACCTGCGCGCATGGTGCTTTGAATGGCACCTTTGATTGCACGGCGATAATTGATACGTGCTTCGATTTGTTTAGCGATTTGTTCGCCAACAATATTGGCATCCAACTCAGGCTTACGGATCTCGAAGATGTTGATTTGAACTTCCTTACCAGTAAGGACTTTCAATTCTTCTTTGATCAGGTCAACTTCTTTACCGCCTTTACCGATAATAATACCTGGACGGCTGGTGTGGATGGTAACCGTTACACGCTTGAGCGTTCTTTCGATTGCAATACGCGCAATACCATTTTGAACCGGTTTATTTCGGTCGCGAGGATCTGCCACAGCTGTTTTAGGGCGGCGGGCACGCAGGTAATTGCGAATTTTTTCGTCCTCCACAACCTTAAGACCATAGTCTTTGTCGGCATACCAGTTAGAGTCCCAACCGCGGATTATGCCTAAACGGTTACCAATCGGATTTGCTTTTTGACCCATTGTATGATGGATGTAATAATGTGAATATTTGATAAAGGGTATTATGGCCGTTTCTGGTGCGTATGCAACAGTATGGATAAATTCCCTTTGACGTTTTATTGTTCTGTTTCGAGTGCGTTACGGTTGGCTACCACGAGTGTTACGTGGTTGCGACGTTTGCGCACGCGGTAAGCACGACCTTGTGGTGCTGGCAGGAAGCGATAAATTATGCTACCTGGATCCACAAAAGCAGTCTTGATGTAAAGATCATAATCA
Source organism: Saprospiraceae bacterium (assembly GCA_027488935.1). Lineage (GTDB taxonomy): Bacteria > Bacteroidota > Bacteroidia > Chitinophagales > Saprospiraceae > M3007. Next base: position 90,003 of record JAIYAP010000054.1, on the reverse strand, counting down.
TCTGCGGCACCAACCTGATCGGATTTTTGTTCCCAGTTGTTGATCGCAGAGAGTAAAAGTTTCTCCAGCCACACCGCTGCCTCTTTGTTGGTGTACTTCAGAATGCCCAAGGCATCTATTACCCGCTTCCCGCGGATATTGTCCACCACCAATCGCATTTTGCGGGGCGACATCGGACAGTTACGCAATTTTGCTACTGCTTCCATTTTTTAATCAATGTGTTGAATGTGGTCAATGTTTTCAATGTAACCTTAGGACGTTAGGTCACTTTGTCACATTAATTTAATTGTCACATTATTTTTTATTACCACCGTGACCGCGGAAGTTACGCGTTGGCGAAAACTCCCCGAGCTTGTGGCCTACCATATTTTCAGTTACAAAGACTGGAACAAACGTTTTACCGTTGTGTACAGCAATGGTTTCGCCCACCATATCGGGGAAAATCATCGAAGCACGGCTCCAGGTTTTGATGACCTGTTTTTTGTTACTCTGTTTTGCTTTGGCGATCTTTTCCAACAATTTATGATGGATGTAAGGGCCTTTTTTTAGTGAACGCGGCATATCCCGAATTGTGATATTGTGATATTAGGATATTATTTGTTTTTAATTACACCACCGTTTTTACGGCTGATGATCAGCGAATTGGAGGCTTTGGTTCTAGAACGCGTTTTAGCGCCTTTCGATTTGAAGCCTTTACGTGTACGTGGGTGACCACCTGAAGCGCGACCTTCACCACCACCCATCGGGTGATCGACAGGGTTCATCGCTACTGGACGGTTACGTGGGCGCCAGCCTTTCCAGCGCATACGACCTGCTTTACCCATGATTTCAAGGCTATGGTCGGAGTTACCAACAATACCCATGGTTGCACGGCATGTCATCAGGATCCGGCGTACTTCACCTGAGGGCAATTTCAATACCGCATAACGGTCTTCTTTACCCATCATTTGCGCACTCATACCTGCACTACGAACCAAAACACCCCCTTGTCCAGGATACAATTCAATGTTGTGTACGAAAGTACCTAGTGGAACTTCAGCGAGAAAGAGACAGTTACCTGTTTCAGGTAGGGCTCCTTTACCGGAAGTGACCGTTTGGCCAATTTCCATTCCTTTCGCAGCCAGGATATAACCTTTTTCGCCGTCTTCATATTGAATCAGCGCGATGTAGGCGCTACGGTTTGGGTCATATTGGATAGACTGAATGGTTGCAGCACCTTGTTTGTCGCGTTTGAAGTCGACAATACGGTAGCGGCGTTTGTGGCCACCTCCACGGTAGCGCATTGTACGACGACCATCGCTATTGCGACCGCCTGTACTGCTTTTGAAACCTAACAGAGATTTCTCCGGCTTTGCGCCTTTGGTCAGTTCTTCACGCGATACCGCGATACGGAAACGCTGACCAGGTGTTATCGGATTGAATTTTTTAACTGCCATGTTATATGGTAGTGATGAGTTATGAGTTATGAGTTACGGATGATGAAACATCCCTCACCCATCGCTTATCGTTTAAACTTCTTCGCTTGGACCGAAAATGTCAATTGTTTCGCCTGGAGGCAAGGTTACAAATGCTTTTTTATAAGCGGATTTGTGTCCTTTAACAATGGCAGTTTTCGTGCTGCGCGATTTGGGTTTGCCCGGAATTACAGCTGTGTTCACGCTTTCGACGGCGACATTGAACATTTTTTCAACTGCTTTACGGATTTCAATTTTGTTTGCGTCTCTATTTACCACAAACGCGTAAGTGTTGCGTTTGTCGGCAAGTATCGTAGCCTTTTCCGTAATGATCGGCTTGATCAAAATTTGCTTAGCCATGACTTATTTGTTCTGCATTCAATTTTCCGAGTGAATCGAAACCTTGAACTGATTTTTAAGCACAAGTTTCTTTAATCTTCTCGATCGCGCTTTCGAGGATTACCAACGTTCCAGCATGCAGGATCTGATAAGTACTAATATCAGTTGCAGGATGAATTGCGGCTTTTTCGATATTGCGACAAGAGAGATAGAGTGTTTTGTCGTAGGCGCCTAAAACTGTCAGTGGCTTTTGATCGGCTACATTCAGTGCACGCAGGATTTCTGTGAAATCCTTTGTTTTAGGTGCTGAGAAGGTAAAGTCTTCTACAACAATGATTTTACCTGCTTTTGCTTTCGCCGAAAGGGCGCTGCGACGTGCTAAACGACGCACTTTAGCATTCACATGTATATCGTAATTGCGTGGGCGTGGGCCGAAAACACGACCACCACCGCGATACAAAGGGTTGTTGATGTCACCTTTACGGGATCCACCTGTACCTTTTTGTTTGTGCAATTTACGGGTTGAGCCGCTCATTTCACTGCGTTCTTTCGATTTATGCGTTCCTTGGCGTTGTGCGTTCAGGTAACGTTTTACATCGAGCCAAACACTGTGCTCGTGGGGTTCGATTCCGAACACCTCTTCTGGCAGATCAATTGTCCGGCCTGTAGCCTCGCCTTTGATGTTATGTACCGCTATGTTCATTTCCGAAGAAATTTAGGGTCGAAAGTTATTTTTCTATGACAACGTATGCACCTTTATGGCCAGGTACTGCTCCTTTGATCAAAATCAAATTTTGATCTGGGAACACTTTAACTACCTGCAGGCGGCGCACTTTAACCTGGTCGGTGCCCATATGGCCACCCATTCGCATTCCTTTCATTACTTTCGCAGCGAAAGAAGAGTTACCGAGCGAACCCGGAGCACGAAGTCGGTTGTGCTGACCATGCGTTTGTTGCATGACACCGCCGAAGCCGTGGCGCTTTACAACACCTTGGAAACCTTTACCTTTGGTAGTACCAGTAACCACAACTTTATCACCTTCAGCAAAAACTTCGCTTACTGTAATTACATCTCCCAAAGTCTTTGGCAGATTCATGTTGCGGAATTCCAAAACTTTATGTTTTGGGGTGGTACCTGCCTTTTCAAAGTGACCTACCAACGCGGCTGGTGTGTTTTTAGGCTTTCGATCACCGTAGGCCAACTGCAAGGCAGCGTAGCCATCGGCATCTTCATTGAGTACTTGGGTTACGACGCAGGGGCCAGCTTCGATAATCGTCACAGCGATATTTTTACCGTTGTTGTCGTAGATGCTGGTCATCCCGATCTTTTTTCCAATCAGACCGTTCACTTGAGCTGAATTTAATGTTTGAACGATTGCTTGTTATTTCCGTTTGTATTCGACCCTTTTAGAAAAGGGAAAAGCGATGATCCGTCGGACGGAACCGCTTTCGATTGCAACAGTTATCCGCAGGGCGTGACACTTTGACTACAACCGGAAACAACAGAATTTCTTGCTTAGTGCGAATTAAGTTAGCTTGACTTGAATGTCAACGCCGCTCGGAAGTTCCAATTTGGAAAGAGCGTCCACCGTTTTTTGAGTCGGTGTGTATATTTCAATCAAGCGCTTGTGGGTGCGTAACTGGAACTGCTCTCGAGCTTTCTTATTCACGTGCGGGGAACGCAGCACGGTGAAGATTTCTTTCTCAGTGGGCAGCGGAATCGGGCCAGTTACAACGGCTCCACTCGCACGAACTGTCTTTACGATCTTCTCAGTGGACTTGTCCACTAAGTTGTAGTCGTAAGACCGAAGTTTGATGCGAATTTTTTGATTCATTACCTGAAAGTATTGAAAATTAATGGTGTTTGCTTTGTTAAGCGGCATTCAAGACTAAACTTGAACCCCGTTTCTCAAAAGCGAGCGCAAAGGTAACAACAACCCAATCTAATATCCTAACGTTTTGGAAAAAAAATTAAAAATAAATCTTTTCACTGGAACTATTTCCCGCTTTCGCTATTCGCTATTCCATAATAAGTTCGAGTATTTCAGGGGTATGTACCTCTTTAAAACCCTGTATATGGAATTGATAAAACTGTATTAGGTTGTTTAATAGTGTTTTGCGTTCAGGCCTGGCAAGTTGAATCAAATGGCTTTCCTGCAAGGTGCATTGTAACAACGAAAGCATATGACTGGTAGCATCTTTTTCCATATAAAAACGATGGTTGGGGCGTTCGGGCAAAAACGTACCTTCTTTTAAGTCAAAAAAAGTTGATTGGTCCAATCCAAATTCCATTACAGGTTGAAAGCCCAGGTAGCCTGTAAGGTGCAAGAGGAAGTGCAGGTGGATATTTGCGATCGGATGTGGGCTTTCATCCAGCCATTGAATGTTTTGGAATACAAATTCAAAGAGGTCTGGGTCATATTCAACTTCTGTGATGCTTTTTCGGCAAATTTCGGCCATAAATAATGCCACGGCACCGCGTTTTATTTCAAAAGGGATGGCTGTGAGGATTAAGCAAGCCCTTAATTCCTTTAAACGGTGTAGTGCATTAGGATCTTCCTTAAAATAGGCAATGCCTTCCACTGCCATCATGGGTTGAAACAGGCTGTAGGGCATGGCAGATTTGTTTGAACGAACGCCAGAGGCAATAAAGGAATGAAGTCCTTTTTCTTCTGTCAATATATCTGCGATGATGCTCGTTTCACCATATTTGATGGCGCGCAGTACAATACCTCTTGTTTTAATGAGCATTGATATATTGTGTGTCGCTCAGGAATGATTGGGTACCGAACATTTGATCAAGTTGTCTGCACGCTTCGGGCATTCTTGCTTGAAGCGTTTTTGGGAAATTGAAATAGTGGTGGATGAGTACAGGAAGGGGTGCAATCCCTGCCAGGCCAATCGTTGCCTCTACATAAGCCCTGTTCATATTACTGACTTGTTCGAGTTGGTCCCAAATGTCTATTTCCGTGCATGCAGGGTAATTTTCATCAGGGTATGTCAAGATGTACACCTTTGCGTATTCATATAAGGCCACGTTAAAGAACAGATCGGGTTGGATAAACGCCTGGGTGACTTGTTGGGCCGAAAACAAAAGGCATCCATCGGCCTCATACATTTCAGATGCATGGGCAAAAGGATATTCAGGGCTTGGAAATGGTAGTGGGTAAACAATGACTTTTTCAAATTGCTTGAACAGATAATCGGGCTTTTCGAACGTTAACATGATCGCCTGAGCAGCTAACATGGTTTTAATGTCGATGGGCACTTCATCTTCTTGAAAACCTTTAGGGATCCAATCTACGCCCATCGTGAACATAGCGACCCGGGTTCGGAAGCGTTTTTGTTCGAGCGGGCTACACTTATTATAGTAAGGGGAAAATTGCTCGAGTAAACGGGTGAGGTCTTTACTGAGTTCGGGAGGCCAACGATTGTACCACCACCAATTAATTTGAGGGGCTAAAATGTAAATTAATACGGCGCCTAAAATAAAAGGTACCATGGCGGGTGCATAGCCAGGATGGACATCCCAAGCCAGATAAAGTAGCAATAAAGCGGGTAAAAGGAAAAAAAAGGCGATTCTATTGGCAGCCATAGGTGATGAAACAAATCGTCAAGACATTGATAAAAGGGTGTGGTTGTGCGGTAAAGGTACCTTGTTTTAAAAAAATATTCGAAATTGCTTTTTATTCTGGTGGAATAGGTATTATCTTTGCCCCGCTTTTGACAGCAGGCAGGTGCCTTAGCTCAGCTGGTAGAGCAATGGACTGAAAATCCATGTGTCCCCGGTTCGATTCCGGGAGGTACCACAAAACATTCCCGATGGTTTATACCATCGGGTTTTTTTATTTTATAACCTTTTATTTCGTTAGTTTGTTGTAGAAATGCCGAAGATTTACCAAAACAGGCAAAATACGTTTATATGTCGGAGGATATTGTAATTCGGGTTTTATTATTGCCGTTTGCCTTGCTGTATGGGATTGGCGTTGGCATTCGGAATTTTTTATATCGAGTGGGTGCTTTGCGCAGTGTTCGATTTGATTTACCAGTAATTTCAGTTGGAAATATGACGGTTGGTGGCACAGGTAAGTCTCCACACATTGAATATTTGTTGCGTTGGCTAGATCAATACATTGAAGTTGCAGTATTGAGCAGGGGTTATGGCCGGAAAACGGAAGGGTTTCGTGCTGTATCTGTACAAGACAGCGCTGAAATGGTTGGGGATGAGCCGCTTCAATTTAAACGAAAATTTCCAGACCTTCCCGTTGTTGTGAGTGAGAGCAGGGCTTTAGGAATACCAGAGTTGATCAAGCGGAACCCAGCGACAAACTGTGTTTTGTTGGATGATGCATTTCAGCATTTGGCCGTTACTCCTGGATTAAATATCTTATTGACTGAATATAGTCGGCCTTTTACCCGCGATTGGTTGTTGCCTGCTGGTCGTTTGAGAGAATGGAGGCACGGGTACAAGCGGGCAGATTTATTGGTTGTGACGAAGTGTCCAGCGGATCTTACGGCAAAACAACGCAGTAACCTGATAGACGAATTAGACTTATATCCTCGGCAGCGTGTTTTTTTTTCTAAGTACAAATATGGAATTCCGTATGACTTATTACGCCCGGATGTAAAGCGCCCCTTGGATCTGGAAACAGATATCCTGTTGGTAAGTGCCATTGCAAATTCGGATTATTTGCTTCAATATTTAGGCGGTGAAGCCCATTCCGTTGAAACCATCGAATTTGAGGATCATCATTTTTTTGAAACAACTGATTTGTTGGAAGTAAAAAAGCGCTTCGAGCGTATGACGGGGCACTCAAAAATAGTAGTTACCACAGAGAAAGATGCAATGCGCATGGAAATGCACAAAAATTTCTTTTGGGATAATGGTTTGCCGTTGTATGTCCTGCCAATTGAAGTGGCCTTTTTTGAGCAGGATGAAACTGAATTTCAGGCAGAAGTCAAGAAGTTCCTGTTAAACTTTAAGGTTTAGATTTTTTCCCGGAGCCCACTTTTGTTTTTTTGTCTGGACTGGCAGGCATTCCGTCAGCCGAATCTGTTTTTACTTTTGGCAATTTCTTGGTCTTTGTTGGCATTTCACTTTGGAAAAACTGGACAGCCAGCGGTGCAAGTTTGAATGAAATGGAGTATTCATGTCCATGTGAAGGCGCGTGCCGTGCCGTTTTAGGTTCGTTAATTGCACCGCCTCCTCCAAATTCTATCGCATCACTGTTTAGTATTTCCGTCCAAATTCCGTCAATTGGTACGCCCAACGTATATGATTCCATCAGATTAGGATTAAAGTGACAGACGATGAGCATGGTTTGATCTTCCGGATCACCTTTGCGCAGGAAGGCAACCACTGAATTTTGAACATCGTCGCCCGAAATCCATTCAAAGCCTGTTGGTGTAAAAGCGTGCTTCCAAAATGCGGGTATGGCCTTATACAGGATATTGAGTTGTTTTACCCAATTTTGAATTCCTTTATGGGCTTGATATTCAAGCAATTCCCAGGTTACGCCTCGATCGTGGCTCCATTCGGTTGTTTGCGCGATTTCACCGCCCATAAACAATAGTTGATGTCCTGGGTGTGCCCATTGTAATCCAAACAAAGCGCGCAAATTGGCAAACTTCTGCCATTCATCACCGGGCATTTTATAAATCAGGGATGATTTTAAGTGCACCACTTCATCGTGGCTCAAGGGCAACATAAAGCGTTCGGAAAAGGCATATGCCAAAGAAAAGGTTATTTCATTTTGGTGCCATTTTCTGAAAATGGTAGGGCGCTTGAAGTAGGCGAGGGAATCGTGCATCCAACCCATCATCCATTTTTGCCCGAACCCAAGGCCACCTTCAAAGGTTGGATGGCTGACTTTAGGAAATGCTGTACTTTCTTCCGCAATTGTTTCAACACCCGGGTAATTCAGATAAACGGCCTCGTTGAAATCTTTTAAAAACGAAATTGCTTCCAGATTTTCTCTACCACCGTATATATTAGGAATCCATTCGCCTTCCTTTCGGGAATAATCGTGATAAAGCATGGAGGCCACCGCATCTACCCGCAAGCCATCAATATGGTACTGGTCGAGCCAAAAAAGTGCGTTTGAAATTAAAAAGGAGCGCACTTCATTACGGCCGTAGTCAAAAATATACGAGTTCCAATCAGGTTGAAACCCGCGGCGCATATCGGCATATTCGTATAAATGTGAACCATCAAACAGGTAAAGACCATGAATATCGCTTGGAAAATGGGATGGTACCCAGTCCAGGATTACCCCGATTTCTGCTTTATGGAAGGCATCAACCAACTCCTTCAGGTCGTCTGGGTTTCCAAATCGACTGGTTGGCGCGAAATAGCCGGTTACTTGATAGCCCCAAGAAGGGAAGTAGGGATGCTCCATTAAAGGCATAATCTCTACGTGGGTAAACCCCATTTCCTTTACATATTGTACCAACTCGGTGGCCAATTCCTTATAATTGAGGGAGCGGTTGCCGTCTTCGACCAATTTTTTCCACGAACCAATGTGTACTTCATAAACCGACCATGGTTTCGGTTCTTTTGCAACGGTTTTGCGGTGTTCCATCCAAGCGGCATCCTCCCATTGGTGGTCAAAGGACCAAACCATTGAACCAGTACGGGGGGGCGTTTCCCAGCGCAGTGCATAAGGATCACCTTTGTCGAGTTCGATGCCAGTAGCGGTATGAATATGATACTTATAGGTGTCCCCTTTTACAACGCCGGGTATGAAACCTTCCCAGATGCCACTTTTATCCCACCGAGGCAGCAGTTCGTGTGCCCCTGATTGCCAGTTGTTAAAATTGCCCGTCACCGACACCAATTTTGCATTCGGGGCCCAAACTGCAAAGTAAGCACCATGTGTTCCATTTAAATCAATTAAATGGCTGCCGAGTTTACGATAAAGTTGAAAATGTTTACCGGCTTGAAACAGCGCGATATCAAATTCAGTAAGTAAAGAGTAGGCGATAACTTTTTCCATGGTGTAAGTTAGTTCGTAGGGGGGAAAGGTAATAGAATAACTACGTAATATCTACATTTTTTTGCATTGGCACAGTTTTGGTAACAGAGCGCTCGAGATCTATTTTCCTACTTCTGAATTTGAACAACTCCATATGAACGCACATGATTTGACTGATACATTTAGCAAATTCCCGCTTTTTTCTGCCCTGCAGCAACCTGATCTGACTTTATTGAGCAAAATGGCTGAATATCGCATTGTGCCCAAGCATTCGTTTATTTATTTGGCGGATGAACCGAGCAATTACATTTGCTTATTGATTAATGGAGCGGTTAAAATTGGGATTTTTTCTCCGGATGGTCGGGAGATCATTAAAAGTATCCAACATCCGCAGTCCATGTTTGGCGAGCTTGGATTGACCGGGGAGCATCGGCGCGCTGAATTTGCTGCAACTATGAATCGCGAGGTAGAATACTACCTGGTCAAAGTTGACGACTTCAAAGTATTGCTTCAGCAAAATTTTGAATTGGCGCAAGCAGTGATGCTTTACCTGGGTGAGCGCCTGCGCAAAGCCGAACGCCAATGGGAGTCTTTGATTTTGAAAGATGTACGCACCCGGATTGTTGAATTTTTGAAAGAAAGTGCGGGAGAACGCGGACGGCAAGTAGGTTATGAAACGTTGGTAAAACATGGTTTGACACAGCAAGATATTGCCAATTTAGTTGGTGCAAGCCGTCAAACAGTAACGGCTATTTTGAATGAGCTCAAAAAGTCGAATCTTATCCATTTTAATCGCAATACCATTTTGATTCGCGATATGGATAAACTCAACTAGTTTAATGATCGAATCGGTTGAGGTCATATTTTTCGATGACACCTATTAATTTCTCGGCATAATTACGGTCTGTTGCATAACCAACAGACTGTAATCCTTTTGCCCACTTTCGGTAATCGCGGCCGTATTTTTTCAATTTGGCGTAACGGCCGGTAGAAATCATTTGGCTATGCGCACGCCAGCTTTCCCATGGATTTGGAAAGATCCGGAAAAAGTCCTTGTGGGTATCGTCCGTGAAATTAGAGCAATGTCCTTTTCTACATTTCCGAGAGAAACATTTCATACCGAAATGGTTGTTGTTGCTTTTGGCCAATTTACTTGCTCCTGCCCGGCTTTCAATTAAGCCTTGCGCCAAGCTAATACTGGCAGGTACGCCGTATTTGCGCATTTCTTCGATGGCTATTTTGGAATAACGCGCAACGTAATCGCCCGATTCCCCCCCCAATTCTTGTGCACTCACTGGCGCGGCCTCGTTTTTGGGCTTCTTTTGGGTTGATTTTTCAATTTTAGTAGACGAACCAATTTCTAAAGCCGTTTCGACAGCCAATCCTGGAATATCTTCTGATACCGGTAAACTTTCCGGGTTATAGATCAACAGCAGGTAGGCTGCGCTCCCAACAAATACGAGTTTAATAACGCCTTGTTTGTGAAATATCCCAAAAGTGTAGCGATTGAGTTGAAAACGGATGGCAATCCAGTTGCGTCGAATACGGACGAGCATCAAACGGAAAAGATCCGACATTGGAAGTGCATCCGGCGCTTCATACATCAACCTGCCTGGGCTCATTGAAGCGCGGTTAACCCGGTTCAAGCCCGATGAAGTGCGTTGGTTTTTTTTGTTTTGGTTGTTTTCTTGCTCGGAGTATAATTTTGTGCGTCCCATAGTAAAGGCGGAGATTTTGATTGATGACCAATGAGACTGCAAATATAAAACAATTAGTTTTTAAAAGTCAATAGTTGAAACAAAAAATTTGTCCCACGGGGTCACTTTTTTAACTTAGTTTGTAATTGAAGGATCGCAGGCATCCTTTTTTACGTTGGATACGTCAGAGAGGCAGCGTTTGGGTTTGGCGCTTCGTTTAACATTTTAAGTCTAACGAAGTACGAACGGATTTTGCCGAACGGTTTCTAGTCCTTAACTTTCCAACGGAAATCAACCTATGGATTTCGCACTTAATTTGGAATCTGCTGAACATGATTTGATCAATGCCCTTTTGCGACAAGAAAGATGGGCTCAAAAGCTGCTTTATGAGCAGTATTACGGCGCTATGATGGGGGTTTGCCTTCGTTACGCAGGGTCGAAGGATGAGGCTTTGGATTTGCTGCATGAGGGATTTATTAAAGTGTTTCAACGTATTGACCGCTACCGCCCTGGAACTTCTTTGCCTTCATGGATTCGGACCATTATTGTAAATACCTGTATTGACTATTATCGGAAGATGGTTCGCCGTCGCACGGAAGATATCCATGAGGCTACTTACACCTATAATGATGATCCGGATGCATTAAGCCAGTTGACGGAGCAGGAAATATTGGCGGCAGTACAAGAGTTATCACCAGCTTACCGGGCGGTATTTAACTTATATGTAGTGGAAGGGTACTCGCATAAAGAAATTGGTGAGGCACTTCAGATCACAGAAAGCACTTCACGGAGTAATCTGGTGAAAGCCCGGATTAAATTACAGGAGTTTTTTGCTTCCCGACGTATGGATTTTGAGATCGGGAAAGTTGAAGCCCAATTGGATTGATTTTTGCAAACCTATATGAAAATACTTCGACCCAACTAAAGGTCATGATTGAAGAAGGAAAATTTGATGCTACCTTAAAATCTGCACTCGAAGGATTGCAGGTTCCCTATGATCCCGCTAGTTGGGACCAACTGGAGCAACGTATTGCCCAAATGCCCAGATCGGACGGGCAGGCACCTGGGATGGACCAACATTTCCGGCAAGTATTGCAGGGATTGGAGGTGCCTTTTCATTCGGGTCATTGGGATTTGATGGCAGACCGGATTGTTCGGGAGCAGCGGATGCGTCGGCGAATTTGGATCACTAAATTTGCAGAAGCAGCCGTTTTCTTACTGCTTGTTGCGAATTTGGATGGATTGTTAGGCGGAATAAACGCTGCTGCGACAGATTCGAATACAGCAGGCGCAAGTTCCAGCACACCATTTGCAGCCGCAGGTTTGTCACATCCGACCAATCGTTCAGGGAAAACTGCCGGAATAACTACTTCGGCATCGGACCTGACCTCCACGGCCTCCGGGTTTTGGTCAGATAATAACGCATCTACCCAGGCTGTAGAAATTTTTGAAATCGGGAATGCGGTATCGGGCTATATGGAAGAAAATTCAGCCTTATTTGGCGTTAACCCGAGCTTTGAAGTAGTATCCCAACCGGTTTTGCCCTTAAATACCGATGCTTCGGCCATTTCAGTGTTGGATCCAATTCCCGTTTTACAACAAGGCAATGCGCTTTCAGAAACCTTTGCTTTTGCAGGGTTGCCGCAGGGGGTGCATCAAAAAGTAGCAAAACAACGGAATTTCTACGCCTTGGCATTTTTGGGCGGCGATCAAAATCAAATCCATCAAGGAAATGATTTAAGGAAAGCAAATGGTGTGAAAGGGGGGATTGGAATAGGCTATCGCAAAGGGAAATGGGGTGTTGAAACGGGCATTGCCTACGCTAAAAAAGTTTTTCAGCCCAAGCGGAAAATTGAAATTTATGCGGGTAGTTCAAGTGGTGGTTTTTACGGCACTTATGTTGATCAAGTAACCGCCGATGTAGTTGCCGTTCCGGTGCATGTAACCCACCGTTTGGGGCGTATTGGTCGGGTTAGTTTGCAGGCGGTTGCAGGTTCTACTGCACATTTTGCCGTTCAAAAGGCGTACAAGTATCAAACGGTCTTTTACCCGGGCTTGTCACAAAATCCGGATCCGAATGGGAATAAGCCCCCTGTTGTTCAAGCTGCCGGGGATGGTATTTTTGAAAAAGGTTCGGTAAATGAGAACTTTTACGCGAGTGTTGATGTGGGTATTCGGCTTGAGCGGCCATTGGGTAAATCGTTTGCCGTTTATTTGGCGCCCATGGTACAAACAACGCTGACAAAACGTGGCATTGGTCCGGGACCTTCAAAAATTAATACGATTTCGTTGCAGGCAGGTGTTATTGCTGCGTTGTAAAAATAGATATTGGTAAAAAAAGCGGCTAAACCGAATCATTGGTTTAGCCGCTTTTTTATTTTAAAATTTGACTTGTTGCGTCGTTTTATGCTTTACCGCAAAAAGGCTATTACTCTCCAAAAATCTCTTTAAGTTTTGCCCCTAATTGTTCGCCCCGGATATTTCTGGCCAGGATATTCCCTTTTTTGTCAATCAGGACCGTTTGTGGAATGGAAGTTACGGAATACATGGCCGCATGTTCGCTTTGCCAACCTTTGAGGTCACTTACATGGTGCCAGGTCAGTCCGTCTTGTTCGATCGCGTTTTTCCAGGCTGTTCTGTCGCGGTCGAGGCTTACGCCCAAGATTTCAAAACCTTTATCCTTGTATTTGTTGTAATTCACTTTCACATTTGGGTTTTCCTTGCGGCATGGTCCGCACCAGCTCGCCCAGAAGTCGATCAGCACCACTTTGCCACGCAACTTACTGAGTGCGAAGGTTGTGCTATCGGGTGTCATGCCTGCAATATCGGGTGCTTCAAATCCAGGCGTGAAGGTGGATGCCTTTTTCAGTTCAAAATCGAGGCGGTTGATTTCACCGTAGCTTTGGCTTTTGTATTGCTCGATGTACATACGTGCCCAGCTTGGATAGTTTCCAGAGTTGGAGTTTTTAGCCGCATTCACCATGCCGCTTAATGCCATCCGGTGGGTTTTGGTCCCTCCTAAGATTTTCGCAAGTGCGGCCTCCATGATCGGTTTAATTTCCTCCGGGGTGGCTGCCACGGCAACCAATGCGGTATGCCAGGCTTCAAAAGCAGTGGTTACGTCTGGGATGTTATCATAATTCCGATCGGTTGCAAGGTTAGCGTTTACGAAAAACTGCTTGCTCAGGAAGTCTTTTTCATCGGCAAAGCCTTTTTGGCCAGTAAATTCAGGATGGAGGAACAACGTAGCAACGCGCCATAGGAGTTGGTTGTTCACCTTAAGCGAGTCGAGGTATTTTGTTTTGGCCACATTGAGTGCAGTCAGTTGTTTGATTGCGTCTTGTTGTTCGGCTCCTTTAGCAGTGATTCGGGTTTGTCGGGCTTTTTCGGCTTGGGCGCGGAAAAGTTCGATGCGTTTAAGGACATTTTCATAGGCCTTATTGATCGAGGATCCGGAGGTACGTCCTTTTTGGATAATTTGTGCGTTGGCAAAAAAGTTGACACTGCTTTCTTCGCCCAGGATGACCGTTGCAGTATTGATTTCGTTCTGGCCGATGGCATAAAAGCGTGGGCTGGAAGCAGGAATCGTAAAAATAAACAAACTATCGCTTGCGCGTTTGCCACCGCGTGCGATGGGGCGCGTAGCTAATCCCATTGGTTCAAACAAGGTGATACTGTCCATATTTGAAGACATGCCATACAATCGGCAGGCGAGGGTAATGGTTGCGTTTTCGCGCGGATCTTTTGGGGCTGGTTTGGCATTGCTTTTTTGAAATGCGAAAAGAGAAGCCGGTAAAAAGAGCAGCAGAAATAGATATTTCATAGTAGTTGTAAACATTGGTGAATTATGAAGAACCACAAAATTAGGGTATTCGCTGCCTTACCCACCATGATCAAAAGTTAATAAGCCCTTAAATTAGATGGAAACCCAGTTTTTGGTGGGCGTTTTTAGATAGAAATCAGGATAGCAAGGCTTAACAACCTGGGTTAGTGCACGGTGATGGTTCGGGATTTCGTGTAAAGTTCGACAATGGAGGATGTTTGAATACCATCGACGTCTTTTTTGATGAGTTTTTTGCGTACCAGGTACAGTTCCCACTTGCCAGGGCCTATTTCGCTCAATTTGGCGGCGGGGAATTGTATCTTGGATTCGGGGCCTTGGGATATAATTTCCATCGGTACCGTTTGTCCGGTGGCTTTTTGTTCCCAGATCAGGACCATAGTTTCGCCTTTTTCGAGTGCGGGGCCTTTCCAGCGCAAGGTTGCGGGCTGCTTGGCATGGAGCGTATCGGAGTCGAATTTGAATTCTGAGATTGGATTTGGTACTAATAATAAGGTGTGCATTTTAGTTTCCGGGTTATTCCACGTGAATTTTAGTTCGGGTACAAAGGCTGCATTGTAAGAAGTTCGGTATTGCAAACCCTGGATCGGCATTAAATCCATGGCTTTTCCCTGGAACTGAATTCCGCCTGGAATTTCAACCGGATGTGCATCGGGACCTTGCTTCATGGTTGATTCTACTTTAATGACTCCTTGTTGTTCATCGAGTCGGACATAACATTGGAGGGTAGCAGTTTGGTCAATTGTCGGATTGGCGCAATAAGAAAATGCCAAAGTGGTCAGAACTGAAAAAAAGATGTGTTTCATAGCAATGTCTAAATATCTTTGCCGCTGATCGGCATGTGTTGAGTGTTGGTAGAAAAATGAATGACAAAGGTCTGCGATGTGCGGCGAATTTTCAACTTCTTTCACGAAGCGAAATTGTTCATTCACAGTTGGCAGCGGGTATTTCACACAATCAGCCTTTACGGATAAATAAACAATGGTTATTTTCGACCTATGAATCGGATGAAACGCGTGTTGATTACGGATGATTGCCATCCTTTGTTGATGGAAGGTTTGGCATCTTTAGGGTATGCTTGTGATTTTGTCCCGGATATTACGCCTGAATCTACGTTGGATCAAATTCAGGACTATGCGGGTTTGATTATCAATAGTAAAATACAGGTTAACCGTGCTTTTTTAGATCGTGCTGTGTTGTTGAAGTTTGTAGGTCGGTTGGGTTCGGGGATGGAAATTGTAGATCGGCCCTATGCTGCGGAACGGGGGGTATCTGTTTTCAGCAGTCCAGAGGGAAATCGGAATGCAGTAGCGGAGCAGGCATTGGGGATGTTATTGAGTTTGTCGAACAATTTATCCCGTGCAGATCAAGAAGTGCGGCAGAAAATATGGCGACGGGAGGCAAATCGCGGGTGGGAGTTGCGGGGTAAAACACTAGGAATCATTGGTTTTGGGCACACTGGCAGTCAGTTTGCAAAAAAACTGGCGGGGATGGAAATGAAAGTATTGAGTTATGACAGATATTTGAACGATTATTCGGAGGGGATGCCTTGGGTAAAAGAAGTAGAAAGTTTGGAGGAGATCGTAAGTCAGTCGGATATTATCAGTTTACATTTGCCGTTGACGCCGGAGACCAAGCATTTGGTAAATTCAGCCTTTATACAGCAGTGCAAACCGGGTTTTATTTTGATCAATACAGCCCGTGGGGCATGCGTGGATACGGCAGCGGTTGTGGAAGGATTGGCAAGTGGACAAATAGGCGGAGCATGTTTGGATGTTTTCGAAAATGAGAAACCAGTTACCTACACGGTTTCAGAATTGGCGGTGTATGAGCAATTATTCGGCTTTGAAAATGTAGTTTTGACGCCGCATATCGCTGGATGGACGCTAGATTCGAAACGATTGCTTGCAGAAACGCTTTTGCAGAAAATAAAAGGGGTGTTTTAGTACATATTTACTATCATTGCGCCTTTTTTGGATTATATTCATCTTTTTTAACCACTGTTCTATGGTACGTTCTTTACTATTAACATTCGCAATGCTCCTGAGCGCCGGAGCCCTACTTGCCCAGTCGACTGTATTGTCGGGCAAGGTATCGGACGATAAGGGCGAAGCGCTGATTGGGGCAACCGTCAAGGTGCTGAAAGGCACTGATTTTGTGAAGGGGACTATTACCGACTTCAATGGCGATTATCGTATTCAGATTGATCCGGGGAAATATGACCTGGAAATTTCTTATACTGGTTTTTCAACATCTCGCCAAACAGGAGTTCAGGTACTTTCTGGCACAATCAACCAATTGGATATCGGCATGTCATCCAATACTGTGTTGGGTGAGGTCATTGTGTCTTATCGTGCTCCATTAATTGAGCAAGACAAAACGCAAGGCGGTCAGACCCTCACTTCCGAACAAATCAAAAACCTCCCTACTCGTAGCGTTAATGCGATTGTAGCCACAACAGCGGGCACAAGTTCCATTGATGGAGGGGAGGTAAACATCAAAGGTTCGCGTTCAAATGGCACGAACTATTACATTGATGGTATTCGTGTACAAGGTTCACCACCACCTGTTCAGGACATTGAGCAATTGTCTGTTATTACGGGCGGTTTAGGTGCCGAGTATGGTGACGTGACTGGTGGTGTAATTTCGGTGATCACCAAAGGGCCTGCCAGTGAGTACCATGGTTCTGTTGAAGTTGAAAACTCCAATGGATTGGATCCTTATGGATGGTTTTTGGCAACCGCCAACGTGAGTGGCCCGATTTTGAAGAAAAAAGAAGCTAATGGAGAAACCCGTACGGTGGTTGGTTTCCGTATGTCTGGTCAGTATAGATACCAGAAAGATGATGATCCGCCAGCAACCAAGGTATTTAGGGCAAAAGAAAGCGTTTTAGCGAATCTCGACCGCAATCCTTTGCGTAGGAATGGCGCTTCTATATCCAACTCAGCGGAATTTATCAACAACGATTCTGTAGATGTTTTTAACTATCGGACTGATCAGAACCGTTCGGACCTTGATTTGACGGGTAAGTTGGATTTCAAATTGACGGATAAAATTGATTTTAGCATCACGGGTACCTTTGCAGATGTACAAAATCGTTTTAATCCGACCGACGATTATCCTACCTGGGCGATTTTGAATTCAAAATACAACCCGACCGATTATAGTCAGCGTTACCGGGGTATTGCACGTTTCCGCCACCGTTTGGGTAGTGCGGAGGAAGTGGAAGGCAAAGCCAGCAATAAGATCTCAATTTCAAATGCGAGTTACCAGTTGCAGTTTGGTTTTGAACGTGGTTTGAGTAAAAACAGCGATTCACGCCACCAAGAACGCTATTTTGATTATGGCTACATTGGTCGATTCAATTTTGACTATGTGCCGGTAGCAGGCTTAAATGACAATGGTGATTTTGCCCACATTGATAACCGCGAGCAGTTTACTGGATTTGAAGCAGGCTATATTAATGCAAATGGTAAATTGGTGGTTCCAAATGGCAGCCGCAACGGAAATGGAGAGACAGGCTCGCAAGGCGGTTTGGTTGCATACAACCAGTTTGCTGACCAGAATTTTTACTCTTCGTATGTTGCACGGAACGGTTTGTTGAGTTCTACCTATGATGATGTTTGGGGTGGCATGTATGCCAATATTAATACCATTTACAACCGCTCTAGAAAATCTGAAAACGACATTGTGACCATTATGGCCAACAGTAGTTTTGATTTGA
Organism: Saprospiraceae bacterium; assembly: GCA_027488935.1. Lineage (GTDB taxonomy): Bacteria > Bacteroidota > Bacteroidia > Chitinophagales > Saprospiraceae > M3007. The sequence goes on along the minus strand of JAIYAP010000054.1, from coordinate 71,974 downwards.
AATTGGGTAAAACGGGTACACATAACATCCAGTTTGGTTTGATGAATGAGCAGCGCACTCTGCGCAGTTATACCTTGGCGCCTTTTGGTTTGTGGAACCTGGCGGAGCAATCGGCCAACAGCCATTTCAATGGTTTAGATACGACGAAAGTAATTGGGAAGATTTTTGTGGAGTTTACAGGCGATTCGATTGACCAATATGCAAACGCGTATGTGGATTTTCCGGCCAATAAGTTTTATAAGAAAGTACGCGAAAAACTGGGTGTGCCTTTGGATCAATGGGTGAATACCAATGCCCTGACACCAGACCAGTTGAGTTTGGACATGTTTGCGCCCCGTGAATTGACAGAACAAGGTTATGTAAGTTTTTATGGCTACGACTACCTGGGCAACAAAACGGCCAATGGTGTAACCTTTAATGACTTTTTCACCAGCACGGATGTAGATGGTGTGCGGAATTTTCCGGTTGCACCTTTGCAGCCTTTGTATCAGGCAGCGTTTATCAAGGACAAATTTACCTTTAACAAGATGATTGTGAGTCTTGGTGTACGGGTAGAGCGGTTTGACTTGAATACCAAAGTATTGCGCGATCAGTATTCTTTGTACCAAATCATGTCTGCCAAAGATTATTTCGCAACGGTTCCGGGTGTTCCGAACCGTCCGGGTACAATTGGAGATGATTTCAAGGTGTATGTTACGAGTCCACAAGAATTGGGTAAGCCGAAAGCTTTCCGGGATGGAAACACCTGGTATTTTGCGGATGGCCGTCAAGCGAATGATGGCAACGTGATCTTTGGTGGTGGCGTTGTTACACCATTATTATTAGACTCGATTTCTGGTGATGATATTGTGGATAGCCGTTACAACCCGAACACATCGTTTGAGGATTACACTCCACAAGTGAACTGGTTGCCACGTTTGGCATTTTCTTTCCCGATTTCGAAGGATGCGAACTTCTTTGCGCACTATGACGTATTGGTACAGCGTCCGCCAAGCAACTGGGAAGTGACCCCATTGGATTACCTGTATTTCTATACAGCGGGCCGAACGCCAACGAACAACGCCAATTTGCGTCCAGAGCGCGTAGTTGACTATGAGGTTGGTTTCCAGCAGCGTTTGAATCAAAACTCTGCGCTTAAATTCTCTGCATACTACCGCGAGTTGCGCGATATGATTCAGCGTCGTACGATTTTGTATGTTCCAGTAATCGGTCGTTATGATACATATGGCAACATTGACTATGGTACCGTTAAAGGTTTCACTTTACAATATGACCTGCGTCGTATTCAAAACACCGAGTTGCGTTTGGCGTACACGTTGCAATTTGCAGATGGTACTGGTTCGGATGCCAACTCACAGCGTGGTTTGACTGCGCGTGGCAATATTCGTTCTTTGTTCCCTTTGAATTTTGACGAGCGTCACAACATCCAGGCCATCATTGATTACCGTTTTGACAATGGTAAAGCATACAATGGTCCTCGGATTTTTGGCAACGACATTTTGGCTGATTTTGGAGCAAACATGCAAGTTGCGGCAGTTTCTGGTCGTCCGTACACTTCAAAAATCCGCGCTACCCGTTTTGGTGGAGAGGGTACTTCTGGAGCGATCAACGGCAGCCGTTTGCCATGGCGTTTGAACATCGACTTGCGTTTGGATAAAACCTGGAGTTTGACTGCGAAGGATAAGAAGCCATTGACCATCAATGTATATTTCCGCGTTTCGAACTTGTTGAACCGTTTGAATGTAGTAGGTGTTTATGGTGCAACAGGTGATCCTAAGAACGACGGTTATCTTGCGAGCGACCAAGGCACATCAGAACTTTCGGGTATTACCGGCGCACAAATTGCTGCTTACCAAAGTTCATATTCTTGGATCTTGAATAACCCAAACAACTTTGCGCAGCCGCGTAGAATGTTTATCGGTGCTGCTTTAGGATTCTAATTTGGTGCATTTTCAGGGCTTCCGTGTTGAAAAAAAATTATTTCAACACGGAGCATCCTATAAAACAATATCCTTCAAATCTGCTTGGACTGTTCAACTTCATTTCAAGACATTTAAAAATTAAACTCATGCGTAATTACAAACTTTGGATAGCAACCCTGCTTGCAATAGTAGTTTGCGGAAGTGCCATGGCGCACGTTCCCGACTATGCGCGCAAGGTAACCCGCCAAAACAAGGTTCAATACCGCGATGTTTGCGCCAACTCTAAGTCACAGATTGACCAGGAGATTAACAATGTGCGCGCACGTTTGCTTGGTGGCGGCGACTGTTGGTGGGACTTTTCTTTTGGCCGATATATTGTACCGAAAGTAGACATTGCTTCTGGTCAGCGGGAGGTATCCTCCATTTTTGCGGGCTCTGTATGGTTGGGTGGCGTTGACCCAGGTGGCAACCTAAAGTTGGCTTGTCAAGATTACCGAAATGATGGTAAAAACGACTTTTGGCCTGGCCCTTTGACCGAACAGGGTATTACAGACGAATTTACCTGTACCAACTGGGATCGTCACTTTCGCGTGACGGGCGAGGAAATTCGTCGGCATTTGAAAAACCTGGCTGATAGCGTTTTGGATGTATCTGCTATTCCAATTGGGGTAAAAGGTTGGCCAGCGCAAGGCAACCAATATTTTCCGTTTGTTTGGGGCTTTAGCCTACCAAACACCCAACAGGCATTGGCTGGTTTTTTTGATAAAGATGAGGACGGTTTGTATAACCCTTTAAAAGGAGACTATCCGTCGATTGAAATTCGCGGGTGCCCGCAAAACCGTTACCCAGATGAAATGATTTTCTGGATTTACAATGACCAGGGTGCTGGTGCTCCGCACGCACGTACCAATGGCAAGCCGATCCAAATGGAGGTACAGGTACAGGCATTTGGCTACCTGACCAACGATGAATTGAACGACATGACCTTCCACCGTTACAAATTGATCAACCGTGCCGTAGAGCGCATTGACTCGATGTTCTTTGCGATGTGGCTTGATCCGGATTTGGGTTGTTCCATTGATGACTACATTGGTTGTGACAGTTCAAAAGACCTGATGTATATCTACAACCAGGATGCGACCGATGGTCAGCCAGGTGCTAACTGTGATGGTGGTGTTGCTACCTATGGTACCACGGTTCCAATTTTGGGTTGCGACTATTTCCGCGGTCCATTGGATACTTTTGCGAATGAAATCGGCATGTCTTCCTTTATGTATTATAACCGGACCGGTACAGGAGGCCCCTTTGCAGGGACCTATGACCCGACTCTACCGATTGAATACTACCGTTATATCACTGGTAGCTGGCGGGATGGAACGCCGCTTACCCAAGGTGGCAATGGCTATAACAACAATACAGGTATTCCGACGAGTTATGCATTGACAGAAACACCCGACAATCCGAATGGATGGTCGATGTGTACGGCCAACTTGCCAGTCGGTGACCGTCGTACCCTGCAAGCGTCTGGTCCGTTTACTTTGAAGCCAGGTGCCGTAAACGAATTGATTATTGGTTTGCCTTGGGTGCCAGAACAGGATTACCCATGTCCGAACCTCGATAACTTGTTCCGTGCCGACAACCTTGCACAAGGTTTGTTTGATAACTGCTTTGAATTGCTCGAAGGGCCGGATGCACCAACCGTAGGCTGGATTGAGTCGAATAAGGAAGTAATTGCGGTGTTGTCTAATGCACCACCGTCGAATAACTTTATAAAAGAAAACGAGGATTATGAAGCGCAAGACTTCCTGGCACCTGAAAGTTTGAAAAACAGTCCAGATTCTTTGATCCGGGCATCTACTTATTACAGATTTGAAGGCTACCTGGTGTACCAATTGTCTGATCCGAATGTATCAACTTCGGAGTTTGACAACCCGGAGAAGAGCCGTTTGGTGTACAATGTAGACGTTAAAAACAACGTAACAAAACTGTACAACTGGATTGAAGGTCGTGATCCGTTTACAAAAAAGCGGATTTACTTCCCTGAAGAGCAGATTGCTGGCTCGGATGGTGGTGTTCGCCACACTTTTAGCATCAAGGAAGACAAGTTTGCCTTGGGCAACAGTAAAGCGCTGATTAACCATAAGAAATATTACTATGCTGTAATTGCGTATGGTTACAACAACTATGAAAACTTCAACCCGCTTGCACAACCTTCGGCTACCGGACAATCTCGTCCGTACTTGCCAAGCCGTAAATCGGGTGATGGTAGTGCAATTCAGATTTACACGGTGATTCCGCGTCCGATTGTAGACCAGGCCTTGCAGTCTTCTTATGGAGATGGTTTGGAGGTTACGCGCTTGGAAGGTGTGGGTGCTGGTGGTAACTTCCTGGATTTGACAGATGAGACCTATGACCGCATTTTGAACAGTGATTTTGATAGTACTTTGACGTACAAACCAGGTCGTGCTCCAATTACGGTGACCATTTTCAATCCATTGGAAGTAAAAGACGGCGATTTTGAATTGAGTTTTGTAGATTCTGACAATAATGACAGCAAATTGGACGTGAATGCACGTTGGCAATTGCGCCGCGTTTCTGACGGCACCATCATTGCATCTGAAAAGTCGATTGAAAAGTTGAATGAGCAGTTGATCCTGCAATACGGTTTCTCTGTGTCGATTGCCCAATCAGCAGAGCCAGGTGATTTGGCGGATGAAAAGAACGGTGGTATTGGTATGGAAATCGAGTACAAAGATCCGAACTCTGCTTGGTTGACGGGATATGGCGACCAATTGACAGCGCCTTTCAACTATATACGTACAACAGAACCAGTTCCAGATGCGGATTACGACCAAAATGGTGATGGTATTCCATTGGATCCGAATGGTGGTTTGAGCAAATTGGGTAATGAAACAGATGGTGAATTGGGTTGGTTTGTTCCTTATGTATTGGCCAACTGGCGCTTGCGCGATCAGGCTGATGTACCGAACGACCGCTTGCTTACACCAGCATGGACGGATAAGTTTGGTAATATTCCACAAGGTCAGTTTAACAGCCAGGCGGTATTTGCTTCAGAATCACAAGAAAACGTACGCCGCAGCCGTTTGCGTCTGTTGCCAAACGTTGATATTGTGTTGACCAGCGACAAGAGCAAATGGAGCCGTTCGGTGATCATTGAATCTGCATCAGGTTACTGGACAGACACCAATACCTATGGTGCATCTCAAGATGTGGCCCAGGCACCTGAAAGTCCAGCGAGCAGAAAACGCCAATCATTTGATGTGCGTTATGGTTTGTCGGTTGGTAAAGACGATGCCAACGGGGATGGATTGCCAGATCCTGATGGCGAATTAAACCCAACCGATGGTACGCCTGCAGCGGGTACGCCATTGCGTGGAATGGGTTGGTTCCCGGGTTATGCAGTTGACGTAGAGACTGGTCAGCGATTGAACATCTTCTTTGGTGAAAATTCATGCTACTCAAAAGCGCTGGATCCAGATTATACTGGACGGGATATGATGTGGAATCCAACCAGCCAATTGGTGAGCGATGATGTGGTAAACATCAATCAATCCGATTTCCCGAACTGGGTATTAGGTGGTCAACACTGGGTGTATGTGACCTATTCAAAATACGATGGTTGTGACTCTTTGCGTCGCGCCTTCACGCCAGAGCGCTTTTCTGGAAGTGCCATATACAACAACAAAACAGCGCAAATCCGCAATATCGCATGGGCTGGTATGGTCCAATTGGCTGCTGGCGCTCAATTGAAATCGTATAAAGATGGTTTGATTCCAACAGATACGAAAATCAAATTGCGTGTACAGAATTCGTACAAAACGTGGTGGCGTCAAGATGGTGATCATACCAAGCGCAACGGGCATCCAAAATATTTGATCCGTGTACGCAACCAGCAACCTATTGCACTAGATCAGGTGCAGGTGGAAAACGCACTTGACTCTATCAAGGCCGTTCCAAATCCGTACTATGGATTCTCTCAATATGAAACTTCACAGTTTACCAATATTGTGAAAATTACGAATTTGCCAGCAAAATGTGTAGTAACAATTTACTCCTTGGATGGCAAGTTTATCCGTCAGTACAATCGTGCAGAGCAATATTCTGCTTACAAGCAATATTTGCCTGCGATTGAATGGGATATGAAAAATAGTAAGGGCATTCCGGTAGCGAGTGGCGTTTACTTGATCCATGTCAACGCAGAAGGACTGGGTGAACGAACGGTAAAATGGTTTGGAATTGGGCGACAGTTTGACCCATCCGGCCTATAAGGAGCGGGCTTTAGTCAGCGCGGTAAAAAAGTACATCGGTTTCTGAATATAAACGGTTGTGCTTTTTTACCAGCGCTGTTTTAAGCATTAAATGCAACCAATCAAGCATTCAATTTAACAAAATTATGAAGAAAATATACGCATATTTGCTGTTCAGTGTATTGGTGCTGTTGGCAAATCCAATGTTTGCGGGTAATCCTGACCGTCAAGGTGAGGCGGGCGCAAACCAATTGCTGATCAATCCTTGGGTACGCAGTGCGGGTTTCCACACCATGAATACTGCCTCCACCACTGGATCGGAAGCGATGTTTTTAAATGTAGCAGGTTTGTCGCGTATCAACAAGACACAAATCCAGTTGAGCCATACCCGTTATTTGTCTGGGGCCGACATCAACATCAACGCATTGGGCTTTGCACAACGGGTTGGTAAAGGCGGCACATTTGGCATCAGCCTGGTTGCTTTTGATTTGGGTGATTTTGATTACACCACAGAAGATAATCCGGAAGGAACAGGCGCTGTTTTTAGCCCATCTTTTTTCAACATGGGTGTATCTTATGCACACTTGTTTGACAATAAAGTATCGGTAGGGATAACGACGAAGTTTGTAAGTGAAACCATTTCAAATGCACGGGCCAGCGCTTTTGCAATTGATGCGGGCGTACAATATGTAAGTGGCCCACAAGACAATTTCAAGTTTGGAATTTCCTTGCGCAACGTAGGTTCTAAAATGCGGTTTTCAGGAGAAGGTTTGTCCAAAGCATTGCCAAATCCGGGTCCGTTTACCTATAACAATACCTATTATGAGCGTGCAACTGCTTATGAGTTACCATCTCAATTGAACATTGGAATGTCGTACGATTGGGTATTGGGTCGTACCAATCGCTTGGGTTTTGTAGCAAATTTCACTTCCAACTCTTTCTCTCGTGACCAACTTGGTGGCGGTTTGGAGTTCTCTTTGGGTCAGAATTTTGCTTTGCGCGCAGGCTACAAAGCGGAATTAGATAAGTCGGAAGGCGATCTAGAAGCAACACTGGACAATGGCTTTGCGGGCGGATTTTCCGTTTCCGTGCCGTTGAAAAAGGATTCTAAGTCGCGCTTGTCCATCGATTATGCTTATCGCACTACCGATATTTATAATGGCATCCACAATATTGGGTTGCGGATTGACCTGTAGATGCCCATTCTAAAAAGCATACAATTATTTGCTGCATTTGTAATTCTATCGTATATTTGCAGTTCGAATTGATCAACAGAAACGTTTCTATCACCCGATGGAGACGTTTCTGTTTTTGCTACCCGAATGCGGGCGGAGGTTTATCAGACCATACGGGTTTGGTAAACCTCCGTTGCGCTAAGTAGGAAGGGGGGTAAAGCTCGAACCAAATTTTGAACCCATTTTTAATTTTTTACCAATGGCTAATTACACGTATTTGACGCAGGGTGGATACGACAAACTCAAGGCTGAATTAGATGAGTTGAAATCCACAGGTCGTAAAGAGGCTGCCATGGCCATCGCGGAAGCACGCGCACAAGGCGATTTATCGGAAAATGCCGAGTATGATGCGGCAAAGGATGCACAAGGCTTGCTGGAAATGAAAATCAATGAACTGGAAACGGTCATGTCGAATGCACGCGTGATTGATGAAAGCCTGCTGGATGACTCCAAGGTGGCCATTTTGTCGAATGTGACGATCAAAAACCTGAAAACGGGCAAGGAAATGACCTATAAATTGGTTTCTGAAACAGAAGCAGATGCTAAGTTGATGAAAATATCGGTTACTTCTCCCATTGGCCAAGGGCTGTTGGGTAAAGTTTTAGGGGATATAGCGAAAGTTCAAACGCCAGCCGGTAACATGGAATTTGAAGTAGTGAATATTACGATCGGATAAACAAACACCAAAAAACAACCATGGCCAGCATTTTTACCCGAATTGTCAACGGCGAGATTCCTTGCCATAAAATCGCTGAAACGGCCGATTATTTGGCGTTTTTGGATGTGCGTCCCGTTGCAATGGGGCATACCCTTTGTATTCCCAAGGAGGAAATAGATTATTTCTTTGATTTGGACGATGCTTTGTTGTCGGGTTTGATGTTGTTTGCCAAGCGTGTTGCGGTTGCAGTTAAAAAAGAAGTGCCTTGTTTGCGTTGCGGGGTGGCCGTTATTGGCTTAGAGGTTCCGCATGCACATGTGCATGTAATTCCGATGAATTCGATGGCTGATATTGATTTTCAGCACAAATTGGATGTTGCGCCCGCTGATCTGGCGGCTTTGGCCAAACGGATCGCGGCCCAGGTAGATTTGACCTAGTTTTTGTTTCTGTAAAATTTGCCTTATTTTTGAAACCCCGTTCGGAATCTAAGCCGGACGGGGTTTTATGATGCGTTTACTGACCCTGTTTTGTCTTTTTTGTATTACTTCTTGCATTGGTTGCAAGGATCATTCCGGGCATACCACCCGTATTGGCACGGCCGTTGCGCCTCCTGTTTTTCAGGAGGAAAAAATGAACGGACTCACCTTTGTCGCGCCACCCGAACCTTTTCCAAGCGATCCTATGCCTGCGGTTAAAGACGTTGGAGCAAGCTGGATTGCAGTTGTGCCGTACGCGTTTACCCGTATGGGGGTACCGAATGTGCGTTTTAACGAGTCGGGTTCCCATTGGTGGGGCGAAAGGCCAGAAGGCGTAAGAGAAACCATTCGGAAAGCCCATCAGGCAGGTATTAAAGTGATGCTCAAACCACAGGTGTATGTGCCGGGGGGCTGGACGGGTGCGCTGGATTTTAGCAGTGATGCCGATTGGGAAGCGTGGGAAGCAACCTATCGCTATTACATCTTGTATTTTGCTGAATTGGCCCAGGCGGAGCAGGCTGATTTGTTTTGTATCGGGACCGAATTTAACCGTGCTATCTCCAAACGGCCCGCATATTGGCATGATTTGATCCAAAAAATCAAAGAAAAGTACCAAGGCAAACTTACCTACTCGGCCAATTGGGACGATTGGGATCGGGTGCCTTTTTGGGCCGACTTGGATTATATTGGGCTGGGTGGATATTTCCCATTGGTAGAAGCGAAAACGCCCACGGTAGAAGCATTAAAGACTGCCTGGAAACCGATCAAAGCGCGTATTGCACAGTTTTCGGCAGATCAACATCGGCCGGTTTTATTTACGGAGTTTGGATACATGAGTGTGGATAGTTGCGGCTGGCGGAACTGGGAACTGGAACGCGGCATCAACGACCGTGCGATTAATGAGCAGGCCCAAGCCAATTGTTTTGAGGCACTATTTGCCTCTTTTCAGCCCGAGCCCTGGTGGGCAGGCGGCTTTTTGTGGAAATGGTTTCCGAATATGCGCGGGCATGAAGGTTACCCCGAGCGGGATTATACGCCGCAGGGGAAATTGGGGGCGGCTACTTTGCGCAAATGGTATGACGGGAAATAAGTCAGATTATTTATACCAAAAACGGCCAATTCATCGAATCGGCCGTTTTTGGTATAAAGTCAAATAGATATTTACCCAGTATGAACAGGATAATCCGTGTATCCAGCGGCTTCAGCGGTATAAAATAAGTCCATTTTTAGGTCTTGATTGAGTGGCCAACCGTTTTGCATTCTTTCCACCAGATCCGGATTGTTGATAAAGGGTCGTCCAAACGCAATTAAATCAGCCAATCCGCTTTCTATGGCTGTTTCGGCGCTTTTTTGGTTGAAACCACCCGCGAGGATGATGGTATTTTTGAAATTATTGCGAATGGTTTGTTTGATGGCCAAGGGTACGGTGGGAGCCCCCATGGCTGAATGATCCACCAAATGCATATAGACGAGGCCTAATTTGTTCAGCGAGGTAGATAAGTAATCGTAGGTCGCATCAATTTCGGGGTAATGCGGCATGTCACTTGCCACGCCATAGGGAGAAACCCGAATGCCCGTCTTTTCTTTTCCGATGGCCGATACTATTTCGGTAGCCACTTCGAGCGCAAAACGCGCCCGATTTTCGATACTTCCGCCATATCTATCTGTTCTTATGTTGCTGATTGGAGAGAGAAACTGCTCCAGCAGGTATCCATTTGCGCCATGGAGTTCCACGCCATCAAAACCGGCGGCAATGGCATTTTTAGCCGCTTGTACATATTCTGCCCGGGTACTTGCGATTTCTTCGGCAGTCATGGCCAGTGGGACCGGATAATCCTGGAGTTGTTTCGCATCTGTCCACATTTGTCCCGAAGGTTTTACGGCAGAGGGTGCCAGGATTTTTGCGCCGGCGGGTAAATTAAGTTCGTGGCTTATCCGGCCGGTATGCATCAATTGTAAGAAAATTTTACCGCCTTTTTTATGCACGGCAGTCGTGGTTTTTTTCCAGCCTTCTATTTGTTCAGGGCTGAAAATACCAGGAATACGGGCATAACCCAATCCATTTGGAGAAGGCGTTGTACCTTCTGTAATGATTAAACCGGCAGATGCGCGTTGTTCGTAGTAGGTAGCCATTAGGTCATTGGGGATATTCCCAATTGCCCTGCTGCGGGTTAACGGGCACATTACCACCCGATTTTTTAAGGTTAAATGCCCCAAACGGTATTGACTAAATAAATTGGACGACTGCATTCAATTAAGATTTGATTTTGTGAAATAAAATAATCGGTTTACGTTCGGCCGCAAAAATCCTATTCTCCCTGGTCTTCCTCCAGATCATTGTGGTTATCACCTCCGAGGCTGTAGTAGTTGTTTTCCTCGTCTTCATTTCCGATAATTTCGGCTTCGTCATCCAGCTCGCTGCCGGGGATATCGAGGTCATCGCCGTAAGGATCTTCCTTGAAGTCTTTTTCATTTCGGATGCCAGCGTGGTCATATTCAGTTGGATCAATATGCCTGGAAATATCCGCTGGATCGATGGTTTTGTCTTCCATATCCGTATTGTAAATGTCTTCACTGGGCGGGTAAATGGGGTATCCAGGAAGTGCATCTTTGGGCTGGGAATGCTTTTCAGGGGCAGAAGGCGTTGGGATATTCGTTTTTTTGCTCATTTTTTTGGGTATTAGTACGAATAAAGCGAGTGTTTGTTATAAGTTGGGGTTGTCCAAATCGACCGTAACAATAATTTCATTGCGTCGACCAAATAGTTGGTAGGGCGGATTGTATCCTAATACACGAAAATGGCCAACCGATTGAATGGCGGCAGATTTGAGCGCATTTTCCAGTTTTTCCGAATATTTTTTAATGTCTTTTTCAGAAGCAAATCCACCGAAGCGAATTGCTGCCACATATTCTTCCGGTTTTGTTTGAAGAAGTATTTCATCGTTTTGTGGCTTGGGTAAATTGCTGGTGTTTAACGTAGCAGGCATCACAAAACTCATGGTAGCGCTGGAATCATTTACCGCCATGTGCACTGGTGTAGTCATGGCTATTTTCTGTTTCTCCTCATTTCCACCAAAAATATAAGCGGCGAGTTTTCTAAACCCTTGGTTTCCTAATGATTTGTAAGATTTTTCGCCAGAAAGGATGGTTGCCATCGTAACGGCTGGGTAATATCGGATTTCAAAATCCTTTTCCGTACGGATCACTTTATAAGCCTGCGTTTCCGTTTTCTTAGAGGAGATAACGGTGTAGGATTGGAAAAACAAAAATAGAAGGATTACCAGTGTCGTTATCATGAGGAGCGGCTTCATAGCTAGTGATCGTTGTGCGTTTAAAACACAAAGATAGGAGCAATGTTTGCGCTGGGGTTTACATTTTAAACGTAAAGCATTACATAAATCACAGGTCTATATTATACTTGTTGTTATAGAAAATTTATTGATTTTCAGGCTATAATTGTAGTATGCCCCATGATTTTTCCTTTCGTACAGCGAATAAGGCAGGTGTGCATCCTTGCCTGATTTCGTCATATTCGGCGGGCACTGCAATTTGGTTATCCAGGGATTTTAAACCGACTTTCCCGTTTTCGCGGTAGGTGTTGAATTTTGTACCTGGATATTTTTGCTGCATGGATGCACGGCGTATGCCTTGATCTTTTGGGTAGAGGGGCGTTGCTACCGTTTCGGAAATGGGGTTGCCATTTTTCAAGTACCCAAACGCTTTTGCATCTGGATGTATGCCATATTTGATCAATAACGTATCGGGGCCGCGCAAAAAGGGCATAGCCGGTTTGGATTGATAAGATAACAAAACCTTATGGCTGCGGTTGACAATAGCAGAAACACCGTAAATGGTTACTTCAAAAAAATTGGGTCCCCAGGCCTCAATCCTATCATAGGCGGCCGGGATGAGGATGCCTTGTTCGATATCGGCCAGTCCGATCAGGCTGTCTTGTTCGAACAAAACAAGGCTATTGGGGAGTATGCGTTTGAAGCGGGTGGGCAATTCCAGCTGCTTTCCCTTATCATTAAAATATAAGGCTGGACCATTGTTATTGCTGGAAAAATACAAGGATTCCTGTTGCCCTTGGACCGTATAATTTGAATTTAATGGGAAAATCCAATTTCCTTGACCAATTAAGTCGGTATGGAACAGGAGTATCCAGAAAGACAGAAAAAAGTATTTTATTTGCATCGGAATCACTTAATTATATGTGCAAAAGTATGAAATTTCGAATCTTTTCTGCCTTCCTGTTTTTATTATCTTTCATCTGTTCTCAGGCCGATGCGCAGGCAAATATTGAGCCGCCAGAAATTAAGGCAGCATTGCAAGCAATCATTCATGATGCAAAGGACTCCCTCATGTCGTATAAAAACGATCCGGGGCATGCTGTATTCATTGCAAGGGCCAAAATGATGGATAGTTTGGCAACGATCAGTATGGAAGGCGAGCGATTGGTTCAATTATTCCGAACATTTAATGAAGCCTTTCAAAAATTACCACCAGCATATCGGCCAACGTTTAAATCAGAAATTCGCAAAAAATGGCTCTATTTTCAGGTAAATAATGCCATTTCGGGTGGCAAATGGCGGCCACTTATCATAGATGGTGTTACCGTGCCGCCGATGTTTCCCAATAAAAAGCAGGCAGGTGAATCGAATATCACGTTAAAGAGAGATTTGGTTACCGTAATAGAAACGAAGCGCAGGTCTTTGGAAAGCAAACCCTTGGAAATAATACTAAGTTTTCCAACCAATGGAGCGTACAATGTATTTCGCAATGAATGGAATGGCGCTGTTTGGGGATACATTTATTTGAACAAACCGGTTGGCGCTGATCGGCCGAAATCTGAAAGTGTTTTAGCGGCCAAATGGACCAGCAACAAAGGTGATGTTACGTACACCTTTGCCGAAAACGATTATTACACGAACCGGGTAAATTTCCTTTTCCCGAATAATTTTTTAAAACCGGCGCTGCTTTATCAATTAGAGTTGGTGTGGATCAACGATTTGTCGGGATTAAAACCATATTGGGATGCAAGTTGTCATGGGGGAAGTACTTTTTTTAACCTGGATCCAACCGCAATATTGGTCGAATGGGCGGGCGTTTCGGCCCCGATGCCTTTTAGCATATATTTCCGGGTCAGTACGTATGTAAGTTCTTTTAAAAAGATCGAGCATCACACGGGTAAATTTGATCCGGCAACCTACGCTTATTCGATGGAGTTAAAGGAACCGATGGATTCGCTGGAACTCTATGGAAATGCAGTCGTTCCGCCCCGCATGGCGGTGACGGATAATTTTAGGTCGGATGCATACGAAAACATATTTAAGTCTGTGGTGGCCAATTATTTTGTAGTACCCCGCACCGGCAAACCCGTGGATATCGAAAACGTGCAGAATCCACATCCTTTTGAACAGGCGGGGTTGTATAATCAGCCATTTGTATATAAAATGGACGAAGGTCGCAATACGGCATTGGCTTCAATTAGTCGAGAAAACGTGACCAATTTAACCAACGGATACTCTATTCCAGGGGTTAGTCAATCGAAGTTAACCTTCAAAGTAAAAGGTGCGCTTGCGCCGCGTATTACGCAATTGCATTTTAAAGGTTCAGTCGTGTTGCCCAAAGTTAGCCCGATAACCATTGAAATTGAATCGCCCAAATTGGCACAAATGGAGCAGCAATACCAGGCGGTACGTCAACTTTTACAGCAACGGGTAAAAGACCGGGCGTTGTTTTTTTACAATATGGAACTGCGACATTGCAAACAAAACAAGACGGAATGCAAGCGTACCCTGGCTGATTTTGAAAAGGCAGAACAGGACAACTTACCACCTACCATCAAGTCTATTTTGGAACGCAAGTTTTCTGTTTCACAAATTGAACAAGGCGGCGCACTTTTTTATGTGGAGTATTTTTTCCCGGGTGCCAACTTATGTGGTAGCCAAGCGATCAACTATAAATTATAGTCCCCGAACGCGACAATAGAGTTTTGCATTTGCGTCCATACGCGCTTTTAGTTCTTCCCCGCCCTTGCGCACTTTCCAGGAGGCTGTTTCGGGGTATAAATCATCCAAGCGCAGTTCGGCTACCACCGTTTCACGCTTAAGTGCTTGATTATCGACCATTTCCGTGGATGCTTCGATGACTTCCAAGGCCATACGGCTATTGAGTCCGGCGTGCGCGCCACCGCCTACGAGTACAACATCAATCTCCTTTTTGCTTGTTTCGAGTACTTTTAAGATTGGAAGTGGGCGTATTAAGTTGAGAAAAAGGGCATTTACGTTATCTCTAGCGAAATCATCGACTAGGGTAACGTTCACTTGTTCTTGTTGTATGTTTTTATCCGTACCTTTTAAAATGGGCGGGAAGTTGGTCGTTGCAGATGCCTCTAATACTTTTGACCACAGAATTTCGCCCGTTTTGACACTGATCATGCGCGCTTCAATTTTTGCAATTGCATAGGCTTTGGTTCCAGCCGCCACCACTTTCGTTTTTACCGCGGGTTTTGGTGCGGCGGGCGTTGTTTTGGCAGGGGTTGGTGTGGTCGTTATGGCAGGTGTACTGCCATTGGTTTTTCCTTTTTTATTGTCGGGATTTGGGGTGGATTCGGCGGGTTTTACCGTCGGTTTTGCCGGGACAGCAGCGGGTTTGGTGGTTGTTGCGGCAGTTTGTGGGACTGGTTCTTCAATGGTTTTGGTTTGGAGTTCCTGTCCAAAGAAATAGTTGAGCATTTCAGCAGTAAGCAAGTATTCTGCGCCTGTGGTTATGCCTGCTTGTGTTGCATCAGATTTAGTTTTGGACTGGATCGCGCGTTCGATTTCAATATCTTTAAAACTGTTGCGATTTACGAGGTTAAACAATTGGGTTCTACGGGAGAGTACATCGACCGTGCGGTCCTGAAACATACGCACCAAATCAGGGGCGCCTTTGCCTTTCGATTGAAAAGTATCGACCATGATAGCGGGCAAGTTGCTGCCGGGTGATTTTGTGGAAAGGGGCAAAAGGCCGATGGCGCAAACCAATTTTTTACCCGCGTTGAAGGCTTCAAAGATTTCCCGCTCGCCCCGGGTTACTTCAAAATTCATTTCCCAATATTTATAGTCGCCATTTTTATACAACTGCCCAATCTCTTCGGCGTGCTGATAATGTAGGCCATCTACTACAAAATCTTCGCCCAATTGGTACACATTGAATGTTGTGCCAGTTGGACTAAAATTCATCATTTTATTGGCATTTACGCGAACTTCTTTGGCCCGATCCTTCTTGATTTGCAAAATGGAATCGATGCTGCCGACACCAGAAAGTGTTGTACTGTACGTTTGACCAACGTTTTTGATCTGTTCGTACATTTTGGACAAAGCCACGGTCGAATCGATTGGTGCTGGCGGAGCATTGTTGGTGGCGGTATTGGGTACCCGCGTATTGGCTTTTACATTGAAGCTGTGTGCGAGGACCAGGTTTGAGGTGCCAACGTCGATAATTGTGGCGCTTAAAGTGGCAAAAACGTGGTAAATCGGGTTGATTTTGGTGATAGCAGACTTCGGATTGTTGGCTTCGGCCCAAAAAGTATCTTTTTCAATGACCATTTTGTACCGATTGACATCGAGGCGCATCAGGTATTCTACACCAATCGATTCGAAGTAGTAGTATTGTTTCAATTCTTCTTTCGAAAGTCCGGAAACGATGTCTTTTACGCTATCAAATTTTTCTTTTGAAACTGCGCCAAAGGGTAGATGGGCATTGAGTTTTAGGCCATTGGCAAAAGCGATACTTATATTGCGTACAATATGTTCGGGTACATTGGTAGATGAAATGGCTGGAAGTACGCCCACCGTTGGGTAGTAATACCGGCCAATTGGATCGAGTCCATCCAAAATATACTTAGGCGTTTTGGGCGCTGGCTTGGCAGGTGCCTTTGTCGTTTCTTGCTGCGAAAAGCAAGGAGAAAAGCAGACTAGGTAGGCTAAAATAGTTAGAAGAAGTTTCATAATTGTGCGCTTTAATCTTTTGTTTTAATACGGCAAATCAATTTTTTACCTTCTAAAAGGGCTTTTTTTATGTCTTTTTTGCCATCTTTTACTTTGGCCACCGAAAAGTTACCATTTTCCACCAAATCGATTTTTAAGGCGCCGATGATCAGATCCCGTTCGTACGGAACGCCGTCAATTTCTTCTATGGTCACGTAAAAGACATCGAGGGTGTACCCTTTTTTGATGCCTTTGGTGGTGCCGGCTGCGATGAGTAATTTGTCGGTGCTATCGTCATCCCCTTCTAACTCTTTTACCACCGTATATCGGTCTTTTGCCAGCCATCGACTGGTGATTTCGAGCATAGAAGTGTTGATTTTTTTCACCAAGTTTATTCCAAAGAAGCCTTCTTTTAGAATACAATCGCCGCCTTCCACTTTCAGGTTATCGGCAACCCGGCTGATCACGAGCGACAAAATGCCGGTTCTTGTATTCATGGTGCCGGTTAAGATATATTCTGCACCCGTGGCTTTACCCTGTTCTACTACTTTGCCATCGATAAAAGACTCCGATTTTTGAAGTTTGCGTTCAGACTCTAATTCTTTAGTTGCATCGCGTTCTACCACGGTAAACCTTCCGCTGGCAAGCAGAAAACGCAACGCGGCATTTCGGCATTCCACCACATAAGAATCAAACTTTTTTCCACTTGAATCGTGTACAAAAGGTGCCACTGAAATGGAGTATTTGTCAATTTGTGCAGCAAGGGTGCAGGGTAAAAATAATCCCATCACCACCACCATGAGGGTTGTTATGGGGCTGAACATGCGTTGTGAAGTATGAATATACATTACTTTTCAATTAATTCAAGGGGTGAATTGGTGCGCAGCCAACCTAAGCTAATTGCCGTGATGGCGTTCCATTTGGCTTTTTCAGCGTCCACGCCTGCCGACCAAAATTTGAAGAGCCATTCCCATTGTTCCTTTTGCGCAGCGTCAACTTTTGCTTCAATGGCCGTGATTTTGGCACTTGCTTCTGTGGCGCAAGGAGCGGCGGGATCCACCTGGCTCAGCACATTCAAGGCGGCTACAAAATTGTTGGCTGCTATAAAGGCATCCGCTTTGCGCAGTACGGTACTGCATTGTTGGGTTTGTATCGCCGTGAAAACCTGGTTCGTTAAAGCAGCTTGGGTGTGAAAACATGCCACATCCGAAGGAATTCCATGCAGCAAAGCAAGTGCAGCGGCAAATTCGTTTTTGCTGACAAACGCGTTTGCTTTTGCGGCAATCGCGTCGCAATTTTTATCATAATAGGCCCTGATATTTTGATCAAAACCAAGCAGTTCCTTGCTAATCAGTGCTTTTTTATTGCGCAATTGTTGGATGGCTTTGGTCATTGCTTCCGAACGATTGGCGCCGCTCCCTGCGAGGACAACGTCAAAAGCGCCCAGGGTTTCGGAGGAGATCAGGTTTACTACCCGCACATTCACATTCAGTTTGGCGGTAATCAAGGTTTTTAGGCCTTCAATTTTACCTTCTTCCAACAAACTCAGAACCGGTTGCAGGCTGAAGGTGGCGTATTTTGATCCTGTGCTGGCGGCATTTTGAGCCAGCTGTGTAGCGAGGATATTGGTTGCTTCGTCGGCATGTTTGCGTTCGAGGGGTGCTTCTGCAGTGGCTTTGGTGAGCAGGTAACTCAATTGCAGCGGGGTCGTTGCCTGGCCCAAAAGGAGGGTTTGGGCGATAAAAAACAGCGCAATTAGGGATAATACAGGTTTCATGGCTGGTTTTAGTTGATGGTGATGAATATTTTGTTGCCCTGAATATCGCGGGTAGATTCGATGCCCAGGCCTTTCAGGAAATTGCGAAACTCGGCGGCAAATTTAGAAATGCGGTAATTGTTGCCATTTGCATCTTTAAAAGGCACCCGCAATTCATCTACCAGCATTTTTGTAGCCGTTACGCCGGATGTGTGGAAATAGCCCTTGAATGCGTTTTTTTCTAACCAGTTTTCGATTTGATCGGACAAGAGTTGGGGAGGAGTACCCATTTCGGTATCCAAATCAACGGTTGCGCTTTGCCCAAACGTGATGCTTAGGGTCGCGATACGGCCGTTTACCACAATCTCGTCAAATTTGGCTTGTAAGGTGTTCAAAAAGTCCTCCACCAGTCCTTCGCAGGCTTTTTCCGTGAGTCTTTCGTAGTTTTCTGTATAAAATTTGGGAGATGTTTTCAGTTTATTGGCCAACGAAAATCCACTGAAAGCATCGTAAGCCGTTACAATGACCGTTACGCTGTTGCCACCATCCGACTTTGCCACGGTTGCTTCTGTTTCGATGTAGATATCAGCACCGGAAAGTTCAATGATTTCCTGTTTTAAGGAGGACTTGTTTTCCAGTTCAACGGCTTTGTCGTTGTTTAACTGCTTCACTTTGGCTCGGAAGTCAATGGTATTAAATCCACGGTTATCGAACCCTTCTTTTATTTTAGAAACAGCAACGCGCAGGTGGAGGTCATTTTCCAAAATCGTGCGCATATCCTGGGTTTCCTTCACAAAAGGAATCACCATGATGGTAGGTTGGATGTTTTTTGCGGCGGGCGTTGTGGTTTGTGCCCATAGCGTGGCAGCCCCCACAAGCTGCATGGCAAGGATAAGCAATAGCGTTTTCTGCATGGTTTAGTAGCCGAATTTGCGAATGATTTGGTTGGATTCGAGGTCGCGACGCAAGCCTGTCACATCAATTTTGACCAAGTTTTTGGCGTTTTCAGAGCCCCTTCGAATGGGCGCAAAGCCTGTTTGAAGGTCGGAGCCCATCATAAATTGTTTGTAACGACCGTCTTCTAATAGTTGGGTAAAATACTTTTTATGGGTTTTTTGCGCTGTGGCAGCATCGGGCACCAAGGGAAGGTTGTATTGCGAACCGGGAATGCCTTTAAAGAGCAGGTTATAAAAAGCATTGCGTTCGGCATTTTCGATCGCTTCTTTTTTGGTGCGACCATAGCCTGCAGCGCTGAGTTGGAGGGTACCTACTTCGGGACTTGCTACAAAATTGACCTCGCCTGTAATGGTTTTTGGGGAGGAGCAGGCAGCCAATGTCAGGAAAGCAACAGATAAAAGGAATATAAACGGTTTCATGTTTGGATGATTTGGAGCAAAGGTAGGGCAGGGCTTGTAACTTTCATGCCACAAGGCAAACCTTTATTCACCGTTCATGATCGATTGAATTAACAGGGCTTTTCAGGCGGGTATCCCATGGTTGGGCTAGTCACCTAATACGCCAACAGTTTTTCAATTGTTTGTTTCATCCGCTCCACCGGGAAAAAATTCTGCTCCAACGGAACTGCAAACGGAACCGGCGTGTCCAAACTGGCTGCCCGCATTACCGGAGCATCCAAATGTTCAAACAAGTTTTCGGTAATCCAGGCTGCAATTTCGCCACCAATACCGCCAAAAAGGGTGTCTTCATGTAAAATCAATACACGGTTGGTCTTTTTTACCGTGGTGGTAATGGCTTCATAATCAAGCGGTACCAACGAACGCAGGTCAATAATATCGGCATCTAATTGCATTTCATCGGCTACTTTTTCTGCCCAGCGACAACCCAGTCCGTAGGTCAGGATGCTCAGTTGTTGGCCGTCGCGCACTTTGCGGGCTTTCCCGATTTCAACCGTATAAAAACCATCGGGAATTGGGCCGCTTTCTGAACGATACATTCCTTTGTGCTCAAAATACATCACCGGATTGGGATCTTCAAATGCCGCCAACAACAAACCTTTAGCATCGTACGGCGTGCTTGGATATACCACTTTCAGTCCAGGAACATGGGTAAACCAGGCTTCATTGCTTTGGGAGTGAAAGGGTCCCGCACCCGTGCCCCCGCCCGTGGGCATGCGTACGACCACATCGGCCGCTTGCCCCCAACGCCAGTGTAATTTGGCTAAATTATTCACAATTTGGTTGAATCCGCAGGTCACAAAATCGGCAAACTGCATTTCCACCATACTTTTCATGCCTTTCAGGCTCAATCCGAGGCTGATTCCCACGATCGCGCTTTCGCATAAGGGCGTGTTGCGCACGCGGTCCTTGCCAAACAGATCCACAAACCCCTGGGTAATTTTGAAAACGCCACCGTAATCGGCAATATCCTGCCCCATGAGCACCAGTGATGGATGACGTTGCATGGCCTCGCGCAAACCTTCGGAGATACCATCGATAAAACGCAAATCGCGATCCGCACCCGTGGGTTGTATGGCAGTATTGTGAAAAGGCGCATACACGTCGGCTAATTCTTCCTCGGTATTGGGAATTGGTTCGGGCTCATTAAACATGACATCCACGGCATCCTGCACCGTTTGTTTGTATGTTTTACGCAGGTTTTCGGCATATGCTTCAGTCAGGATACCTTCTTTAAGCAGCCATTTTTCAAAATTATCGAGTGGGTCCTTTTTCGCCCATTCATCCATCATTTCCTGGGGGACATACTTGGTGCCACTGGCTTCCTCGTGCCCGCGCATGCGAAAGGTGACGCATTCTAGCAGGAACGGTTCGGGGTTTTCGCGGAGTTCGGCGGCCACTTTTTGCAGGGTGGAATATACTTCCAGGATGTTGTTGCCATCAATTTTGGCACCGCGCATACCATAACCTAGTGCGCGATCGACCAAATCTTTGCAGGCATATTGTTCGCTGGGCAGCGTTGAGAGGCCGTAACCGTTATTTTCAATGACAAAAATGACGGGTAGTTTCCACACGGAAGCTACATTGAGCGCTTCGTGGAATTCGCCCTGACTGGTAGCGCCCTCGCCGGTAAATGCGAGCGAAACGCGGCCTTCTTGTTTGAGTTTGTGCGCCATGGCTACACCGGCAGCCAGGGAAAGTTGAGGTCCTAGGTGGGAAATCATGCCTACAATATGGTGTTCCATTGCGCCAAAGTGGAAAGAACGGTCGCGGGCTTTGGTATAACCGAGGTGTTTGCCTTGCCATTGGCAAAACAGGCGGTCGAGGGGCATATCGCGGGCGGTGAATACGCCCAAATTGCGGTGCATGGTGAAAATGACTTCATCTGGCAACAAGGCCGTTGCAGCACCTACGGCGATTGCTTCCTGGCCGATGCCGCTAAACCACTTGGATATTTTGCCCTGGCGCAGCAGGTTGAGCATTTTTTCTTCAATGAGCCGGGGTTTTACCAATTGCTCATACAGGTGCAGGAGGGTTTCTTTTTTGAAGCCTTTTTTATTGTATTTGATCAGGGACATGCGCTGTGGTGGTGTGTTGAATTTGATTTGGGGGCAAAGTTCGGATTTAGAATTGAGATTTCTTAAAAAAAGGGGTTCCGCGGAGAAGCTCAGAGGGACGGAGTTACACGGAGAAAAAACTCTATGCAACTCCGTCCCTCTGAGCTTCTCCGCGGAACCATTTAAATCTCTCAAGTTTTTTGCTCTTTTTGTCCAAAACAGGATGAATTGTATATTTTAAGTTAAATTTTTCCTGAAAAGCCCTAACATCGCCGGACGAACAAGAATTTGTAAACCAAAACTAAATATTATGAAAAATCCACGCTTAACGTTGCTTTTATTGGTTTTTGCCCAGTTCGCCTGGCTAGCTCCGGTTTCGGCGCAAAATGCGGCCCTGCGTTTGCCCACGGGTGTTCAGAAAATCACCGAAGTGGAAGGCATCACGGAATACAGTTTCGATAATGGCCTACACTTATTGCTGTTTCCGGACCAGTCGAAACCGATTATTACCGTAAATATCACGTACAAAGTAGGCTCTCGCCACGAAGATTACGGCGAAACGGGCATGGCGCACTTGCTGGAACACTTGGTTTTTAAAGGCACGCCCAAGCACCCGAATATTCCATCCGAACTTTCTTCGCATGGCGCGCGCCCGAACGGTACTACTTCTTTTGATCGTACCAACTACTTCGAAACGTTCGATGCAACAGAAGACAACTTGCGGTGGGCTTTAGATCTGGAAAGTGACCGGATGATTAATTCTTACATTGCACGGAAAGACCTCGAAAGTGAGTTTTCGGTGGTGCGCAGCGAATACGAATCAGGCGAAAACAATCCAGGTGGTGTGTTATTCAAGCGGATTTTGGCTTCGGTGTACAACTTTCATAATTACGGCCACACAACCATTGGTGAAAAATCGGATATTGAAAAAGCGCCGATTGAGCGTTTGCAGGCTTATTACCATAAATATTATCAGCCCGATAATGCCGTGCTGTTGGTTGCCGGAAAATTAGATCCGCAAAAAACGCTGGATCTGGTGCAAGAATATTTTGGCAAAATTCCGCGTCCGGAGCGCAAATTGGTGCCAACTTACACCGAAGAACCGATTCAGGATGGCGAGCGTACCGTAACCTTGCGCCGCGCCGGTGATGTGCAGGTATTTGCTACTTTTTTCCGTGGGGCACCGGGCGCACATCCTGATTACCCTGCTTTGTCGGTGTTGGCCAATATGCTGACCGACGAGCCTTCTGGCCGTTTGTACAAAGCCCTGGTAGAAACTAAAAAAGCCGTTTCAGTAGGCGGTGCTGCCAATGGCAACGCAGAAGCAGGTTGGACCTATTTCCTGGCACAAGTTAATGAAGGTGGCTCGCTCGATAGTGCACGCATGATCCTATTGGATATATTAGACGGCCTTAAAAAGGCACCCCCAACCGCCGATGAAGTGGAAAAGGCAAAAGCGCGGATCCTGAAAAACCAGGAAATGTTCTTCAAGCAGAGCGACCGGGTTGGTTTGTCTTTGAGCAATTATATAGGAGTAGGTGATTGGCGTTTGGTATTCCTGTACCGCGACCGCATTGAAAAAGTGACCCCGGAAGACGTATTGACCGTGGCCAACAAGTATTTCAAACCATCCAACCGTACCCTGGGCTATTTTATCCCGGATAAAAATGCAGATCGTGCTGATATTCCAGCAGCACCCAATGCATCCGAAATTTTGAAAGATTACAAAGGCCGCGCGCCGATTGCACAAGGGGAAGATTTTGACCCAACGCCAGAAGTAATTGAAAAACGGACGACACGCGGCAAATTGGCCAATGGCATGCAATATGCCCTCTTATCCAAAGAAAACCGGGGCGATGCAGTCAATGCAACCTTTACCTTCCGCATGGGCACCCCCGATGCGCTGAAAGGAAAATCCATGGCTTCTACCTATGTTGCCCAAATGATGGATAAAGGCATGGAAGGCAAAGACCGTCAGCAAATTAAAGAGGCGCTGGACAAATTGAAAGCACGCGTGTTTATATATGGTGTGGAGCAGAATTTATTTGTAACGGTGGAGACAGAACGCCAGCATTTGCCAGAAGTGATCAAATTGGCGGGCGATATGTTGCGCAAACCAACATTTCCAGCCGCAGAGTTTGAGAAATTGAAAACAGAGGAACTTGCCAGTTTGGATGAACAAAAATCAGATCCAGAGTCGCTGGCACGCAACCTGTATGACCGCGTGAGCAATCCTACTTATACTAAAGATGACATCCGCTATATCCCAACCATTGAAGAGCAAATTGCCATGGTAAAAGCGCTGACTTTGGAAGACGTGAAAGATTTTTACAAGAAATTTTATGGCGGTAACGCGGCCTCTACAGGCGCGGTGGTAGGTGATTTTGACCAAAAAGTAATTGAAAAATCCCTCGCAGATGCGTTTGGCGGCTGGAAAAGTCCGGCAAAATATGAGCGCCTGATCGAAGATTATACCCCCGTAACCCCTAAAACGGAAATGATCAACACGCCCGATAAATCCAACGCCGTGTATGTGGCGGGTTACGGTTTTGCGATGCGCAACGACGATCCCGAATATCCGGCAGTGACTATTGGTGGGTACATGTTGGGTGGCGGCTTTTTGAATAGCCGTTTAGCCGTGCGCATTCGTCAGAAAGAAGGGTTGAGTTACACGGTTCGGGGCAGTTTTAGCGCCAGTCCGTTAGACAAAGACGCTGATTTTTCGGCCTATATGATCTACAATCCCGATAACCTGGCAAAATTGGAAACCGCGTTTAAAGAAGAAATTGAGCGGGTAAGCAAAGAAGGCTTTACCGCCGAAGAATTAGAGGCTGCAAAATCAGGCTGGTTAAAATCACGCAAAGTGAACCGCACTTCCGATGCAACCTTGGCCAGCACCTTGAGCAGTTACCTGTTTTATGGCCGCGATTTCTCTTTCGACAAGAAAATTGAAGACAACGTACAGAACCTCAGCACCACCCAGGTGAATGCTGCCATGAAAAAATACCTCGATTACAGCAAAATCATTGCCGTGAAAGCAGGTTATTTTGACAAAAAAGGCAAACCATAATTGCAGTATGAAACCAACTTTTCAACTACCGAATTATCCCATCTGGGTGGGGCCACTTGCCCAAACATTTCCAGCCTGGTTTGAGTCGACAGGATACACCCAGGTGTTTTTGATTGCCGACGCGGAGACCCGCAAGCATTGTTTGCCTGTTTTTTTGCAAGAAACCGGATTGTCTCCAGATGTACCGGGTTCAACCATTCCGGCAGGCGAACATTTTAAAAACATGCATACCTGTGCGCATATTTGGCAGGACATGTTGGCGGCGGGCCTGGATCGGAAAGCGTTGGTAATCAACCTGGGCGGTGGGGTAGTGGGCGATATGGGCGGATTTTGCGCGGCCACGTACAAGCGTGGGGTCGATTTCGTACAAATACCTACCACTTTATTGTCTATGACCGATGCATCGGTCGGTGGAAAGTTGGGCATTGATTTTAACGGTATCAAAAACGCAATCGGGTTGTTTGGCGACCCGGTTGCGGTTTTCGCCGATCCGATATTTTTTAACACCTTGTCGGAGCGCGAGTTACGCAGCGGTTTTGCGGAGGTAATCAAACATGCGATCATTGGGGATGCGGCATTATGGGATCAGTTGCAGCCGTTGACCGATTTGCGCGCAGTGCATTGGCCTGGTTTGCTCAAAGCGTCGATTGCGGTAAAAGTAAAAGTGGTGGAATTAGACCCGTTTGAAAAGGACCTGCGGGCGGTGCTCAATTTTGGACATACCATTGGGCATGCCATCGAAAGTTATTTTTTAACAACGGATACGCCATTGACGCATGGGGAAGCCATTGCGATTGGGATGTTTTGCGAAGCGGAATTAGCCCCGGCTTCTACCCGCCTGCCGCGTACGGCATTGGCCAAATTATTGCGCCGTTTTTTCCCCTATCGCGCCATTACAGCTGAGGCATTTCCTGCATTATGGGAATTGATGCAACAGGATAAAAAAAATACATCCGGCAAAGTAAGGATCGCTTTACCGGATGCTGAACCATGTAGGCTCCATTGGCTGGAACCAGCGTTCGTGGAGTTGGAACGTAGTTTGACGGTATACAATGATACCATAAAGGCGGGATTATAAAAATACGGGATTATTCAGCAGGAATACGCGGCTTTCGAAGGGTAAATACGCGGGAAATATTGAATCCGAAACGCATACCACCCATCAATTTGCCGGTCGTTGAATTTTTAAAGAACCAATCTTCGCTGGTTTCGGTGATAAAACCCTTGTAAGTCATATCCCGTGAATTGCTAAAGTGGAACTGGAAAACGTGCCCTCCTGTTTCGATATCAAAACCCAGGCTCAAAGAATTGGCATAAGGTTGTGATACGATTTGGCCGGTAGGTACGTAGTAATATTCGGCGGTTAAAGCCAGGCGTTTGGTCAATTTTAGTCGACCCGCAGCACCGATCGCAAATATATCATTTTTATCTGCTTTCGTCTCAACTATATTTCGGTGGATAAGCGTTGGCATTAATTGCAGCGAAAAGCCTTCGCTGAATTTGCGGCCAATCAGGATCTGGTGAGAGTAATAAAGGCGCGAACTGAAATAGTTTTGGCGGGTATCATCCGCAAATTTCTGCGTACGCATTTGTGCATCAACTACATAAATCAGCGTAACCGGAATATTTTTTTGGCCTGTACACTGGCGCAAAATTTTGTATTTGATAAAACCATCCAGCATTTTTTCCAAGCTGTTACGGCCAAAACCAATCATCAAGCGGTTGGTGATACCATAGTCGGCCCCGATGCGAATGGTGGCCCCATCCAAACCAAACATATCATAAATACCATTGCGTACCGGACTAAAACGGTGCGAAATTTTGATATCCAATACGCCGGCCGCCGTGTTTTCAATGGAATGCCCGTTGATCACGCGGGTTGTTTTGAAACTGGCTGTTGCATAGTCAGTGGTTTCATCTTTGCCGAGCAGCGAAAGCAAATCGGGCTCATTTTGCGCGCACAGTTGCGTGTATGGCAACGCCAAAAGTGCAAGAAAAAGGTACAAAAACTTCATAGGTAATTGATTTACACTGTGATTCGTGTGTTATTGTTGTTTATTTTACTTCAACGCAGCGCTCCAGCTGTACATCCAGGTTGAAGCCGGTGCATTTGCCTTTAAAGGTGACTTTTTCGCCAATCGGGAAATCGGTCCGTGCATGTTGGCTCAATTCATCGAGGGTACACAGCACATTGAAGTCGCTGCCCGTTTCGAGCAGGATTTTCACACTACCCTCGTCCTTGTTAACTTCTTTGACAACACCTTGTACGGCCACTGTTTTATCCAAATATTTGGCATCTGCAGCGGCTTGATCGGTATTGTATTCGGCAAATAATTGGGCGGCCTGCAGGGTCACATCTGCTTTCGCGCGCTCCATGTTTTCGTGGGGTTTGTTCCACAGGTAATAGCCAGTTGAAGCGCC
Source organism: Saprospiraceae bacterium (assembly GCA_027488935.1). GTDB lineage: Bacteria > Bacteroidota > Bacteroidia > Chitinophagales > Saprospiraceae > M3007. The sequence goes on along the minus strand of JAIYAP010000054.1, from coordinate 44,723 downwards.
AACAACGAGCAGGACAGCTAGGGCGATCAGAATTTTTTTCATGGTGTTTTCTTGTGAATCAGTGAATTAGTTATTGGCAGCACCCGCTTTGATCCAGGCCTCAATTTTTTGGCGGTCGCAAGACGGCAGCAGTCCGGAAGGCGGCATTGGGCTGCCGATATCGTTGATGCGTTCCAAAAATTTACCACTTGATACATACACCGTTAAATTGGTGTAGCCATCAAAAGGGCTGGTTTCCTGGGTTCCGCCCGCAATGTGGCAGCTCAGGCAATTATCCGATACCAATTTGGAAACGTAGGTGCTGTATTTAACTCCGACCGTGTCGCAGGTGCCCGTAGCCCCGTACAATACTTCCTCATTGTCGTAGTAGCAGGCATCAAAGGTAAAAACAGCGGCAAAAATTGCTAAAACAAGCAGTACAAATGCGATTTTTTTCATGTGATATGAACGTAAAATGTTGGTGTAAAAAGTTGTAACATGAACAGAACGATGCCTGGCAGGTGATTTTCTTGGAAAACAGATTGCAAGACAAATATCGTTTTGTATTCAACCGATTGGAATATAAATTGTTTAAGCACCAGGATTTGCCCGTCTTCCCAGCTCGGAAGATAAATGTACACGCAGCGATGCATTTGTATGCAAAAAAAATGCGCCGCGTTTGCCATTTGCAAAATTAACCTTTGAAACATAAAATTGTACTGTTACACCGCTGAACCCGGCAAAACCGCATCTGAACATGGAAAAAAAAGATTGGAAAACTTGGTTTCGCCGTTTTGGAGTAGCCGGATTTATGTTTTTTTTGATCAAAGGTTTGCTTTGGCTTGCTGTTTTCTGGGGATTGTTGGAAGTTGGCTGCAACGGCTAATTTTACATTCTTTTTAAAACAATTTTTTTTAAACGCCAAAATTCCGCAATTTTGCGGCACATCCTTTTTCGTCCATGACACCAGTAAAAAACGATACGCCGACCCTTCCTGCCGAACAAGACGAAATCTTTGATCGCAATTCCATTACGATCAAAGGTGCGCGCACCAATAATTTGCGGAATGTTGATTTAACGATTCCCAAGAACAAATTGATCGTGGTAACCGGCGTTTCCGGCTCCGGAAAGTCTTCGATTACGATGGATACCCTCTATGCAGAAGGGCAACGCCGGTATGTAGAAAGCCTTTCCAGTTACGCCCGACAATTCCTGGGCCGTATGAAAAAACCGGATGTGGACTATATTCGGGGTATTTGTCCGGCCATTGCCATCGAACAACGCGTTACCACCGGCAATACCCGCTCTACGGTGGGGAGTATGACCGAAATTTATGAGTTTCTGCGCCTGTTGTTTGCTCGCGTCGGCAAATTCTACTCGCCCATCAGCGGAAATGTGGTAAAAAAACACGAAGTAACGGATGTGATCGATTATATCAAAGGTTTGCCCGATGGCAAACGCGGTCTGATTCTTACCCCTTTCCCCAAACGCTACAAGGAGCGCTCGCTCGAACAAGAAATAAACCTTTTGTTGCAAAAAGGCTATTCGCGCCTGCAACTCGGCGAAGAAACCCTGCGCATGGAGGATGTGCTGGAAGGTACTGCGCTCGATATCAAAGAACCTGCTTACACCTTTAGAGAAAAGGGTCTTTTTGTGCTCATCGACCGCTTTGTGGTAAAGCACGACGACGATGACAGCGCCTGGATGCGGCTTGCGGATTCGGTGTATACCGCCGTGGCCGAAAGCGAAGGCGAATGTTCAGTGCAATTGCCCGGGGAGCGTCGCACCGATTTTAACAACCGCTTCGAATTGGATGGCATCGAATTCCCGGAACCCACGCCACAATTGTTCAATTACAATAATCCGTATGGCGCTTGTCCACAATGCGAAGGGTACGGCCGTATTTTGGGCATCGACCGCGACAAAGTAATTCCGGATAAATCTAAATCCGTGTATGATGGCGCCGTGGCAGTGTGGAAGGGCGAAAAATGGGGCGAATGGCTGGAACCGCTGGTGCAAAATGCCCACAAATTCAATTTCCCGGTACACACGCCGTACGAGTCACTGAGCAAAGCCGAACAGCAACTTTTGTGGAAAGGCAATGAATATTTTTACGGAATTGATGCCTTTTTTAAAGAATTAGAAAGCAAAACCTATAAAATTCAAAATCGGGTAACGCTGGCACGTTACCGGGGGCGCACCGTTTGCCCCACTTGCGATGGTGGTCGTTTGCGCCCGGAAGCCCTTTGTGTAAAAATCGGGGGTAAAAACATGTCCGAACTCACGGGCATTCCCATTGATGAAGTGCAGGCGTATTTCCAGCAATTGGAACTGACCCAGCACGAACAACAAGTTGGAAAGCGCCTTTTATTAGAAATCAACAATCGCTTGCGGTTTATGACCGATCTGGGCCTGGGCTACCTCAGCCTCGATCGCATTTCCAACACGCTTTCCGGGGGCGAAACCCAGCGCATCCACCTGACCCGTACCCTCGGTTCCAATTTAACGGCCTCTATGTACCTGCTCGACGAACCTTCCGTGGGCCTGCACCCACGCGATACCGGTCGTTTGGTGGATGTATTAAAAACCTTGCGCGACCTGGGAAATACAGTCGTAGTGGTAGAACACGAAGAATCGGTCATCGAAAACGCTGATTATCTGGTAGATATGGGTCCGGAAGCAGGTATCAACGGTGGATATGTGGTGTTTGCGGGCGATTATAAAGACATTGCCAAAGCCGCACCCGAAAGTTTGACTGCGCAGTACATGACAGGCAAAATGACGATTGAAACGCCCGTCCAACGCCGCAATACGCCTGTGTTCTTGACGGTAAAAGGCGCGCGGCAGCATAATTTGAAAAATATTGACGTCCGCATTCCCCTGCATTGCCTGAGTGTGGTGAGCGGGGTGTCGGGTTCTGGTAAAACCACTTTGGTGCGTGATATCATTTATCCGGCCCTGATGCAGCATTTGCCGGATAACACCAATAAAGTCACAGGCTTATTTGATGGTATTGAAGGTCCGGTGCAACAAATTACCCAGGTAGAATTTATCAACCAAAGCCCCATCGGCAAGAGTAGTCGCTCCAATCCGGTTACGTATGTGAAGGCGTACGATTATATCCGCGACCTGTTTGCTTCCCAACAATTGTCCAAAATACGCGGATTTCAGCCCAAACACTTCAGTTTTAACGTAGAAGGCGGGCGTTGTGAAACCTGCAAAGGCGAGGGTGAGCAAATTATTGAAATGCAGTTTTTGGCCGATGTACACCTGGAATGTGAGGAATGCAAGGGCCGCCGTTTTAAAAGTGAAGTGCTGGAAGTGGAATACAAGGGCAAAAGTATTTTCGATGTGCTGCAACTCAGCATTGAAGAGGCGCTCACTTTTTTTGCCGGCAATAAAGAAATCATTCAGCGGATTCAACCCTTATTTGAAGTAGGATTGGGTTATGTGCAATTGGGTCAATCCAGCAGCACTTTATCGGGCGGCGAGGCGCAACGGGTGAAATTGGCCTCTTTCCTGATTCGGGAAAATTCGCATGGCCATATTTTCTTCATATTCGATGAGCCGACCACGGGTTTGCATTTCCATGATATTGCCAAATTGCTCAAAGCCATCAACGCCCTGGTTGAAAAAGGCCATTCGGTGCTTATTGTAGAACACAACCTGGAAGTAATCAAATCGGCCGACTGGGTGATTGACCTAGGACCGGAAGCCGGAAAACGCGGCGGAAACCTAGTATATGAAGGTACGCCGGAGGGTTTGACACTGGTGCAGGAAAGTTTTACCGGGCAATATTTAAAAGAAAAAATGGCTTAGATTTGATTTAACCTTGAAAATCCGTCAACGCGTTGATGGATTTTCAAGGTTAAATCCTATTTTTGTGCTATGATAGCACGGAGCATTACCCATCAAATAGAAGAAGCGCTCACTTTTTTCCCGGTCGTTGGCATCATTGGTCCAAGGCAGGTGGGGAAAACGACCCTTGCCAAGCTTATTCAGCAGCAAATTGCGAAGCCAACCCTGTTTCTTGATTTGGAAAGGGACACGGATTTGCAAAAACTGTCGGAACCCGAGTTGTATCTTCAGCAGCACTTGGATAAATGCGTAATCATTGATGAAGTGCAAAACCTGCCCAAACTTTTGCCTTTGCTCCGATGGTTGGTAGATCAGGATCGAAAACCGGCTCGGTTTATATTAACGGGCTCTGCTTCACCAGATATCATACGCGGCAGCACCGAAACATTGGCGGGCAGAATTGCATATTTTGAGCTTACCCCTTTTTCCTTGTCAGAAATAATAAACGTAAAATCGCAACCTGAACATTGGTTCAGGGGCGGGTTTCCAGATGCCTTGTTTGCGCCCAATGATCGCATGACGGAATTATGGTTGGGAAATTTTATCGAAACATTTCTGCAGCGCGATCTGCGTCGAATGGGGTTCGACATCACCATCCCTGCCATGGATCGACTCTTGAAAATGCTCGCTTCCCTGCATGGAACCCTCTTGAATGTAGAAGGAATCTCTAAATCGCTCGGCATCAGTACCAACACCGTAAAAAAGTACCTCGATATTTTGGAAGGCAGTTTCTTATTGCGGCGTTTGCAGCCTTTTCATGCCAATTTGAGTAAAAGGCTCGTTCGTTCACCCAAAATTTACTTGCGTGACAGTGGCCTGTTGCACCGCTTATTAGGCGTGTCTACTTTGGATCAATTGCAGGGAAGTGCGTGGTTAGGAGCATCTTGGGAAGGTTATGTCATCGAGGAAATCATTCGGGCTTTGGGGAAATCGTATGAATTCACCTTTTTTCGCACCCAAACAGGCGCAGAAGTAGATTTGGTGATCAAAACCCCTCAAGGGAAATTGGCCTTGATTGAAATTAAATACAGCGTAAACCCCGTCCCCTCTAGAGGATTTTATTCCGCTGTCGAAGATTTAAAGCCTGATTTTCAATATATTATTTTGCCCGAAGGCGAGGCCTGGGACCGTAGCCAGGGTGTTCGGGTAAGTGGCTTAAGCACTTTCCTAAAAGAAGAATTGAAAAACTTTGCTTTGTAAAAAATCCAAACCCGATGCTTTGCCCGTATATGTTTGTGTTCTAACGATTATTATTCAACACAAACAATTTACACACAATGAAAATGTTCCTGAAAAACGCTGGTTTGGTTCTGGCAATCGTATTTACTGCAATCACTGCTCAATCTCAAACTTCTGGCAGTACTGTAATGGTAGGTGGCGAAGCAATGTTCCCAAAGAAAAACATTATTGAAAATGCGGTAAATTCTAAAGCACATACTACCCTCGTGGCTGCGGTAAAAGCGGCTGGATTGGTAGAAACGCTGCAAGGAAAAGGTCCGTTTACGGTTTTTGCACCGGTAAATGATGCTTTTGAAAATCTTCCAGCGGGCACTGTTGAAACCCTGCTGAAACCAGAAAGCAAAGCAACCCTTACAAAAGTATTGACTTACCACGTGGTATCCGGTAAATACGACTTCAAAGCGATTGCTGCGATGTTGAAAAAAGGTGTTAAAACCTTGAAAACCGTAAGCGGTGGTACCCTGACCTTCATGATGAATGGCGCACGCAACATCGTGGTGAAAGACGAAAACGGTAATACGGCCAACATCACTACTTACGATGTGTATCAGTCAAATGGTGTAATTCACTCGATTGATGCGGTTTTATTGCCAAAAATGTAAAAGAAACCGTGTTTCCTTGCCCCGATTTACCTGCCCAATTAAATACCTGGAGGAGCTGTATGCTCCTCCTTTTTTAAATCCGCAAATAGCCAACGCTAAATGTTTATGAAAGTGACTCGATTCTAATCTTTGAAAATCAATATTTTATCCATCCATCCTTCAAATCCACTTAAATCCTGGTTTAACTTGCTGAAAATGAAAAACATACTATTGCTTTGCTGCCTGTTTATGGCCATTTCCCTACCGGCACAATCGAATGCCAAAATAACCAAGGTGGCAAAAACCGAGGCTGCCTGGAAAAAACAACTTACCCCCGAACAATACCAGGTAACCCGCGAAAAAGGTACGGAAACGCCCTTCGAAAACGAATATTGGGACAACCACGCCAAAGGCATATACCGTTGCATCTGCTGCAAACTGGAACTGTTTTCTTCTGCCACCAAATTCGACTCGGGTACTGGCTGGCCAAGTTTTTACAAACCTTACAAGGCCAGTAACATTACGGTAGGTACTGATAGTAGCCACGGCACCACCCGCGATGAAGTAACCTGCAGCCGTTGCGACGCGCATTTAGGACATGTTTTTAACGACGGGCCGGAACCTACGGGCAAGCGGTATTGTATTAACAGTGCAGCGTTGCAGTTTAAGAAGTTGGGGAAATGATGGTTTTGTAGTTTTGTAGCGTACTGAAGACATATTGTTATCTCTGTTTTTATTAATATTTCTACTTTTATCCCGTATAAAAACAATACAATATGGAATCAGATAAACCCTTCTTTATTTTAATTCGCGATCTCATAGCCCAAAACGAATTACCTGCTGCACTCGAAAAGTTTCGGGTACTGCTTGAGAATAGCCCAAAACTGGATGAAGTTTTGTTGCAATCTGGTCGTTTTCACGATATTAGAAAGCAAATTCGACTTGGAACGGTCAGCAAAACCGAGGCGGATATGGAGCAGAATCAGATCCGAAATGGATTGCTGGAGCTGCTGCGGGAAATAGAGGAGAATACCTCGGAAACCTCCCCAAACCCGGCAGTTGCTGCCCTTCGGACAGAATTGGAGCAGGCTATTTCCATCGTAAATAGTAAAAATGTGGTTACCGGCGATATTAAAGCCGGTGGCGATGTGCATATTGGCGATAAAATTGTCATCCAAGATGTCAGCGACAGTATCATAACGGTAACCGTCAACGGCGAAACACAGGAAATCCTCCGCAAATTGGAAGCCTTGCAAGCCCTGTTGGAAAAACAACAGACCCAAAGCATCCAAACTGCAGAAAAGATTTATAATATCGGTGCTATCACCAATGCCAATTTTGAGTTTATTGTCGGACAATCGAAACATAGCAATGCGCTCCCGGAGGATTTGGCCCAAAACCTGGTCACCGACGAAAACCGCTGGGTGCAAAGTCTGCGGCAGGAGCTCTTGAAACAAGGCGTAGTGGTGGGTGCCAAGCCCTGGGCCATTTTCCAACACTATGGCTGGCTCATTGAGGCGTTTTTACAAAAAATGGGGACCCCGGCCGGGCAGGAACGCAGCCTCCGTCGACTGGCTTTTATGGCCGAGGCTTATCAAAGTACCCTGCGTTATTTGTGCTATATCCAGGTGGCCCAGGTGTTTCAACGCCAGGAATATGCGCAAAATGAGGCCATTGCCGGATTTATTCAAATGGATGCTACCAGCCAGCCCCGCTATGATTACCTCAACCTGTTGCTGCTTTCGACCGACTTGCTACCTAAAGCATCCGCTTTTATGCCAGAAATCAATGACTTTGTGGCAGAACTAACCGATACCGGCAGCGATTTGTACGGTACAGCCCTTTTCCTGGAAAAACACCGTAATCTGTTGTTGGAAAACAAACAACCAGAAGGAGAAGCCCTCGAACAACTGCTGGACGAATACCTGACTGGTCTGGTGTATTGGCTGCGCAAACTGGCCTTTTTGGCCAAATACCGCCTCGTTTCTATCAAAGACATCAGTTTGAATTACCGCCTTGGTACGGCCAAAAATTTTATACACCTCTACGGCGAATTGCACGGTATGTACGCAGAAGCCCTGACCGAAGGCGAAGATTACAGCGCCCACTCTATCGAAGGCATGTTCACCTACAACCAAAGTGTGCTGCTTTTCCGGGGCAATAACATGTCGGACTGCCTCGAAAACATCCAGGACTCCGGCGTTTATATTTCGCTTTCGCCCCTAATTGTAGATCAAAGCGTATTTGCAGAAAAATCGACCCAAACACCGGAGATTTTTTATTACATCGGACAAGAAAGAGGCGGGCGGCAATACCTTTTTGCACAATACAAAAATGAACTGGAATACGAAGGCCGTCCCATCCCCTCCAACAAGCGACTCCCGGTAAAAAACCAGAATATTCAGCAGCCTCGGCTCGATGAATTATTCGAGCAACTGGAACAGGTGTTTAAACCCTTTAAATCCGCGTCCCGATGAGCCAGCTTACTGCTCCCTTCAAGTTCCTGGATTCTTATAAGCAGGAAGACAACGATATTTTCTTCGGCCGGGAAAAGGAAACCAACGACTTGTACCAGGCCCTCAGCGGCGTGAAGCACCTGTTGGTGTACGGACCCTCAGGTGCCGGGAAAACCAGCCTCGTGGAGTGCGGATTGCGCAACCAGTTCTCCGATGCGGACTGGTTTGCCCTGACCATCCGACGAGGCGCTGACATCGCAGTTTCCGTATTCAGCGAAATTAACAAGGCTTTACGAGAAAAAATGGACCTCGACCCGGAAACCAAACTGCCGCTCGACCCGGAAACCGATTTCGGGCAAGCGATAGAGCGTTTGTTTTCGGAACGGTACCAGCCAGTGTACCTCTTGTTCGACCAGTTTGAGGAACTGCTCATTTCCGGCAGCGATGCCGAAAAACGGGGCTTTTTTACCCGACTCAACCAACTCATCCGCTACAAAGTGCCCTGTCGGGTGATGCTCATCATGCGGGAAGAATTCATTGGCCACCTGTCGGAATTTGAGCCCCTATGCCCCAGTATTTTCCAGCACCGCTTCCGCCTTGAAAAAATGCGGAAGGAAAACGTGAAGGAAGTGATCCGCGAAACGCTGGACGCGGCGCACTACCGCTCGTATTTCCGCGTAGAAGACAGTGCGCAACTGGCTGAAAGTATCCTCAGCAAATTGCCTGATTTGAGCCGTGAAATCGAACTGGCCCACGTGCAGGTGTTTTTGAGCGAATTGTGGGACAGGGCCTCCGATGAAAAAAAGAACGATGCACTTCCTATGCTCCGGGAGGGCCTAATCAAGGACAAGGACGACCTCGCCGGGGTGTTAGACAGTTTCCTCAACAAACAGCTCGACGAACTAGACCCAATCTATGGCGAAAAGGCACCCTTAGAAGCTTTAGCCGCCATGATTTCGGATCGGCATACCAAACTTCAAATGAGCGTAGAAGCGCTGCAAAAAGATCTAGATTCTAAGGATGTCGTTCTGAAAAAACCGCTCTCCAAGCTGCTCCGCGATTTGGAGCAGCGCCGCATCCTGCGCACCATTAAATCGGGTGAGCAGACGCAATACGAAATCAGCCACGACGTGCTGGCCTTGGTAGTGGGGCAAAACCTGACCAAAGAAATGCAGCTGCGGGCAAAAGCGGCAGATATATATAATGTGTATGAGGAGCGGAAGGGGCTCTTTTCGAGGGAAGACCTGGACTACATCCGTCCCTACCAGCAGTACAAGGCATACCCGCCGGAGTTGGAGCGGCGGATAAAGGAAAGCGAAACTTATTTACATGCGGAAGAGTTGCGTATTCAGCGGGAAAAGGATGAGCAATTAGAGGCGGCTATGCAACAGGCGGAAAAAGAGAAAGCATTGGCGGACAAGGCAACCAGAGCACTCGAAGAACTTCGCGAAAAAAATAAATCAATATTCGAGTCATTTTCTGGACTGGGTATTTCGATGATTTATAATTTGGATCATGATAAAGCCCTCGAAAAAATGCAAGTGGCAGTAGAGATTGATGTGGATCATGGTGTTAAAAAGCGAGAATTGATTGAACCTATTTCAGAATTGTTATTCTTTTTTGCTGAAGGAGGAAGAAGACCAGCCTTAGCTAGAATGGCGGCTCAGTTATTGCTCCAACTGAGTCCTGAGGCCGGACTGGAACCGGCCTTACGGCAATGCGTACAAGAAGGTTGGAGCACGCGAAGTCAGTTCGAGCCCTTGCTCCGTAAACTCCCATCTTTCCAAAAAAATCAGGAGCGCTACTACCCGGAACTGATTTCTGTCCCCTTGGGCACAGATGGTATTTTCGAGATGGGCAGCGATTCGGCGGAGTGGAAACATCAATCAAATGAGCAATTGCACCAGATACAACTCTCTGAATACAAGATTTCCGCCACCCCCATCACTTTTTACCAGTTTGCCTTGTTTTGTGAGGCTATGGAAAGAGGCTTGGCCAGCCGGACGCCCTATTGGGGGCGCTTTGGCGACCACCCCGTAGTGAACGTCAATTGGTACGAGACCCTGGAATACGCCAATTGGCTAAACGGGCTGCAAGGCGCAACACCTGCTTATGAAATACAGAAAGTCACAAACAGCGACCCTGATAGCCAAGTCCAAAATGACTTTCTAAAATGGAAAGTATCATTGGATGCGGCTGCTAAAGGATTCAGGTTGCCTACTGAAGCGGAGTGGGAACTAGCAGCCCGGGCCGGGGTAGGTGCCCCGAGAACCCTATTTGCTGGAAGCGATACCTTAGATACGGCAGGCTGGTTTTGGGAAAACTCTGGCGATAAACCGCTCTCCGGCGATTGGGACCTGAACCGGATTTATGACAATAACGGCAGAACGCACCCGGTTAAAGCGAAAAAGGATAACGGCATCGGCATTTATGACATGAGCGGTAATGTATTCGAATGGTGTTGGGACTGGTACGATGCCGGGTACTATAATGAATGCCAAAAGCAAGGTGTGGTTTCATCTCCCGCCGGAGCAAAAAGCAGCACTTCCGGCCGTGTTCTGCGCGGCGGGAGTTGGAGCAGCAACGCGGGGCGCTGCCGGACGGCGAACCGCTTCAACATCAATCCCGACAACCGCTACAACTTTATAGGCTTCCGCCTGGTCTTCGTCCCGTAGTCAGTCTGCAGTTCCTTCCAACTTTACTTATGAGCAATAGCAAGTGGCGGAGAAAATGTGAGGCGGGGGGAGGGACGAGCCCGCCACGCATTTTTTGACGCCAAGAGCGTTTTTATTATACTACCTCTGGCGGTCAAAATTTATTTGATCGGACAATGTTTAAATCAGTATTTTTATAATATAGGCACAAGTAAAAGCCATTTTACTATCATCAAGCACTCGATCCAACCTTATCCAAGATATCAGGAAAAGGGCGAATATTGCTTTTAACCCCAAATCACCCTATTTTTGTAAAAAAAACTTACCATGATCACTATTGAAATACCAGAATCAGTGCTTCAAGAGCAATCGGGTTATTCTATTGGAGAATTGAAGATTGATTTGGCTGTTTTGCTTTATAAAAAGAAAAAAATGTCCCTTGCGCAGGCTGCCAGATGGTCCGGCATCACGCGCCTGGAGTTCCAATCTGTGCTATCAGAACAAGGAGTCGATATCTTATTTACCACAGATGATCTGCAACACGATCTGAAAGCGTTGGATAATTTTTTTTCTAAATGAAGATTGTTGTAAGTGATACTTCTCCGATCATTTTATGATGCGCATCCTACCCCTCAAACCCAATCTTCTGATGCGTACCATCACAATACGGCTTATTCCCTGAAGCGCCACAACGACAAAATGCCGTCACCTTGTTTTTGTGCGTTTCATTGCCCGCCGCGTCTTTTACCGCAATGTTGCCGTACACCATCAGCGGACCATTCGGAATGGTTTCCACAATGGTTTCTACGTCAACTTGCTCCACTTCAGGTTTACCCGCTTCATTTTTTACCCAGGACAAAGCACCCGATGGGCATTTTTCAATTTGGGTGATAATACGTTCTGTATCAGCGGCTTCCAAATTGATCCAGGGCTTTTTACGCGGATCAAATACTTCCAGTAATCCATGCCAGCAAAGAGCCGAGTGAATGCAGGCGTTGGGCTTCCAAACGACCGTGATGTCTTTGTTGCTATACTTTTTTTCCATGATCAAAATTCGTTATTGAATGCAAAATTAGGCTTTCGTTCTGTCCAGCGCCCGCGCGTGAAGTCTGGAAAACTTTGCGGCATGCTTCCCGTGGCAATCGATGCTTCCGACAGCGGGGTAATCGCCAGCCAGGTAGCCGCATCATAAACATCAATTTCGGGCGCCTGGTTGCGTTTGGCACTCTCCACAAAATGCTGAAAAACAAAATAATCCATCCCGCCATGTCCGGCGCCCTCGGCTTCCTTGCCATACCGCTTCCACAGTGGGTGGTCGTATTGATCGAGCCAGGTCTGCGCCGGTTCCCAGGCATGACGCTTGGTTTTTCCTTCAATATGAATGCTGCGGTTCACATCCATCCAGATGCCTTTGGAGCCCTGCACCCGAAACCCGAGTGAGTAGGGGCGGGGCAGACTGGTATCATGGGTGAGCAGCACCGTTTCACCATTGGCGCATTTGATTTGGGTGGTTACCACATCCCCCAGGTTGAACTGCACCTTGGCATTCGGATGGTTGGGTCCGCCTTTTGGGTGCTCCATAATATAATCGTGCAAACCCCGGCTTTTGGACGACATAGAAGTCAAATGCGTAAAACGATTGCCCCGGTTGATGTTGGTATACATGGCCACCGGACCAATGCCATGGGTAGGATATAATTCGCCGTTGCGCGCAACCGAATGTTTGGTGCGCCATTTGGCCTCCGAAAAGCCTTTTTCGCCAAATTCTACCCCCGAATCATAAGGCGTAACGCCATCGTTGAATTTCACCCCCCGCAAATCATGCTCATAACCGCCTTCCAAATGGATCAACTCACCCATCAAACCTTCGCGCACGATCTGTAAAATGGCCATCACATCGCGGCGATAACACACATTTTCCAAAAACATCAGATGGGTGCCGGTTTCTTCCTGTACGTTGACCAATTGCCAGCATTCATCGAGCGAAAAACCGCCCGAAACCTCCAGCGCCACGTATTTCCCGGCTTTCATGGCTGCCACCGCTTGTTGGGTATGCCATTCCCAGGGCGAGGCAATCACGACGGCATCTATGTTTTTGTCTTCCAGTAGTTTTAAATAATCGAAATTGCCGTTGCCATATACTTTTGGCTTGTTTTTGCCTTTACTTTCGATGGTTTTGAGGCAATCGCCGATCATTTGTGCATTCGGATCGGCAATGGCCACCACCTCACAGTCCGGACGCAACAACGCTTCCATCACATGGTCTTGTCCACGCAAACCCACGCCGATAAATCCCAGGCGCAGTTTATCTTTTAAAACAGGTGCCTGCATGTACTCGGATTCAGCGGCAGCCTGCAAAATGGATGGAGTTGCCAGCGCGGCGGTCGTAAGGGCAGCCGACTGGATAAAAGCGCGGCGGTTGAATTTGGCCATAAATGCGTAAATCTGATTGAATTAAAAAGAAGGCCAAATCTCTATAAATAAATGAAATCTACCAAACCTGCTGACATTTCAATCGACAGACGCCGCGCTCATCCATAATTACCCGGTATTCGTCTGGTTTTTCTTATTTTTTTACATCAAAACGCGGCTTTTGCTGTTTCATCCGCAATCCATATTGTACAAAAGCATAAAACTGAACCATGCTCAGCATCCAGCACCTCACGAAACAATACCGCACCGCCAACGGCGAAATGCTCACCGTGTTAGACGATGTTACGTTTTCCCTGGAGGCAGGCGATACGTTTGCCATTGTTGGACCTTCCGGCAGTGGCAAAACGACCTTGTTGGGCCTGTGTGCCGGATTGGACCGTGCCAGCAGTGGCAGTGTGGTGCTGAATGATATTGTGCTGGATACCCTTTCGGAAGACCAACGTGCCGCCATTCGCAATCAATATGTGGGATTTATTTTCCAAAATTTTCAATTGATCCCCACCCTTACGGCCTTGGAAAATGTGATGGTACCCCTGGAGTTGCGCGGGGATGCCAAAGCAGAAAGTGTGGCCCTTGCCTGGCTGGAAAAAGTGGGTCTTTCGGATCGTTTGAGCCACTATCCGGCCCAATTATCGGGGGGCGAACAACAGCGGGTGTGCATCGCGCGGGCATTTTCGAACAGTCCAAAAATCCTCTTTGCCGATGAACCCACGGGTAATTTAGATGCCGAAAACGCTGCAGGAATCGTCGATTTGATCTTCGAACTCAACCGAAGCGCCGGTACAACCCTGGTTTTGGTTACGCACGATATGGAGCTGGCCGGACGCACCCAGCGTATTTTAAAAATCAAGGGTGGCAAAATAGCGTCACTTACCCCGGCCGCATAGTACCTTCGCACCGTGAATCGCGCCTTTTTGCTCAATATTTTCTTGCTGCTCTTTATCAACCTGCTGATAAAGCCGGTTTTTATATTCGGAATCGACTTGCACGTGCAAAACGAAGTCGGGTCCGATTATGGATTGTATTTCGCCTTGTTGAACTTAGCCTACGTTTTTCAAATTCTGAACGACTTTGGCATCCAGAATTTCAACAACCGCAACATCAGTCAGCACCCGCATTTGCTGCCGAAGTATTTCCCCAACTTCCTGGCACTCAAATTATTACTGAGCACCGCCTACGTTTTTCTTACGCTTTTAGCCGCTTTTTTCATCCTGGGTTACGGCAGGGCGGAGTTGCCTTTGCTGACGATTTTATTGGTCAACCAGGTGCTGGTGCAACTCATTTTCTTTTTGCGTTCCAATGTTTCCGGCTTAGGGTATTACCAGCTCGACAGTTTCTTATCGGCCCTCGATAAATTGCTGATGCTGGGCACTTGCAGTATTTTATTATGGGTAGAGCCGTTTAAAAGCGCCTTCACCATCGAATATTTCGCCCTGGCGCAAACGATCGCGCTCACGCTTACTTTGTTCATTGTGTATGGCCTGTTGCGTCGCAAAGTGCGTTTTTCACTGCGCCCGAGTTGGGCGGGGAATTGGAAGGCCGGCAAACCCGCAGTATTGTTTTTATTGCGTAAAAGTGTGCCTTACGCGCTGGTGATCCTGCTCATGTTTGCCTATTCCCGCTTGGATGCGGTCATTTTGGAGCGTATGTTACCCGATGGCAAGGTTCACGCAGATGTGTATGCGGGCGCGTACCGCTTGTTGGATGCGAGCAATATGTTTGGGTATTTGTTTGCCACCCTGTTGTTGCCCATGTTTGCGCGCTTGTTGCGGCACAACAGCATCACTGAGGTGCGTTCCCTGGTTTCCCTGAGTTTTAAGTTGATCTGGGCGGGCAGCATCACCCTGAGTGCGGCCGTCTTTTTTGCCCGGGCCGATTTGGTGCATTTGATGATGCCCGCGCGCGCGAGTATTTACCGCTCGGATATTTTGGGTATCCTGATTTGGGTGTTTGTGCCTGTATGTGTGTTGTATATTTTCAGCACTTTATTGACGGCGCATGAAAAATTAGGGCCCATGAACCGGTATTTTATCATCGGTATTGGCATTGATTTGACCTTAAATGCGCTTTTGGTGCCTATCTATCAAGCGTATGGATCGGCGATTGCTACCCTTAGTACGCATGTATTTGTAGCGGGTGCGGTGGCCTGGTTGGCGAGCCGGACCTTTGGTTTTAAAGCCAGTCGCAGGGGTTTGTTGCAGGTTTTAGGCTTTACCGCCTTTGTTTTGGGCTTTGATTGGTTGGTTTTTGAAAAAACGGCGTTTGCCTGGCCCTTGCAATTTGGCTTGGCTTTAGTGGGGGGATTGGTTGGGTTGTTGTTGTTTGGGTTGTTTGATGTGCGGGCGGCTCGGCGGGGTTGGTTACAAAGATACGACCTCTAGCGAGGTCGGGAGCTATTGATGTGCAAGGATGGATAACAATATTCAACCTCGTGAGAGGTCGCATATCTGTCTTTTACGTTAAAAATACGGTTTGTTATTTCTATTAAAACATGAAAATCGACTATACGGATACAAAATAGCCTTCCCAAAAGCAATTTTTTGAGAAGGCTATAATTTATTACATATCGCACAATTGCAATACAACCCTACTGCAATTTCAAGTGAAACTTCCCTTCTGTTAAATTAATCTTCGGGTCCAAGTTCCAAGAGTTAGGACCTGTTACATTTTTTTCTTTGGTGAAAAATTGAAAGCGCCCTTGTACCGTACCCGCAATGGAATCAAACGAAACGACTTCGATAAAATGATCAGTTCGGGTGGTGTCAATTCTATACGTTCCGATTAATTGATCATAATCCTGGGCTGCATATACAACCATCTGAGGGATAAAATTGACCGCATCCCAACTCTTGAAATATTCTATATTGTATTTCCCTTTTTTTGAAGGGATATCACTTACGGTAAAGTGAATGGTACGAAGGTTAGGATCGGTTAATCCTGCAGAAATCAAAAAAACATCTTTTTGATCCGGGTGATATGCTGTATTGGCTTCTGGGGACCAAAATTTATCATTTTTTAAACAGGTACATTTTCCCAATTCAATGATATCTTTCAGGGTATCTGTTGGGCTGGGTATTGTGTCTACAGGGTTTTTTATAACAGGTGTAATGGGCGATTGCTCTTTTTGGCAAGCATTGCCCAAGAGCAGTATGGTTGTGCATATTAGAATAAATCGAAGCATGGCTTTTTGGCGTTTTAAATTTTAAAGATTTTGGTCGTATTGATTAATGGATTTGTATGTGTTTGGGGTGATCATTTACCTAATTGTATGTAACTGGTAAAGATTTACAAAGATACGACCGCTCACGACATAGGGAGGGGTTGTATTGTTAATGTTGATTACAAATATGCGACCTCTCGCGAGGTCGGTTGGGTGTGGATCTTGAACGTGTTTTCTACAAATATGCGACCTCTCGCGAGGTCGGTTGGGTGAAGATGTTTGACGTGTTTTCTACAAATGTTCGACCTCTAGCGAGGTCGGGAGCCTTTGAGTTGCAATGTTGACTACCAATATTCAACTTCTATTGTGGTATAATCATCGTTACTCCAACCGCATCTATTGACCTTGGAAGAACTCAAGCATTGGTAGAAAATATTGATTTGTCCAACGGAATCAATCGACCTCGCTAGAGGTCGCATATTGGTAGAAACGCAATGCCAAGCCGCAGCACCCGACCTCGCTAGAGGTCGCATATTGGTTATTTAAGTTAAAAATGTTGCTTTGACCTACCTTGATTGATCCACGATAAAATACAGTATTAACCTGAAATTAGATCAACATCAATAACATTTATACTGCCCAAAATCGATATACCACCACAATTCCAGAACTTCTTCCCCTTCCCCATTGTTTAAAAGCAATATTTTCCCGTAATTTTGCACTCTTTTTCAACAAACTAAGCCTCGAATCGATCCAAATGATCGGATTCCAGGCCGGAAAAAACGAATATGTCGCGTTTAGGTAAAGCATTAGTCGCCATGTCGGGCGGAATCGACAGTACGGTCACTGCCGTGTTGCTGCACGAGGAAGGCTGGGAAGTCGTAGGTGTAACCATGAAAACCTGGGACTATGCCACGTCCGGCGGTTCCAAAAAAGAAACGGGCTGTTGCTCGCTCGATAGCATCAACGACGCGCGCCAGGTGGCCGTAAAATTGGGTTTTCATCATTTTATCGTGGATATTCGCGACGAATTTGGCGATTACGTCATTGATAACTTTGTGGACGAATACATGGCAGGCCGCACCCCCAACCCCTGCGTGCTCTGCAATACCCATATCAAATGGAACAGCCTCCTGCGAAGGGCCGATATGCTCGATTGCGAATTTATCGCAACCGGCCATTACGGCATCATCAATGAACTGGAAGGCCGCAAATACATCACCCGCGCGGTGGATCGGCAAAAAGACCAATCTTATGTGCTCTGGGGATTGAGCCAGGACTGCCTCAACCGCACCCGCATGCCCCTGGGGGTATTCACCAAGCCGGAAGTGCGCCAGATGGCGGCCGAACGCGGCTGGGATGAACTGAGTAAGAAAGCGGAGAGCTACGAAATCTGTTTTGTGCCCGATAACGATTACCGGGGGTTCCTACGCCGCCGCATTGATGGCCTGGACGAACAGGTGGCCGGTGGACAATTTGTGGATGTGCAAGGCAAGGTGCTGGGCACCCACGAGGGTTATCCTTTTTATACGGTGGGCCAACGCAAGGGCCTGGGCATTGCCTTGGGCGAACCCATGTTTGTCACCGAAATCCGGCCCGACACCAATACGGTCGTGCTGGGTCGGGAGGACGCCCTGATTCGCAATGGCATGATGGTGGGCAAACTCAACCTCATGAAATACGACGCCATCCCGGAAAGCGGACTGGAAACGGTTACGAAGGTGCGTTACCGCGATGGCGGTACTTTGAGTACCCTGCGTCCGGTGGGCAAAGATATAGAGGTGCAATTTCATGCCAATGTGAAAGGCGTGGCACCCGGACAAAGCGCCGTTTTTTACGAAGGCGATGATGTCGTAGGCGGTGGCATTATTCAAGGTAGTTATTTCGAATAAACTGTGTCATGGCCAACATTTTACTGATCGAAACAGCCACCGAGGTGTGTGGTGCGGCCATTGCAGTGGATGGCCATATTGTTGCACTCCAGGAGGAACTGGATACGCAAAGCCATGCAACGTTGCTGACTCTTCAAATTCAGCAGTGTGTAGAGCAATCGGGCATTCCGTTGCAGGCCTTGGATGCTGTTTGTGTCAGCCGAGGGCCGGGGTCTTATACTGCCTTGCGGGTTGGAAGTTCGGTCGCCAAAGGCATTTGTTATGCGCTGGATAAGCCGCTGATTGCGGTGGACACGTTACAGGCACTCGCCTGGGCAAGCCGCGCCAGTTGGCCGCATTTAACGCAAGCGACCTTTTTTGCGCCCATGATAGATGCCCGCCGACAAGAAATCTGGATGGCTTTGTACGATGCACAGTTGCGGGAAGTGGTGCCAGCACAGCCATTTGTACTGGAAGACGATTTATTTCACAAAATTCTGCCTGCCAAAATTTGGGAACAAGCCGGATTTTCCATAATTTTGTCAGGTAGCGGAAGCCTGAAGGCGGGAAGTTACTTTTTGGCAGAAGAAACGGCAGATGGCGGGGTTGAGAAAAGTTCTGTCGGGTATTTGTCACATCTTGCTTTTGAACATCTAAAAATAGGTGAATTTCAGGATGTGGCATATTATGAGCCGTTTTATATGAAGCCTCCAAACATTACAATTCCAAATAAGGTGTTGTAATTTTTTAAATTATAATCAAATTCCATCTAATTTATTTTTGCACTATACCGCCTTCTAAATCAACGGATTGTGTATTTTTCCTGGTGCAATGCACATTTTTTTCTCATGTCAACAACGCAATTGGCACAATTTTGGGAATATAAAATCAGTTGAAATAACTTACAAATTACTTTCAAAACATTTTATATGAGAAAAGCGAAAAGCGACGCAATTGTCTTGAAGAAGGGACAACAAGACATTTTGCTGGATTACAACGAATTGCGCAAGGCTGTACTAGTATTGCGTGCCGTGAATCACAAACTGCGTCAACGTATGATCGACCTTCTGGAAGAGCATCAGCGTATGACCGTAACAGACATCTATGTAAAATTGCGGCTAGAGCAGAGTGTCGCGAGTCAGCATCTTGCGATTTTACGCAAAGCGGGCGTCGTGATTACCGAACGCCAAGGCAAATTTATCTTTTACGGGTTGGATAAATCCCGGCTCACCCAAATCTCCCAGTTAGTAGAAGACCTCGCGGCGTAAAATTTTACCTGCTATTTCTTCCCAAGAATGCTGCATTTCAATTGCTTTTGCAATTGTGTGCAGCATTTTTTTTGTGTATATTGTTTGTTGTCAATAGAAATCGCATATTTGCCTTCACAAATGAGCAATCCCTAAATTGTATCTAAGAGAAAACTAAATGAGCAAACACCTCACACTCCCAACTGAAAACGTAGAAGCGCTCCAGGCTGCTTCCGACATTATGCGTGCTTTGGCACATCCCCTTCGTCTGAGAATGCTGCAATACATGGATGAAAAAGGTTCATCTTGTGTAAATGATATTTTTGAAGCGATGGGCATCGAGCAATCTATTGCATCGCAACACCTGCGCATTTTGCGTCAAACGGGCCTTGTTTTTACCCGGCGTGAGCAAAAATTCGTGTTTTATTCTGTCAACTATGCCAAAGTTGAAGTTGCCGGCAAAACAGCAGTGATCATTGCTGAGTTCGTTGATCAATAACTGCTTGGTTATTAGGGTTTTATTAGGCAGGTTGATGCGTTTTATATTGTCTTTGCATCAACCTGCCGAATCATTCCAAAACGCTAAAACGCAATACCCAAACGCAGCGCCAGCATCCGAATGGTGCCTTTTGAGTCTTCTTTCTTGATGTCCGTTTCGGTGGTGTACACTTGGCCCCGATTGTCTGTGACATCCGTAAATACCTGTTGGTAGGCCAGTCCTACAATCAGCGAGGTGCCTCCCGTAAGGTTGTACTCTACACCACCGCCCAATCCCCAAGCCAAGGAGATTTTTTTGACCTCTTTCTTGATGTTGATGTCGTTGGCATCGTCCTGGTTGGCACCTGGCAGATCGTTATCGCCTTTGATATCACCCGATGCTTTCGACAAAAACGACAAATTGATGGTTGGAATTTCGGCATAATACCGAAATTTGTCGCCGTCTGAACCCGAACGCATCTTGAGTCCGATCGGAATCTCCACATAATTGATGCGGTAATGCAGTTTCGCTTGGTTTGGCAAGGTTTGTAAAGGGGTAATTAACTCCGAATTGGGCCAAAATTTTCCACTTAGATACCCGTTTTGGATCGTTCCACCCTGATTGAACCCAAAGCCTAATCCAACGGTGATGGCGTAGTTTTCAGCAAAGTAATATTCACCCACAGCACCCAGGCGTAAACCCAGGTTGGCACTTACACCTTCTATCTTTTTGTCGTCGGTACGCATCCAGCTAAACGTCGGGCTGGTTTGAAATCCGAAGCGAAAAGACTTTTGAGCCGCTACTTTCCCCGCAACCAGGAAAAGGAAAAAGGTACATGCAAAGACAATTTTTTTCATAATGCGCAGTTTTTTCAGCTTAATTAAATTTGAGCGGTAAAAATCGCGGTTTTTTTCAGGACTATGCAACAAAACTTAATAAACACGTTCCGTATTGTCATAATATTAACAATGACCGTACTGTTTTTATCCGAATGCGATTTCAGCGAGGGCAAAATTATACCAATCAAGCGGTTTGAACGCGCACTATTTGCATTGGATACCAATAATGTCCAAATTGGCGCAGATTCTTTGGCCAAGCAATACCCAATCATGCTTCCGCTTTTTACAAACAACCTGATTCACGACCAAACCAACCCCGCCGAAATGCCTTTACAGGCCTTAAATAGTTTCCTGCGTGCGCCGCAAATCAGGGCGCTCAACGATTCGGTACAAAAGGCATTTCCTGATTTAGGCTGGCTTGAAAAGGATTTAGGATATTTATTCAGCAATTATCAGCATAATTTCCCTGCAAAACCAACGCCTGAAGTAGTTACCTTCATTTCGGAATACGCCACGGATGTATTTACGGCGGGCGATAGCCTGTGCGGTATTGGCCTTGATATGTTTCTGGGTGAATATTACCCTGGTTATAATCCTGAAATTTTTCCGGCTTTTATCCGCAGGCAGTTTAAGCCCGAATATATCCCGGTGCGTTTGGCAAAAGCTTTGGCACAGAATTTATTGCCGCCGCCGCCAGCCGAACGCCGTTTGCTGGATTTGATGCTTCATAATGGCAAATTATTGTACATTATTGATCTTTTATTGCCAGAAACACCCGATAGTATGAAAATGGGGTACACCCAAGTGCAAATGGAAGGTTGTTTTGCCAATGAAAAAGAAGTGTGGGCCCGGATACTCGATCAAAACCTGCTTTATTCGGCCGATTACACCAAAATCCGAAAACTCATCGAGCCTAGCCCCAATGCGCCCGCTGTTTTTCAGGAGGCTCCCGGTGAAATTGGCAACTGGGTAGGCTGGCAAATCATCAAAGCGTATAAAAAACGCAATTCCAATGCCAGTATCCAAGATATTTTGAACTTTAAAGACGCTCAGAAGTTTTTAGAACAGTCGAAATACAAACCCAAACGCACCTAAACATCGTTGTTCACCATAACATTGTAACCATTCATGCTTATGCGTTCGTTCATTTTTTGTATGTTCATGTTGTGTGTTTGTGCCATGAAAGCACAAAACAGCCCAAATTTTTATGCAAAAGCATCGGTGCCGGAAACCCTGGCAGGTGCGCCGTTTGAACTTACTATTCACTATGAAAATGGTCAGGGCGGGCAATTTATAGCGCCTGATTGGCAAGCCGCCGGGTTTTCGGTGGTAGGAACCAGCCAATCTTCCAGTATGACCATTCAAAATGGGGTAACCAACGCCGTTGTACGGTATCAATACACCCTGGTTGCACTGGAAAGTGGTACGCACACCATTCCGCCGGCGACCATGAAACTGGGTAAAACGGAATACCACACGGAGCCTATTACGATTCAAGTAGGCGAAAATCCCAATCCTAGGCTGGAGCCCGAACGGCCAAACACGGCCCCCAAAACACAGGATCCGTCGGAGCGACAAGAAAAATTGAAAAAAACGCTGAAAACTACACGGATTTGATGTTTTGTTTCTGATTTTTGCCCTGCATCTGATGCGCATGCCATGAAACACTCCTTACGTTCGACGCTTCAATTTTCTGCCCTTGCCCTCGCATGGGCTGTTGGTGTGTGGAGCACACCCGCGCTTGCACAGGCACCGATTCGTTTTGAGGCAAAATTAAGTACCCCGGAATTGGTGCAGGGTGCACAGTTTGAACTTAGTTTTGAACTCAAAGATGCCGATGGAAGCCGTTTCCGTCCCCCTGGTTTTGCGCCTTTTCGCGTGGTTTCGGGGCCCAATGCCTTGTCTGGTACGACCTTTATCAATGGGAAAGTATCTACTCAATTGCTTTGGACTTACGTGCTAGAGGCCACCCAAACGGGCTCCTTCACCCTCGGAGCAGCCAGTGTACAGGTAGGCGGCAAGGTATTGCAAACGAAGCCGATCACGATCCGCGTATCCCCTCCCAGAGCTAATGGAGGAAAGCAAAAC
Organism: Saprospiraceae bacterium; assembly: GCA_027488935.1. GTDB lineage: Bacteria > Bacteroidota > Bacteroidia > Chitinophagales > Saprospiraceae > M3007. Next base: position 21,840 of record JAIYAP010000054.1, on the reverse strand, counting down.
GTAAACATTCCGCCGGGTGCAAAGGAAGATTTGTTCATCTCGGCCCATATCGATCAAACGACGGCTTATCCTGGCCAGCAATTGACTTACCAGATCAAATTATACACCCTGATCTCTATCGAAGGGGCTGATTTGATTGGTTTGCCCGATTTTGAAGGCTTTTTTACAAAAGAAAAGCGTCATTTCAATACAGAAATCCAGTACCTAACCTTGCGTGGCAAAAAGTATGCGGTAAAAACGCTGTATGAAACGGCCTTGTTTCCACAGAAAAAAGGCACTTTGTCGATTGGGCCTGCGCGTATTCGAGCCGGGGTGGAGCAAATGGGCGCTTTGGGGGTGTTTATGGGCCCCCGACCAGTGCTGTTGCAAACCCAAACCCTTGAAGTAGAGGTTGTGGCGTTACCCGAGCCGATTCCGGCAAACTTTTGCGGTGGCGTGGGTGATTACGCCTGGGAAATACAAGTGGATAAGGATACGCTGACTACCGACGAAGTACTCACCCTGCGCGCCAGTGTGCGTGGGGACGGCGATGCACAGCGTTTTGCGGCACCCAAACTGGAGATGCCCCCCGGTTTGGAGGCTTTTGAACCTAAAATAATCACCGAGGATTTGTACGAAAACGGTGCCTTGTTCGTACATCGGAAAGATCTCGAATATGTCATTATGCCCAAAACGCCCGGGGTATATCAATTTTCGCCTGTACTGGCGTATTTTAACCCGGAAACCAAGCAGTTCCAAACCAATACCGCCGAAAATCCTATAAACATTGTGGTGTTGCCGGGGAAAAACTACGCCGCCCAGCAAATGGTATCCGACTCCCTGGAGCGCCAGGCACCGGTCCTGGATGCACAACCTGGTTTTTGGAAAAAAACAGGGTACTGGCCTTGGTTTTTAGGTTTTGGTGTACTTGTGCTGCTTGGAACTTTCTTTTTTATCCTGTGGCGTCGGCGTAAAACACAGGTTATAACAACAAAGCCTGTGGTGGAAGAAGCGCCCATGGTAGACCGCCAGGCGCAATTGAAAGGGGCAAAAATACACCTTTCCGAAGCCAGTCATTTGTTGCAGGGCGATCCAAGGGCTTTTTATGATGCTTTATTTAAAGGGTTGACGGGTTATTTAAGTGCTAAATTGAACCTGACTACCGCCCAATTGACCCGTAAAACGGTACAAACGAGCTTAATGGATCGCCAAATACCACTTGCCCAAGTCCAACAGGTACTTCAGGTTTGGCAAGCTTGTGAACAAGCGTTGTTTTCGGGACAACCAGACGCAACTGCCATGGCCGCGCTTTGGCAACAAGCCGAATCTTGTGTTCAATTGTTAGATAAAACCTTGAAACGTTAGCACATTGCGCGCTGTATCGTTTGGCGCATGGCTTTTGGCCTAAATTATTGACAATCAGCGTTCAAAATGACTTTGAATGCTGCCTTCAGGCGGCGTTTAAGCAAGCTGGCAACAACCCTAAGATTGTTGCCAGTTGCCTTGACGTAGTAAATCGCTGAGCATGGCTGGCTCCAACACACCCGTCGGATGCGTCACCAATTCATGGATGGTGTACCAATGTGCCACCCCTTGTATGCCATTATCATCAATCGGAACAACGTCTAGTTCGTGCATTGCTTCTACCGTTAAATGCGCGCGAAACAAGAACACAATTTCATGACGTTGGTCGTTGTGCAGGATGAATTTTTCACGGTTTTCCCAAATTGCGACCAAATGTGGCTCGGTTATTTCGCTACCAACTTCTTCTCGAACTTCCCGGCGAACTGCTGTGACGGCGGGTTCACCAAAGTCAATACCACCGCCCGGCGGACGCAGGTAGCGGACGCCTGAATGGTACACTTCCTGCAACAAAATGCGGTCTTCATGTACGAGCAGACATAAAGCAACAGGTCGAATTTGAGACATTGTTTGAATAATGATTAAAACCAGCGCACCAATGGGAAATCCATGCGGTGTGAAAGAAGTGGATTGGATGGGAACATCCGGAATCCATATTCAAACACACCCGCGGTTGGCGGTTGGAAATTGCAGGAATAGGTTGCTTGCGCGCCCGATTGGTCGGCAATTTCCATTTTATAGGATGCGATCAATTCGAGCGATTTTTCTGAAATGCGTTTGTAAAACACAACTTCCAAACCGATGTCCGCTGCAGAAAGTTCATTCAGGTTGAGGGTGATCGCCGCGGCAAACTGTTCGCCCAGGGGCAAAGAACGGTTGTAGGTATCTGGCGCTTCCAGGTGTAGCAATTCGATGCCATCCCAGCTGCGGCGTACCCGTGCTTTCCATTCTACCAGGTCATTCAGCGGACGGAATTGATCCTGCTTCAATACCTGGCTGCGTTTCCACAATTTGTAATAAAAACGATCCTGATAATCATCCAACATCCGTTTCATGACAAAATCAGGGGCAATATCCGCAATGGTGTTTTTGATATGGCTTACCCAGCGTTCTGAAACGCCATTTTTGTCCTGATCGTAAAAAGAAGGAACAATATCGTTTTCCAGGATATTGTAAATAGTTTCGGCATCCAGTTCGTTTTGCAAACCCGGATCGCTGTAGGTATCGTGTTCAGGTAAGGCCCAGCCAGCACCGGGTTTGTAGCCTTCGCACCACCAGCCGTCCAATACCGAGAAGTTCATGACGCCATTCATTACCGCTTTCATACCCGAAGTACCACTCGCTTCTTTTGGGCGGGTCGGGTTGTTCAGCCAAATATCCACGCCTTGTACGAGCAATTTGGCCATTTCCATGCTGTAATTCTCGAGGAAAATGACTTTACCTGTAAAATTTGGGTTTTTGGTGGTGTTGTAAATCATGCGGATAAATTCCTGTCCGCCTTTGTCGGCTGGATGGGCTTTACCGGCAAACAAGAAAATCACCGGACGTTCCGGGTCATTGACGATTTCGGCAAGCCGTGCTTCGTTGCTAAACAGGAGGGTAGCGCGTTTGTAGGTCGCAAACCGGCGAGCAAAACCAATCACCAGGGCGTCTTCGCGCAAGGCGTTGATAATTTCAAAAATAGCACGCGGGTTTTCGCCACGGCGGGTAAGGTCTTCACGGAGGTTGTTTTTTACCCAATCCAACAGGCGTTTTTTCAACTGCCGGCGGATTTCCATGATTTTAGTGCCTGGAACGGTATGGATTTTCGACCAAAATTTGCGATTGGTTTGATCCGCCCAGAAACCTTTTCCAAAAATGTTTTCGTACAGTTCAAGCCATTCGCGTGCCACCCAGGTGTTAAAATGCACACAGTTGGTTACGTAACCGATATGGCTTTCGGCGTAGTTATAATCTGGATACAGGTCGTTGAACATTTTTTGGCTCACCTCCCCGTGTAATTTACTCACGCCATTCACTTCCTGTGAAGTACGGATGGCCAGGTTACTTACATTGAACAACTCTTTCGAGTCGTTGTGTACGCGTCCGATAGACATGAGTGCCTCCCAGCTGATATCAAATGCGAGGTTGAACTCGCTGATGTATTCGCGCAACAAACCTTCCGAGAAGGTATCGTGTCCAGCCGGTACAGGTGTGTGTGTGGTGAAAAGTTGGGTAGCCCGCACAATTTCAACGGCTTGTGCAAATCCCAATCCTTTCTCCGTCATATAATTGCGAATGCGTTCCAAGCCGAGGAACGCTGCATGGCCCTCATTGAGGTGGTAAATATCAGGATTGTGTCCGATGGCTTTCACCGCGCGGCAGCCACCGAGGCCCAACATCAATTCCTGGCGCAGGCGGTGCTCGTTGTCGCCTCCATATAATTGGTGCGTAATCGAGCGATCCTCCCAGCGGTTGTCTTCAATATCGGTATCCAGCAGGTAAAGCGGAATGCGGCCAACCGGCAGTTCCCAAACTTTGGCCCACACAGTGCGGCCACTCATATTTACTTCCACTTTAATCCACTCGCCGCGTACATCGCGTACGGGTTTGAGGGGCAATTGGGTAAATTTAGCAGGGTCTGCTTGGTGAATTTGTTCGCCATTGAGCGTAATACCTTGCTGAAAATAACCATAGCGGTATAATAGGCCGACTGCAATAAAGTTAACATTGCGGTCGCTCATTTCCTTCAGATAGTCGCCTGCCAAAACACCCAAGCCGCCCGAATACAGGCGCAAACTCTGGTGTAAGCCATATTCCATACAGAAATAAGCGATTTTAGGATCGTCCAGGTCGGGTTTTTCCTCCATATAATCCCGAAAAGCCTTGTGCACATGCTTGAGTCGGGACGTGAAATCCTTGTTATTCAGTAATTCTTGCGCTTTCTCAATGCTTAATTCGTCGAGCAGCGCAATCGGATTGAAGTTCAGCGCTTCAAATTGAGCTTGATCGATGCTTTTGAACAGGTCGATTGCATCATGATTCCAGGACCACCACAGGTTGTGCGCAAGTTCGGTAAGCGGATCAAGACCTTGCGGAAGTTTTGGTTCAATAAAAATGCGCTTGAGTTTAGCGCCGTTTTCGGTAAGATTGCCGACCATAAATTTGCTGTATTTAATGAAGGGATGTGTTGGAAGCGTTTTTTTTAGCGTTTGTTGATTGCAAATAAAAAATCAAAACCTACATACCCGAATGAACTGCAAAAATACAGCCATTTTTGGAGTTCGTGTATGAATCACAACTAGGAGCCTGAATTTGTGGCGTTTTTACGCGAAAAAAGTGATTTAAGGAATGCTAAAAAATTGTAAATCATAGGATTAAGCAGCGTGTTAATTTTGTCTTTATTCTACCTCCATCCTCGAAAGGTCCATCAAACGGGCTGAAATTGCACTAATTTTGTTGGCATCCGGTTGTGTATTGGTCTCAATACCTGACGCTATGTCTACTCCAATACAGTTTTTATACTGTTTTGCCAGGGCTAAATTGTCGAAATGGATGCCACCCGCCAGTAAAAAAGGGTACGGGAAATGTTGCAATAGTCCAAAATCGAGGTTTTGTCCACTGCCGGGTTGCGGACCATCCAGTATAAACAAATCAACATCCCCGGCGAAGGCTTCCAGGCGTTCAAGGTCTGTGGCACTACGGATGGAGGCGGCTAAAAACACCTTTTGTTTGAGCGAACGGATGAATTCAGGCGAAACGTCCTCGGCATACAATTGTACGATTTTAAAAGGAAACCGTTTGAGTACTGTTTGGATTTCAGCGACAGAATTTCGGTAAAATACCGCCACGGGTTCCGCGAAAGTGACATTTTTCAAGATGTCCGGTGTCAAATCGGGGAAGGAACGCTTGCTCAGGGGCGAAAAGTTGATACCTACATAATCCGCCTTGGCAAATGTTAACTGCACGGGTGTTCGAAGGCCGCAAGCCTTGAACAACAAACGACCTGCTGTACAAAATCGGGTGGCAAGATCAGGGCCGGTTGTGCGCATGAGTCCGGTGCCGATTAAAAAACCGTCGGCCCCACGCACCATTTGAAATTCTTTATCGCTGTGTATGCCCGATTCTGCGATCAAAAAACGATTACTTGCTTGTTTTGCCAGCGCATTTACCCGATTCAGCGCTGTACGAAAGGTTTTTAAATCGCGGTTGTTTACCCCCAAAACCGGGAAATCTAAGTGGGCAATGGGTTCCAGTTCTTCGGCATTGTGTACTTCCACCAGGACGCCTAATCCCAAGTCTTCTGCGGTTTTTCGAAGATTATCGAGTTGCTCCGGCGATAAAATGGCGGCGATTAGTAAAATCAAATCCGCACCGTGCAACGCAGCCAAGTATATTTGAATGGGGTCGAGGATAAAATCTTTTTGCAGCAGCAAAACCTCCGGGTAGCCGGTTTCTTCCATTCGGTCGCGCACCATGCGGGCCTGCAATAAATCGCCATAAGTGCCCCCAAAAAATTCGGTATCCGTCAGCACCGAAATAGCCGATGCGCCTGCCGACACGTAATAATGTATTTGGGCCGATAAATCCGCCTGCTCGTTGATCCAGCCTTCCGAGGGGCTTTTTCGCTTAAATTCTGTGATAAAAAAGGGTTGTTTTTGCGCACGCGCCTCCGTAAGCGCCCGATAAAAAAGCAGCGGTGTTTTGTACGTACGCGCACGCAGCGCCTGACCGCGCAAGGTTTCCAGTTCGTATTGCTCGTATAAAGTATTGATTTCGTTGCGTTTATGCGCAACAATGGTGTCAAGAATATTGTCCATGGTGGTGGGATTAAACGGTTTGCAAGGCCGGGGCGCCCATGACTTGCTTGTACATGTCGAGTACTTGTCCGGCAGCGCCTTGAAAAATCAGTTGTTTCATTTTTTGATACGCTTCCGGGAGGGGAATTTCTTCCACAAATTTGGTGTAAATGAATGCTGCATTTACCGCAACCAATTGATAATGTTCGGTTTCTGGGAGGCCTTGCAGGATTTTTTCGGCGATATTCAGGCTGTCTTTTGGATGATCGGCGCGCACCTTATCAAAAGGAATCGGATCAATGCCAAAATCGGCCGGGGTAATTTCGTATTCCATTTTTCTTCCCGCGCGGTACTCCAGCACGCGGGTGGGTGCGCTTACCGATATTTCATCCAATCCGTCCCAGCCGCGCACCACAATCAGGTGGGTTTTACCCATTTTAATACCTGTTTCGAAGATAATATCCATGAGTTCAGCGAACGCCGTGCCGATAAACTGTCGTTTGGGTAAAACTGGGTTTACAAGCGGACCCAGCACGTTGAACACCGTGGGAACCCCGATTTTACTGCGCACTAGAGCAAAATGTCGGAAAACAGGATGTACTTCGGGGGCAAATAAAAAGGCGAGTTTGGTTTCGTCCAGCGTTTCCTGGGCTTTTTGCGCATCAAAATGAATCGGCACTTGTAGCGCTTCCAGCAAGTTAAAACTGCCAAAACGTCCTGCCGCGGCCCGGTTTCCGTGTTTGGCAATGGGCAAACCACAATGCGCGAGCAACAAACTGGTGAGGGTAGAGGTGTTGATGCGGGGCAAGCCGGAGCCGCCCGTGCCACAAATATCCACGGCGCCTTGCGGGGCTTGTAGTGGAAGTCGTTTGGCTAAAAAATGCGCGGTAGGGGTGGCTAAATCCGTTTCCGGTTGAAAAAGCGCCTCGATAAATTGGGCCAGGGTATCCGCATTGCGCAATTGGTAACTCAGCGACACGAGCAAAATTTGTTTTTGATCGTCGGATAATTGACCTTCCTCCAGGACTTCAAAGAAATGTCGGAGTTGCGCGGTTGCAATCGGACTGCCCTGCTGCAATTTTTTGGAAAGCGCGTGGTAAATACAGTTTCCGGCCGACAATCGTCCTTCGATCACATTGCGCAGCATCCGCATGCCCACGCTGTGTTGCATACTCAGCACCGATTCGGGGTGAAACTGAATGCCTTCAATGGGAAAACGCTTGTGCCGAATGCCCATTACCGTGCCATCTGCTGAACGGGCGCTCACTTCAAGGTCGGGCGAAACCACATCGGCTGCCCAGGAATGATACCGTGCCACCTTGCATTGCGCTTCGATGCCAGTGAAAATGCCGCGTCCGTCGTGGTCGATGGGAACCGATTTGCCGTGTACCGGGGCAATATTGGCCAGCGTGCCGCCAAAAAACTCAATCAGCGCCTGGTGGCCGAGGCAAACACCCAGGATGGGTTTGGTTTGGTAAAAACGGGCAATAATGGCCATTAAATTGCCTGCGTTGCGCGGAACCGATGGTCCGGGCGACAAAACCAGCAGATCAAAATTCACCGCATCAAGTGCAGCGGGGTCCACGGTATTGCGGTACACCTGCACGGAACAGCCGAGTTGGCGGAAGAAATCGACCAAATTATAGGTAAAAGAATCGAAATTATCGATCAGGAGCACTTTTTGCAGCATGGGTAGCGATGTTGTGTATTAATGTATCGGTACGATGATGCAAAGATAGGTTGGGGATTTGGATTTTGGGTGTTTTGGGTGGGGGAATATTTTTTTAGAATCCGGGTCAATAAATTCGTGCCTACAAATGCGTGCCTACAAATGCGTGCCTACAAATGCATGACTTCTCCGAAGTCAGGATGAATGGTTTGTCGTTTATTGCTACAAATGCATGACTTCTCCGAAGTCAAGATGATTTGGGTATATTTTGATTAGTATAGGGTTATAACGGGTGTTGTGAAGGATGAGTCACTTTTGGATGAGTCGTCGAAAAAAAGACGAACGTTAAACTGGTAATTACCCGGATGATCTGGCGGCTGAACCATAATAAAATCTACTTCGTTGTTCGTTTTTGAATATTTATTAAAATTAGATGTTAAAACTTCGGTATACGATGGCAGATTGGTGGAATGTGAGTAGGTAAGCGCCCTGAAATAATCATTTAAGGAAACGCCTGCAGGATGGGACGGGTCAAAATCCTGCAAACAAGTTATAAGTATCTTGGTTATACCATCGCCATATGTATAATAAAGTTCGGGCTCAAATCCACACTCAAGCCCTTTCTCCCATACTATAATTTTTGTAGTATACGTGATTCCTAATCCGAACGCATTCATAGGGGCTTTATTTGTCGTAAGAGGAACCGGTTTTTTTGCATTGTTATCTAATGCAATTAATTGCCAATTTGATTGCTCAAACACTGGATTTCCCACATCCGCACAGGGTGAGACACAATGTGTTAAACTAATTATTACCAATAAAAAAATGGGCAATATGATCAATACTGATTTTTTAGCAGGCATGAGGCTGGAGTTTTGATACATGTATGAACCAAGCAAAAGGAGCGCCAATTTGCGTTGTTTTTCAAAATACAGTGTTTGGCGCAAAACAAATATTACCCTATACTTGTGCCAACAAATCGCAACAGCGGTGGCTATATTCAGAAACAAAGTAACCAAACGAAATAGTCGGTCAATATTGTAAACATGGTCAATTTGTTTTTAGCGATTTTGCTACTGTTGCTTTTGGTATTGGCGGAGATTTTTTACCTAAAATACGTTGAAAAAGAGCCTATCCCCTGGCGTGAAATTATTTTCAACCTCAATTCGAGCCATGTCATGATGTGGGTTGGGCGCGGTATTGAAGTCATGGGCTTCAATTTTGTGTTGCGCCATGCCAGCTTAGGCCTGGTCACGCAACTGCCGGTTGTTGCACAATGGGTTTTCACTTTATTTGCCTGGGATTTATGCTTTTATTGGATGCACCGTTGGCATCACAAATATGCTTTTCTCTGGGCGGTGCATGTTGTACACCACGAAGGCGAGCATTTTAGCCTTTCGCTTGGTATCCGCAATTCCTGGTATTCTTCGCTTACGGCTTTGCCTTTTTTCCTGCCTTTAGCGGTTTTGGGGGTGCCGACTGAGCAGTTTTTTTTATTGGGCGCGTTGCATTATTTTATTCAGTTTTATAATCACAATCGGGTGGTGCAAAAGTCGGGTTGGCTGGAATACATCCTGGTTACGCCGTCGCATCACCGGGTGCATCATGGCTGTAATCCGGAGTATCGGGACAAGAATTGCGGCGGCACCTTTGCAATTTGGGATAAATTATTTGGTACGTTTCAGGAAGAACGCCCTGACATTGTTATAAAATATGGTGTCCATCAAAAAACGCCGACCGACCATCCTTTTTGGGCCAATAACCTGCCTGTTTTAAAATATGTTTTCAAAATTGCGCCACCTGCTTTTTTTGCCCGGATTTATGCAAAAAACCCGAAGCAAATCAGCGATTTTTTGATCGCATTGGGTGGCTTTTTGCAGTTTTGCTTATTGGTTTTTTACATTTATCAGGAAGACAAATGGTCTGGCATCGCTGAGTTTTCGCTCTTTACTTTGCTGTTGGGGGGCACTTTTGCCATCGCAGGTCTGTATGAAAATTACCGTTGGGGCACCTGGTTGTGGTTGCTTTTATCGGTCGCGATGGTTGGTTTTTTGGCGTATTTTTTGGTTTTCCAATGGGCGTTTATACTGCTTACCGGACTGTTCTTTGTACATGCCGTTTGGGTGGCCGGGTACCAGTTTTCATCCGTTTTTTCAAATTAAACAAAACATGCACGCAACAATTTTCGCCGATATGGGCGCTTATATACCGGCGCGAAAAGTCGACAATGCGGAAATAGAGGACCGTGTCAATCATCGCAAAAAACTGCTTCCGGAAGGTGCTTTAATGCGCCTTTTTGGTTGCGAAACGCGCTATTATGCCGCAGCGCAGGAGCAAACAAGTGATCTCGCTGCCCAAGCGGCGATGCCAATCGTGGAAAAATACGGCAGTAGTAACATCGATTTTTTGATTTTTGCGTCGGCTTCCAGTGATTTGCTCGAACCCGCAACGGCGAATATCGTACAACAAAAATTGGGTTTGCGCTGTCCTGTGATGGACGTAAAAAATGCTTGCAACAGTTTTGTGTCGGGTTTGCAAACGGCAGATGCGATGATTCAAGCAGGATTTTATGAACAAATTCTCATTGTGACGGGCGAGCGCCTGAGCAGTGTGATTAATTTTGAAATTCAAGATGCGGCCCATTTGCGGCGGTCGTTGGCTGCGTTTAGTTTGGGCGATGCGGGGACGGCGGTTTTAGTGGTGAAAAACCCTAAAATTTCAGAAAAAAATGTTGGTTCTGGTATTAAAAAACAACGTTTTATGAGTTTGGGCGAACACTGGGATTTATGCACCGTGAAAGGCGGCGGCTCGATGTTTTCGCACGACATATCAAAGAATTTTTTTGAAGGACAAACGAAAGAACTTGGCTTGGTGATTCATCGGGAAGCCGCAAGGTTTGTTCAGGTTTTTTTTGCAGAACACAATACGGCTCCCCATTATTACGACCATATTTTTACGCATCAAGTCGCCGAAAGTGCCTTAGACCTGATTAGTCAGGAAATGGCTTTGCCTTTAGATCGGATCAGCCGTACTTTTCGTGAGTATGGCAATACAGCCGCCGCTTCTATCCCGCTTTCTATACACAAATCCTTGAAGAACAATACTTTGAACCGCGGTGATAAGGTTTTGATTTTGGGTTTGGCAGCAGGTGTGAGCATATCCGCTCAAAGCCTGATATGGTGAAATAATCCACACAAATTGGTTATGAAAACGGCTGGATTCTAATCCATTGAAAATCAATTTTTTATCCATCGATCCTTCAAATCCGTTTAAATCTGGGTTACGATGCTCTTCACGAATGGTTTTATAGAAAAACTTGCCAACCGCGCACCAGAATCGGTGGCTTTGGTGGAAAAAAACGGCGCAACCGTCACTTGCGGACAGCTTTACACGGAAAGTCTGCGTTTGGCTGCACACTTGCAACAAAACGGGGCGCAACGTCGTCAACGTGCGGTCATTGCGGCCGAACCAAGCGCCGATTTTGTCCGCATCATCTACGCTGCCATGCTCCTGGATTGGGAAATTGCGATTATTGACCCCGACATGGGGCGCGAACATTTCAACGCAAAACTCGACCAATTTGACCCACATTGGGCGTTTATAGATTACCGATTATTGTTGTTGCAAGAACATCCTGTTTTGCGGTGGCTTTATTTTTTGAAAAACCCCAACGGCATTTATTTGCCCATGCGAAAAGGACTGCGTATGGTCGGTGTCGGAACATGGTTGCCGATTGTGCGGAGGCATCTGAACCTCCAAAAAATGCGCGAAACGCCGGTTGATATACCACCTTTTACACCAACTGATCTGGATTTGCCCTTTCTCATTACCTATACTTCCGGTACTTTAGCAGCGCCAAAAGGAGTGGTACATTCGTTGGCAAGTTTGTCTGAAAGTATTAAGATCCTGACGAATATATTATCCCCGGAACCAAAGGCCGAGCAGGAGAACGCACCGCAACGTTTAGCCACACATTTGCCGCATTATTTGCTGATTGGGGTCAATGCTGAAATCACCATTTATCTTTGGGACAATAAAGCGGCACCGTCGGGGAAATTGGCATTTATTCAAAAAAATAGCATCACAACGCTTTTCAATCCACCCTGCGATTATTTGCCTTTGATGCAAGAAGTTACTAAAAACAAGGCCGAAACAAGCGAAAAACCGACTTTTATAGGTGAACACTTGCGACATGTTTTGTTTGGTTCCGCCCCTGTGCATGCTGCTTTTTTGGGTAAAATTGAACCGTTATTGCCCCCAGACTGTCGCCTCACCGCTTTATACGGCATGACGGAAAACTTGCTGGTCACGATGGCCGACGGACGGGAAAAAATGCAACGCCAAGACGCTGGCGATTGGTTGGGTTACCCTTTGCCGAATGTCCGCTTGCAAATAGCCGATGATGCCGAGGTTTTGCTGAACAGTCCACAGTTATTCCTGGGTTATTACAAAATGCCCTTGCGCGAAACATGGCACGCCACAGGGGATTCCGGGAAATTGAACGCCGACGGGAGTTTGACCTTGATTGGGCGCAAAAAAGATATGATTATCCGCCGCCATTTTAATATTTACCCTGCGCTTTACGAACCGACGATCAACAAAATAAAAGGCGTTGTGGATGCTGCCATGGTGGGTGTTTTCAACGAAAAAGCGCAGGATGAAAAGGTGTTTTTAATCATCGAAAAAGAAGAAAACCATCCCCTCAAAATTGCTGATGTAGAAAAACAAATGACCCAAGGTCGTTTGGCCATTGACAAAGAAGCCTTACCCGATGTGATTCTTTTTAAAAAATTGCCGCGCAAAGGGCGGCAAAACAAAATTGACAAAGTGCGTTTAAGAACCGAATTGATATGAAAATACTGCTTACCGGCGCAACGGGTTTTGTCGGCGCACACGTTTTGCGGCATTTTGCGCAAGCGCATCAAGTTACGGTGGTTGCACGGCAAGCGGAACCGCCAAAGGCCATGCAACCGTTTTTGAGCGGCTATATCCGCGCCGATATTGCCGAAAACATGCCACGTTGGTCGGGTGATGCCTGCATCCATGTGGCGGGTTTGGCAACCGATAAAGCCAGTTATGCGGATTTGTACGCGGCTAATGTGCTGGGTTCCAAGCACTTGTTTGAGGCGGCTGATTGTCCGCATTTTATCCAAATCTCTTCCGCTTCGGTCTATGATGACCATAAGCCGATGCACCGGGAACAGGATGCGATTCCGCTCGATAAATTAAGCCTTTATGGTAAAACCAAACGGTTGGCAGAGTTGGAATTGCTGGAAATCAATGCTTTAGAAAAGCGCTACCTCACCATTTTACGTCCACGCGCTATTTACGGCACCGGCGACCGTGTCATTTTGCCACGGCTGTTAAATTTTGGGAAAAATGGAAAAATTGTCGCTCCGGGCGATTTGAACGTTCAGATTTCCATGACCCATGTGCAGAATCTCGTGCATGCGATTGCGCTCAGTTTGGATAAACCCGAACCGGGCAGTCGTATTTTCAATGTTGCGGATGCCGATTCTTATGCGCTTCGCAACGTTTTGATACAATTACACACCATGCTGCGCGGCGGCCAATGGCAGGTAAAAGCCTTGCCCGTAGCGCCGTTGCTTCTATTGGCGCGTGTTTTTGAAACGATCGGCATGCACTCTAAACTGACGCAACAAGCCATTCGTTATCTGACGCGGGATGGTGTTTTGGATACCACCGCGATATCCCAAACCTTAGGTTATCAAGCCCGGTATGATTTTTTTTCTAGCCTGCCCGCTATGGCAGAATGGGTAAAAAAGACAGGGATTGAGCGTGTTGCGGCGGCCGATGCAAATTTGCCGTGGTTACCCTGAAATTGTGTTAGGCGACTTATGGAATATCGGGGTAATGTTGTGTGTGTTTTATGCTGCTATCTAATAGAGGGTTATTACGGGCGTTGTGTAGATGGAGTCACTTTTGGAGGAGTAGTCGAAAAAAAGACGAACGTTAAACTGGTAATTACCCGGATGATCTGGCGGCTTAACCATGATAAAATCAACTTCGCGGGTCGTTTCTGAATATTTATTAAAATTAACCGTTAAATTCTCCTTGTAAGGAGTATGGGTAATTGAATTAAAATAACTATTTAAAGAAACGCCAGCAGGGTGGGATGGGGCAAAATCTTGCAAGCATGTTATAAGCACGCCGGTGACACGGTTGCCAAATGGAGAAAGCTGGGGCTCAAATCCACATTCAAGCCCATGTTCATATTCTATAATTGTTGTAGTATACAGGATTCCTAATCCGAACGCATTCATAGGGGCTTTGTTTGCCGTTACGGGAACCGGTTCTTTTCCACTGTTATCCTTTGCAATTAATTGCCAATTTGATTGCTCAAACTCTGGATTTAATATGCCTTCACACTCAGAAACACCACAGTGTATTTGACTGAAAATTACCCATAAGGCAATGGGTACTGCGAATAATCTTGTTTTTTTGGTAGGCATGAGGTTGGAGTTTTGATACAGGTTTGAATCAATCAAAAAGAGCGCCAAATTGCGTTGTTTCTCAAAATACAGCGGTGCTAATACAGGGTTATTACTGGTGTTGTATACGTTGAATCATTATTGGGGCCGTATTTAAAAAAAAGGCGAACGTTAAATTGATAATCACCCGGATGCGCTGGCGGTTGAACCATGATAAAATCAACTTCGTAGTTAGTTTTCGAATAATTATTCAGATTAGCCCCTGAAACCGCAGTGTAAGAGGGTATATGCGTCGTCGGAGTATAAGTAAGTTCCTTAAAACAATCATTTAAAGAAACGCCCGCTGGATGGGAAGCATCAAAATCCTGCAAGCAGGTGATACGCACGTCTGTAACGCCTTCAAATGGATAAATTTGGGGGGCAAGCCCACAATCAAGTCCTTCCCGAAATGCTGTGATCCTTGAAGCATACAGGATGCCTAACCCAAATGCATGCATGGGGGCTTTATTGGCAGTAGCAGGAACCGGTTCTTTTCCACGGTTGTCCACAGCAATTAACTGCCAATTTAATTGCTGATACCATGTTCTGTTTACACCATCACATTCGGAACTACAATTAATTTGACTGAAAATTACCCACAAGGCAATGGGTACTGCGAATAGTCTTGTTTTTGCCCCGGGCATGAGGTTGGTGTTTTGATAAATGTTCGAACTTAACGCCTCAATTTGCGCTGTTTTTAAAAATACATTTGTGTGCGTGGTCTATTTTAAACGCTTTTGCGTACCCAAATGCTGCCATTGTCCTACAAATGCGCGACTTCTCCGAAGTCGAGAGATTTTGTTCCCGCCTTGCTTGGTATTTGAATATAAGGAAGGAAAATTGAGCAGGAAGTGTGGTGGGAAACCAGGGGCCTATGCCCCAAAAAAAAGGCCGCTCCATTTGTCCCACCAAACGAAGCAGCCTTGAAAATGTATAATTAAGCCCTCAATCTTTTACAATTTGACGAACTTCTTCGTGCTGATCGCTTTGGTTTCTTTTTCCATGACTTGTATGGAATAGGCGCCGCGCGGTAAGGTGGTAATGTCAATGCCTTGCTGGATTTGCGGTTGCGGCAACATCATCACGGCCTTTCCATTGGTATTGAAAATGGTCACGTAATACACTTCCGCATTTTCATCGGCCAATTGTACATACAACCGATCATCCGCCGGATTCGGGAATACATTGTAAGTCAGCGGATTGGCCACATCATGGGTGCTGCTGGTGCCTTTTACCACAAACTGCCCCATCATGCCTTCGTCTTCGTGGTTGCCAAAGTGACAGTGGTACATAAACGGATGGATCGGATCGGCATAATCGGCAAAACGCGCTACAAAGGTTACGGATTCGTTGATGGCGATGTAAAACACATCTTTCCAGCCCGATTCGTATTGCCCAACTGCCCCGGTACTGCGGGAAATGATTTTAAATTGTACGTCGTGGATATGGAAAGAATGGCTGAAAATATTGGTGTTGGTGATCGTCCATTTTTCGGTGGTGTTGACATCCACTGTTTTATTAATCGTATTAAAATCAAATATTTTATTGTCGAACACAAATGGATTGCCAGCAGGTTGGCCGCCATTGATGGTGAGGGTGCGGCTTACGGTGGCATCGGCTGCAGTCAGGTAGGTGTTGTTGACCAACGTTGTTGGTACTGCGGTGATTGGGTTTGTCGTCGTGGCTGTTACATTGATGTGCAGTACGGTGAAATCTTTGTTGTTGAGCAGGCTGCCGAATTGGCCGGATGTGCCGGGCTCCCCACCCGGAAACCCAAATGCCTGGCCCGAATTGTAGGCTTTTAAATCAAAACTGGAACCCACGGTGGCGCCGGTCAAATCTACGAGGATCTCTGCGCGCTCGCCTACCCCCAATTTCAGGCGGGTTACACCAACGGGCGCATTGAGCAAACCTCCATCATTGCCAATTACATAAAAGGTGCGGTTGTCGCTAAAACCCAAGTTGTACGCACGTTCTGTCTCGGCGTTGAGGATCCGGAGGCGTACTACTTGCTTGGGCAAACTTACTTGTGCGCTTGGCGTGCCATTGGTGAGCATGTAATCACCATACGCTGTATTGGTGTACACAAACTGGTTGCCGGTTGTGTAACGTCGGCTGGTTAAACTCAATGGAATATCGTCGATCCCATACGTACGGGGCAAGGGCAAGGCCGCTTCTTCGGCATCGCGCACGATGATGAATCCCCCCAGGCCTTTGGTCATGTGCTCCTGGGTCATTTCGTGTAAGTGCGGGTGGTACCAGAAGGTAGCAGCCTGGTTGGTTATTTTCCAAAATGGCTGCCAAAGGGTGCCCGGCGGAATAACCTGGTGCGGTCCGCCATCCATGACTGCCGGCAAGTGGAATCCGTGCCAGTGTATGGTGGTCGAATCGTTTGTTTTGTTGTACACGTTCATGTGTACTTCATCCCCTTTGTTGATAAACAGGGTTGGGCCCCAGAATGCGCCATTTACCCCTGCCGTAATGGTTTGGTTGCCCGAACGCAATTGGGCAAAGGTGTCTTTCAAAACGAGGTTAAAATTGGTTCCAGACAAGGTGTCGGGTATCCAAAGGGCGTTGTATTGGGCGTTGGCGCTGCATTGAGCCAAAAACAGGCAGGACAAGAGGATGGCGATTCTCATAAAGATGGATTTTTGCCTTTTGAGATGCCGTTTGTTTTAAAAACTTGCATATGAATTGTAGAAATTTCTAATTCTCCCAAAAGTAAAACTTTTTGTGTTTTAATGTAGGTGTTTAAGTTTATTGTTGTAAATTTGTTATTACTAAGTTTCTCAGTGCAATTTAGTAATTTCAAAATGTTGAGTTTCATTGATTAAATTATGAAAATAAAACATGCAAATAAAATGAATAAATCTAACCTGTTTGACAAGGAATATAAAGAATGGATTGTTGAATTAAAAAACAAGTTACGATCGGTGCGGCTGAAGGCTATTTCAACGGTAAACGCGCTATTGATTGAGTTTTATTGGGATTTGGGGCGCATGATTGTTGAAAAACAAACGCAGACACAATGGGGGGACAAACTCATTTCGCAACTATCAAAAGATTTGCAGGCTGAGTTCACAGATATTAGCGGATTGTCGGAAAGAAATATTAAATATTGCCGCCAGTTTTATCAATTTTATACTAGTGAAAATGGCCAACAAGTTATTGGGCAATTTGGGCAACAACCTGTTGCCCAAATACCTTGGGGGCATAATATTTTGATATTTAGTAAATCAAAAAATATTGCTGAAGCCTATTTCTATCTTCAACAAACCATCGAAAATGGCTGGAGCCGCGATGTATTGGCCCTTCAAATTAAATCACAGTTGTTTGAAAGGCAGGGCAAGGCCATTAGTAATTTTACAGTGACGTTGCCTGAGCCAATTTCTGATTTGGCCCAACAAACACTCAAGGATCCCTATATTTTCGATTTTCTGACTATGACAAAACCTTTTCAAGAAAAAGATATTGAAAGGCAATTGGTTGCACATATTACTAAATTTTTATTGGAATTAGGAAAAGGCTTTGCCTTTGTGGGGCAACAATTCCATTTACGTGTTGGGGATACTGATTACTATATTGACTTATTATTTTACCATGTAAGATTGAAATGCTATGTAGTAATTGAACTAAAAAACACCAAATTTATTCCTGAATATGCAGGTAAGTTAAATTTTTATCTCTCTGCGGTTGACAGTTTGGTCAAATCAGACGCAGATCAAGCAACAATCGGAATCTTGCTTTGCCGGGATAAAAACAACTTTGAGACCGAATTCGCACTTCGCGATATTAATAAACCGATGGGCGTGAGCGAATTTCAATTGACCGAAATGTTGCCGGAAAACCTTAAATCGAGTTTGCCCAGTGTGGAGGAAATTGAAGAAGAACTGAAAAAATTAACCTAATTTTGGGATGGTGTTGCTAAAAATGTGCGACCTCTCCGAGGTCGGGGGAGTAGGTAAAAATGCGTTGCGGTGGGATACATGTCGCAAAAAATGCGTGTTTCTTACTATTTTTGGAATCCCACCGCAACAAGTTTAAAAAATGAACACCGAATATCGAACACCGAATATCGAAATTTGGTGGAAGTGTTTTAGAACCGTACCGTATCTTTTACCGTACGCGATCTGCGCCCTGACGCTCGATCATCCAGCCTGGATATTCTGCGGGAAGTTTGCTTACGGCGTCTATTTGTTCGAGTTCGGCCGGGGTGAAGCTTACTTTTGTTGAGTTCAGGTTATCCTCCAACTGTTCGGGTGTGTTGGCACCGATGATAACGGTCGTTACGGCCGATTGATGCAACAACCAAGCCAAGGCAAGTTGTGCTACGGATACACCTTTCTCTTTTGCCATCGGCTCCAGGGCTTCCACTACATCAAACACGCGGTCTTTGTTGACGGGTGGGAAATCGAAGTTTACGCGACGGCCGCCTTCGTTTTCGCCGTTGCGTTTGTATTTTCCGCTTAATAAGCCGCCTGCAAGGGGACTCCATACCATCAAACCCAGGTTTTGGTCTTTCAAAACCGGGATAACTTCACGCTCTAAATCGCGACCAGCCAGGGTGTAATAGGCCTGCAAGGAAACGAATTTGGCCAAACGATGGTAAGTGGAATAGTCCACCGATTTCATGATTTGCCAGGCTGCCAGGTTGCTGCAACCGATGTAGCGCACTTTGCCGCTTTTTACCAGTCCATCGAGGGTATCAAGGGTTTCTTCGAGTGGCGTGAGTGCATCAAAACCGTGAATTTGATACAAATCGACGTAATCCAGGTTCAGGCGTGTCAAACTGGCATCGATTTCTTGCAGGATGTGTTTGCGGGTGAGGCCGCTTCCGTTTGGACCTTCTGCCATTTTGCCGCGTACTTTGGTCGCAATGACCAGATCATCGCGGTTCAAGCCCAAGTTGCGGATGGCTTTGCCGGTCATTTCTTCCGATAAACCTTCCGAATACACATTGGCCGTATCGATGAAATTAATGCCGCCGTCAACTGATTTTTTAACTAGTTGATCCACCGCGCTTTGATCGAGGGTGCCAATGGCGGTCCAGAAGCCTTTGCCACCAAAAGTCATGGTGCCGAGGCATAATTCGGACACTTTCAGTCCGGTGTTTCCTAATAAATTGTATTTCATGTGTTTAAGTTTTATAGTACAAAGGTATAGGTTGCCACAGGTGCAGGTGTAACTATATTCAAAGTAAAAAGTATAAAAATCAAAGAATTATTTCCGCAATGAAAGTGGGGTAGCGCCGGTATTCTTTTTAAAAAAGTTGTTGAAGTAGGTGGGATACTCAAATCCGAGGCTGTAAGCAATGTCTGTAACACTCCAATCGGTGTTTTTTAGCAGGGCACGGGCTTCATTGATGACTCGGGTAGTGATATGGATGGAAGTGGGTTTTCCGGTTACTTCCCGCACGGCGTGGTTGAGGTGGTTGACATGGATGGAGAGATGGTAGGCAAAATCGCTGGGTTTTTTGAGTTTTAGTACCCGATCGGGCGCGTCAATGGGAAACTGGCGTTCGAGTAATTCCAGGAAAAGGTTGGCAATGCGGGCAGTGGCGTTATGGTGCTGGTAGGTATTTTGGGCGGGCTGCATTTTCATCGCTTCATGCAGGAGGAGATTGCCATAGGTTTTTATGACTTCATATTTGTGGACATAATCCGATTCAAACTCTTCAATCATTTTTTCATAAATAGCTGATATCGTTTGCAATTGCATATCATCCAGAAAATAAACCGAATTAGCACCCACCTGAAACAAAGGCGACTGTAACATGCTTTCCTGGCGGTTGTTTTCCCTTAAAAATTCTTCTGTAAAGATAAAAATATACCCTCCGAGGTTTTCCCCCAAACGTTCAAAGGAGTAAGGGACCAGGGGATTGGAAAAAATGAGCGCAGGCTGGTTGATATGGATGGTTTTGTTGGCGTAATGAAGTACGCTTTCACCATTTGCGATCCATATTTTATAATAATCCCGCCGACTGTAGGGCAGAATCGTTTTGTTTTCGGAGGCGGAATACCGCAACACGTTGCATTGGGGTTTGGAACCTAAAATGGTGTCTTTCATAAAATTTGCAGCACCTATGGGTATATGGATGCTGCAAATTTAAGGAAATCAAAGAATTGTTTTGCTATAAAATTCAAATTTTCGCTTTTTATTAAACACAGCGTTCGATAAAAAGCAGGGCATGGTTGGTAGGGTCTTTTTACCCCTCAAACAAGGTATCATACGGATTTTCAGGTTTTTTCGGTGCTTTTGCGGCCTTTGTTGGTTCCGGTTCCTCAGGAAAAATTTCCAGTTCAAGTGGCTCGTCCTGGTTTAATTTTCCCTTGGGGGTGCTTTCTAATTCTTCAAATTCGACGAATTCATCTTGCCCCATCGCCGTATTGCCCGTTGAACTACCGAACTGCTGCTGCATTTCCTTTAATTTATTGTATCCTAATGCTTTAACAAATAAGTAAAAGGCCAAAACCGGAAAGCCCACCACGCCCAGAAAACCCATCAGTAATCCCGCCAAAGGGTTGCGTTCCAGCAGTGCTAAAAAGTCTTTGCCCGTGTCTGCCACCGCACGCCAGTTGATGACAAGCGCCAGCACCAATAACACGGGCGCTGCCCAGGCCAGCAGGTAAAACAATCCCCGCAGCATGTAATAAAGGGCTACCACGCCCAGGATGCCAAAAATCAGACATCCTATGCCGCCTTGTCTGTTGTTAAAATTGGAATACATGTACATCGAAATACTTTTGGTCAAAGATGGGTATCTCCCATGATAAGCAAGGTATTAAATTCGTCGGAAGTCAGGGGCATTACCGACAAACGGCCGTTTCGAACCAATGCAATTTGTAGTAAAGCCTCGGTTGCCTTGATTTCTGGCAATGGAACCGGACGCGTAAAGGCCTTCACCGGCGCAAGATCGACCGCCGACCAATCGCCTTTCTCGGCGGTAGGATCGGGGTAAAAGGTGGTGACTACTTTGGCAATACCCACCAGTTCCAAACCAATGTTGGAATGGTAAAACAGACACAAATCCCCCAACTCCATCGCCCGTAAGTTGTTGCGCGCCTGGTAATTGCGAACACCGTCCCATTGGATAATGCCGTCCGTCAACAATTGCTCAAAACTGTATACATCTGGTTCTGATTTGACAATCCAGTAGTTCATAGTGAGGAGTGATAAGTGAGGAGTGATGAGTGAGGAGTTGAAGTTAGCATTTTTGCGTTGGATATGTCCTAATATGGTTGACAAAATGGGCGTTGATCTTCACCATTTTCCCATTATTTAGGGATTATTATGACGGTTTTTGTTTGTTTACGAATGCTACAAATGCGTGGCATCTACAAATGCACGACTTCTCCGAAGTCGTTATGAATGGGTGTCCGTTTTTTATCTACAAATGCGTGACCTCTCCGAGGTCAGAATGATTTTGAGATAATTGATATTTCGTAAATAATTGATTTGTAATGAATAAATGCAATAAGTTCATCACTCATCACTCATCACTCATCACTCATCACTCATCACTCATCACTCATCACTCATCACTCATCACTCATCACTCATC
>JAIYAP010000059.1 GCA_027488935.1 Saprospiraceae bacterium | reverse complement strand
GTGCATTTACGCGCGATTTTTTTGATGTTTAAGATTTTATCAAGGATTTGTGGTAGTGTGTAAATTGTATTGGCGGGGTGACAGAAAAAGTCGCCCCGTCAATACAATTTACGCATTTAAAAGGGACTAAAGGAGGCTTCAGATGTTATGCTTGATTGCCGCTTTACAAGAATTTTTCGCCAGCCCGGTTTTTTACCAAGGTGGTTACCTGTTTGATTTCCTGTTCTTGCGATTTTGGATAAATCAGCAGCACATCCTCGGTGTCGACTACGATGTAATCGCTTAGTTCTTTTAACACGACCAGTTTGCCCTCGGGTGCGCGTACGAGGCAATTATCGGAATCAATCGCGATAATGTTGCCTTGCAAAACGTTGTCGTACTCATCTTTGGGACATTCGGCATACAGGCTTGCCCAGGTACCCAGGTCCGACCAACCAAATTCGGCCGGTAGGGTGTACACATTGCCTGCTTTTTCCATGATCGCAAAATCGACGGAAATATTGGGTGTAGTAGGGTAGTGTGCGTTGATAAATGCCTGTTCAGTGGGCGTATTGTAGTCGTTTTTCCCTTTTTCGAGGATGCTGTGGATGTCGGGCGCCAATTGCTGGAAAGATTCCAGGATGGTTTGCACATTCCAGATAAAAATACCGGCATTCCAAAGGTATTCGCCAGTGGAAATATAATGGCGGGCCGTTTCGGCATTCGGTTTTTCGGCAAAACGATTTACCTTAAAAACACCGTTTTCCACTTCCTGGGTGTAATGGATATAGCCGTAGCCGGTATCAGGCCTAGATGGCTCGATGCCCAGGGTAACCAACGCTTTTTCTTTTTGGGCAAATGCCAGCGCGGCATTAATTTTTTCCAAAAAAGCAGCCTCTTTCAATACGATATGATCGGAAGGCGCTACCACGATGTTGGCTTGCGGATCGAGCGCGGCAAGTTTGAACGCGGTATAGGCAATACATGGAGCAGTATTGTTACGGCTGGGTTCGCACAGGATTTGATTTTCCGAAATTTCGGGCAATTGTTCCAGAATCAGGGCCTTGTATTGTGCATTGGTCACAATAAAGATGTGTTCTGGCGCACAAATGGGTAAAAAACGCTCAAAAGTGAGGCGCAACAAACTTTTGCCGACGCCCAGCATATCCAGAAATTGTTTCGGACGTTGTTCGCGACTGCCCGGCCAGAAACGGCTACCAACGCCGCCGGCCATAATGGCTACATAATTGTGTTCTTTCGACATGTTGAATGCTAATTCAAAGGATGCTTTGGTTGGGTGCAAAAGAAGCTTGCATTGGTTTATAAGGAATCTTTTACTGTGTCATATACTTGCCGTATGCCTGCCTCCAGTGCGATGGATGCTTTCCAGCCCAACTGGTGTAATTTGCTGACATCCATGAGTTTACGCGGTGTGCCGTCTGGTTTGGAAAGATCGTTTTCAATCGTTCCCTCGTAGCCGACGATCCCTTGCACTAATCGGGCCAATTCGAGGATAGAAAGGTCATGTCCGACCCCAATATTTACCAAACCTGGCTCATTGTAATTTTCCATCAGGAAAAAACAGGCATCCGCCAGGTCGTCCACATGCAAAAACTCACGCAACGGCGATCCTGTGCCCCAAAGGATGACGGATGGCAGTTGGTCGCGTTTGGCTTCGTGAAATTTTCGGATCAGGGCAGGCAAAACGTGGCTGTTCTGCGGGTGGTAGTTGTCGTTGGGGCCGTACAAATTGGTTGGCATCACCGAAATAAAATTACTGCCGTATTGTGCCCGGTAAGCGTCGCAAAGTTTGATGCCGGCAATTTTGGCAATGGCGTAAGGCTCATTGGTCGGTTCCAGCAAACCGGTGAGGAGGTATTCCTCTTTCAGGGGCTGCGGTGCCATTTTAGGATAAATGCAGGAAGAGCCTAGAAACATCAGTTTTTCAACCCCATTGCGGTAGGCAGCATCGATCACATTGGATTCGATCATCAAATTGTCGTACAAAAACTCGGCACGGTAAGTATTGTTGGCTACGATACCGCCCACTTTTGCGGCTGCAAGAAAAACGTAATCAGGTTTGTGTTTTTCAAAAAAAGTGCGCACCTGATGTTGGTCACGCAAATCCAATTCACTGGATGTAGCAGTTATAAAGTGCTCAAAACCTGCCTGTTGTAATCGCCGAACCAAAGCAGAGCCAACCATGCCCCGGTGTCCTGCTACGTATACGCTCTTATTGTGGTTCACAGATATTAAGTTGGAAAACGTGTAGGCTGCAAAGGTAATATTTTGGTTTGGGATTTTTAGTGTTTGCTGTGTTGGACGTCGGAAGCGTTTCGGAACGCGTCCGACGTCCAATACCAAAAATATCGTTAACAAAAACATATATTAAGTCAGTATGAATTTTATCCTGATGTAAATATTTAACTTTTTAAAATAAAAGTATTCCTGTAAATTTGTTCAGAACGTTTGAATGACTTCAATTTTACCTATATTTTATGAAGTCTTTCATTCCTATTATTTAGTCAGATTTTTAACAAATTATAAACTTTTTAAATTCATTAAATTATGAAACAGTTGTTGCTTATCTCGCTTTTTTACTTTGTCTATCTTAGTCAAAGTATTGCACAAAGCGATGCATTCACCTTTACCACCACGCACACGGGACTCAATGCTGACCAAAATAAAGTACTGAGTTACGTAAATGGTTTACCACGTACAGGAAATTTGAAGTACTTGAACTGGAATTCACAGGGTTTACTTGACAGTAATGGCAATATTTCAATCACATTGCCGAATGAAAATAATGGGCAAACCATTACTTTTGAAGTAACGGGTGCTTTTTATGCCAATGATGTTGAATATGCGCTGACAGGCCAATCAACTTTCGGGGAAATATCCCTTTATATAACCCCGCAAGGAACGGGTGGCGTGATTGATCTGAATACCAAGGCCTACAAACTATACCCGCTCGGAAGCAATAAAGGGCTTTTGATAGAACAGCCTCAAAATGAAACTGAAGGAGTAATATGTGGGACAGCCGCTGGCCCTGATTTAGACAAAAGTTTAAGCTATTGTGATTTTGACTGCGGAACAGCTGAATTGGATATTTTAGCGATGGTAACACCTGCAGCACGTTTCTGGCTAGATACCTCCTATGGAACTTATGGAGCATGGTTTTTATTTGTTGAAACCAATAATATCAACATTGCCTTTTTGAAAAGTGGCGTGCCAAATAAACGTGTTCGGGTAAAAACAATTGATTATACGCCTAATTTTAATTTAACAGGTGATTTTTTTACTGATTTAGGGAATTTTAGAACAAATCAAGTTGCCCAGCAGCTTGCACAAGATTATGGAGCGGATATACGGGTATTACTAACAAATCAAAACTACGCTACTTATTCGGGAGGTTATGGCGCAATACCTACCGATCAAGAAGACCCAACTGCTACTAATAAAATTGCAATCCTTGACATCCCTTTTATTGGGTCAATCCGGTACACATTTGCCCATGAAGTAGCACATCATTTCGCATGTTGGCACAGTAACCCACTTAAATCAGGTTGCCGAAATGGTAGAAATATGGCAAGTGGAAGAAATACGATCATGGCAAATGCTGGAAACAATACCCGCATTCAGCATTTTTCCAACCCTGCTATCTCATTTGCTGGAGATTCAACCGGAACTGTTGGTACTCGGGATAATGCTGCTCAAATCAGAGGGGCATTTTGTGAAGTAGCCAATAATAACAGTCCGGCATTTTTTTCTTTAACTTTAACGAAAGATGTTGCCTGCGTTAACCAGCCCTTTTCAGCATATGCTTATCCCTCTGCTGGATGGAATATAGCCTCTGCTGGCTTTGAACAATGGTGTTCGGGCCCCTTTACCTACCAATGGTCCTGGAGTCTTAATCCAAATTTCTCCAATGCGCAGGTAGTTGGTGGCAACAATCCCTGGCTTGATTTATCTCAACCACCTGCATGCCCAAAGTTTTATCTTAGAATTCGAATTACTAATTCAACAGGGTGTACACTTACCAGAACGGAATTGGTAAGCTGTCAATCTGGAATAGCATGTGATAGAAGTATCATTGACTCAAATGTAAATTTATCAAAGTTTGTTCAAATTATTCCCAATCCGGCCAATGATTACATTAAGGTTAATTTGGGAATAAACAATCCAGGAATCAAATCTATTAATGCAGTTCGAGCAGATGGTATGAAAAGCATCATCACAAAATTCACACAGTCAAGTGATGGTGAACTGCTTTGTGATGTTTCTAATTTAGGCACAGGATTGTGGTTTCTACACATTGAGGGTACCCAAATAAATAAAGCCTTCAAGTTTGTGATCGTCCGTTAAAAAAATCATTTAGCCATGCGTTGAGGTTTCTTACCTGCGCATGGCTTTTTTCATTTTTAAAAGTCACTAACATGCATTTCAAAATCAAATTTCTCATATTATATACCGCCATCGTTTTTTCCAATTGCAAAAAAGATGATTCTTTTAAAACTGGGGTGGACCTTGAAACCCTTGCGTATTTGCCTGACAGCCTATTGTGTACCGCAACGAAAGAAGTGCCAGGTTTGGGAGCAATAACCTGGAAGGCGAATTGCCTGTCAGGATTAGTAGAGGATAAAATAATTTTAACATTTGTAACCTATGACGATTCACTAGAATTAAATATAAGAGAAAGGCTTGTTTTGGGAAGAATTCCCCAAAAAACTGGCAATTATTCCATAGAGCCAATTACACATAACGAATTATTTTCAACGTACAGTACTTGGCTTGCAGATGGCGATGTTTTAAACGCTGGGTGGAATAGTAATGATGAGAAACAAAACTATATTGAAATCACCGCTATAGACACCATTACAGGGCTTTTTGAAGGAAAATTTGATGTCTATTTTAAAATGACAAACCAAGGTATCCCCAGCAGTATGCATTCTGAATATATTAATTTTAAAAACGGGAATTTTCGAGCCAAGTACAGCAAGTAAATGAGCAAAAATAAAGGGGGGACTGGCCATAACGACCAGTCCCCCCTTAATATTTTCATAAAAAATCCTGTTATCATCAACACTAAGTGGTCATGTAAAAGGATAAATGCTAATCCATTGAAAATCAATTTTTTATCCATCCATCCATCAAATCCACCCAAATCCGGGTTTAAGGTTTTCTACCCTTCACCACCTTACCCGAAGCATCAATCTGGATTACCTCCATTTTCAACTCCTCCAAACCAGGCAGTACTTTTTCGGCATCACCCGACATAAACCAGCCCAGGTTGTTAGGTTGTACAATGGTTTTTGCCACATTTTGTACATCGGTCAAGCCCAGTTTTTGCACACGTGTGCTGTATGTTTTCCAGTAATCATCGGCCAAGCCGTATTTTACCAATTGGGCCAAAGAGCCATTTACGCGGCCGTTGGTTTCCCACATACCCGCCATACCCAGCACGGTATTTTGTTTGGTTTTGTCAAATTCTGCCTGCGTCATCGGTTTTTCTTTTACAAACATGTTCATTTCCTTCATGATTTCCACCGCGCTTTCTTTGGTTTTGTCGGTTTGAACCGGTGCATAAACCAGGAATGGACGCTGACCACGCGTATTGGAAATAAACGAACCGGCGCCATAAGCCCAGTGTTTGTCTTCGCGAATGTTCATGTTGATCCGGCTGGTAAAATCGCCGCCCAACACATTGTTCATTTGCTCAATGGCGTTTTCATCCAACTGGCCATAAGGCTTGGTCAAATAACCCGCTATAATCATCGACTGCTCGCTTTCCGGACGGTCGATCAGGAAAATTTTGTTGCTGGTCGTGCTGGCTTTTACTTCCGGAATTACTTTTTTCGGAACATCGCCTTTTTGCCAGGTACCGAAGCGTTTTTCCAATTTTGCCACCAATTCTTCCATGGTCAGGTTGCCCGTAACGACCAAAGTTGCGTTGTTCGGACGGATCCAGTGCTGATAAAAACCACGCACATCTTCCAAACCGAGGGTTTTAACCGAATTTTCGTCACCTGTGCCCGTCATTGGCATGCCATAAGGATGGTCTTTGCCGTACAACAATTCTGGCATTACGCGCATGATCATCGATTGTGGCTCTTTCATTTCATTGGCAATCGAGCTCAATTGCTGGTTTTTCAAACGATTCAGATCCGCTTCCGGGAAAGCAGGGTTCAGAATGACGTCTGCCATGATATCCAAACTTGGATCCAGCGATTGCTTCAGGGTATTCAAGCCCACATAAGAGAAGTCGAGGTCGCTGTAAGCATTCAGGGAAGCGCCCAGCAATTGCAATTTTTCATTGATTTGCAGGCTGCTGAGGGTTTTGGTACCTTCATCCAGCATGTTCATCGACAAGTTGGCCAAACCTGGTTTGCCACCAAATTTATCGGTGCAGTAGCCTGCGTCGAACATCATGCTCATCACCACGGTTGGGCTTTCAGTACGACGTGCGAGGACCACTTTAACGCCATTTTTCAAAGTAGCGCGTTGTAAATCAGGGAATTGCGCGGTAATATCTTTACCCAAGTCCGGTTTTTTCGTGCGGTCTGCTTCGTTGCCAGAGGTGCTGTATTCCGGGAAAGGCGTGCAGGTCAGGACAAAACGACCATCGCTCAACCATTTTTTCGCAGCATCGTGCAAGTCTTTCGCAGTAGCAGCGTGGTACACTTTCAGCATTTTCTTGTAATAATCGGCGCTGTTGCCGAATACTTCATTTTGCGCAAGCAAGTCACTTTTGCCGCCGAAACCACCGATGCGCTCTAAACCTTTCAGGAAATTAGCGAAATAAGCCGCTTTTACCCGTTTAACTTCTTCTTCCGTAGGACCGTTTTTCAAGAAATCATTCAAAATCACATTGATTTCTGCTTCTACTTCTTCCAGGGTATGTCCAGGTTTTACATTGGCAGAAACCATGAAATTGCCTGAAATTTCCTGTGGGTAATTATAGGCGTATAAAGAAGCCGCAATTTGTTTTTCGTACACCAATTTTTTGAACAGGCGGCTGTTTTTGCCAGAAGCAAGTACATCGCTCACCAAATCCAGGTAAACAGCGTCGTTGCTGCCCCATTGTGGGGTATTCCACACCATATTTACTTGTGGCTCCGGTACGCGATCCTGGAAGGTAGCGCGCACTTCGCCGGTGCGTTTTGGGATATTCAGGGATGGACGTGCGATGGTTGGTCCAGCCGGGATGTTTCCGAAATACTTCAACACCTTTTCATACGCAACTTGTGGGGTAACGTCGCCTGCAATGACCAAAACTGCATTGGCTGCGCCGTAATACGACTTAAACCATTGGTGTACATCGGCTACCGTAGCAGCATTCAAATCCTCCATTTCACCGATCACCGTGTGGCCATACGGGTGGTGGGGTGGGTACATTTCTTTTTGCAGGATGTCATAACCGAGCGAGTAAGGCTGGTTTTCGCCCTGGCGTTTTTCATTTTGAACCACACCGCGCTGTTCGTCCAATTTAGCCTGGTCGATGGCGCCGAGGAGGTGGCCCATGCGGTCACTTTCGAGCCAAAGCACCTGGTCCATGGCAGAAAGGGGTACATTTTGGAAATAATTGGTGCGGTCTTCATTGGTCGTACCATTGAGGTCGGTACCGCCGATGGCTTCAAGTGCCTGGAAATAATCGGTATTGTAGTTTTCCGAGCCATTAAACATCAAATGCTCGAAAAGGTGTGCAAAGCCGCTTTTGCCGGGCTTTTCATTTTTAGAACCCACATGGTACCATATATTAATGGCAACGATGGGTGCTTTGTGGTCTTCGTGTACAATCAGGCGCAATCCGTTGGGCAACTGGAAACGCGTGAAGGGTACATCGATTTCGTCCGGGTTGTAAGTTGGGTAATCGCTTTGGGCCAGCAAGCCCGCTGTTACAGACATTAACAATGCCGCAAGCAGGAAGAATTGTTTCATACCAGTTTAAGTGTTAGATGGTTAAGTTTTATGCCGAAATGTACGTATCATTCAGGTGCGAATAATTACGTAAACGTTGCAAGATTCAGCCTTTTTATTGGCATAAACAAAACATTGGACAAACGAATGTTTGTAAACGTTAAACGGCATGGATTAGGGTGATTCATTTTAAACGGTGCCTTCTAAAACTTCCCAGGTATGATCGCCTAACAAGCGCACGGTCGCTAAATGCTCATAAGGTGGGTTGTTTCCCCATTCTGCGGGTGAAACCATAGACAAAACATGTTTACCATCTTTTTTGCGCTGATACAGATGATATATATGGTGTATGACAGGTTTGAAAGGAATATCGGCCTGGTAAATGATTTCGGACATAGATACGCGATCGCCCAACGATTTTGCCTGGGCCATGAGGGTTTCCATTTGTTGGCGCAATTGTTCGAGCTGGCGGTCCGTTTGATCGTACATGGCCACCATGGCATTGCCCCGAATGCGACCTTTGTCTTCCGGGCGAATGACGGCACCACCGGCCGTGTGCGCATAAGGGAGCAATCCGGGCGTTTCGGTCACTTTATCTTTATCAATTGGATTGACGAATGCTTCCGGTTTGTTCGGTTCGGTACTTTTAGACATTGTATAAAATTAAAAGACATGAAACGGGTGATTTTTTTTAAAACCAAACCACCCTTATTTTGGTTTAAACGGAAAGCGGAAGAACAGCGAAAACACGCTAATTAATTCGCTTGATTGCCTTACAAACAAAACATTTTAGCATACAAATGACAATTCCAAGCAGAAAAAAACATTAAATCCGTTTGGCCGATTTATATTTGGCTCGCAAAATCATTCATCTCGTAAAACAACATCGCATGAAACGTTTTTTGACCTTAGTTGTTCTTGTTTTTTCTATTTCTGCGCTTTCTGCGCAATTGCCTAATGGCGCTACGGTGCCGAATTTTACCGCCAAAGATATCAGTGGTCGTGTTTGGGATTTGTACGAAATCCTGGAGTCTGGTCGCCCAGTAGTCATTGATGTATCTGCTACCTGGTGTGGTCCATGCTGGAGCTACCACAATTCTGGCCAATTGGAAAACTATTTTGCTGCCCACGGTCCAGAAGGCGATGGCAAATCTTTCGTATTCTTTATTGAAGGCGACGGCGCTACCAACCTGGCTTGTTTGTACGGTCCTGCCGGTTGCAACGGTGGCACCCAAGGCAACTGGGTAGCAGGTACTGGCTTCCCAATCATCGACAATGCTGCGATTGCCAACAGCTTTGAAACAACCTACTTCCCAACAGGTATGTTGGTTTGTCCAGACAAAACCAATACACAAGTAGATCAGCAGAGCGCTACTGCGTTGTGGACGAAAGCAAGCGCTTGTGTGGGCACGATCCCAAATAACTATTCAAAATTGAACACCCTGGATCCGGGTACTTTGGGTGTAGAAATCTGCGCGGCACAAACTGTAACGCCTACCGTGAACCTGTCAAACCTGGGTGGTCTCAAAGTTTCGAAACTTGTAATGGAGTTGCGTTGGAACGGCCAAGTGATTCAAACTAAAACATTTGAACCAAATACAGGCGTTTTGCACGTAGACAAATTGACTTTTGATGCAGTTCAAATCCCAACAGCGGGTACCTTGAGCGCTTCGATTGTTTCTGTAAACGATGGCGCAAACTCTGTTGAAAGCACGGTAAGCGCGGACATTTTGCCTGCACAGGAGAAATTGACCCAACAGCAGATCATTTTGAACATTCGTACGGATGTAAACGGAAAAGACACTTACTGGGTGGCTTACGACGATGCGGGCAATGAAATTGCGAATGGTGGTAACGTAAAAGTAGGTGCAAATGGCGGTGGTGCATTCCCAGCGGGTTCACCTGCCGATCCAAGTGCATATGGCAACAGCGTATTGATTCGCGACACCTTCGAAATTCCTGCAAACAGCTGCTTCACTTTGAAAGTAGTTGACGGTGCTGGTGATGGCATCGCGCCTCCAGGTTTGATCCGTTTGTTCGAATTGGGCAATACAACCCCATTCTTTACAAAAATTGGCAACTGGACTGCTAACGAAAAGCACACGTTTGCACCAAAAACAAGCGGTACGTTGGAGCCAAAAGAAATCTCCAGCTTCGAGATTTTCCCAAATCCAGCAGTAGATCAACTGACGGTGACTTACACTTTGGATGCTGCAAGTGACTGCAATTTGTCTGTAAGCAATGCTACGGGCCAATTGGTGCGCACGCAAACTGCAATTCCACAAGCAATTGGTAAAAACCAGTACAACTTGTCTTTGGCAAGTTTGTCAAATGGTATTTACTTCTTGCACTTACAAACCAATACAGGCATGAAAACCTTGCGTTTTGTAGTGGCGAAATAGTATTTGGAGGTTTTTACTTCGGAAAAGCGGCGTTCGATTCAATCGGGCGTCGCTTTTTTTAATGCCCCATTTCCCGCTCGCGCGCGGTTCTACCGCGTGCGCCGATCATACGGGTTCTACCCGTGGGGCAGAGCCCCAATGATCGACACACGCGGTAGAACCGCGCGCGAGCAAGGGTAATAAGTGGGAGATTATTGATCCGTTAACAGGCTCCAATAAAAAAAACAGCGCTCCCAGGATAAACCTGAAAGCGCTATATAAAAAATATTTCGTTTTGTTCTAGGAAGCCAATACCTTGGAAACCAAATCCGCGGCTTCCTGGAATTCTACAGCGCCCATTACTTTCAGGCCAGATTCGTCGATGATTTTTTTCGCAATATCGGCGTTGGTGCCTTGCAGGCGCACAATCACCGGTACTGGAATATCGCCAATTTTCTTGTAAGCATCTACTACGCCCTGGGCAACCCGGTCGCAGCGTACGATACCGCCAAAAATATTGATCAAAATTGCTTTTACATTTTTGTCTTTCAGGATAAAACGCATCGCATTTTCTACCCGTTGTGCATCGGCGGTACCACCCACGTCCAGGAAGTTGGCAGGTTCGCCCCCTGAAAGTTGAATCAAATCCATGGTAGCCATCGCCAATCCTGCGCCATTTACCATGCAACCCACGTTACCGTCGAGTTTTACATAGTTGAGGTCGAGCGCCTGTGCTTCCACATCGGATGGATCTTCCTCGTCGGTATCGCGCATCGCTTCCAGGTCTTTATGGCGGTACAGGGCGTTATCGTCCAGGGTAACTTTTGCATCCACCGCGATAATTTTATCGTCGCTGGTTTTCAAACAAGGGTTGATTTCAAACATCGCAGCATCGCTACCCAGGAAGGCAGCATACAGGCGTTGTACAAAATCGACCATTTCTTTGAATGCTTGTCCGCTCAAGCCAAAAGCGAAGGCCACTTTTTGTGCTTGGAAAGGACGTAATCCCAACAATGGGTCAATAAACTCCGTGTGTACCCGTTCTGGGGTTTCTTCGGCTACTTTTTCAATATCCATACCACCGTCTGGCGAGTACACAATCACGTTGCCGCCGCGGCCGCGGTCGGTCAAAATGCTGATATAGAATTCTTTAGGTTCGTTGGCACCTGGATAAAACACATCTTGCGCAACCAATACCTTACGCACAAGTTTGCCTTCCGCGCTGGTTTGTGGTGTTACAAGCTGCATCCCAATCATCGCCTGGGTAATTTCGCCCGCTTGTTCAGGACTTTTCGCGAGTTTTACACCACCGCCTTTGCCACGTCCGCCTGCATGTACCTGCGCTTTTACCACAACCCACCCGGAATTGTACAGTTCTTTCATTTGGATGGCAGCCGCAACCGCTTCCTCAGCCGTGTGCGCAACGATGCCTTCCTGAATTTTAACGCCAAATGATTTGAGCAGTTCTTTGCCCTGATATTCGTGAAGATTCATTGAATGGTTCCGAAATTAAAAGTTGAAAAAATGGTTAGCGCCATTGGCTGCCCAAAAGTACAGTCTTTTCGTTTTCTTGCACGTTCGATTAAGGTAATATTTTACTTAGTTAAAATTTCCCTTTCAATTTTGTATTATTTTATTGCTACACCTTCATCATCGATCAATTTTCCATTTTGTACGCGGACAATGCGCGCCGGAAAATTTTGTAAAATGCGGTAATCATGGGTTGCGCAGAGCACAGCGGTATTGTGTTGTTTGGCCAAATTGCGCATCAGCACCAAAACATCATCGCTGGTTTCGGGATCCAGGTTGCCCGTGGGTTCATCGGCGATCAGCAAGACAGGCTGATTCAGGAGTGCGCGGGCGATCACCACCCGTTGTTGTTCGCCACCGGAAAGTTCAAAAGGCATGGCAAGGTGTTTTCCTTGTAATCCAACTTCGGCGAGCACATCATTCGCGCGTTTATCCATTTCGGACTGGCTGGTCCAACCGGTGGCGCGCAGCACAAACAGCAGGTTTTCAAACACATTTCGATCGCTCAGCAGGTTAAAATCCTGAAAAACGATGCCCAATTTGCGGCGTAGCAAGTGCACATTCTGGCGCTTAATATCTTTCAAATCAAAACCCGCCACTTCGCCATGTCCGTTGATGAGGGGTAGGGCAGCGTAAATGGTTTTGAGCAGGGAGGTTTTGCCACTGCCAGTTTTGCCTATAAGGTAGGTAAATTCCCCGGCACCGATGGTCAGGTTGATTTTTTCGAGGATGATTTTACCGTCTTGCTGACAGATATCGGTATTACTCAGTTTTACAATATTCAAAGCGGTGTGCGGGTTGGTCGTGGAAAAGAAAGCGCAAAATTGGGGCATTTAAATATTTTACCCAAACTTATTCGATGCCTAATACGTCGGCCATGGTAAAAACGCCTTTTTTATCCTGCAACCAGCGCGCAGCCAGCACAGCGCCGAGGGCGAAACCGGTTCTGGAATGCGCTTTATGTTCGATGGTGATCGAGTCAATGGCACTTTCCCAGCTGATTTGGTGGGTGCCCGGAATTTCGCCTTCCCGGTAAGCGGTAATCGGGATTTCGGTTTGTCCGGCAACGGTTGGACTCACCACCCATCCATCTTTGCGGTTGAGCAGTCCGATAATATCTTTGGTGAGGGTCAGGCCGGTGCCACTTGGTGCATCCAATTTGTGGATATGGTGCCACTCTTCCACGGCGGGCTGGTATTCAGGCCGGGCATTCATAAGGCGTGCGAGGTAGCGGTTGAGGGCAAAAAACAAATTGACCCCCACACTAAAATTGGACGCCCAGATAAAAGCACCCTGTTGTTCCAAACAAGCCTTCTGTACGGTTGGTAAGGCATCCGTCCAACCCGTGGTGCCACTCACAACAGGTACCCCGGCGTTGATGCAAGCCATGATGTTTTCAACTGCTGCTTCCGGACGGGAGAACTCAATCACCACATCCGCCGCACGAATCAGGGCATCGGTCAATGATGCGCGTTCGCTTGCGCCAATTTTCCAAACCACGGTAAAGCCTTGCTCCAGCGACAATGATTCAATGGTTTTACCCATTTTTCCGTATCCTAACAGTCCAATTTTCATAAAATATCAAACAAAAAGTTTTTATTTGTGGCAAAGTTCATACATTTGCTTTAAATAAAAACATTTAAATACCCTGTAGCATGAAAAAAGTAATTGGACTCGGCGGAATTTTCCTCAAATGCCGGGATGTTGAACAAACCCGTGCCTGGTATGCGCGCCATTTGGGCATTGAAATGCAAGACTGGGGCGCCCAGTTTAATTGGGCGGAAGAAACCAACCCGGAAGCTTATTCGGTTTTGAGTTTTTTTCGACGCAGTTCGGAGTATTTTGCCCCTTCTGAGTCTATGATTATGATCAATTTCCGGGTTCACGACCTGGATGCCCTGATTGAGCAATTAAAAATCGAGGAAATACCGCTCGAAGGCGAACCTACAGATGACGAATTTGGAAAATTTGCCTGGATTTTGGATCCAGAGGGGAATAAGGTGGAGCTTTGGCAGCAGAAGTAGTGATGAGTGATGAGTGATGAGTGATGAGTGATGAGTGAGGAATTACTCTGGTGCTAATTCAACCTCTAGCCCATCGAGATCTGGGTTATTGATTTTGATCTGGCAGCCTAGGCGGCTGTTTTCTTGCACAAAAAAAGCGGAATCGAGCATATTCAGTTCATCGTCGGTGGGTGGGTGTAGTGTGTGCGCGCTGCGTACGTACACATGGCAGGAGGCGCACAAGGCCATACCGCCACAGGTGCCCAATACGGGTAAGTCGTAACTTTTGCACAACTCCATGAGGTTCAAGCCCATATCAATGGGTGTTTCCAGGGCGTGGGGTACGTTTTCGCGGTCAATAACAGTAATCGTAATCATCAATGCTGGGTTATGACAGGGTAGGGGGCTAAACAACCGGCGCCGGAAGCCCCTCGATGCCGGTTACCGTGGTGTATTTAAAAGATAGTTTTTTATCGGGGTAAATGTATTTGAAGGCTGATTGGCACGCCAGGGTCGCCTCGTGGAAACCGCACAAGATCAATTTCAGTTTGCCCGGATAAGTGTTGATGTCGCCAATGGCATAAATACCGGGCACATTGGTGGAATAATCCAGGGTATTGACTTCTACCGCGCCGTTTTGGATTTGAAGTCCCCAATCGGCAATCGGGCCTAATTTTGGGGTCAAACCAAACAAGGGGATAAAATGATCGGCTGCGATATGGATATCGCCTTCTGTATCGTGCTGGATGCTTACGCCTTCCAGTGCTTTATCGCCTTGTAAACCAATAACTTGTGCGTTGGTGACTAGTTTTATTTTACCTTTTTCGGCCAGTTCCATCACTTTTTCAACCGAATCCAGGGCACCGCGAAACTCGGTACGGCGGTGTACCAAGGTCAATTCCTGGGTCAATTCTGCCAAAAAAATCGTCCAGTCCAACGCAGAATCACCACCACCGGCGATCACCACTTTTTTGCCGCGGTACATTTCCGGATCGCGCACAAAGTACTCCACGCCATGTTCTTCGTATTGCTCGATGTTGGCAATGGGCGGTTTGCGCGGTTCAAAACTGCCCAATCCGCCTGCAATAAACACGGTAGAAGTGATGTGTTTGGTACCACGCGAACCGGTTACCAAAAATTTCCCATCCGCTTGTTTTTCAAGGGTTTCGGCGCGTTCGCCCATGGTAAAGCCCGGACCAAATGGCTCAATTTGCTTCAACAGGTTTTGCACCAAATCACCCGCAAGTACACTGGGGTACCCGGGAATATCGTAAATGGGCTTTTTTGGATAAATTTCGGTCAACTGACCACCCGGCTGGGGCAACGCATCCATCAAATGACAACGCATTTTTAACAAACCCGCTTCGAACACTGTAAACAGTCCCACCGGACCGGCACCGATAATCAGGATATCGGTTTCAATCGTATTTTGCATGCAATGTTAAATTTATTTCCCCGTGAACACCGCTTTCCGTTTTTCTAAAAACGCAGTTGCTCCTTCTTGAAAATCTTCTGTATGACAACAAGCGCCAAAAGCATCTACTTCAAATGCAAAACCATCCACATTTTCAGCGAAATACGCATTCACGCTGGATATGATGTTTGCAATGGCAACCGGTGCTTTGCTCGCTATTTTTTCAATTAATTCGGTGGCTTTTTCAATTTCAGCGCCCGAAGGTACCACGTAATTAACCAGGCCTAATTGATGTGCCTCAGCCGCACCAATGATATCAGCCGTCATCAACAATTCTATGGCTTTGGTTTTGCCGATGTATTGAATCAAACGTTGCGTACCTCCATAGCCGGGAATGAGGCCCAAATTCACTTCTGGCTGTCCAAATTTGGCTTTTTCGCCTGCAACCCGCAAGTGACAAGCCATGGCCAATTCGCATCCACCGCCTAAGGCAAAACCATTTACGGCAGCAACCACAGGCTTGGGAAAACGCTCCACCAGAAAAAACACATCCTGTCCACGTTGGGCAAGCGCTTTGCCTTCACTGGCCGACAATCCTTTAAATTCGGTAATGTCTGCGCCCGCAACAAAGGCTTTTTCGCCCGCGCCGGTGAGTATAACACCTTTGAGGCCTTCATGGTTGTAAGCATCCGTGCTAAAAAAATGCTGCAATTCGAGCATCGTTTGCGTGTTCAGGGCATTGAGGGCTTTTTCGCGGGTAATGGTTACCAAGGCGATGCCGTTGTTGAATGCGATGTTCAGATTTTCGTACGTCATGCGTAAAAGATTGTATTTAAAAAGTAGTCAAGTTTACTTCTGCGGATTTCCAGTTGACTGATTTTTCCAGGCCATAACTGTTTAATCGGTTGTGGTAGTAATACAGCAATCGGAAATTGGAGGAGATGATTTCGTCGTTTTTGTTGAAAATCAAGGGCTTTTCACGGTGTAAAACGCCCAAACGTTTCATGCCATCACGAATTACCTCATCGGGATGAAGCCGCACTTCGGGTGATAAATTGATTTTGCCGGCGCGTTCCCATTCCAACAATCGAACCTGCATTTGCTCGATGACATCTTCTACTGCCGAAAAAGGAAAGACATAATCGTCAGTTGGCAGGCGTAAAATGCCGAATAAATCCAGTTTTGAATTTTCATGTACCAGCATTTCAAACACCGCAAAGGCAATTAAGTGGCTACTCAACACGACATTGTCTACTTGATACCGCTCGGCAATTCGTTCGGCCAGCAATTTGGTGTATTCTTCCTCCCGCTGGTGGTCTTCATTTACTTCTCCTTTGGATAGAAAGTACTCTTTTATGTCCAATTGATTGCCAAAACGATCGAAACTATGCCCTTCGGCGTTTACCACATTGCCCAATACATCCATGGGCTTGCCCAAACTGAGGGTGATATCGTTGGTGGTAGACAAAAAACGCCAGATAAAGCGCAGCCAACTCCGAATACTTTTACCTTCATCCTTGAGGCGGATATAATTTTCCTTGCCGGTGCTGCGCAAATGTTGTTCGATCAAAAACGGGGCTTCCAACACATTGTGGTAGCCAATAATCATGGGTACTATAAACACTTTTTTATCCGAACCCTGCTGACACAGTGCACGTTGCGCTTCTACCGTCGTTCCGAGCAGGCCGCGTTTCAAGTCCGTTTCAATCTCGCCCGAGCGCGAGCGCGTACCCCCGGGGAAAAACAGGCTGTTTACCCCCCGTTGAATGCTCAGATTGCTCATGGTTTTGAGCGTTTCGAGGTAAATACTGTTTTTTTTGCGGCGATCTACCCGGTAAGCACCCAATCTGTTCATATAATAGGCGGCAGGACCAAAGTTGTACAAATTCAAACCAGCACCGTAAGAAAAAGAGGGTAGACCCATAATTTGGTCCATCGCGTACCCCACCAAAATCGAATCCAGGTTGCTGGAGTGGGTAGGCACCACGACCACCGTGCCGTGTTTGAACAAATCGCGGACCGTATTTACATCGCCAAAAATATTGAGTCGTTCATATAGTTGACGGCGGCCGCGCCACAAGCTGGTGATACTTTTTTCAACGGCAGCATTAAAAAGTCGGTTAAAAAGCACCGTCAAAAAACGCTGGGCAAACTTAAACGTTGAAATTTTGAACGTTCCAACAATTTCCTCCGAGTAGCGATGAATTATTTTTTGTAAAATATCTTCTGCGGCTTCGTGCGCCGATGGGTCGTTGCGATCGAGGGTCTTTTTAATCAGTTTTTTGCTGATTTTATTCCAAAACACCTTGTCGTTGGGCGGATCCACCTTCCAGGGATCTTCTTTAATCCGAATCCGTTCCTGATAAATGGTTTTTACGATCACATCGGTCAGGTCTTTTTTATGTCGGCTGCTGGTACGCTGGAAGGTAAATTCATCGATTGCGCGGAGGAAATCGGCACGATCTTGGCTGAGGCGGTATATTGGCCAATCCTCAATATTTTCAATGATGCGCGGATATGTCTTGACTGGTTTCACAACAACAGGTACTAAAATGGTTAGGTTAAAACAAATCAGGCTTTGGTTGGCGGCTTATGGCGTTTCAGCAAGCCATCTATGTACTCCAGCATCTCTGGTCTGCCGGTTCGGTACTCCGATGAAGTGACAAAATGGGGCGGGAGGGTTTCCCAGGTTTCTGAAAGTGCGGCCAAAAATCGTTCGACACTTTGCTGAACCGCTATTTTCCCCATTTTATCCGTTTTAGTAAAAACAAGCGCGAAGGGCACATTGCCTTCTCCCAGTCCATTAATAAATTCCAGGTCAATTTTGGTTGGCGGGATATTTGGATCGATCAGTACAAAAGCAATCAACAGCGCTTCCCGTTGGAACAGGTAGGACTTGATCATGCCCGAAAGCACTTTTTGTTTTACTTTCGACACTTTTGCGTAGCCATAGCCCGGCAAATCCACCAAATACCAAAAGTGGTTGATGAGGAAAAAGTTCAGCAGCTGGGTTTTACCAGGCGTTTGCGATACTTTGGCAAGCCCTTTTTTGCCCGTAAGCATATTAATGAGTGAAGATTTGCCTACATTGGACCTTCCTATGAATGCAAGTTCTGCTCTGCCATCGGTTGGACAAAGGCTTGTTTTGGGAAAACTGCCCACAAACTCGGTTGTATTGATTTCCATATTGACGGGCAAAGGTACAGCACTTAACGCTGCATTAAGCGTCCTGGTTAGGAAAAGGTTAAATCATTTGCATTTAGGGTGCAAATAGTACGAAGAACAGGCACTGCTCGTTTTAAACGCACAAAATCCAATTCTATAACGATGAAACATCTCATTTTTGCCAGCCTATTCGTGCTCGTTTGCAGCACCGCACACGCTCAATTCTTTTCTTTTGGTTTGAAAGGGGGCGTCAACACCCAAGTTAAGAAGCCATCCGATATCAGCGTAGTTGCCGATACGGCGTTCAACTTCGGTGTAAAAGATTTCAAATTCGGCACCCAGTTTGGTGCGTACTTCCGTTTTGGTAACAAAATTTTTATCCAACCCGAAATTTTGCTGAATTCGAGCAGAACAGACTATCGAGTAAGCGATGGCAACCTGGGTGAAATTGTAAAAAGCGAAAAGTATCAAAACCTGGATCTGCCCATTTTGGTCGGTTTTAAACTTGGTCCGGTTCGGGTCATGGGCGGCCCAGTGGGCCATTATTTCCTGAACAGTACTTCCGAACTCACTGATTTTAAAGGATATTCAGAGCGTTTCGATAAAATGACCTGGGGTTATCAGGCGGGCCTTACCATCGGCAACGGTCGCATTTCTGCCGATATTCGTTACGAGGGCAACTTTTATAAAGCAGGCGAACAGGTCAATTTCTATGGAAAGTCCTACAGTTTCGCCAACAATCCTTCCCGCTTAATTATCGGCATAAATATTGCCATTGTTAAATAGACTTGTTGTTCCCCACCGCAACAAGTCTAATAACAATTGATCTGCAAAAACCTGCATTTCCGTTGGGCGATTTAAAACGAATATTGGCACCTAAAAACCGTGTGTTTACCTAAATTAATGCAACCTTTTGTAAATTATACCGTCCTTTGGATGTATAGTTCTTGCTTAATGAAACATAGGTTTTTGTTTTGCTTTGTTCAACACCTTGAATGTTAGGCGCTCGCCTTAAAGATAAAACTTCACAGAAAGTTTGATTTGGTTATTTCGCCCCGACAAAAGTGTCGGGGCTTTTTTTATTTAGGACAATCCGAATGCGCGATTTTCGATTGGATAGACGATTTGCTCCATGGACTGTTTTGTATTTTACCTCCCTCCGCAAACAGTCAAATGTTAAAAATGAAATTTTTACAACAATAACATTATTGTAAACGTATATAAATATTATATTTAATTTGTAATCCAGTTTTTAAACCGATTTTTTGCTATGCCTTTCCGTTCATCCCTTCGTACGCTCGAACAAGCGCCTGCCATTGCAAGCTACAACATAGTTTTCCAGGGCTTTTTACTGATGCTCAGTATTCCAGCCATTTTAATCACTTGCCTGATTATGATCCCGGTACACATCGCTTCTTTTGGGAAGCAATAATCCATTTATTCGACCTGCCGAGCGAATTGCGCTATCCGTCAAAGGCCGGGTAGCGTTTTTTTTACTGTATCCAGGACTTGTAATAATTCCCATCCTCAATACCTGCCGCATATTCCGTCATCAAAAGTGGACGGAAAGTATCGACCATCACCGCCAATTCCTTAGTTTCTTTGGCACCGATACTTTTCTCCACCGTGCCCGGGTGTGGACCATGTGGAATACCGCCTGGATGTAGCGTGATCATGCCTCGTTCTACGTGTTTGCGGCTCATAAAGTCGCCATCCACGTAGTACAACAACTCGTCTGAATCAATGTTGGAGTGGTTGTAGGGCGCTGGTATCGACAAGGGATGGTAATCGTACATACGCGGCACAAACGAACAAATCACAAAGTTGTGTCCATCAAAGGTTTGATGAATGGGCGGTGGCATGTGCAAGCGCCCGGTAATTGGCTCGAAGTTATGAATGCTGAACGCATAAGGATATAAATACCCATCCCAACCGATTAAATCAAATGGATGATTCAGATAATGATAAGGATAGATATTGTCTTGTTTTTTAATATAAAACAAGAAGTCGCCCTTTTCATCATGCGTTTCCAATTGTTGTGGTTTGCGGATATCGCGTTCGCAATAAGGTGCATGTTCTTCGAGTTGACCAAATTGATTGCGGTATCGTTTTGGGGGGGTAATCGGCCCGTAGCTTTCTACGATAAACAGCCGATTATCCGTCCCATCAAATTTTAACTGGTAGGTTGTACCGCGCGGCACAACCAAGTAATCACCGTAGGAAAAAGGCAATTGTCCGTATGCAGTGTGTAGTACCCCTGTTCCTTCGTGCACAAAAATTACTTCATCCGCGTCGGCATTTTTGAAAAAATAGGTGTCCATGCTTTTACGCGGGGCCGCCAAAATGATTTTGCAATCGCTGTTCACCAACACGGGTTTGCGCGACTCCAGGTAATCGTCGACCGGCTCAATATGAAAGCCTTTCAAGCAACGGTGTTTGAGTTGTTTGTCGTGCACCGTTTTAGGCGCAATGCTGTACGGATCGCCTACCTGAACAATTTGGGTAGGGGCGTTGCAGTGATACAGCAGCGAATACAGGTTGCTAAAGCCTTCTGTACTAAAGAGTTCCTCGCTGTACAGCGTGCCGTCGGGTTTTCGAAATTGGGTATGGCGTTTGGGCGGAATGCTTCCGAGCGTATAATAATGCATAATAAAAAATTTAGTTAGGCGCGGCAAAGGTACTGCATTGGGCCTACATAATACGGGTACCTTCTTCGATCACGGCGCCTTTTTTGACCACGATTACGCCATCGCGGATGCTGTATTCGGCGGTTTCGGTATCGGGCAAATGGTCGCCGCCTTTGATGACGACATTGTTGCCAATACGGCAATCTTTATCCAAAATAGCATGCTCGATGTGGCAATAATGACCCACACCCATTGGGATGCTGTTTTCTTCAGATGCGATTTGTTCGAGGGTTTGGTAGTAATCGTTGCCCATGACAATTGAGTCTTTGATGACGGTATTTTCGCCCAAACGCGAACGAATACCCACAATAGAGCCATCAATGAGGCGTGCGTGGATGATCGAACCTTCTGCAATCAAGGCGCGGTTTAGTTGGGTACCGCCGTAAAACTTGGCGGGTGGCAACATTCGGCCGCGGGTATAAATCGGGTGGGTGCTATCGAACAAATTAAAAGCCGGGATATGATCGGTCAGCTCAATATTGGCTTCAAAGAAGGAGCGAATGGTACCAATATCTGTCCAGTAGCCTTCATATTGGTAGGCAACCACTTTGCGGCCTGATTCAATTGCTGCGGGAATGATTTCTTTACCAAAATCGGTAGAATCGGGATGTTCATCAAACAAGTCGTTGAGCGCCTTGCGGTTAAAGATGTAAATACCCATAGATGCCAGGTAGTTTTTCCCCTGTTTTTTATTGGTGGGACTTACCTCGCTCACCCAATTGGGTAGTTCATCGGTATCCGGTTTTTCAATGAAGCGCGGGATATAGCTATCACTGTCTACTTTCATAATACCGAAACCGGTTGCATCGCGTTCGTCAACAGGCAGGCAGGCGATGGTAATATCGGCATTTTTCTCAATATGGTGTTGGGCCATGGCCTCAAAATCCATTTGATATAATTGGTCGCCTGACAGAATCAGAAGCAAATCAAAATCCTGGCGTTCGTAGTGTTTCCGGCTTTGGCGCACTGCATCAGCGGTACCCTGAAACCAGTCTTTGTTACCGGGGGTTTGTTCGGCTGCTAAGATATCGACAAAACCGCGGGTGAAAATATCAAAATTATAGGAGTTTTTAATGTGTGCATTGAGGGAAGCAGAGTTGTATTGGGTTAATACAAACATGCGCTTTACGCCTGAATGAATACAATTGGAGATCGGAATATCGATCAAACGGTATTTACCACCAATTGGAACGGCCGGTTTGGAGCGTTTTTCAGTCAGTGGGTGTAAGCGGGATCCTGCGCCGCCGCCGAGGATAAGGCATATCATTTTAATCATGGTAGTGTTGGCTTGCTACTGTTGGAAGAGCAGCGGAATAAAAGTGAAACAATAGGGCGAAAATTACTTTGGTTTACTTGTTTTGGGTGGCTTAGGGGTTTTATTTTCTTTTAGCGCGTCCAGACTTTTAGGTTTGGCGGTCGTTTTTGTTGCTGGTTTTGGCGGATCCGTTTTGATCGGATCGGGCGTAGGCGGAACTGCTGGCTCGACAGGGTCGGGTGCTGTGGTGGTTGTTTTTACCTTTTCCGTTTTTGCTTTTTTAACGGATACCACTGGTTTGGTTGCATCGACAGCTGGCTCGGAAACGGTTTTTATGGTTTCCTCCGCATACTGGGGCGGGTTAGCAGCGCCTACTTGCGCGCCAATGTTGCGGTAAATTTGAAGGTATTGTGCCACGGAATGTTCCCAGGAAAAATCGACGGCCATGATTTTATGTTGCAACCATTGCACAATGCCGGGTTCGTTGTGGTACATGCTCACTGCCCGATAAATGGCACTATAGGCGTCTTCTACGGTAAAATGATCAAATCGAATACCACGGCCACTGCCATCGGGCATGCCAATATCGGGCACCGTGTCTTTCAAGCCGCCAATGGAGCGCACAATTGGAATGGTGCCGTACCGCATGGCATACATTTGGTTGAGGCCACAGGGTTCTACACGGGACGGCATGATCAGGAAGTCGCTGCCAGCATAAATTTGGTGTGCAAGCGCCT
This sequence comes from Saprospiraceae bacterium, assembly GCA_027488935.1. Taxonomy (GTDB): domain Bacteria; phylum Bacteroidota; class Bacteroidia; order Chitinophagales; family Saprospiraceae; genus M3007. Next base: position 123,773 of record JAIYAP010000059.1, on the reverse strand, counting down.
CGTTATAGTCGATGACGGCATTAAATCTACTCGGAAACTCGTACGCCATGCGTCGGAATTCATTTTGGGTCCAGGTTTCGCCGGTTCCCAACACCAGAAAGTTGGCTTTACCTCCCGCCATAATAAAGCGGCGGTATGCATCGGGCAATAAGTCTGCGCCTTTTTCGCCGACAATACGACCAATAAAACTGATCAAAGGCAAGTCTTCTGAAAAGCCAAACCAGGTACAGAGTTCTTTTTTGTTTTTATATTTAAATGCTTGAATACCATCGGCATCTAAGCGGTGTTGTAGCATAGGGTCGGTTGCAGGATCCCATATTTGGGCATCGATGCCGTTCAGGATACCGTATTCTTTGTGCCATTCTTGTTGCAGCAGGGATTCCATGCCGGCACTACTTTGGTGGAGTTCGTATAAATACGACTGCGAAACCGTGCTTACCGCCCAGGCGCACTTAATAGCAGCGGCCATTGGATTGATGGTGCCATTCCATTCAATCAGCCAGCGCGCATTTTCATTATAAGGGGGCAAAAAATGGCTGTTTTTCCAACTAAAGGCTCCTTGATATTGTCCGTTGTGGATTGTAAATACGGTCGGAATGGGTGCAAGTTGTTGATAAGCAACACAGTGTTGAATCATCCAGGGGATTAAACCCGTGTGATGGTCGTGGCAGTGTAACACCCGTGGACGTTCGTACCAGGGGAAAGAAATGAGCCATTCGAGCACCGCTTGTTGAAAACCCAGGGTCCGCTGAACTTCATCGCCGTAAGCGTGTCCTGCCGGGTCATTGTAGATGCCGGGTCGGTCGAAAAGGCCTGGAATATCCAGGACAAACAACGGATAGCCGAGTGCATTTCCTTCCAATTGTTGTACCCGAAAAGTCACCTGTTGCCAATCCATCCAATAAGTACCTTGGTAAACTGTAACCCAATTTGCATTTTTGATCCATTTCAGGTCATATTTGGGTATTACGGCGCCACTAAGCACCCCGGCATTGCTCAAATATTTGGGCAAAGAGCCTACTACATCTCCTAAGCCACCGGTCTTAGCGGCTGGATAACATTCTGCTGCAATATGCAATACTTGTATCATAGGTGTTTATTGAATATCGATGTGAATTGGCAATTGGGGTATAGTGAACGGACCGTCTTTTATCTCGGGCAAAATACATACAAACTACAATTGGTTTACGCATTGTAGGTGGTAAAAAATTTTAAAAAGTAGAAAGGATGAAGAATATTTGTTCGATTTAGAATTTTAGTCATAAATATTTTTTCATATTCAGAAAAGTATTGGATTTTCAAATAGTTTTTTGACTTTTGCCCACTAAATATATGGTCTTTATGAAAAAACAATTGTCGAGAAGAAAATTTTTAAGCACTGCGGCCCTGGGTGGGGCGGTGCTTGCGATGCATCATCCTCTGCTGCCTCATTTAACGCCACCGGCCATCCAGGCAGGATTGCAAGTGTATAGTGTACGGGACGCGATGGCCAAAGACCCTGCAGGTGTATTGAAGGCACTGCATACGATGGGGTACAGAAAACTGGAAGGTTATGGACTAGACAGTGGGAAAATGTTTGGCATGCCGGTTCCAGACTTTATGAAGTTGGTGAAAGACAATGGATTAAGTATGCCTTCGGTGCATTGCAAAATGAAATTAAGTGATTATGTCGCTGCCGGAAATGACATCAGCGATGATTTAAAGAAGACCATCGACCTGGGTGTTTCACAAGGCATTACGCGGATCATTAATCCTTACATGGATGCACCAGACCGTACTGAAATAGCAACCTATGTAAAAGTTTTTCAGGCTGCGGCCAAATATGCGGTGCGTGCAGGTGGTCGTGCGGGTTACCACAACCACGATTTTGAATACACACAACACGCCAAAGATGGACGTTTGTTGATTGAATGGATACTGCATGAAACAGATCCGGCCAATTTTGATATGGAAATGGATATTTATTGGGTGTTTTTTGCAGGGCACAACCCCTTGGATTGGTTCCGATTGTATCCAGGCCGTTGGAAGGCATGTCATATAAAGGATATGGCAAAAACGGAAAAACGCGAAACTATTGAAGTTGGCGAGGGATCTATTGATTTTAAAACGGTGTTAAATCATAGGAAGGAAGCCGGGTTTCAGCACTATTTTGTGGAGTTGGAGCACTACCGGACCAGTTCTGTAGAGGGGGTAAAATTGGCGCTTGATAATTTTAATAAAATAAAATTCCGCTAATTCGGACTGTTTTTTGTTTGTTTTGATCAAAAACGCGCACTTTAACACAAATGTTAGAAAAAAAGTGCGCGTTTTTTATTTTTTTTCAAGATAACTGCCGATATTTATCAAAAATTACTGTTCTTTGCGCCCGCTTAATAATTTAGGTGCAAGTAATCCCGGAACATACAGGTTATCCTAGTTATAGTAAACTGCTCAAAGGCCTTATTCTTGATATTGCGTTTTTTTGAACCAAACCATTTGAAATCCTTGTTTGTATAATATATAAATTTAAAAACATTATGGCTGATACTCAGCAAAGATTGACTCGCATCGGAGTCTTTTATGATGGCAACTATTTTCTTCACGTCAGCAATTACTACGCTTATCACCACGAACGCCGCAGCCGCTTGAGTATCGCAGGCCTGCATGAGTTTGTGCGTCAGCGTATTGCAGATGAAGATGCCAAAGATTTTCACCTCGCTCAAATTGTAGATGCCCACTATTTTAGAGGTCGTCTTAGTGCACAAGAGGCAAGTGCTGAGGGCAATCGGTTGTTTTATGACCGTTTGTTTGACGACATCCTCATGATGGAGGGTGTTACGACTCATTACCTTCCAGTTCGGACCGTTGCTGGCTATCGCCAAGAGCGCGGGATTGATGTTTGGATGGCATTGGAAGCATTTGAATTGACCTTACACAAGCAATTTGATGTAGTTGTATTGATCGCATCCGACAGCGATTTCGTACCATTGGTGCGCAAATTGCATACCTTGGGTGTTCGGGTAATGTTGGTTACCTGGGATTATGAATACTACGATGAAGAAGGTCGCCGCCGCAGCACAGTCACTTCTTCTTACTTGTGGGATGAAGTGACCTATCCGGTTGCCATGCACAGTGTCATCGATGATTCACAGGAGGATGATATCTTCCCGGTAAGTCGATTATTTGTGGAGCGCAAGAAAGTAATTTTGCCAGATGCTGCATCCGACGCACCCGTGGAGGAAGGCGAAGTGAAATTGAGCACCATTTTTAGTTTGAAAGATGGTTATGGCTTCATCACCTATCCTTCAACCAACAACCTGTTTTTCCACTTCTCTTTCCTGGCTGATACGGATTTTAACGACCTGCGGGAAGGTGATACCGTTGAATTCACCATGAGCAAAAATGAACGCGGTGAGCCAATTGGCAAGAATGTGAAGTTGATCAAATAAGCATGGTTGCTATTTTTTGGTTTCGGCGCGATTTGCGCCTGGAAGACAATGCAGGGCTGTTTCACGCGCTGAAAGGGGAACACCCTGTATTGCCTCTTTTTATTTTTGATCGGGAAATTCTGGACGATCTGCCCGATACTTCCGATGCGCGGGTGCAGTTTATCCACCAAACGCTCGGACAACTCCAACAACAATTGGAAGCACTGGGCAGCAGCCTGCTTGTGTTGCACGGTACGCCGGAAACGGCCTGGAAGCAAGTCCTCGAAATGTATCCGGTTGCGGCAGTTTATACCAACCGCGACTATGAGCCGTATGCCAAAACACGCGATGCTTCCATTGCCAATTTATTAGGAAATATTCCTTTTCGCACTTTTAAGGATCATGTTATTTTCGAAACGGGTGAGGTCCTGAAAGATGATGGCAAGCCGTACACGGTTTTTACTCCTTATAGTAAAAAATGGCACGCCAAGTTGAATACACCCCTGGCAGACCAACCCGCTGTGTCGGGTATTCCATTTCCTCTTGCTGCTTACCCTACGGCGCAATACTTCCAGCATTTTTACCAATGTTCGCCGTTGCCGATGCTTAGCCTGGCTGCACTTGGATTTGAACCCAGTGCGCTGCTTATCCCACCCAGTACTGTCTCACGTGGTATTATTCGTAATTATGCTGCGGTGCGCGATTTTCCTGCAAAAAACGGCACCTCGCGCTTAGGAATCCATTTCCGATTTGGAACCATTAGTATTCGGGAAAAGGCGCGTAATGCTTTGGATCTGAGTGATATATTCTTAAGTGAATTGATTTGGCGTGATTTTTACAGTCAAATTTTGGGTCATTTTCCGCAAGTGGCCGATCAGGCATTTAAGCCACAATATGACCATATTCCCTGGCACAATGACCCCGATGGATTTGAAAAATGGTGTCAAGGTAAAACAGGGTATCCTTTGGTGGATGCAGGCATGCGCGAATTGAACGCTACCGGATTTATGCACAACCGGGTACGCATGATCACGGCGAGTTTTTTAACCAAACATTTGCTCATCGATTGGCGTTTGGGCGCGCAATATTTTGCCCAAAAATTACTGGATTTTGATTTGGCAAGTAATTCCGGCGGCTGGCAATGGGCGGCAGGTTGTGGTACCGATGCGGCACCCTACTTTCGGATATTTAACCCGACCGAACAGATGAAAAAATTTGATCCCGCCTACACCTACATCCGCCAGTGGGTGCCGGAGTTTGGTACTCCGATGTACCCTAAGCCGATGGTAGAACACAGTTTTGCTCGACAACGGTGCCTGGAAACGTATAAAAAGGCACTTGAAGTGATCTGAGGCCTCCTTTAGTCCCGTATAAATGTGTAAATTTTATTGGCGGGGCGACTTTTTCAGTCACCCCGCCAATAAAATTTACACGCTACCACAAATGCTTGATAAAATAGCGTACAACTTTCGGTTTTTTACCGAACGATGGTTACATCGCCCTTGTACAATTCAATTACACCGTCGATAAATTCCACTTCTGCATACCAAACAAATACGCCTGGTGTGCTCGTTTGTCCTTTGACAAGGCCATCCCAGCCCAAATTATCGTCGTTGGGCAAGAAATTATCGAGGGTAAACACCGCATCGCCCCAGCGATCAAAAATCTGGAAGGAGCGAATGTTTTTTACGGTACCTTCTTTTGCAAAAATACTGAACTTGTTGTTTTGGCCATCCTGATCGGGTGTAAATACGTTTGGAACGTACACATATTTCCTTCTGTTGACGGTAACCACCATTTTATCATCGTCACTACAACCATTAGTTGCAGTCACTTTGATGGAATAGGTGGTGGAAATAAAGGGCGTAACTACCTGTTCGAGGCAACTTACACAGTCCGGATTTACAAACGAAGGCGTCCAGGTTACCGACAAAATACTATCGATTGGCACATTGACGATTGCCTTTAGCATGGTGGAGTCGCCCAAGTCAAGGATTTGGTTGTTGCCCAAATCAACCGTCACCTGAATGGCGGGATTGACGATAATGACTTCCGTTTGTTGACAATCATTGGCATCGTACGTGGTTACCACATATTGACCTGACTTTAAGCCCATAAAGGCATTGGATGTCTGGAACTTTATGTTATCGAAGGTATAGCGGTAAGGTGGTACCCCGCCTGTTGCTTCTACATAAATACTGCCATTATTTTGACCAAAACAGGTCAGGTCATTCACCCGGAAGGTAAAGCTGAGTGCAGAAGGTTCGGTTAGTGTGATGTATGCGGTGTTGGTACACTGGTTGGCATCGGTCACTGTAACGGAATAAGTACCCGCCCCTAAGTTATTGGCTTGTGCACCCACTGCGCTGTTCGACCAAATATAACTGAACGGTTGTTTGCCGCCCGTTGCAATAGCGCGTGCACTTCCATCTGTTTCGCCTTGGCAACTTACCGCAAATCCGGTAAAGTTGGATACAAGTTCGGTCGTCAGGGCTGGGGGGAACAACTGTATAATGGTTGCTTGCCCTGTAGTGCTGAATCCATTTGCTGAACTTACCACTACCGTATAATTTCCTGGGCTTAAACTGTCAATATCAATTGGAAGGTTGACCGCACCCAGGGATCCTGTTTTTATAGGATTGCCATTAAATGCCAAGCTGTAGGTAAAGGGTACTTCTCCCAAGGTGGGTGTGATGGTCAAAGTACCCGTGGTAGATCCGCAGGGAATGGTGGAGCCAAGTACACTGGCACTCACCCCGCAACTGGATGCCGGACGCAAGGTGGTTACGGCAGTAATGGTGCTGTCGCAACCGAATTGGTTGGACAAAACGGTAACAATGGTTCCCACTTCCAAAGGATCGCAAGTGGTGTATTCGAGTAGGGTAGCGCTGCTTGGCAACAAGGCAACGGTTTCGGTTACGGTGCTGTCGCAACCAAACTGATTTGGGAAGATGGATACAAACACGCCTGCTTCTGCTGGAATACAGGTCGTTGACTGCAGCGCAGTTGCACTTTCGGGCAACAAGGACACCGTTGTTATTACGACACTATCGCAACCTGCTGCGGTGAGGAGGGTTTTCGGGAAAATACCGACTGCCGCCGGGTCGCAATTAGCCGCTGTCAAATAGGTAGTATCGAGGTTGAAGAATGCAATGGTGGTAATTATCGTACTGTCACAACCGAATTGATTGATCAGATTTTTTGTGAAAACACCTACTTCAGATGGGTTGCAACTAGATCCTGAAAGCAAGGTTGTATTGCTCGGTAGCAGGGTTACGGTGGTAATCACGACACTGTCACAGCCCGCTGCGGTGAGTAGGGTTACCGGGAAAACGCCAACGCCCGTCGGATCGCAGGTGGTTGCACTTAAATAGGTGGTATCGAGGTTGAAGAATGCAATGGTTGTAATTACCGTACTGTCGCAACCATATTGATTGAACAGGTTTTTAGTGAAAATACCTACTTGTGCGGGGTTACAACTGGAACCCGATAACAAGGTTGTGTTACTTGGCAACAAATTGACGGTGGTGACAATTACACTGTCGCACCCTCCTGCGGTAGTTAGCGTTTGCGCAAATACACCTGCCGCTGCAGGGTTACACGTAGTGGTTATCAGGAACGTTGTGTCCAATGGAGTAAACGCGATCGTTGTCGTAAGTATACTATCACAACCCGCTGAAGTGGTTAAATTTTGCACAAATACACCCACCTGGCTTGTATTGCAGCTGGTACCGAACAAAAAGGTGGTATCCAAAGCAAAAAAGCTCACTGTATTAATAACGGTACTGTCGCAACCAAATTGATTGGTCAAAACGGTTGTGAAGACACCTACATTATTCGGGTTACAGCTGGCATCAAACAATAAGGTGGTATCTTTTTGCAATTCAGTAACCGTAGTTATCACAATACTATCGCATCCTTCATAAGTTAGCAAGTTTTGCACAAACACGCCTACAGCCGCCGGATCGCATGAGCTGGTGTATAATAAGGTGGTATCAGACAATGAAAAAATTACAGTTCTGATTACCGTACTATCACAACCATATATATTCGTCAAGGTTTTTGTAAATACCCCGACATTGGCTAAATCACAACTGGTCGCTGCCAGCAAGGTGGTGTCGGTTGGCAATAATTGAACGATCGTGGTTACAATACTGTCACAACCATTAAGTTGCTGGTACAAATTGGTGTTGGTTCCTGCCAGCGCTGGATCGCAGGTGGTCAGGTTTATGGTCAGTGAATCAATAGAATATACGGTGAGGTTGGTCGTGATGATACTGTCGCAACCGTAAATAGTTTGCAAACTATCGACATAAATGCCGGAAGTAGTTTGTACAGCCCCACCAACCAGCAATGATTGGCCATCACACAATTGCACCGCTTTGCTTTGGGCTATGTTGGGACGCACAATTGCATTGACCGCATCAGATGCCAGGGCCGTGCAGGCATTGGGCGTGGTATTATCGGTAACACCGTTTAATTGATACAGTGTGTTGGTGGTAGGCGAAAGGGTGATGGTGTGGCCGTTGGATATATTCATCAGGTCTACATTGGAACTGCCATTGAACCAATTTACATCAAATGGCCCGTTGCCTGTCATGGTAAAGGTGAGGTTAATGGATTCGCCATCGCAAATTTGTCCGCCGCCTGTGAGTTTGGCACTAGGAATGGGTGAAACGGCTACGTTTTGACAAACGGGCACCCCGGTTCCGCAGAAATTCTGCGGTGTTACGCATATATTGCCTGTACTTGCATTCAGAAAGTTCACAAAAACCGAGTCGCCCGAACCAGTGAGGGTGGCACCTGGAGGGACCGTCCAGGTATAAGTCGTGCCTGCTTGCTCGCTATCAATGGTATAAAGGTATGGTCCGCCGCCCGCACATACTACATTGGGACCGGTCAGTACGGGTATTTTTAGTGCTGGTTGGACGGCGATATTTAAACAAGCGGGTTGTGAAGAACCGCAGTTATTGTTTGCAATGACACAAAGTGGACCGCCTGTGGTAGTTCCGGTCCAGGGAATTTGAATCACATTGGGCGAAATGGTTGTAAATGGCGTGCCACCTGGTGTAGACCAGGTAAAAGAAGTTGGGGGCGGCGTTCCGACCGCGCTTGCGGTGTAAATAGTTGTAGAATCCTGGCACGGCATTAAATTACCATTCAATAGGGGCAACTGTGGAACCGAGCTGACGGCCGTAACGTCCACGCAAGCCGTATCCATACAAGCAACGCCTTGCCGGCTGTGGGTAACCACCAGGCAATATTGACCAGGCTGGTTCACTTTTACGGTAGACTGGTTGCTGAAGCCGATAATACCTGGACCGGTCCATTTATAAAACGTTTGTCCACCCACCGCTGTGTTGACAGAAGATCCTGTTCCATTCAGCGTAATTTGAATATTGACGGTACAATCGAGAATACCCGGGGGCGCGATTACGGCATTCGGTTCCATGATCGCGAGGTTTACATTGACAATACTGTCGCAACCTTTTGAGCTGGTACATATTTCGGAATACAGGCCAGAGGTGGTATACGTATCCGAGCAAAGGGTGTAACTTGCTGGTCCGCACATATTTACCAAAGTAAAGGGCGATATTGTGGTTGGAATCAGGATAATCTTACAGTTTACAACACTGTCGCACCCATTGTCGCCGGTGAGGGTAACAGGAAACATACCTGGATTGGCAAATTCTTGTCCGGCGCAGGTAACACTTTGATTTTGACAGTAATAGTGGGTTTCGTTGGTAAACACCTTTGGAATTACTTTCACGATACAATTGATGGTACTATCGCAGTTCAGGTAAGAGTTTAAAATAACAGGAAACGTACCGCCAGAAGTAAAGGTTTTTCCTGCACATGTGACGGTTTTGCCTTGACAAAGATTAACTTCTTCAATGGTTAATATATCTTCTCCTATATTTACGGGTAAACAAAATTCAGGGGCATCCGGGCAGTTTGCGTTGCGTGCACAAACTTCGGCGGGACCGGGCTCTAGCCAGGTTACCGTGATGGTATTGCTGGTCGAGTTGCCATTGATGGTGCCCGCAGTAGGTGGATTGATCGTCCAAACCGAAACCGCAGTCGTATTATAGGTGCCAGTGGGGCTAGAGGGCAAACACAAGCCGGTTGTACTTCCGGTTACTGTTGGCACCGATCCATTGATGGAATAATCGCAAAGTGCGCCGCCACTACCATCAATACAGATGTAATAAACCTCTCCGGGCGTTAAAGGGGTATTGGTTACAAGTGTTTGGGTTGTTTGTGTGGGGATGTTACCCAAGCAAGGTGAAACAAACTGGAAGGTAACGCAGTCGGCAGTCGAAAGTATCCCCGCCTGAATGCCATTTCCGGATGCGCAACCATAACAGGAAATTTCGAAAGAAGCGCTTGTTGCATCGGCTGTAAACGCAAACCATTGGTTATTGTGAATGGTCGTACACCAGAAAGGTGGCTGCGAAATAGGCAGATCAGGCGTGGTGGATCCGTAGTAACAATCAAGGGAAGAAGGGGAAGGTGAAATGCAAGCCTGGGTTGCATCTACGGATGGAATGGGCGCTCCACATGGAGAAGAACTACATTGAGCAAAAGCAGGTATTTTGATTAAAACAAATAGGCAAAAAAGGATTAATATTTTGTAAGGTAGTTGCATGTGTTTTTGTTTAGGAAGCCAACCAAATTTATCCTTGACAGATAAATAATTATTTGTTAGCTCTAAAGATACACAAAACCAATAAGATGCTGCATCTGCGTGTAGGGACGAATACCTTTTGAATTGGCCGAATCGCCGTAATTTAATTTTTTATTTGCCTGGTATTTATAAAAACTATAAGTTACAATTCATTGAAAGTTAAGTTAATGTATTATAATTCTGCGGAACAGGGTTTTTCCAGAATGAATTTTGTGGCAGCCCAAATTACTTACAAAAAAAGTATGGTAAATCAGGGCAGATTCTATTTTTTAATGCGGCGTATGGCTTGGAGCTGCGGCTTTCGACCTTCGTTTGCAACCAGCCAAAATGATTCGTTCCAGTGCGTGATGGATTCATATTGCCGGGCTATGAGCAACTTTGGCAATCGTTTTTCTTGTCTTTTTCCGCCGAAAAAATTGCTTCCTTTAAAATTGGTAAAATAGAATACGGAACATTTGGTAAACGGTATAAATCCCCATTTTTTCCCGATGATGTAACTGGTCAAGGCCAACGTTTTGCCATCCGCACTCAATCCAGCGCCGGTAATGACCCGGTTTTTAAATACCGTGCTATCGCGGAGTTTTGCCACATAGGAGCCTGGCTGCGCGGGCAGGACGTAATGTTTGGAGACAAAGTTGCCGTGGAAGGTGTTTTTTGAAAAAAAATGGAGGCTATCGTCAAAAAAGACCAGGGCTTCGCAATTGTAGTTCCAGTTTTGAGGCTGTGTAGGCGGGAAAGCCTTTTGGTCGGGATAGGTAAAAAGGATACTGTCTAGTTGTTTGGATTGGAGATTATATTTAAATATACATAAGTCTTTGCGCTTGTTTTTGTTATTCCCAAAATCGCCGATGTATAAATTGCCACTTGCATCAGCGGCGAGGTCTTCCCAATCGCGGTTGGGAACGGGGAGGGTTCTTTTTTCGAGCACAAGGCCTTTTATTGGATCGAACCTGAATAAGTCGGACGGGTTATTGCTGTCATTCAGGAGCCAAACGTCGCCATTGGGGAGGTGCACCATGCCGGATACTTCTTTAAGTTCGGGGGGCAAATACAGGCGTTTTTTAGGTGTTTGTGCAGGGAGCGCGGTGGAAACCAGCAAAAGGCTGTTTAAAACCACGTATAAAGCAAAAAATCGGTTTGTCATAAGGATAAGAAAACAAGGAATAATGAATAGACTTGCAAAACAAACAAGTTGCATTTGCCAGCCTATTCATCATTTACGGGTCTCTAATATTTCCTTAGATTTTTATGAATCGGGTCGTCCAGGCTGCGCCTTGCTGTTCAATCCGTACAAAATAAGTGCCAGAAGGGAATTTGCTGGTATTTATCTGTTCGAATTGGCTTGGGTTGTTCAACGTAGTAACAACACGTCCTTCCACGCTCATGATCGTAATTTGATCAACTTGCAGGTCGGTGCGGATGTTCAAAACGTCGGTAGCCGGGTTTGGCGCGATGCTTACGTTGGCGCTGAAATCAACATTTTTTACCGCAACCAGGGTATTGATATCGGCGTTGTAGCGTGGTAATACCTGATATCCTGTGGTAAATGGCGCAGAATTATCGAACTGGCCACCCAAACCGGTAAGGTTAAAAGGTTCTGGTGGTGCAGGAGAATTGTACGTTTCTACGTCGCGGTCGATACGAATGGTGATGGTATCGTTCGGGCTATCGTTTGAAACCGCCAGGCAAGTGAAGCCGCTACCACCTACGCCGGTCGTCCAGGTTGCAGGGTTCACCAGGCGCAAGTTGTTCAATTTGATCAATTTAGATTCGGTTGCTTCTGACAATTTGGTTACTACAGTTGGTGCCAATAAAGTATTATTTGCAGAAACCTTGATAACTGTATCGGGTTGGATTTCCGTTTGGCCGTTAAATTGGCCGATTACGCCACGGATCGTTACCTTGTCTTTTTCTACTACATTATAACCGAAATCGCCGTTCAGGCTTGATACCGCGATGCCATTGCCATTGTCGTCAATGATGGTAAACAAGAGGCTGGTACCCCCTGCAACGCCTGGGCGAATATTAAATCCGTACACGGTACCTTGCAATTCGGCATAAACACCCGTTGAATCGGCTTGGCCCGTAGCGCTTTCGCCGGTAACTTGGGCGATTGTGTAGGGTTTGTAGCAGATCACCTTAATATTTACGGTTGCAGTATCACAAGCGCTTGCATCACACAATTTATATTGAAAGGCGTCTGGGCCGCAGTAACCGGCAGTAGGCTGGTAGGTAATTTGGTTGTTTGCGCCTACGGTTGCGGTACCGTGTGTTGGTCCACCCGCAAGAATGGTCAGGGAAGTAACCGGATTTGGAACCAGGTCATTGCCCAATACATTGATAATTTTGGTGGTACCGCTTGGGACATTTACATTATCATTTACGGCAGCAAGGGTATTGGTACCGGTACAGCCAGAAGCTGCCAAGGGGTTGGCTTTTACTTCTTTGCCGTTGATGGAAACACCGGTGCTGGTCGTTGCGGCCTGCCAGTTGGCAACATTGCTGTTGTCGGCAGTAGGGTCGCAAAGCACGAGGGAGGAACCATTGCCATTTGCTTCCACGGGCCATGGGGCCATATTAGAATAGGTCACTTCATCAATAACGGTACCACCCGGGTTGAGGATTCTCAAGGTTTCGCCGCCATTGGTGAGTGCACCACCGCTCCATGCGAGGGCCGTTTTACCCAGCACCGATTGAATTGCTGTAGGTTTAACCGCGGTCAGAATGTATTGTCCTGGGGCAAGGGTTACTGCAGGAAAAACAAAAGTTACGCCAAAGATAGACCAACCTTCGAGGTTCACTGGGTTGCTGCTCACATTGTAAAGTTCAATGTATTCGAGCGAGTCAACACCAGATTCTGGCGGGTTATACATGATTTCAGTAATCACAATTTGTGCTTCTGAACGGAACAGCACTGTAAGCAGAAAACAGAAAGCAAGCAACGTTTTTTTCATGTTCACAATTTAAAAGAAGTTTAAACAATAGATCGGATTGGTGAATAAAGTGCAAAAGTAGGGAAAAAGTGGGCAGGGCGCAGCCCAAGATTGTATTGAATTCAAGGAAGGCGAAAAATTAATAGCAAGTTAACATGCCGATTTTACCTTTGCCCCGAATTTTCTTTGCTTTTTCAACAATCCAATTCTATTCTGTATGAAACATGCATTACTATGCAAGCGGACACTGAGTGCTTCCATGCGCACTTTGATGGTTCTCGCAATTTTATTTTCCGGTTTGAGCGCTTTTGCTCAGATCACTTCTTCTACCATCAGTGGTGAAGTGAAAGACAAAAACGGTGAAGCCTTGATTGGCGCTACCGTTGTTGCTACCCACACACCATCTGGTACCCGTTACGGTACTGTTACCAATGCATCTGGCCGCTATGTGTTGCCAAACGTGCGTGTAGGCGGTCCTTTTGCTGTTGTTGTAACCTACACAGGTTATGAGGCACAGACAAGAACCGACATCTACACTAGCTTGGGTAACGCATCTTCTGTAAACGTTCAGTTGGCAGAAACAGGTGTAACCATGGATGAGGTAGTTATTTCGGCAAACCGTTCTGATTTGATCAGTTCTGATCGCACGGGTGCTGCTACTACCTTTTCAAAAGAACAGATCAATTCTATTCCTGTAATTGGTAGCCGTTCTATCTCTGAGATCACCAAGTACAACCCGAACGGTAATGGTCGCTCTTTCGGCGGTCAGGACTCACGTTTGAACAACTTTACCATCGACGGTTCTGTGTTCAACAACGGTTTCGGTTTGGGTAGCGATGCAAACGCTGGTGGTCGTACGGGCACAACCCCAATTTCTTTGGACGCGTTGGAAGAAGTACAAGTGAACGTTGCACCTTTTGACGTGCGTCAATCTGGTTTCACTGGTTCTGGTATCAACGCGGTAACCCGCTCTGGTACAAATGAAATTTCCGGTTCTGTTTATTACAGCTTCCGCGATACGGGTGACTTGTTTATCGGCAAAACCGACTATTTCGGTAACAAACCAACGATCACAAGTTTCGACAACAAAATTTTTGGCGCACGTTTGGGTGGCGCGATCATCAAGAACAAGTTGTTCTATTTTGTGAGCTACGAGCGCGAGCGTCGTATTTCTCCAGGTACTGGTTTTGTAGCAAACGGTGAAAAAGGTGGTATCCCTACCCGTGTATTGAAAAATGACCTTGATTCTTTGAGCAACTTTTTGGATACTAAATATGGATACAAAACAGGCGCTTACCAGGGTTTTGATTTCGAAACAAAGTCTGACAAGTTTCTTGTGCGTCTTGACTACAACATCAGCGATGCACACAAGTTGACACTGCGTTATACCCACCACAATTCATTGGCCGACGCGCCAATTTCGAACAGTAACTCTTTGGGCTTCGGTAGCCGTACTTTGAGTGTGGATGCAATGGCTTACCAAAACTCTGGCTACCTGATCGGTGACAACACCCGTTCGATTGTAGCAGAGTTGAACTCGACTTTTGGTGATCGCATTTCGAACAAATTCCTCGTTGGTTATGACTACCAAAACGAAGACCGCCAATACAAAGCAGATTTGTTCCCAACGATCGACATCCTGAAAGACGGCAGAACCTACATCAGTGCTGGTTTTGACCCATTCACTCCAAGTAACAAATTGGATTACAGCACTTTGCACTTTACAGACAACGTTACATTGTACGCTAATAAGCACACCATCACAGTGGGTGCAAATTACGAGTACTACAAATCGAACAACTTGTTCTTCCCAGGTTCGAATGGTGTTTATACGTTCAACTCTTTGTCAGACTTCTACGCTGCAGCAAATTCAACGGCGGATACATCTCCTGTTAAATTGAACCTGTACCAGTTCCGTTATTCTGCACTGCCAGGTGCTGTTGAGCCGTTGCAAACGTTAGAAGCACACAAAACAGACATTTACGGCCAGGACGAATTCCAGTTGACCAGCAACTTTAAAGTGACGTTGGGCTTGCGCGCGAGTGCAATTTGGTTTGCTCAAACCAGCTTGGCGAACCCAACGGTTGACAACCAGGAATACGTAAATAACGATGGCACACGTGGTTACAAAATCACGACGGGTAAATTACCTGAAACAAAAATTCTGTTCGAACCACGTTTGGGCTTCAACTTAGACGTATTTAAAGATCAGAAAACACAAGTACGTGGTGGTACAGGTATCTTCACCGGCCGTCCTCCTTATGTATTCTTGTCAAACCAAATTGGTAACAATGGTGTGTTGACCGGCTTTATCCAGTCTGCTAACACCACCAAATACAAATTTACCAACGACGCTAGCACCTACATTCCTGAAACTCCAACGCTCCCATCTACTTTTGATATTGCTGCTACGGATGGCGATTTCAAATACCCACAGGTATGGAAATCGAACCTCGCAATCGACCAGAAGTTGCCAATGGGCTTCGTATTTTCTGTGGAAGGTTTGTACAACAAGAACATCAATGCTGTAAACTATTTCGACGCTAACCTTGAGGCAGCAACGACTACCTTCACTGGCCCAGACAATCGTCCACGTTTCCCAGGTTCTGGCTTGACCGGTACCAACCTGAACAGCGCGATCCGTATCAATGATAACATCTCTCGTGCTGCAATCCTGAACTCAAAAAGCGAAGGTTACTACTACAGCGCAACGGTGAAATTGGAATACCCACAACGCAAAGGTTTGTACGGTATGGTTGCTTATACATACAGCAAAGCAACAAACTTGATGGGTGCAGGTTCTATTGCATCTGGTTCATGGACGGGTGCGCGTTCTTCTTTGGGCAACAACAACCTGAACCTCGCTTTTGCTGACCAGGATATCCCACACCGTATTGTGGCAATGTTGAACTACCGCATCGAATATGGCGACCAATTTGGTGGCGCTACCCAGTTCTCTTTGGGTTATGTAGGCGAACGCTCAAACCGTGCATCGTACGCATACGCAGGTGATATGAATGGTGATGGTGTTACCAACAACGACTTGATCTTTGTTCCTAACAATGCATCTGACTTGACGTTCGAGCAGTTCACAGTGACAAATTCTGGTGTTGTGGATACTTTCACAACGGCAAGACAAGCGGCTGCATTTGACGCATTCATCAACCAGGATGACTACTTGAAAGACCGTCGTGGCAAATACGCTGAACGTAATGGTGTATTGTTCCCATGGTTGCACCGTTTTGACTTCTCTGTTGCACAAGATTTCTATGTGAAAGTAGGCGGCAAACGCAATGCAATCCAGGTTCGTTTCGATATCCTGAATGCAGGAAACTTGTTGAACAACGAATGGGGTGTAAACAACTTCTTGACAACCGACCGTCCGTTGACCTACAGAAGCGTAACTGCTGACGGTACACCACGTTACCGCATGGCTACACAGGTTAAAAATGGCAAAACTGTTTTGTTGACGGATACTTTCCAAAAGAGCACGGCGCTTAGCCAGGCTTGGGCAGCGCAGTTGACCATCCGTTACACTTTTAACTAATTTGAATTATACAGAAGGTCATTGAATTAAAATTTGACCGTTTGTTGAATCATTTTTTGGGGAGGCTGTATCACAATTTCGGTTGTGAGACAGCCTCTTTCTTTTTTTAACACCGGATGTTTTGGGCCGCGGGGTATATGCAAGTAAAAGTTTCCTATAATTGCAGTAGAATTAAAAACCGAAATAATATGCTTCTTCATCTTTTATGGGTTCCGCGTGCTGCTAATCAGTTTGTAACCCTGTTTCAATCCGGCAAATATTTTTTTATTTTTTGGGCGCTTGGGTGCTGCACTACACTCAACATGAACGCACAATGCCCCATAACGGTGGATGCCGGTCCTGACCAATACGTTTGTAATCCGCCCGCAGCAGTTACCCTGGATGGAAATATTAGCGGGAATTACCTTGGTTTTTTATGGACGCCCACCACGGGCATGACTGGTGCCAACACCTTAACACCTACGGTAAATGTCAATCAGACCTTAAATTATGTATTGAGTGCAACTGCAGTCGATCCAGGTTTGAATGCAGTGGATAATGGCGACTTTGAACAAGGCAATAGCGGGTTTAGTACCGATTATATTTACAATCCCGGATTTACCATGTTTCCTTTTGGTTCGTATGAAGTGGCGAGTGTGCCCGCTGCTTTTCCAGCCTGCCCCGACCATACTTCCGGTTCGGGCAATTACATGATTGTGGACGGTGCGCAAGCGCCTAATTTGTTTTTGTGGTGTCAAACCGTAACGGTTACACCGAATACCCAGTATGAACTTTCTGCTTGGGCCTTATCTTTTGTCACTAATGCACCGTTTGCCTTATTAAGATTTACCATTAATGGCGTGCAAATTGGCGGACCATTGAGTGTGCTACCGCCCCAATGTTTGTGGCGCCCTTTTTCAGCGATTTGGAACAGCGGTGCAAACACGAGTGCGACCATTTGTATTGAAAATTTGACTGTAACCGGCTCTAACAATGATTTCGGGCTTGATGATATTGCTTTAAGTCCAATTTGTACGCAAACAGATACAGTTAGAGTGCAAATTGTCAATCTGGCCGCAGTGGCGAACCCTTCTTTTTTGAATTTGCCCTGTGCGGGCGCTACTTTAACCTTAAATGGAACGGGATCGAGTACAGGCCCCGATATTTCATATTTATGGGAAACCAGCGATGGTAATATCGTTTCCGGGGGCACCACCCTGACGCCTGTTATTGATCAGCCGGGTACCTATACCCTGACGGTGCGTTATGATTATGGTACCGGACAATGCACGAAAAGCACCAACGTTACCGTAATTTTAAATCCAAATGCTCTCTCCGCATCCATTTTCCCACCTCAACCGCTGGGCTGTGGCGGAACTACGGTTAATATCACGGGTCAATCCAACCAAGGTGCGGTAAGTTATGCATGGTCGACCACCAATGGCAATATTGTGGCGGGGGCGAACACCGCTACTGCGCAGGTGAATCAGCCAGGAATATATACGCTTACGGTTACCAATATTTTTAATGGCTGCTCTGCAACGGCAACCACGACCGTCATTGTGGCCAATAACCCGCCAATCGCTATTGCCAATGCCAGTGGTCCGATCAATTGCCAAGCCCTGCAAAGCAACCTCAGTGGAAGCGGATCGAGCAGCGGCGGTACCATTCAATATAGTTGGAGCAGTCCAAATGGGATCATTGTTTCAGGGCAAAATACCATCAATGCTGTAGCGGGCGCGGGCGGTTTGTATATATTAAGGGTATTAAATACCAGCAATACCTGCTTTACCCTTGATTCTGTACTGGTAGTAGCCGACACCATACGCCCGACGATATCGTTGGTACCACCGGGCGTATTAAATTGCCTGGTCGATACCTTGCCCATTATCGTAACCATCACGCCAAGTGACGCAGTTCTTTTGTGGACTGCCGGACCGGGCGGCAGCATCGCAGGCAGTAATAATAATACCCAATTGTTGGTGCTTACACCCGCAGTTTATCAATTGTTGGTGACCGATACCAGCAACTTTTGCACACAAACCTTATCGGTAACTGTAAATATAGATGTGCAAACACCCATCGCGGTCGTGGGGCCGGCCAATAACCTTACGTGCCAGCAAACTTCCGTGGTATTGAATGGAACAGGGTCAAGTACCGGACCGAATATTACCTACCAATGGTCATCGAACAACGGAGGAAATGTGGTGTCGGGTGGACAAACCTTAAACCCGGTCGTTAATGCACCTGGATTGTATCAATTATTGGTCAGCAACACCACCAATGGTTGCAGCGATACCGCTACGGTGCAGGTTACCGCCGATGCAAATGTGATTGTGGCCGTTGCCAATTCAATAGATACGCTTGATTGTCAGATTTTTACAGTGGGATTGAATTCAACAGGTTCGACCAATGTACCCGGATTGCTATATGCCTGGTCGATTGCTGCCGGTTCAGGTGGGAATTACACCACGGCTGTTGATGGTCCAACGGCACAAGTAGATGCGCCGGGCACGTACCAACTCCTTATAACCAATCCTGCAAGCGGCTGTACCGCAGTTGATTTTGCAGTTGTTGAAATTGATACCTTGAAGCCGGATATTCAAATTGCGATACCCGATACTATTACCTGTGTGCAACCCAATCTCGCCTTGGTGGCAAGCATTACAGATTCTGTTGGCGTTTATACGTACACCTGGACGACCATTGGTGGCAATATCGTTTCTGGCAACAATACCCTGACGCCCTTGGTTAATGCAGCAGGCCAGTATATCTTATTGAGTGCCCAAGCCAACAATGGATGCAGTGCAACGGATACCGCCACCGTGGTGATTGCAACGGGTGCTCCCACTGCTGTGATTGCGCAACCTGATACGCTCGATTGTGCTACGCTTAGTTTTCAATTGTCGAGTACTGGATCCTCGGTCGGGCCAGAATTTGAATATACCTGGACTGCCACCAATGGCGGACTACTGCTTAGTCCTGCCGATCAACCCAATCCTGGTATTGGCACTGAAGGTGATTATAAATTATTGATTACCAATATTTTAAATGGTTGTACTTCGGTTGATTCGGTAACCGTACTTCGAGATACCCTCGCACCGCCCGCACTGGCAGGGGCAGATACCGTGTTGCTTACCTGCCTACAAACGACCGCACAATTGTTGGTCAATCAGGGCTTGATGGTCAATGTACAATATTCCTGGTCTACCATTGGCGGTAACATCGCCGGCAATCCAAATCTGGATCAAATTACCGTAAATCAGCCTGGGGCTTACATCGTCCTGGTAACCAATCCAATAAATGCCTGTACGGCCAGCGATACCTTGTTGGTGAATGCCGATCAGGTAGCGCCCGATTTGCAGGTTTTGCCGACTGGCGCGATTACTTGCAAAACACCAACAGCGACTTTACAAGCCAGCAGCAGCATCACCAATTTGACCTACCAGTGGCAAACCAACAATGGAACCCTAATTGCCGGACAAAATACCTCCCAGGCAACGGCTAGTACACCTGGAAATTACCGGATAACGGGCACCAATCCGGCCAATGGTTGTAACACTATAGATACGATACTCGTATCCATTGATACCATTCCGCCGGTAGCCGCAACGGCTGATACCGTTTCACTCACTTGTTTTGATCCGCAATTGCAATTGGTCGGTTTTACCAACAATACGCAGCCCTTATATAGTTGGACCAGCGCTCAGGGAACAGTGCTGTCGGGCGCAAATACCATGGTTGCTTTGGTAAACCAGCCAGGTACTTACCTATTTACCGTGGAAGATAGCATCAGTGGCTGCTCGGCGAGCGACTCCATCATCGTATTGCAACAATCGACGCCGCCCACGGTCAATGCCGGTTTTGACAGGGTGATCAACTGTAATGTACAAATTATTGATTTACAGGGCATGGCGGGTGTTTATGGGGTGCCGTCTTATCAGTGGATCGACCTGTTGAACCAGGGTAATATTATAGGCGATCCCAAAAATTTGGCGATTCAGGTAGATGGCCCTGGTATTTATGTGCTGACTGTGCGCGACACCATCACCGGTTGTGAAGCTTTTGATACGGTTCGGGTATTTATTGATACCCTGCAACCCGTGGCTAAAATTGGCAACCCGCAGGTGCTCACTTGTGCCTTGAAACAGTTTAATTTATTGTCCGTGGGGGCCAACCCACCCGGCGTAAATTTTGCCTGGACCGCCTCAAATGGTGGAAATATTATTGCTGCGGGCAACACCAGTTCACCTTTAGTTGATTCGGCAGGCACGTACAACTTGTTGGTAACCAACCCTGTAAATGGTTGTACGGCTATAGCTTCGGTGGTCGTTATGCAGAATATTAGTCCGCCGCCAATCAGTGTAAATACCGCTGCTCCACTTACCTGTGTGGATACAATCCGTACGTTGCAGGGCAATCCGGCAACCGGCAATTACCAATATAGTTGGTCAACACTGAATGGCAATATCCTGAGTGGTGCACAACAATCCAATCCGACGGTCAATCAGGCAGGTGATTATCAATTGGTATTAACCGATAACCAAACTGGATGCCAGGATTCCACTGTATTAACGCTTGCAATTGATACGATTGCACCCCAATTGAGTATTCAGATACCGGATACCCTGGATTGCAGCCTGAAGACCATTCCATTGCTGGGTATTCCTTTACCGGCCTTTGGAAACACCGCATTGTGGAGCACGAGCAATGGTCAAATTGTGGGCGCAAACAACAATTTGAATGCGGTTGCAGGCCAAACGGGGACTTATATATTGACCATTACCAGTTTGCAAAACGGGTGTAAAGCCAGCGCAATGACCACGGTTTTACAAAACATTACCCCACCCGTAGCACAAGCAGGTGCTGGTTTTAAAATTACTTGTACCGCACCGAGCGGTGATGTAAATGGAAGTACTTCATCGGGAATAGGCAGCTTGAGTTATCAATGGAGCACGGCAAACGGGTCTATTTTGAACAATGCCAATAGCGCAGTAGCCCTGGTGGGCGCGGCGGGCACCTATGTTTTGCAGGTACAAGATAGCGCAAATGGCTGTACCGACACCGCGCAGGTGGTGATTCAGGCAGATACGGCAGCGCCAAAGGTTCAGATTTTGCCGGCTTTGCCTTTTACTTGTTTGCGGGACAGTGCCTTGTTGAATGCCAATGGTTCGAGTGTTGGTGCCAATTTTACCCAAAACTGGACGGATATAAACGGTTTAAACTTAAATCAGCAACAAGGTTTAAACGCAACAGTGCAAGATACCGGAATGTATATATTAACCATTGAAAATCAGCAAAATGGATGTGCTTCTTCCGATACTGTGCTGGTTGAAATGGATCGTTTACCGCCCAATGCAGACGCTGGTCCGCCCCTTATTTTGTTTTGTACCCAACCCAAAGTTGCGTTATTGGGAAATAGTACCACTGGGCCTGGCATGCAGTTTAGTTGGTCTACTACGAATGGCGTGATTGATGCGGGTGCACAAACACTGAGTCCAATTGTTTCGGCCCCAGGTAATTACATATTAACGGTTACCAACCCAAATAATGGATGTAGCGCAGTTTCAAATACCAATGTGTCGGAGGTGGATTTACCGGCATTTGAACTCAATGTTATTCAGCCCAGTTGCATCGATCCGAGTACATTGATTTCCATTGAAGATGTTAAGGGTGGGGCAGGGCCATATACGTATGCCATTGATGGTGGGGTCATTTTCCAAACCCAGTCCATTTTCACGGATTTGGCACCGGCCACCTATTACCCAGTCGTGCGGGATCAATTTGGCTGTACCAGTTTTCAAACAGTCAAGATTGAAGCGCCGAAAATTCCAAAGGTGAAATTAACGGAATTTACCTTAATTGAATTGGGAACGGGCTATACCATGTTGCCGACTACTACACCTGGACCGGATTCTATTGCACAGTGGGCATGGTCGCCAGCGGAACATTTGTCTTGTACCGATTGCCCAAATCCAATTGCATCGCCCTTGGAAACAACGGAATACACCCTGAAGGTTACGGATTTATTTGGTTGTACGGCCCTTGATCGAATACAAGTGCGGGTAAATCCCTCGCGGTATGTGTATTTTCCGAATATTATTTCACCCAATGGCGACGGCGAAAATGAGCGATTTACCCTTTTTGGGCGCAATGTTGCCGAAATAGAATTACTGCAAATTTTTAACCGATGGGGGGCAATGGTTTATGAGAAAAACGGACTGTTGTTCAACGATGAACTCGATGGCTGGGATGGGCGTGTAAAAGGCGAACCTCCTTTGCCGGGTGTGTATGTTTGGCAAGCCCGCATTCGCTATTCCGATGGGGTGGTGGACTGGTTCAAGGGTGATGTGACGGTCATTCGATAGCATTTAAGCCTCAATTTCGCCTGTTTCGATCATAACCGCTCGGAGTAATTCGAATTGTTTGCTCATCAGTTTTTTGCATTCGAACAATTCGTAGCGGTAATCAAAGTCGTAAAACTGGTTTTCGAAATGATTTTCACGGGTGGGCAGCAGCCCCAGCGCCATCCCATACCAGCGGATACGACCTTTGCCAGACAATTCCCGGTATGGGAGTTCGAGGTAAATTTCTTTGGGACAGTACCGAAAAACTGCTTTCATGCGGCGCACAATGCCAATGGCAATTTCGCGCTCCGGACGGCGGTTTTCTTTGCTGTACTCGCTGATTTCATGCAGGTATTGGGTACTTAAGTCGCGGTAACGGTGCTGCGCAATACGTTCGCGCACTTCATAGCGCCGGTATCTTTCGGGGTTTTGTTGGTGGAGCAATTCCAATACATTCAGCGGATCAAATTGATAATCGTCCTGAAATGGCCAAGCACAAGCATGGCCTTTGAGGTCAATATCAATCCAGCGAAATTTGATTTCTTCCGTCAATTCCCGGTACACAAAATCGAGCATGGCTGAATCCGCGTGCAAGCGATAACCAGTCAGGCATTCCAGCAACAACCGCACCAGGAGGGTACGTTGGGTCTCTTGGTTCTTTTCTATTGCATTGTAGGCTGGCAAAATGCGCGCTTCAAACAGGTGTTGAGCAATCGTTTGGCGCAGGGAGGCTTCGGTATGGTGTTGCGAAAAGCGCAAGGCTTCCTTCAGTTTTGCCCGGGCATCAAACCCGTAGGCGAGGCTGTCAGGATGCGTGGCCAATTCATACGGGTCGTGAAAAAGCCAGTTCATTTGCCCCAGGCCTACGATTTCGGTAATGATCCGATCGAGCATCGGTTGTCCAAGTTCCGGAAAAGCATAATAGGCACTCATCCAGCGCTGTAGGCAGGTAATGATCTTTTTTCGGGCATCCACGGGGTGCATGCGCCGAATATCGGTCCATTTCAATCCTGTTTTTACGGATTCATACAGCGCTTCCGTATCGGCATTA
This sequence comes from Saprospiraceae bacterium, assembly GCA_027488935.1. Lineage (GTDB taxonomy): Bacteria > Bacteroidota > Bacteroidia > Chitinophagales > Saprospiraceae > M3007. Next base: position 99,821 of record JAIYAP010000059.1, on the reverse strand, counting down.
AACTGGTGATAAACAGCCGATTTGATATTAGGTGCAACCTGCATCCATCCGGCTTTTCCGGCATGAGCTTGTACAATTTTTTCTAGAATCGCCAATGCCTCAAACTGATAGGAACGACTGTCGTCATGGGCCACAAAATTGCCTTTTGCATCAAAATCAAACCAACGCAAATGGGGAAATAAGGCGACCGGATCCGGATCAATCACCAAATCGGGCAACAAGTACTCGAGTGCCAGCCGTAAAAAAGACTGGTCTTTATTGTTTTGGGATGCCTCTCCAAACATTTGATGGCCCAACAAACAAGCCTGCATAAACCTAATGACCGATGCGTAAATATCGGTGAATTGCTGGTTGTTGCGCTGCTCTTCGGCTACTTGCGCCGCCAAAAGTTGCCTTTTGGCCAACAAATTAAAATACAGATTCTCGCGCAACAAAAGGCGTTGTTGCGCTTGTTTTTCCGGAAAACCAGCGTCTACTACTTCAATCAGGGCAATCAATTCGGTTATTTGGCTTTCCAGGTCAAAACGCTCATTGCTCAGGAGCCGAATTTCATCCGCCGCAAATACGACCCGGCTCACCCAATTAAATTTACCGCCACCGCAAAGTTCGTTGATCAAAATACGCAGGGCCCCGCGCATGGGATGCACGGCCCGGTACACCAATTGTGCTGCTTCAATGAAATTCCGGGCCTCCTGTTGGTGGGTATTGGGGTTGGTACGCTTACCGGTATCGAGGATGTAATCGTCTTGCCAACTTTCGTACACGTTGCGCATGCCATCGGAAAGTATTTCTGCGGCAACCCGCCGGTTGTAGGTCCCCGTTGAAGTCGGACAATCGCCCGCCTCCTGATACCGTTGCAGGCGGCCACTGTACAAAGTCGTATGGTTGAGCATGCGGCCTTCTGCACGCAAAGCATCGGTAATAATTTGCTCTGATTTGTTGTTGTAAATATATGTAATCAGCAGATATTCATATAGTTGTGCCGATTCTGGGTCGATGTGGGTCCTTACGTGCTCGCAATGCGCATACGCACGCGCGAAGTTTTCAATAGCAATGGCATCTTGTGCGAGCAACAGACTGCGGCGAAAATCCTGTTTTTGCTGATAAGAAAGCAGCCCGATGGCCTCGGCACTCAAAGCAGCGCCTTGTGCTCCGGGCAAATGCAGGGTTTCCGGAATCGCAATGTGCTCTGTAGGGATGAAAAAATACGGCGCGACGGCGGGTTCTGGCGCTTTTTGGAAATTGTAATAGTGGTCAATAAAAATCCGTTCCCAGGCAGGAACCAATTCGTCAGCTTGCAGGTATTGAATAATATTTTGTAATTGGGTTCGGTATTGCTCCTTTTTTGCCAAAAACTCCTCCAGGTTGGTTTTCAGGCCGCGCGATTGCTGGATCAGGTTGGTAAACGCATCTTCGGCTTCAAAAAGCGATTTGAGCAAGGCCGCATCATAGGCGATTGCCTTCAGGAGGTCGAAAACGGGTTTAAAATCAACACGATCGAGCAGCGGAAGCAATCGCTCGCGCACATCCGACAGGTCGAGGCTAAGTTTTACCTTACTGTATTTGGGCGCTTTGGGTGCATTGAACAGCATGGCGCGCACCGTTTCGGCTACCCTTACCAATTGTCGATCGACGGAAAGGCCAGACTGCTCCACGGGGTCATGGTCGCCCGGAGTAATCGGAAAACCCTGTAATGCATTGGGAATGAAGGCACTGCGTGTAAGTACGCTCAAAATACGGAAGGAAGATCGCCGATTATAAACATCCAGGGCTTGTTGCAATTCCCAGCGTGCATTGCTCGTATCTTCATAGTGCACCGAAACGAAGGCAATAAACAACTGTGTTTTTTCCAGAAACTGTGCCGCCTGTTTTCGGTAAGTTTCGGGTACTTGGTGGCTCCCATTCCAAATCAACAGTTCCGTCCCGGGCATCGCCTGCCGCAAATGCCGCTCTAGTTGCTCTGCAAAGGTGATATCCTGTTTGTCTACAGAAAAATATATTCGGAATGGGCCTTGCATGAAGATCGCTTGTATGAGTGATTCCCGGGTGTGGGTTAGTTTGGCGTGTAAAATCCAATCAAGGGGCAAATTTTAAAAAAAAGTGGCGAAATAATGTGATTAATTTATATATTTTTGCCCCATGCTTAATTCAACTAAACTGTCTATGTCTATTTCTCGCATTATTACGAAAGCACAAAAAGGGATTGTATTGTTGCCTTTGGGTTGCGCTTTGATGTTTGCTGCCCCAACGCAGCAACTGGTTCGTACCGAAATGATTCAGGCACAAGGTCCTGATATTCCCGTAGAAATTGGCGCGCTTTTGAGCAAATATACCTGCTCCTCGTGCCATGCCTTTTCTACTAAATTGGTTGGTCCTTCCTGGAAAGATATCGCCGCAAAAAAATACACCAAAAAACGCATTGTCGAATTGGTGTACAAACCATCGCCCGGCAACTGGCCAACTTACCCCCCGATGATTGCACAAACCAATGTTCCAAAGGCTGATTTGAATAAAATTGCAGCCTGGTTGGTTAAGATTTAAGTTGGCGCAGGTGCCCGATAATTTGTTCGGCATGCACCCTTGAGTTTTCGATAAACCAAACATGGGTATCCATTCCACCGCATACTACACCCGCCAAATAAATGCCTGGCTGGTTTGACTCCTGGGTAACAGGATCGTATATTGGATATCGCTTTTCATCCACCGAAAGTTGGATGCCCATGTTTTCTAAAAAAGCAAAATTGGGTTGATAGCCCGTTGCCGCAATTACATAATCGTTTTCGATTTGAACTATACCGGACTTGGTTTGAATGTCTACGCTGTATGGTTCAATTTTGGACAATTCTGCCTCGAAATAGGCTTTAATGGACCCTTCTTTGATGCGGTTGACGATATCCGGGCGCGCCCAGTATTTCACCCGTTCTCCTACTTCCGGCCCTTTGATTACCATGGTCACCTCCGCGCCTTTGCGATAGGTTTCCAGGGCCGCATCCACCGCCGAATTATTGGCGCCCACTACAACTACTTTTTGACGGAAATAAAAATGCGGCTCTTTATAATAATGGGTCACCTTGGGCAAATCTTCCCCAGGAACCCCTAAAAGCACAGGTATGTCATAAAATCCGGTGCAAATAATGATGTTTTTGGTAAAATAGGTCGTTTTTGAACTGTGTACCTGATACCCCGCTTCGGCTTTTTTTACGGTCAATATTTGCTCAAATAAGTGGATATTCAATTGGCGCGACTCGGCCACACGCCGGTAATATTCGAGGGCTTCATTGCGGGTAGGCTTGGCATTGAGCGATACAAAAGGTACGCCACCAATTTCCAGTTTTTCGGAAGTTGAAAAAAAGGTCATGTTGGAAGGGTAGTGGTACAGGGAATTGACCAAAGTCCCCTTTTCGATAATCAAGTAATTTAATCCTGCTTGTTGCGCCTCCAAGCCACAGGCCAAACCAATAGGGCCACCTCCGATGATGAGTACATCGTATGAATTCATGTTTTGAGGCGCAAGTTATTGGTTTTTTAGTTGATAGTTGTGAGTTGATAGTTGTTAGTTGGGGTGGGGCAAGACAAGGATTTGATTACATGATTTAGGATGACGGTACGTAAACCCAAACCATGTAATCAAAACTTATTTCATCTTAAAAAAACTTACCGGACCACGTTCAATTTGACCACTTCTCCAATACCGGTACTTTTTTGCTCCAGGCGTACAAAATACACTGCCGGTGGAATGGAAATTACATCCAGGTAAAACAGGTTGTTGCCGGGCAATACTTGTACCGTAGTAGCCGAAACCAGCGATCCACCTAAACTGTGTAAGGTAAGCCGTGCCTCAAAACTTGTTTCGCTTTGAAAAGAAAGTTCGGCTGTAATGGAAGCCGGATTTGGGAAAACCGACAAACGCCGTGCTTTTTGAAACACATCTTGCGCGGAAGTAATCGTTCCCCAGTAACAATCCGGATCAACAACTGCGGCATCATCAATGGCGGGCAATTTTACATAGCCGTCAAACATGGTTTGTTCCATAATGTACGGACTTGCCCCCAACCAATCTTGCAATAAAGTAGCAAATACCTGGCGGTAATCGTGTTGCACGCCTTTTAATTGGTTGTCGTTGGTCAGGTTGCTCAAATTTACGTTTGTACCAAATACACCGGCCTTCACATTTTTGCCAAACATATACATGGGTGCCAAAGTACCGTGGTCGGTGCCAATGGATCCATTTTCGCGTGCGCAACGGCCAAATTCAGAGAAGGTACAAGCGGCCACCAAATCATCCAGTCCAAGCGCTTTGAGGTCATCAAAGAAGTACTTTACCGCACCCGCCAAGTCGGCCAACAGTTCGGCATGGGTACCGCCCGCGGTTGCATTTTCGTCTACCTGACCGCTGTGCGTATCGTAACCGCCTTGCTGACAAAGGTAAATTTTGGTTTTGCAACCGCCTTTAATCATGCGGGCGATGGTTTTTAACTGCGCTGCCAGCGCATTATCTGGATAACTATTCAACGCATTGCTGCCATTTTCAAACACTTCGGTGATGCGTTGCGCATAAGCATTTACACTTTGTTCGACCCCCTGAATGAAGGCCAATTCCTGACCCTGATCCGTATTGGGAATGTTGAGTATCGGTGCGCCGCCAATGGTTTGGATGAGCGAAAAGAAGCCCGACGGGTCCTGTCCGCTCAAATTAATGACGTTTTGGTGCTCTGTTTCTGTATGAAAACCCAAAGAAGGATTGGTGTCGCCAATTTGAATGCCCAGCGGGTCGGGTACATCGGTGGTCGGTGCGCCTTCAATATCGGGATAGAAGGCCTGTAATGCACGGCCCATCCAACCTGAAGGTAAATAATAATTGTCAGGTGTGGTGTCGCCGCCGGTCAACCACAAATCGGTGCCTTTAAAATGCGATTGGTTCATATTGTCGTAACCAGCCCCCTGTACCAGCGCCATCATGCCCTGGTCGTACATTTCTTTAAAGGGCAGCAACGAAGGATGCAGGCCTACCTGGTCTGCCGCAGGCAAAGTGTTGTCTAGTTTAATTGCCTCCGCTTCTGCAATGCGAATGGTAGGGCGCAAATTCGCATAAGCATCGTATTGCGGCAGTGCAATTACATTATTGACGCCATCATTACCGCCTTTTAACTGGATCAGGATCAAAATTCGATCCTCAATGCCATCGCAGGTGGAGAGGATTTTTGCCATTTTAGAATTGGCAAAAGGCCGCATATTAAAACCATTGATTACAAATGGTGTAACCCCTGCGGATGGAAATATCTTGAGAAAATTTCTTCTTTTCATGGTTAGAAAGTTTGATATTCTGGCGAATAGAGGATGGCGGTGATCAGGCGTTCGAGGGCGATTTTTACCTCGGTTTCTACCCCGGTGTTGAGGTAGTTTTGCCATTCGTACGTCCAGTCGTCGGGCGGCAAACTGTCCAAAAAGGTCTTGGTGTAGAAGTAATCAAATCGATCGGCATCTACGGCTTCTGGCAGCAGGTATTCGAGCAATTCGTGTACGAGCACAAATGGATCGGAAGGGTCGCTGATGGTACCACTGGTACGTACCCAGGGGGCTATATTTAATTTGATTCCAATGGGTTGATTGGGTCCGGCGCCGATTTGCCGCGTTCCTGTAAGCAACATGGCGGGCAATTTATAGCGGGCAATAATGCTGCTGGAATTGAACCATTGGCGGCTATAATCGGGGTTTTGATAATAAGCCGGGTAGCCTGCTACATCACTTGGGAAAAATATAGGGAAATTGGCCGACCCAAACATGCGTTGCAAAACGGCCTGACTATAAAATACATTATAATGAGTGTTTGGCTGTGTAAGCGGATTCGGAATTGGAATATTGAAAAAAGTAATTGCCTGGAGAGATAGTTCCATGGGCGACTTGATCATGCCGCCGATAATTTCATTGGTATTGTCGGAGTCATCCGCATCATAAAAGTGTTCACTGGCAAGCAGTCTGGATAAAACCGGTTTGATCTCGTAATTGTTAGCAATCAGGGTATTGGCTAGGGGGATAATAATGTCGGATTCAATTTCGGCGCTGATGTTGCGATGTACAAAATACCGGTACAGGCGGCGGCATAAATTTCGGGCGGTTTCGGGTTGCGCAAACACCATATTCACAAAAGCCGTGAGTTCGGTATTCATTTCGGCAACGTTTTGTGCGCCGGTAATGATGGTGCCCTGAAAACGGTTGCTGAACTTTTTATTAGAGGTATCGTGCTGGTTGAAATTGAAAAATCCTTTGGGGATGCCGGTTTCTGGATCGATGATGGTGCGGTTTTGGTTGGCACGAATGCCGGTAAACACTTTAGCCGCTTGTACAATATCGTCTTCGGTATAATTGGTATAGTCGCCAGGCGCTACTTGAGCACCTTTTCCGATGGTAAACAATTCAAAAAACTCCCGGGCGAAGTTTTCATTCGGGCTGTTTTTGGTATTTTCATTGTTATTAAGGTAGCGCAACATGCAGTTGTCACTGATCATTTTAAAAGCCAATTTTTTAAAATTACCCAAAGCGCCCCAACGCATCAAGGCGAGATAATCGTAAAAATTGGTGTTGCCCGCCGAGTTGGCCGTCGTCACCATAAATTGATGGAAAAAAAACGTCATTTTGTGTCCAATGCCTTGGTCGCGCAAAGCTTCATTGATCCACCACGACAGGATATAACGGCGTAAAGCAAAATCTTCGGCAGGTAAAGGAAGTCCGGTTGGTAAGCACCAGGTCGTGTTTTCAATGGTTCCTGTAGTCCCCGGATCATCGTATACCGGCTGTTCCAGTTGTCGGGTTTTCAAAGTAAGCAGGTCTGGGAGTGCTTGCTCGGCAGTCTGACTAGCCAAAGCATCCACCTTCGCTTTCGTGAAGTTAAAACTCGTGCGGCGCAACAAATGCGCGGACCTGCGGGTACCCAGCATGCCCTGTAATGGGTTGAGTGATGCCATTGTTAAGAAGATTCGTGAATAGATGCTGGGTTGGACGGCCGTAACCTAAATAGGTTTAAATGTATCGTTAATGATTTCTAAATTTTTGCACTAAAAAAAGCGCCGCCGGTTCAGCTTACGCCTCCCCGGCGACTATCCCCTAAAAAACCATATGAAAGTTGAAGCCTTTAAAAGACTGTTACATCAACAAAATATTAAAAAATGCCGCCAGTTCAGCTTGCGCCCTGCTGGCGACGTAACTACGAAAACCTATATATGTTGATCATGCTTCGCTTCTTGTCGCTGTTGAAGACAGCCCAAAAAAGATGTTCTTTAATACCCATAATCGCCCCCGCCGCCTTGCACAGCGCCTTCTCCACCGCGTTTCATCTTTTTCAGCAAGGAAAAATCGGGTTTGCCAAAGCGCAACATCACCCCAAGTTGCACGTATCGACTTTCTCTGCGGCGCACCTGGTCTTGAGAAAAATAAGCCGTTTCTGTGGTACTGCCCATACGTTTGGTATTAAACAGATCACTTACGGATAATGACACGCTGCCCATGTTGCTAAACGCATACCGCAAGGCCGCATCGCTAAAATAATTGCGTTTCAGGCGGCCTTGGGTTAAAATACGTGGACCTTCATATTGGCCTGATACCTGCAAGTTCCAGCGGTTGGCGAACTTATAATCCAGGTTTATTTTGCCGTTCCAGTTCCAGCCAGCCCGTTCCAGCCCCGCAGCCTGGATGCTTTGATAATACACATTGGCATTGGCGGTGGCAGTGAATCCTTTTAATAAGGTGTACTTCAAGGTTTGTTCAAATCCTGCCGATTGGCTGTTTGAGCCATTGATGAAGGTCGTAAGCAAGGCCGTACTACCATCCTCGGCCGGTTGAGTCAATTCTGTAATCGGTTGTTCAATATATTTGCCGTAGGCGGTAAACAAATAGGACCCCTTGTTAACGGTTTTTGTAATGTTCCATTCGGCGGTATTTACAAATTCAGGCTGCAAATTTGGGTTGCCAGTGCGGTAACTCTGGTTATCAATCACCATCACAAAAGGCATCATTTGGAAAAAGTTGGGGCGGCTGAGTTTTCTGCTGAAATTCAATTGCATCTCCGAACTTGCTGATAGCGAACGACTTAAATACAGTGCTGGGAACAAGGCCTTCTGTAAATTTTGTAAGTTTTGTGGGTATTGGTAACTGAAAGTACTATCCGTGCCTTCCACACCACCTTTGAAATAGGAGTGCTCAAAGCGCAAACCCGCCTGATATCGCCATTTATTACCCAGGGTATGATTATAATTGGCATACAGTGCATTGATCCATTCGGTATAATCATAATGGGTAGATAAATAATCACTTTTTATCCAGGTTTCGGTGCTGCCATCATAGAGGAGTGCATCGTTGTCGTTTTCACTATTGCGCCATTGACTCTTTGCACCCAATTCGAGTTTCCCAGCGTTTGAAAGGGGGAGGGTCAAATCCGTTTGAAAAATACCCAGTTTGCCTTTGCTGCCGCCGTCGTTTATTTGTTGCGCCGGGTTCACAATTTGTTCCAGACCATTGGCATCCCAACTGCTGTTGACAAGGTTCAAGTCCATATTACCCTTGTTGATGCCGTATTGAATGCTGGTACTCCAAACCTGATCGGGTTTTGGGAAAGTGTGCCGAAAACCCAGTTCCGTTGTTGAAAAACCGAACTGATTTTCGCCTTTTGAACTGCGCGCACCGGTACTGAGCACCCCGCCATCCCCTGATTTAAAACTAAAACTTTGCGGATCATCGGTTTTGAAACGGCCGTCTACAAACATTTGGGAGAGCGTCAGGGAGTTTCGATTATTCAGTTGATAATCCAAGCCTAAACGCCCAAACTGGAAGCGGTTTTGCATGGTATTGGTATTATCTTGCTGATAAATGGATGAAATCGTACCTGTTTCGGAATAATTTACCCGATCTGTGTATCCATTATTGATATTCCGGGCCTGGTTCAAATTATAGGACAGCGACAAATTGAAACGCCCTTCTTTGATATTCAGGTTGGTCATCGCATTGTACCGGTTGTTGGTTCCAATGCCCAGGTTAGCCATGCCATTGATGCCGGGTTTGGTATTTTTTTTCATGACCAGGTTGACGATACCATTGGTCGCATTGGCATCATATTTCGCGGAGGCGTTGGAAAGTACTTCTACCCGCTCAATTTCTGCGGCCGGTATCTGGTTGAGGCTCAAATTGGTTGGTTTGCCATCCACAAAAACCTGTACAGTGCCGCCCCGCAACTGCGCATTGCCATCGTTGTCCACTTGAAGGGTTGGAATGTTTTTGAGTGCATCCACTGCAGTACCGTTTTGGGCAGCAATGTCTTTTTCTACGTTAAAAATTTTTCGGTCAATGCCCAATTGCACCTGGTCTTTGGTGGCCCGAATGTTTACTTCGTCCAGTACTTTATCCGCAACATCCAGATACAAGTTGCCCATGTCCACTTCGGCTTGCACCGGACTAATGCGCACATTGCGGTACATCGGGGTATGGCCGAGGTACAGGATTTTTAATTTAAAACTGCCAATTGGAAGGTTTTTCAGGGAGAATTCACCGTTTTCGCGGGTAAACTGACCCGTGATGGCCGAATCGCTGCCAGGCGTAAGCAGGGTAACCGATGCATAAGCAATGGGTATTTTTTCGGCAGATTCCAGTACTTTCCCGTACACATGCCCAATCAGGAAACCGGCTGCTCCCCCGGAAGGCATTCCCCCCGGGAATTGAGCCTGCACGGACAAACTCAAACAAAGCAGACCGAATATAAGAAGGATTTTACTATTCATTTTTAGTTGTTTATTTTACTCAGACTAAATTTTCTCCAAAAGAAGACGTCTTCAAACATTTTTTCAAAGTCTCCACTACCTGGCGACATTCCACCGCCCGGGCCACCCCCAAATCCGCCGTCTGGTGGTCCACCGCCCGGCGGCATGCCTCCAGTTGGTCTGCCGCCACCACCGCCCGGCATGCTCATCGCTTCCAAAAAGAAACCAACCCCAATGTTGGCGTTCGCTGTCGGTTGCCAATTGAGCAGTGAAAAAGGAATCGCATACTCCAGGGTAAGTATGTTGCGATCATCGATATCTGCTACTGCCTGTATGCCCAGGGTAGCATAATAATCCATCGGGAATTCGGGTATGTCTTTTAATCCGATGGCGCTCAACGATTTTTTACTGGCCCGAAAACGCGCCATCATGATTTTGGTATCGGGTCGTTCGCCGGGTTGCATACCTTCGTTTGGTTTAAGGTCTTGTGCTGGAATCGGGAATCGAATACCTTGTGTTTCAAGGGTGTTGCCGGTCGAATCAAGCCAGATAAGCAGACCATTGCGCATGATCTTCATGGTATTGATGCGATCATTTGTGGTTACACACAAATACAGGAATTGCGCATCGTTGGCAAGCGCATAATTGAAATCTTTATCTTGGTGAAACGTGGTCCATTCACCGGGTTTTCCATCCACGACCGGAGTCAACCAACTGCTTTGAAGGGCAGTGCTTTTGCGCGCACAGCTTACGAAAATGAAGAGGATGCCTGGTAAAAGAATACTGAAAATGCGTTGCGTAGTCATGTAAATTGATTTGTTGCAACAAATGTAAAGGCTTGGAATAAAGGACGCAGAATGTCTAGGTAAAGGGGGGAAATCTGAAGGTAAACAGGATAATTTATAAAAATAATTACGCGAAGCAGCCTGCTTGCTTGCTAGTTTTTAGTAAAATCTAAACTTAAAATCCGGTTAATTGGGGCAAAATACTTTAAGGAAAACAGGCCTTAAATCCGCACGTTTGTGATGGCATCCAACAACCCAAATACCCGCAACAACCAAATCACCAGCACAATGACCACAACGGCATTGAGGATACTTTTGATTTTGTTATCCATCGGGATATACGAATTAATGAGCCAAAGAAACACGCCAACAATGATTAATACAAGTAAAATGGTTACTAAAGGCATAAAGTTTGTTTTAGAATTGGTGTACCACAAAGGTGCTGGCAGTTGGAAAATATAGTCTTACACAATCCAGGCTATATGTTACATAATTCACAGGTGGTCCTAAATGTGGTACAACTTTTTCACTAAACCATTGTTTTTTCTTTCAGACCGCCAAATAGAAGTAATTTTGCGGCGAAATTCGAGGAACATGCGCGAACTGCAGCTCAAACGCCAGGCCGAAGCCCGTATCCCAACAAATTTGGGAGATTTTAATATGATTACCTATGCCGATACCTCCGAAGACCGGATGCCGGACATTGCTATGGTCGCCGATGGCTTCGATGCCCAACAACCTGTGACCTTGCGTATTCATTCCGAATGTATGACCGGCGATGTTTTTGGCTCCAAACGCTGCGATTGTGGCGAACAGTTGCAAACCGCCCTTCAATTAACGGCAGCGCAGGGTGGGGTAGTCATTTACCTGCGCCAGGAAGGTCGTGGCATCGGCCTGATTCACAAATTAAAGGCCTATAATTTACAAGATGCCGGGCTGAATACCATTGACGCCAACACCCACCTGGGCTTTGATGCCGATGCCCGACAGTACGACGCCGCTATTTTTATCCTGCGCGATTTAGGTATCCAATCAGTTCGGTTACTCACCAACAACCCCGATAAAGTGCTTGCCTTGCAACGCGCAGGTATTGAGGTGGTAGAGCGTATGCCTATTTTAATTGCGCCTCAGGCCGAAAGTCGGAATTACCTCAAAACCAAAGCAGATTTAATGGGCCATTTAATGGGCGAGGTATTATAACCGATAAATCTGGTCTCCCGTTCGGATAATCGCACCCGTCTCACCCGCCGTCAATAGTACATTTTGTCCAAATAATATCCTGTTGTTTTCTTGCCGATAACTTGCCAAGGTCTTTAAGGGCTCTTTACTCCGAATACCCGTATTTTGATCCGTCGTAATAATGATGCAGCGGCCACAAGGTTTTACGCCTCGAAATGCAATTGAACCGATCCTGAAATCGCTCCATTGATCTTCTTCATAAGCCTCCCCTCCGCTAAAAACCAAATTGGGCCTAAAACGATTCATGGGGACAGGTTCCTCTAGGCGTTGGTTCAAATCTGTTAAAGATGCTTCGCCGATCAGTAAATACGGAAATCCGTCGGCAAAACTCACATATTGCCCTTTTGGCGCATATTTTTCATCTGCCTGGCGGCTACTGGCATCGGACATGTAAACAAGGCAAAGTTCTGTGCCAAGTTGATCTGAAAACCAATCGTTTACATCTTTAGGATACACATGCGCCATACAAGTGTCGTCCCAAACGCTTACCGAACGTTTTTCCATCGATTCCAACGTAGGCACTAAAGCAATCTGCAGGCTGTCTTGCGGATTTTGCTGGTTGTGAATTTCCAAAAATGGCGGAGCAATGGCCGTTTTCAATTGGGTCATGGCCGCAATTTCTCGTTGCGTAACAAATTTGCCGTTCGGATCGATCAACATCCAGCGGCGGTCGTATTGGAGTCCACGCGGCTCCACCACAGCTTCTGTCAGCGTACAACCGCCCAGCGATTTTATCGGAAAAACATTGATTTCGGTGAGTTGGTACATGGCCTATTTTTCTACATTGTTTAAGATCGGGAGCGCTGCCGAAGCAAAAGGCACCCGGAATCCAATAAAAAAATAAGGTGCATCGGTGCCAAAATTATAGCCATAGCCTGCACTAATGATGTCTTTGATCGCAGATACGGCAAAGGCTGCACCAAACTCCGGCGTACCATCCAAATTGAAATCGGGCGCCGAAATATTCAAACCAACCCCAATATTGATGAATTCGTTGTAAAACTGGCTTTTTCGACTGCCTTTGCGCAATAAAATGCTATACGAAGGCGCAAAAACAAAGTTTTTATTCAATCCAGGTACGCTAATCGTCGGATTGGCCAGGATCATATTCACCTTTACTTCCGAATACATTTTGATTTGTTGCAAGGTCAATTCCTGCCGAAAAATAGTATTGGGTTTGTTGTTGCTGGCTGTTTGATCGAGCATAACCTGCGCCTGCAATACCAGCACATCGCCATTTTGTCGTTTTCCAGTGCGGGTGAGGTCTACAAATGATTCCTCGGGAATGTCACCAATCGCGAGGCGACGCACTTTGTCCGTGATGGAATTATTGAACTCCTGCTCTGCATTGGCACCGCCATACCCAGTTTTGATGGCATTGTACAGCACTTCAAAGCGGTTCAAATCGCGTCTGACCTGCAGGGAGCAAGAATCCCGCAAATTCAATAAATGCTGTACTTGCGGGGTGGCTTTTAATTCATTGGGCACCTGCTGCAACATCAAAGGCAGGTTTTTAAAAAAACTGACGGTGCTATTGTTGAGCAGTTCGAGTTGATTGTTAAAGCCCGACAGTTGCTCCATGTTATTGATCCCCGCTGCCGTATTGGGTACGCCGAGGTACTGGGTTTGCACGGAAATAAATTGATCTTGCAAGGGTTTGATGATGGCCATGGCACGCCGACCAAGGGTATCGGCCATGCCTTTAACCAAAAAAGGCAAGGAATCCAGGTCGCGTTTGATGTTGTCAAAGCAAGCGCGGGAAGAAAACACATCAAAAAATGCGTTTTTAGCATCTTTTAAACTTTTAATCCGCAATGAGTCCAGTTGGTTGGACAGTTGCGCCACGGCCCGCAATTCTTCTTTTTGATCTTCCGACAAGGAAAATACCCAACGTGGAACGACATAGTTCTCTTCCGGAATTTCATCAAAATCATCGCCCAGGTGCACTGGATTACTCAGGCCACTATCAAACTTTAATTTGCCCGCCAGTTTAAACCGCACCGATTCGGCACTTTGAATCCGATCCAATACCGCTTTAGCCGCCTGACCAAAATATTCGACAAAATACATGTCGTCGGTGTACGAATTCGGATCAATTAGTTGCGCTGCTACTTTTTGCCGGTATTCTTTATTGGCTTTATCGGCCATGGACCGTAGTTCCGGATCAGACAACAGGGTGGTGTAAAACTCATCCATCAAGCCCGAAAGCGCATTTAGTTTTTGGTAGTCAGGTCGGCCATTGGAGGCAGCCAACCCTTCCTGTAGCAATTGCAAGGTTTTTGTTTTTTGCTCCAAAATGCGTTTGTACTTGGAAACCAGGCGAATATCGGCGGCTTGCACCCCGGCATAGGCTTGCATTTCCTTGCGAATCGCATCTCGATCGAGCAGCAGCAACAGGGTGCCGTTTATTTCAACGATACCGTCTTTCCCCAACAGGTTTTCGTTCGGATTGGCTGGATTATACCGACTCGATTCGTACACACGCAAGATGGGCGCTGGTACATTTACGGGCTTTTGTTGTTGTGCCTGCAATACAATCGAAAGCAGCAGGAACAAACATGGTAGTATTTGTTTCATCGGAAGTGGGTTAAATTTTGGCAGTTTTAAAGGTCAATCCGCAAATCCTGGCCCGCACGCGCGAAGGCACGTTTGATGCGGAGGAGCATGGAGATCTCGTCGGGCATTTCTTCGGGCAGCAACACATCAGCCGCTTTATCAGAAACGGGTTTTACGGAAAAAGCGGTGACTTTTTCATACATCGTCGGATCAAAAGTGGTTAAGGTTTGCAAAATAGCCATGCAGCGGCTTTTTTCTACCAGGTGATCGGGTAGCCAAAGTACCCGGCGTTTTACCCCAAAAGGCGACTGGTTGGCCTGGTTATCGCCTTCGTGTACGGTTTGGGTGGCAATGGCATCTTTCCCCAACACAATCAACAGAATGGTTTCATCCCGCAAAATCTGGTCAAATTGTGCGCTAGCCTGTGCATTCGCAGGGTCGTAAATAAGGGTGTTTTCAAGTGGCATAAGGTGTCAATTTATTCAAAAATTTGGTTGGTTTTACTTTTTTGGACCTACAAACATTTTGCAAGGCGCATCAGCAGGTCAATTTGTTGCACTTCATAATCTTCGTAACCCGTTGCCCAGGCCATGCGGATTTTATCCAGTTCGGTGGTGCGTAGTTTTTTCAAAAAACTTTTATCCAATTCGTATTGCCCCCGAAAAGTAGCAATTTGCCCGCTTGGATCAAAATTACCCTCATCTCCCCGCGGCGTGTACAAAGAGAGGGTCGTGCCGTCTACAAATTTTAATATGACCGCGCTGTTTTTTGCAATGCCGCCAAACGATTTTTTAGCGGCCGGGTCCTGAATGATAAAAACCAGGTTCAAAAACATCGCCGGGCCGGCACTGGACAAAGAAGTTTCGCACAATATATGTGTTTTCCCTTGCATGTATGTCCGCAACATGGGATTGGTGTACCGTAAAATTTCCGAGCGTTGAGTTTCCTTGCGTATTTCGCCCGAAAACTCGTCTTTACTTTGTGCTGCCAGTACACAAGGCGCTTGAGGCGGATTAAGCATTACATCTTCTTCTGCTTTGTAAACTTTATATACCGGGCCTGATTTTTCGGTAATTTTCGTTTTTTTCTTTTCGGGTTCCGTGTTTTTTACCATTCGGCTGCTGTCAACCACGGTCGAATCGGCGCTGGGTGTTGTTTCGATAGCCGTTTTTTCGATAGGAGCAGGCGGAAACAAGGCCAGAAATGTTTTTTCGACCGATTGCCAACACCTTTTCACGTTTTTGGCTTGTTGCAGGGAATCCATCTGCAACAGCGCTTCCGCATTGGCGAGGGATTTTTCTGCCAGTTTTTGCTGTTTTTTGGTATTGGTTTCCAGTGATTTTGTTGCTTTCAAGCGGGTTGCGAGGGCGTCTATATCTGCTTTTGCGCTGGTGGAATCGTTTTTTGCATTGTTAAAAGACACCTCCGCCTCGGCGCGCGCAATGGCTGCCTGGGCATTGCGTGTGAGCGACGTATCCAATAAAAATTTGGCCCGCACCTGCAAAGCATTGCTGAATTCGGTCATAACAGCAGGCGGCAAAGCGTCCGGAAACGGCAGCGGCGCCAGGGTTTGTGCGGTTTGTAACCAATTGAATTGCGCAGATAGCGACAGGCTACTCAGACAAAACAAAAGAATAATGCGTAATTTTACATTCAAAATCATTGTATCGGATATTTTTTGGGCAAAAGGAAATGCCTGAATTGTTCAAAAAAGTGCGTTTAATGCTACTTTAGCGCCAAAGTTAAGAAACTATGAAAATATTTCATTTTACCTGTTGGATCACCTTGTTTTTTGTCACCGCTTGTACTACTTCTGGACTTAAAACGAACAAACAAACCATGGATTTCAAACAAATTCCAATTACTTACCCTTTTGCCCGCAAGGATACGATGGTGTCTGATAATTATTTCAGTACCCTCGTAAAAGATCCCTACCGTTGGCTGGAGGACGATCAAAGCGCCGAAACCAAAGAATGGGTACAAAAACAAAACCTGGTAACGTTCGGATACCTTAGCCAAATTCCTTATCGCACACAAATTAAAACCCGCCTTTCGAAAATTTTCGATTACGAAAAATTCGGAAATCCCTTCAAGAAGGCCGGAAAGTACTACTTTTTTAAAAACGATGGTTTACAAAACCAAAGTGTGTTGTATGACCAGGATAAATTAGAAGGCGATGCACAAGTGGTGCTCGACCCCAATACGTTCAGCACGGACGGTACTGCCTCGTTGCAAGAATTTGATTTTTCGAAAGATGGTCGTTACATGGCCTATGCCGTGTCGAAAGGCGGTTCCGATTGGCGCAGCATCCTGATCAAAGACCTGCAAAACGGTCAACTGCTCGACGATAAAATTGAATGGGCAAAGTTTACCAGCATTGCCTGGCAAGGCGACGGTTTTTATTATACCCGCTACCCGGAACCCAAAAAAGGGGATGAATTAAAGGGCGCGAATAATTTTGGCGCTGTTTGGTACCATAAAATCAGAACGCCTCAAAGCGAAGATCGCCTGGTTTTTGATGATAAAAAACACCCTGATCGTTTTTTTAACGCCTCCACTACCGACGACCAACGTTTTCTATGTGTTTTCGGCAGCGAATCAACAAGTGGTAATACCTTGGTATTCAAAGATTTAACAAAAGAAAATGCACCTTTTGTATCTATTTCTGATAATTTTGAAAACGATTTTACGGTCATTGATAACCTGGGCGACCAACTGATCGTAAAAACCAATTACAAAGCACCGAATCAACGCTTGTTACTCATCCGCGCCGACAAACCCGAAGAAGGCGATTGGGAAACGCTGATTCCTGAAAACTTCGACGATGTGTTGGAAAATGCCGTGGTGTGTGGCGATAAAATTGTGTGTTCTTACTTGCACAATGCATCCGGCGCCCTGCGGGTTTTTGGGATGGATGGCAAGTTTATCAAAGAAATTGCCTTGCCCGAAATTGGGACTATTGTGGATGTGAGCGGCGAAAAAGGGGAGAACCAGGCCTTCTTTTCTTTTACTTCATTTTTGCGCCCAACCACTTCCTACGCGTTGGATATGCAGACGCTGGAGCCTAAGTTGTTTAAAGCGCCTAAACTGGATTTTAACCCGGATGTGTTTACCACCGATCAGATTTGGTACAACAGCAAAGACGGTACGAAGGTGCCCATGTTTATCACGCATCGCAAAAACATGGTGCTCGATGGCCAAAATCCTACCTTATTATATGGTTACGGCGGTTTTAATGTTTCAATAACACCTTCTTTTTCGCCTTCGCGGGCGGTATTGCTCGAAAACAACGGCGTTTATGTGGTTGCCAATATTCGGGGTGGGGGAGAGTTTGGTGAAAAATGGCATAAAGCCGGCACCCTTTGCCAAAAACAAAACGTATTTGACGACTTTATCGGTGCCGCCGAATATTTAATTAAGGAAAAATACACTCAGCCAGCGCGTTTGGCCATCCAAGGGGGCTCCAATGGAGGCTTGCTCATTGGCGCTTGTATGACCCAACGGCCCGATTTATTTGGGGTTTGTTTTCCGCAAGTGGGCGTGCTGGATATGTTGCGCTACCACAAATTCACCATCGGTTACGCCTGGGCAGTCGATTATGGTCGGAGCGATGACGCCGCTGCTTTCAAATGCCTGTACGCATATTCTCCGTTACATAACATCAAAAAAGTCGCTTATCCTGCTACCTTGATTACGACGGCCGACCATGACGACCGGGTGGTGCCCGCGCATTCCTTCAAATTTGCAGCCACTTTGCAGGAAATGCAACAAGGAACGGTACCAACCTTGATTCGAATTGATACGAGTGCCGGACATGGCGCAGGCAAACCGACCGCTAAAATTATTGAGGAAGCAACCGATATGCTGAGCTTCCTGTTCTGGCAAATGAAAATGGAACTGGCTTATTGAGCCGCTTGGATCGCCCGGCGTATCTGTTTGGTATGCCGGGCGGTATGCCATTGAAAAAAGCCGATGGTTTGCATCCAACTAATCCGGCCCGCACGCGGATGTTTGAATACGGCCTTAAGGCTTAACGCCTCCGGCATTTGCTCCAAAAACTGCTTCCAATCGGCCAATACTGCCTCCCATGCCTGGCGGGTTTCGGCAAACGTACTTTCAACCGGCAGGTTTTCCGTGGCAATAACTTTGGGCGCTTTAAATTTGATGGGCGAATACAAGAGTAACCACAAAGAAAAACTCCGAAAATGACTGCTTAAGGCCGGTTTTTCAAATTCCGACTCAAAACTCATTTTCTTTTTGCAATACGCCAAGGCACCCGCTTCTGAACGCAACAAATGGTGCATGGTTTGTAAGGCCGACCAGGCTTGTGGCCCCGGTTTCTGATTGAGCACGTTATCATCCATGACTTCAGCGTACCCCAACAATTGCGTTACTTGCGCAATGTGACGGGCGTGGGCCTGTATAATTTTGTTTTTCATGTGCTAAAAAGGACTTTTTTTTGCGTTATAGGTTTTTTTACCCAATTTTGCCGGAATATGCCGTTTATGTCGACCACCAGAATTCAAGTGTTACTGCCCTTATTGTGCGTGTGTGCTGTTTTTGCGTTTGGGCAATCTGCCCGAGAAACCAGCAACCCCAAAACAATGCCCCCCGATGTCTACCTGACGGTGCTCTCAAAACCAGGTGAAGATGTTGTCGCCCTGCTCAAACGCTACGAACTATATGATTTTCCGTGCAATATTACCCGTTTTTTTAAAATAAATGGGTTGAAAGAGGATTATCGCCTCAAATCTGGCGTAAATTACAAATTGCCGATCGCAATTGTAACGTATAACGGCAAAAGCATTCGGGGCACCCTGGAGATTACCGATTGGAAAGCCGCCAAACAAATAGAAGTGTATAACCGAAACGCCCTGAACAATGGTTTGCGGGGCGATAATTTTATTGTTAGTAAAAAACTATGGGTTCCCTGGCATTTGCTTCATTGTAACCAAACGCCCGAAAAAGACGAAGAAGTAACCGAAAGCCTGCCGAAAAATACCAATACAGAAGGCTATGTCGCCGAACCAACCGCCGGTAAAGGCAAACGGGTGTTTCCAATATTTGGTAAAAAATACGAAAAAACGCCCCTTTTAAGCAAAAAACTAAAAGGAAAGGTCTTCTATATTGTAAGTGGCCACGGCGGTCCCGATGTGGGCGCGCAAGGCAGTCGTGCCGGACATACCCTCTGCGAAGATGAATACGCCTACGATGTAGCATTGCGCTTTTTGCGGCTACTGATCAGCCACGGTGCTACTGCATTTATGGTTGTCCGCGACCCCAACGACGGAATTAGAGATGAGGATTTTTTAAAATGTGATAAAGATGAAACCGTTTGGGGAAACCAGGAAATACCCCTATCCCAACGCACCCGCCTCCAACAACGCTGTGACATCATCAATGCCCTGACCGAAAAAAACGCCAAAGCCGGATTAAGCCAGCAAACCCTGATTGAAATTCACGTCGACTCCCGCCTCAAAAACTATAAAACAGACGTGTTCTTTTATTTCCGACCCGGAAGCACCATTAGCGAAAGCTTGGCATTGCGGTTTCAACGAAAATTTCAATCAAAATATATCAGCTTACGCGGACAACGGGCGTACACCGGATCAGTATCATCCAGGCATTTGTACATGCTCAAAGAAACCGCAACGCCGCGTGCTGTGTACATTGAACTGGGTAACATCAAAAATGATTGGGATCAGCAACGGCTGGTGCTGAAAAACAACCGCCAGGCAATTGCCAACTGGTTGTTAGAGAGCCTGTTAGAGGAATAATTTGCGTAACCTTCGAAAGGTATAACTGCACGCAATAAGGCACAAACAAGGCAAATCGATCCAGTAAAATTCACTCAATAATACCGATAATCCCCATTTTGCCTGAAAACCGCCCGCGCCGAGCGGCGTTGCATGAATGGGCTGTACCGGAAAAAAGAAACGCTGGTTGTTGAAAGGAAAAAATAAGGCGACCCCCAGGCCTCCCGCAGTTAGCATATCCAAGAATGGGTGCGATAGGGTCGCCAGGATCATCCAACCCATCAATTGCCGACGCATGGTGGGTGTTTTTTGCGACAGCCAATATCCCATGCAGGCCCCAAAAATCAGGGCAAAAAGGATAGAATGCGACCACCCACGATGCCCGTAAATGCTCCGGTAGGGCACCCCGAAAAACAAGGGAATAACATCTAAATCGGGCACAATAGAACAAAAAGCCGCCGCAACTCCATTGCGCCAGCGTACACGTTCTGGGAAAAAAACATACCCACCCGAAAGCGCTGCCGTAATATGTCCAAATGCTGATGCCATATAAAGCGACAAATTTAGACAAACCTGTGGCTTACCCTACTTTTAAAGGCCGCTACCTTCAATTTATCTATTTTTAAGGAAAATACGAGGGGCTTTAACGACCTTTTCGCTTCAATTTTAATATAATGAAGATGAAACAACCAATTTTTACTTTCTTTATCTGCTTGCTTGCCTGCTTGAATGTGCAAGCCCAAAGCCCGCAGGCCGACTATTTCAAACGCGTCATTGTACGCAATATCGGCCCAGGGGCAATGTCGGGCCGTATTACGGCCATCACCTGCGACCCGATTCAACCCAGTATTATTTATGCAGGGGCCGCTTCTGGCGGTGTTTGGCGCTCTAAAAGCGGCGGGACGAACTGGGAGCCTATTTTTGACAAAGCAAACACGCAAAGTGTGGGCGCAATTGCCATTCATCCCCACAACCCAGACGAAATTTGGGTCGGCACCGGGGAAGGAAATCCACGCAATTCGCAAAATTTTGGCATCGGTATGTACAAATCCATCGATGCGGGCAAAACCTGGACCCATACTGGCCTGACAGAAACACATGCCATCCACCGTATTATCATACACCGCGACCAACCCAATGTGGTTTTTGCCGGGGTTATTGGCTCGGCGTATGGACCAAGTGCCGAACGCGGCGTTTTCAAAACGAGCGATGGCGGAAAAACCTGGCGTAAAGTGCTGTATGTGAACGATTTGACCGGTTGTGCGGACCTTGTAACGGATCCGCAAAACCCCAACAAGTTGTACGCGGCCATGTGGGAATACAAACGCCAACCCTGGTTTTTTAACTCGGGCGGTAAAGGTTCCGGCCTATATGTTTCGATGGATGGCGGCGAAACCTGGGAAAAACGCACCTCGAAAGACGGTTTACCCGAAGGTGATCTCGGGCGGATCGGACTTGCTGTGGCTAAAAACAAACCCGAAGTTGTTTATGCCTTGGTGGAAGCCAAAGAAAACGCCTTGTATAAAAGTACCGACGGCGGCAAAAACTGGAAACAAATGGCCAGTAAGGGCCAGGGCGACCGACCGTTTTATTATTCCGAATTGTATGTCGATCCCAATGATTACAACACCTTGTATTCGGTGCATTCCCGCATTTCGCGCAGCATCGATGGCGGTAAATCCTTCGAAAACTGGGTCGGATACTGGGATATTCACCCGGACCACCACGCTTTCTGGATTGATCCCAATAATTCGGATCATATCATGGAAGGCAACGACGGTGGATTAAACATTACCTACGACGGCGGTAAAACCTGGCGTTATGCCGAAAATATCCCCGTAGGACAGTTTTACCACCTGAATGTCGACAATGACATACCTTATAATGTGTACGGCGGTTTGCAAGACAATGGCTCCTGGGTGGGCCCCAGTGCCGTTTGGAAACAGGGTGGTATTCGAAACAGTGATTGGCAGGAAGTGTATTTTGGCGATGGATTTGATGTAGCGCCGCGTCCCGACGATAACCGTTATGTGTATGCCATGTCGCAAGGCGGCGAACTGGGATATGTCGACAGAAAAACCGGCCTAACCCAATACATCAAACCCAACCATCCAACCGATAAAAGTCCCCGATTCAACTGGAATGCTGCTTTTGCACAAGACCCTTTCCGTCCCTGTGGTATTTATTTTGGCAGCCAATACCTGCATTATTCAGCCGATTGTGGTCAAAATTGGCAGGTGTTGTCGCCCGACCTGAGCACCAACGACACCTCCAAAATGCACCAAAACACTTCTGGAGGCCTGACCATTGATGCAACCAATGCCGAAAATCATTGCACCATCCTGGCCATTGCGCCTTCGCCGGTAAAAGAAGGCCTTATTTGGGTTGGAACGGACGATGGCAACGTACAAATCACTCAAAATGGCGGCCAAACTTGGGAAAACGTAAGCAATCGCATGCCAGATTACCCCAAAGCGCCGTGGGTACCCCAAATCGAAGTATCTTCCAAGAACTCAGGCGAGGCATTCGTGGTA
Source organism: Saprospiraceae bacterium (assembly GCA_027488935.1). Taxonomy (GTDB): domain Bacteria; phylum Bacteroidota; class Bacteroidia; order Chitinophagales; family Saprospiraceae; genus M3007. The sequence continues at coordinate 77,208 of JAIYAP010000059.1, read as the reverse complement.
GTAAACAATTACCGCCAAAATGATTGGCAGCCCTATTTATACCACACCACCGATTTTGGTAAAAAATGGAAACGCCTGGCCGACGGGAAAAAAGTGCAAGGATTTTGTCTTTCCATTGTTCAAGATATCGAACAACCGAATTTATTGTTTCTTGGTACCGACCAGGGCTTGTACGTAAGTTTCGATTATGGTGAAAATTGGCTGCATTGGCCCAACGAATCCTTTCCAAGTGTTCCGGTCAACGATATGCGCATTCAGGCACGCGAAGGTGATTTGGCGATTGCCACTTTCGGCCGCGGCATCTGGATCATGGATGATATACGCCCCTTGCGCGCGATTGCAAAAGAAGGTGCGGCTGTTTTTCAACAAAATTTGAAGGTTTTTGCACCAGGTCCCGCTGTTATGGCTGAAGTAAGATCCTATGACGGTCCTCGATTTAGCGCGGATGCCACTTATGCAGGGACCAATGAACTGCCCCGCTTGCATGTTGCGCTTTGGGTAAAGCCGAAAGCACCCAAAACCGAACCAGCCGAAAAAAGCAAAAAAGAGCAGGAAAAGGCCGACGAAAGTAAAAAAGACGGCAAAAAAGACGCAAAAACGGACAAGCAAGACAAAGCAACCGTGTGGATCAAATCTTTGGCAGGCGATACCTTGCGTACCTTTAAAGTAAATATTGATTCTTGTTTTAACTACATCAACTGGGGTTTTGATACCAAAGGCGTCCGCTTCCCAAGCAACGACGAACCCGATCCCGAACAAGGCGAACCGGGTGGCGGCCCATCGGTGTTGCCGGGCGATTATAAAGTGCTGGTAGCATACGATCAATGGAAAGACAGTACCATCGTGCGCGTGGAGGCCGATCCGCGCTTGCGTATATCGTTGACGGATATGCAGGCAAAAAACCAGGCCATTACCCAGTTTTACAAAATGGTAACACGCAGCACAAAAGGGTATGACCGCCTGAAAGAAGCCGAAAAAACCATCAAATTAGTGGAAAGTCAGTTTGTCAATGTGCCCGATAGTTTGAAAAAAGCAGTGATTGCAGAAGGCAAGGCCCTGCAGGATTCTATCCAGAAAATAAAGGAGCATTTCTTCCCACAAAAGGAAGCCAAGGGTATTCAGCGCAACCCCGACAATTTGATGGCATATCTATGGGATGCGATCGGATATTTAAATGCAGGCACGGGCGCACCCACCGCCAATGCCCAAATCTGTATTCGGCGCGCCGAACAGGATGTAGAAAAAACCATCCAGCAAATCAACACCATCCTGGATCAGCCTTGGAAATCGTACAAAACCAAAGCAGAAGCAATACGCTATTCTTTATTTAAAGATTTTGATAAATTGTAATAATCAGGCCTGGGTTTCGACCTTTGCGGTAGAAATCCAGGCCCAATTATGTTATTAAGATATTTCCTTTTTACTTTTTGCTTTTTGTGCGCTGGTTGGAAATCCCTGCCACCTACCGATTTGGAGGGCGTTTTTTTCGACTTTAAAGGCGTACCCTGCGCTTTATACTACCGCATGCAAAAAAGCCGCATATTTAGCAATTATTCCGGCTGCAACAATGGTTGTCTAGATACCCTGAGCAATCAATACCTGGTAAATAAGCTATACGTGGAAATCATCCGCCAGGACGATCCCCGCGATCCGCATGTTGGATTGGCCATTGGTTTCGAATTTGATGAAAACAATGGCGAATATCCCTACACGCCCGCCCATGCCGTCATTCAATTAAAAAACTTCAGCTGGGGCGGGATAGAATTCAGTCAAACCGATACCCTCAACTTCACGGGTGTTTCCAACAACATCAGCGATGATGTCACCCTTGAAGTGGATGGATTTGTAAATGACACCATTTATGGCCATTTTTCCGGGGTGCTGCTCAGTGGTGCGGGCACCATGGCTTCCCTGGATAATGGCCAATTTCGGGCGTTTTTATATCGAAAGCAATAGTTTTTTACTCCAAAACCGGTGCCAACCAACGTGCTGCATCTGCAACCGACATCCCTTTCCGCTTGGCATAGTCCTCCACCTGTTCCATCGTAATTTGGCCTAAACCAAAATACTTGGCTTCCGGATGGGCAAAATACCAGCCACTTACCGCTGCAGCAGGGTACATCGCAAAACTCTCGGTCAACGAAATGCCAATTTGATCCGGTGATAACAAGTCCCAAAGGGTTTGTTTCTCCGTGTGTTCCGGGCAGGCAGGGTAGCCTGGCGCCGGACGAATACCCTGATAGTCTTCGTCAATCAGGTATTTGTTTTCCAATTGTTCATCTGGTGCATAGCCCCAAAATTCCTTGCGCACGCGCTCATGCAGGCGTTCAGCGAAGGCTTCTGCGAGTCGGTCGGCCAGCGCTTTGAGGATAATAGCGCTATAATCATCGTGTTGATCCTCAAAATGTTTCACCCACTTTTCAATGCCAATGCCCGCCGTTACAGCAAAAGCCCCGAGGTAATCCGCGTGGCCTTTCGGCGCTACATAATCGGACAAACAGAAATTTGGTTGTCCGGGCGCTTTAAGATTTTGCTGACGCAGGTGGTGTAAAGTGGCCAATACCGTACTACGGCTTTCATCGGTATATAATTCAATATCATCCGATTGTACCTGGTTGGCTGGGAAAATTCCCATCACGGCTTGTGCACTCAACCAGCGTTCGTCGATGATGCGACGCAACATGCTTTGGGCATCAATGAACAGTTTGTGGGCTTCTACCCCTACGATTGGATCTTCGAGAATGGCCGGAAACTTGCCCGCCAATTGCCAACTTTGGAAGAAAGGGGTCCAGTCAATATATTCACTGAGTTCTTCGAGATCATACTGTACAAAGGTTTTAAGTCCTAAAAACGCAGGCCGGGGTGGGGTATAGTTGTCCCAATTAATTGGGTATTTGTTGGCGCGCGCCTCCGCCAAAGGCAAAAATTGCTTGTGTGCCTGCTTACCCGCACGTGTAGCGCGAATTTGATCATAATCGGCTTTTACCGTATGTATAAAAGCATGATGTTCTTGTTCGTTTTTGGTTAACAAAGAACTCACCACCGCTACACTGCGACTCGCATCGAGCACGTGTACAACGGGAGCGCGATCATATTGCGGTTCAATTTTTACCGCTGTATGGGTCTTAGACGTGGTGGCGCCGCCAATCAACAAGGGCAAATTGAAGCCCTGGCGTTGCATTTCTTTGGCCATATGCACCATTTCATCCAGCGATGGCGTAATCAGTCCCGACAAGCCGATAATATCCACATTGTGTTCCCTGGCTGCTGTCAAAATGCGGTCGGCAGAAACCATCACGCCCAAATCGACAATATCATAATTGTTGCAGGCCAGTACTACGCCCACGATGTTTTTACCAATATCGTGTACATCGCCTTTTACCGTGGCCAGCAAAATTTTACCCTTCGCTTCCACCACGCCACCTTTGGCTGCCTCGATAAAGGGCGTCAAATAATTCACCGCCTTTTTCATCACACGCGCGCTTTTTACCACCTGTGGCAAAAACATTTTACCCGCGCCAAATAAATCGCCTACCACATTCATGCCGTCCATCAGTGGACCTTCAATTACCTGCAAAGGAGCAGGATATAAATGACGGCATTCCTCTATATCAATTTCAATAAATTTATCAATACCTTTTACCAGTGCATGCGTAATGCGTTGTTGCACATTGGATTCGCGCCAACTGAGGTCTTCACCCACTGCTTTCCCGCCACTGCCTTTTACCTGCTCGGCAAATTTGACCAATTCCTCGGTCGCGTTTTCATTCCGATTGAAAATCACATCTTCAATACGCAGCAGCAAGTCTTTCGGGATGTTTTCATACACCTCAATCATGCCCGCATTCACAATTCCCATATCCATACCAGCCTGAATTGCATGGTATAAAAAGGCAGCGTGCATGGCCTCGCGCACGTGGTTGTTGCCGCGGAAGGAGAAAGAGAGGTTGCTCACCCCACCACTGATTTTCGCACCCGGACACAATTGCTTAATCTGACGGGTGGCTTCAATAAAGTTGATACCATACGCATTGTGTTCTTCAATCCCCGTGGCTACTGCAAAAATATTCGGGTCAAAAATGATGTCCGACGGATCAAACCCCACTTGTTCGGTCAAAATTTGGTAGGCTTTTTGGCAAATACTCACTTTGCGCTCAATGGTATCGGCCTGACCTTGTTCGTCAAATGCCATAACCACCACCGCTGCACCGTATTTTCGGCAAATATTGGCCTGGCGGATAAATTCGGCCTCGCCTTCTTTCATCGAAATGGAATTGACAATACTTTTTCCCTGCAAACATTTCAATCCGGCTTCAATCACACTGAATTTGGAAGAATCGACCATCACGGGCACCCGGGCAATATCCGGTTCGGCCGCCATCAGATTCAAAAACTCCACCATGGCTTTTTCTGAATCCAGCAAGCCTTCATCCATGTTTACATCAATAATTTGAGCACCGCCTTCCACTTGCTGGCGTGCTACACTCAGGGCATCGCTGTATTTCCCTTCCCGAATCAATCCGGCAAACTTACTGCTGCCCGTCACATTGGTGCGTTCGCCAATATTGATAAAATTGGTTTCCTCGCGTACGATCAAAGGTTCCAGACCACTGTACATACTATAAGGTGAAGCAGTTTGTGGCTGACGCGGCGTAATATGCGCTACATGCTGGGCAATGTCTGCAATGTGGGCGGGGGTTGTACCACAACAGCCGCCGGTAATATTTACAAAACCGGAACTGGCAAATTCTTCGACAAAACTGCACATTTCATGCGGTGTCTGGTCGTATTCACCAAATTCGTTGGGCAAACCTGCATTGGGATAAGCACTCACATAGCAATTGGCAATTTTAGCCAGGGCTTCCAGGTGCGGGCGCATCTCTTTGGCGCCTAAAGCACAGTTGAGCCCAACTGAAAACGGACGCGCATGTTTCACCGAAATCCAAAACGCTTCCACCGTTTGTCCACTCAAGGTACGACCCGATGCATCCGTAATCGTACCCGAAATCATGATGGGCAGGCGCAGGTTTCTTTCCTCAAACACCATTTCAATGGCGTACAAGGCCGCTTTGCAATTGAGGGTATCAAAAATGGTTTCTACCAATAATATATGTGCCCCGCCATCCATCAAGCCCCGTACCTGCTCCGCATAGGCATCGCGGGCTTCATCAAAGGTCAAAGCTCGGTAGCCCGGGTTGTTCACATCGGGCGAAAGACTCAAGGTTTTGTTGAGCGGACCAATGGCACCCGCTACAAAGCGCGGTTTGTCGGGTTGCTGCCGGGTAAAATCGTCGGCGGCCAAACGCGCAATTCGCGCCGACTCCACATTGAGCTCATAAGCAAGCGCTTGCAAATCATAATCGGCCTGGGCAATGCTCGTGCTACTAAAGGTGTTGGTTTCAACAATATCGGCACCGGCATCCAAATAAGCACGGTGAATCGCCTCGACTACATCTGGACGGGTAAGGCACAACAAATCATTGTTGCCTTGTAAATCTTTATGATGTTCAGTAAAACGGGTTCCTCTGAAATCTTTTTCCGACAGGTGGTACTGCTGAATCATGGTACCCATGGCACCATCAATAATCAAGATGCGCTTGCGTGCAGCCTCGGTAAGTTGCGTTAAAATGTCTTTCGTCACGGGTGGTAGTTAAATTTAAGCGGGCAAAGATAACAAATGGACAAACGGAAGGTTTAATTCTCTTAATTTCGCCGCTTAAATTTGTTAAACCATTTATGGGAATAAAAGCGTGCATTTTGAACCTCGACGGGGTAATTGTTGATACGGTACGGTATCATTATGTGGCATGGCGTCGGTTGGCCAACGAACTGGGGTTTGATTTTTCGGAAACACAACACGAAACCTTGCGCGGACTGAGTCGGATGGAAAGCATGGAGGAAGTATTGCGCTGGGGACAAGTGTATATGACGGAAGCAGAAAAACTGCATTGGGCAGACGTGAAAAACAATTGGTATTTGGCTTGTTTATTGCAAATGCAACCCGAAGAAGTATTGCCAGGCGTTTTGTCTTTCTTGCAAAATTTGCAAGAAACCGGCATGCTGGCTGCTGTAGCATCGGGTTCGCGCAATGCGAAAGCCGTAATACACACCCTGCAACTTGAACCATATGTTAAATTGGTGATGGACGGCAGTACTTACCGGAAACCCAAACCCGACCCCGACTGTTATTTACAAACGGCCAACGCATTGCATTTACCTGCCAGCGCTTGCCTGGTTTTTGAAGATATGCCCTCGGGTATTGAGGCAGCAAGGCGCGGCGGCTTCCAAACCATTGGCGTTGGTATAAAAGCCGACTTATCGCATGCAACTTTAACCATTAGCGGATTTGAAGACTTAACTTTGGCTGGATTGTTGGAACAGATGGAGTTTTCTTTGAGTCAATCAGTTTAATACCAATACAATGAGCAAAACCATGAAATGGAACCTTCTATTGGCCATCGTAGTTGTTTTAATGGCCTATATTACGTGTAAAAATATTCAAAAAACACCAGAACCAGCAGCTGAAACGGCGCAACTTCCGGTGGCAGAACAAAGTGGCCTGCCTTGGAAAGCATCCAAGGTAATCAAAGGCGATAACCCCAATTCGGCTTATACCTACCAGTCTAAATCCGTTCCGAGCCATGTAGACGTGCCTTGGGATACGGTTAAAAAGCCCACCACCAGCCGCCGGGCTTTTATGTCGACCGGATGGTGGACGCCCAAAATGGCCTACCAACCCTCTGATACAACCGTCCATGTATATTTTATTGGTAAATGGCTGCGCTTTGCAGAAGACCAAACGTTTAAAATATATGTAGACGGTAAAGAAGTGGGCAACGGACATTGGGCCTGGGATGATATTAAAAAGGAAACGTATTTGTCCTGTACCGACCCTTGGTTCAACAATACCTGGGCTACCCAGGAACGCGGTTTTCGCATGGTTTGGAAAGGCAATACTGAACTTAATTTTACCGGTATTCAGGTGCGTATGGACAACGAACCCACGCCACCCTGGTTGAAATAAAGCATTTTATCTACCATGTTTATGCACTATCCTTTCTTTTTTCCCCTGGTAGCACTGCTCTTTTGCGCAGTCAGCTGCCAATCGCCCTCTAATCCTTCCGCTGTGCAAAACCATGCAAGTGCCGGTCGCCTGTCCCAACCCGAATGGGCCAAAAATGCTGTTTTATACGAGTGCAATGTGCGCCAGTTTTCGCCAGAAGGCAACTTCGCAGGGGTGCGTAACGCCCTTCCACGCCTGCACGAACTGGGCGTGGATGTGCTTTGGCTTATGCCCATCCACCCAATCGGCAAATTGCGCCGAAAAGGCGGACTCGGCAGCCCGTATTCGGTGCAGGATTATTACGCAATTAACTCAGATTATGGCAATTTAGCAGATTTGCAAGCCTTGATTTCAGATGCACATCAACTAGGTATTCGGGTGATCATGGACTGGGTACCCAACCATACCGCCTGGGATGCCGTGTGGATGCAGGAACACCCGGAATATTATACCAAAATTAATGGCGCATTTACCACCGCACTCAATGAACACGGCCAGCCGACCGATTGGGACGATACTGCCGACCTGGATTACAACCAGCCTGAATTGCGCAAAGCCATGATTGCGGCCATGCAATATTGGATAAAAACTTGCGATATCGATGGGTTTAGGGTTGATATGGCCGGCCTGGTACCCAATGATTTCTGGGCAGAAGTGCGGCCAGCGCTCGATTCGGTGAAACCAATGTTTATGCTTTCTGAATGGCAAGACGAACCAGGGCATTTCAATACGTGTTTTAATGCAAATTATGGATGGAAATGGAAGGATGTCACCCGCGATATTGCCAACGGTAAGCAAAATGCGCAGTCCTTGGATACCCTGTTGTCTTTCCTCAACCAATATTATCCGGAAGGATATTACCAACTGTATTTTACCCAAAACCACGATGAAAACACCTGGTCGGGCACCGAACAAGACTTGTATGGTCCCGCTGCCGATGTATTTAATGTGCTGATGTTTACCTGGCAAGGCACACCTATGCTCTATAATGGCCAGGAAGACGGCCTGAATCAACGGCTCGCTTTTTTTGAAAAAGACCCGATTCGATGGAAAGATTATGGCAAAACCCGCTTTTTCCAAAATCTTTGTTCCTTAAAACACCATAACAAAGCCCTGCAAACCGGCAACAACGGCGGCAAATTGGTGAAGATTCCCACCAATGCAGATGATCAAATTTACGCCTTTACCCGAGAAACTGGCGGCGAACGGGTGGTGGTCATTTTGAACCTAAGTAAAGAACACAAAAATGTAACCCTGCGCCCAAGTGATGATATGGTGGGCGCCTATATTAATGTGTTCGATCCCAGTACGGTGCAGGTTACCCGCGATATGAACCTTAATTTGGAGCCTTGGGCCTATTTGGTGCTCAGCAATAAATAAGGTATGCGGATCAACTGGTTTTTGTTCTTTTTCCTTTTTATCAAATTGCCCAAAAAAGGAGCAGTCATTTCCAGTCGACACAAAGCAATCGTTAAAGTGATCTTGCGTTTGCGTTGGGCTACAGTCTTGATTTTCCTGTCGCTTTTAGTGGGCATGCTGGGTTTTCGGTTGTTGGAACATTTTCCGTGGTTCGATGCATTTTACATGTCGGTCATTACCTTATCTACGGTTGGATTTGGCGAAATCCATCCCTTGGACCAAGGAGGCAGGGTGTTTACCGCAATTTTAATCCTGTTTAACCTCGGTTTGTTGGGTTATTCTGTTTCTACCATCACGGGCATTTTTTCCGAAGGCGGCTTTACCAAACTTTTGAAAGATTATCGCATGCACCGCAGTATTCAACAACTCAAAAATCATGTTATTATTTGCGGCTTCGGCAGGCACGCACTGGAGGTAACCTATGAATTGTCGAAACAAGGAAAACCCTTTGTCGTGATCGAAACCAACCACGAACGCATCGAACAACTCAAAGAAAAATACAATTATTTATTCATTGAAGGCGATGCAACCGAGGACATGGTACTGGAAGAAGCGCGCATTCAACAGGCTAATGCGCTGGTGATTACCCTCCCCAGTGATACCGACAACCTCTTTATAACCTTGTCGGCCCGACAAGTAAACCCTTCCCTGCGCATCATCAGCCGCGCAAACTCTGCTGCCGATGAAACCAAACTTCGTCGCGCTGGCGCCAATTATACCGTGGTCCCCGAACGCATCGGCGGCTACTATATGGCAACCCTGATCGAAAAACCCGACGTGGTCGCCTTTTTTGACTTGTTGTCCAACATCGGAACCGATAATGCGGTGTTTGAAGAAATCCCTGTAGAAAATCTCGCCATCCAATACCGCAATAAAACCATCCAGGAGAGTGGCCTGCTCCAAAATGCCCGCATCTCCCTCATCGGCGTGCGACAACCCAATGGCGAATACGAATTGAACCCCCTGCCCAGCCTCCTGCTGCGTCCCGGCCTGCATATTGTCGTGTTGGGCAGCCAGGAACAAATGACCGATTTTAAACAAAAAATCAACAAAGATGTGACCCCGCTGGAGTCGTAATGGGTCGTTGGTCAGCATTTTGCAACAAAGATGCGACCCCGCTAGTGTCATTTTGATCACGAAAATTTTCAACTATCCACTGTCAACTCCTCACTCCTCACTCATTACTCCTCACTCCTCACTCCTCACTCATCACTCCTCACTCCTCACTCATCACTAAAATCCTCCTCCTCCGCTTCAGTGCCATCGGCGACATCGTACTCACCACGCCGGTCATTCGCTGCCTCAAACTGCAGTTGGGTGCGGAATTGCATTTTTTAACCAAAACGGCGTTCAAAGGCATCCTGACACCCAATCCGTACCTCGATAAGGTGTACCACTTCGACAAAGAAATAGACGAGGTTTTGCCAGAATTAAAAGCAGAACAGTATGACTGGGTGATCGACCTGCACCACAACCTGCGCAGCGCTCGGCTCAAACTGGCGCTTGGCCGTCCTAGCCGCGCTTTTCCGAAAAAAAACCTCGAAAAATGGATGATGGTAAATACGGGCATAGATTGGATGCCGCAAGAACATATTGTGGACCGATATTTGCGTACGGTTCGGCATTTGGGGGTTCAGTCGGATGGAGCAGGACTGGATTATTTTATTCCAACGGATCAAGTGGTGGATCTCCAGGATTTACAAGAGCAAGGACTGAAGTTGCCTTTTGTCGCTTTTGTGCTGGGCGCAACCCATGCAACGAAGCGGTTGCCGCCCGAAAGTATGGAGCAGTTGTGTCGTTTACTGCCCTGTTCGGTGGTTTTGTTGGGTGGAAAAGCAGAAGCTGCACTCGGGGAACAACTCGCACAGATAGGACCCCATATTTGGAATTTGTGTGGCACCCTAAGTTTGCATCAATCGGCATCAGTAGTGGAACAAGCAGGCGTTGTACTCACCCATGATACCGGACTGATGCACATTGCAGCGGCAAAACACAAAAAAATCGCAGCAGTATGGGGCAATACAACCCCGCGGTTCGGAATGTATCCTTATGATCCAAAAGGATTGGCTAGATGTGAAAATTTTGAAATAAAGGGTTTATCTTGCCGTCCGTGTTCGAAAATCGGGTATGCCGTTTGTCCAAAAGGGCATTTTAAATGCATGAACAACCAGGATTTGAATGCGATTGCCCGGTATATTACTTTGGCGTTGACATAACACGGTGAAAGGAATAACCAATAAATACATGCAACCCTTTTTTGAAGATAACCGTCTCTCAAAAAAGTGACACAAATGATAATTTTTTCCGAAACGCAGATAATGTTTCTCATTTCGTCAGAATTGAGCGATGTTTGCCTCTGCGGATCATTTTTTTGGCAGTTTAACATTTACTGGCAGACGATTTGGAGATGCAACCGAATTTTTACTTAATTTTCGGCTGTAATGCTTACGAAATACTACGCTCAAAACAATCTGGTATGCACACTAGAAAACTACTAAGCCTTTTTGCTTGCTTATTCCTGACCACCGCTTCTATTTGGTCACAAGACATCCATTTCACACAATACAACATGGCGCCCATGAGCCTGAATCCGGCGCAAATTGGAAAATTTGAAGGCACCGTTCGAATAGGCGGTATTTTCAGAGGCCAATGGGCGAGTGTATTGGGCGCAGGACAGCAATTCCGCACTCCATCCGTGTGGGTTGACGCACCGATTATCCGCGGTTTTCGCAAGCGCGACTGGGTCGGTATCGGTTTGTCGGTTTTTACCGATAAAGCAGGTGCACTCGGTATGACACACAATGGCCTGAAATTAGGCGCAGCTTACCACCTGTCGCTGGATAAAAAAGGAAATACATACCTTTCTGTTGGCTACCACTTTGGGGGCGAACAGCGCAAACTGGACCCGGGCAATCGGGCACGACTGGAAGACGGCTTTAAGGCAAATGGCGATTATGATTTCACTGCCAGCGCGGAATCGTTTGCTACCGACGCGACCAATTATACCGACAATGATGCTGGCATTGCACTTACTGCACGCTTGAACAAACGCATGAACTTCGTGCTTGGATTTTCTATGTTCCATATTGGCCGTCCGAGTTTTACCTTGGTGAAGCCGGATACTACCTCTTCTACTATGCCTAGCGACCCTCGAGATGAAAAATTGGCTCGCCGGGCAGTCACTAGTGGTACATTCAACATTCAATTGAATGACAAACTAACGACCAGCCCTTCTTTCTTGTTCCAAACCATGGCTGGCGCGGATGAAATTGCCATTCAAAACATGTTTGGCTACCTTTTTAACCAGGAAAAAGACATAACGCTCAAATTCGGTCTGGGCTATCGCCTGGGAGATGCCGCGCAAATACTGTTGGGTTATCAAAAAAAGGATTTGCAAGTGGGCTTTGCCTATGATATCAATGTGAGTCAACTGTCCAACCAAACCAATTATCGAGGTGGTTTCGAAATTGCGGCCAATTACATCATCAAAAAGTACAAAAAGGCCGATCCAAAACCCAAAATCCTTTGCCCACGTTTCTAATTTTTACCCAATTCGTTGCATTCCGCAAGGACATTCCCATGCCTAATTACAATATGATGAAATATACGCTCCTGCTTTTAACCTTTACCTTGCTCACGACAATCGGGTTGTACGCACAACCGATCAATCGGGCTACACCGGAAGCAAATTTAAAGGCCGCCGAAGAATCGGTTGCCAACAACAACCCTTACCAGGCACTCGAATTGTACCAAAAAGTGTACGATGAGACCAAAGACAAAGCAATTAATGTAAAAATCGCCAAATTGCACTACGATTTGCGCGATTATGATAAAGCAGAAAAGGCCTTGAGCAAAATCGTGCTGCGCGACCGCAAAGCCGAGTACACCGAACTCAAATACTGGCTGGCATTGAGCATGAAAATGAATGGCAAATACGCCGAAGCCATCGACATGTTCAATCAATACACCTCCGAAGGCGCCGACGAAAACTTGAAAAAATCGGCTAAATTGGAAATCGCTGGCTGCGAATTGGGCCGCAAAGCCAAACAGCCTGAAAATCTGCTGGTCAACAACATCGGTAAAAAAGCCAACAGCCCGCAAACGGAGGCCGCCCCATTTATGTTCAACGGGGAATTGTACTTCGTTTCGCTCAAATCGAAGGAAATCGTTACCCTGGATGGCAAAGAAGGTGACTGGTTTGCCAAAATTTATACTGCCAAAAAAGAAACCGATGCTTTTGGCGACCCAACCGCTTTGGGTACACAAATCAACCGCGAAGGCTGGCACCAAGGCAACGTAAGCATCAGTAATGATGGCAATACCATGTTTTTCACCCGGGTGGAAACCGAATTTAACGGGATGTCGAGCAGCAAAATTTATTTTTCCCCAAAAACCAACGATGGTTGGGGTGCCGCTAATGAAGTGGTTGGCGTAAATGGCGAATATATCGCCAAACACCCCAATGAAGGCGAACTGTTTGGCGAAAAAGTGTTGTTTTTTGTGGCCAATATGCCCGGCGGACAAGGTGGCGATGATATCTATTACGCAACCCGCAAAAGCGACGGCGTGTACAGCCTGCCTGTTAACTTGGGCACGGTGATCAACACGCCCGGCGACGAAGTAAGCCCATTTTACCGCGATGGCAAATTGTACTTTAGCAGCAACGGCCGCCCAAGCCTGGGTGGTTTAGATGTGTTTGAAAGTCAATGGAATGGCTCGGTCTGGAGCGCTCCAAAACCATTGCCGCTGGGCGTCAACTCCAGTGTCGATGATCAATATTACTCCCAATCTGTGGATGGATACTCTGGATTTTTGGTCAGCAACCGACCTGGACCAAACAACCTGAAAAGCAAAACCTGCTGCGACGACATTTACAACTGGGAAATGGAACGTATCAAGGTGCAACTGGTGGCCAACACCTTCCGCCTGAAACGCCAAAAGGAAAAGGAAAACCAGCCACTGCCGAATTGTACTTTGCAAATTGTGGATGTAACGGAGAAAAATCCGGCAAAAGTAGACGAAAAGAACAACGCCGGAGGCAATGACTTTAGTTTCGCATTACAACCCGAACGCTCTTACGTCCTGATCGCTACCCGCGAAGGATACCAGTCCGATACCATCAAGTTAAATACGGTTGGTGTGAAAAAATCGATTGTGATCGACAAAAAACTCACCCTGCGTTTGAAGAAAAAGGAGCCTGTGATCGTAAAACGCAACGAGCCAATCCGCTTGAACAACATCTATTACGACTTTAACGACGATAAAATCTTGGTGGATTCCGAAAAAGACCTCCAATTCCTGGTTGATTTGATGAATAAATACCCGGATATGAAAATCGAGTTGTCTTCGCATACGGATGCGCAAGGTAAAGTGGATTACAACCAAAAACTTTCCCAACGCCGTGCCGATAGCGCCAAACGCTGGATGGTGGCCAAAGGCATTGCCGATGATCGGATCACCCCGGTTGGATATGGCGAACAATTCATCCTCAATCGTTGCACAGACGGCATCGAATGTACCGATGATGAACACCGCTACAACCGCCGTACCGAATTCAAAATCCTCGCCGGTCCTACCAGCATCGAAATTGAAGAAACAATAGTGCCAGAGACCAACGAAAAACCAAAAGGACAAAAACCAGGCGGCAAACAATCTGTACGCCCAGTTTTTTTTTATCAAAACTAATTGAGGCCGATACGATCGCGCCCGGCATCGACTGGAATAATCCGGTCGATGCCGTTTTGCGTTTTAAGCAAGACACCATTGTTTTCGGGACCGTGCAGGAAGGGGAAAAAATAGGAACCGAATTTATCTTTGAAAATACCGGGAAAGACCCACTCGAAATCGAAATTGTTAGCGCTTGCGAATGTATTTATATGGATTGGACAGAAGGGCCCATTCCTGCCAAAGCGCTCGGCCGCATCAACCTAATTTTTAATACGGCCGGCCATTCGGGCAATCAGTCCAAAACAATCGACGTTATTTTTAAAAATACAGATGCCAACGATTACCCACTGGTAAAACAGGTACAATTATTGGTGCAGGTTCAGCCCAAACGCGAATAAAAGACCCAAACAAATACTACCACAACAACTACGTATGAGAAAAGGATTGTTGCTGTTGATTTTAATGATTGCTGGAATGAGTGCTTGTGTAAAACCCAAAATCTACAAAGCAGAAGTACGCACCCGCGAACTGGGAGAAGCACGCGAAAGTGTTTTTGTAAAGGAATTGCAAGACCGAAAGGCAGAGACCGCCAAATTGACCGATATGGTGGGCGCCCTCAACCGAACTATTGGTAATCAGGAAACGATGCTGGCCGATTTGCGCACCGAACTCAGTTCCCGAACGCAGCAAATGGGCGAATCTTCCAGTAAACTTATTTCGGAAAAAATTGCCCTCGAAAAAGAATTGGCTGCCACCAAAGCGCAATTGGACAACCGCATCGCAATTGTTCAAAAAGTACGCAGCGCCCAAACAGAACGCAAACTGCAACTGGATAATTTAAAAAACAACCTCACGAAAGTATTTGAAAAATCGGAAGGCGTGGCCATTGCAATTGAAGGCGAAACCGTGGTGGTCAATTTCAATGACAAATACCTGTTCGACCTTGCGGGGATCAATGTAAATACCAATGGGAAAAGCCTGCTTTCGAACTTGGCAGGATACCTGAGCAACCACCCGGATATAGACGTGGATATTGTAGCGTTTACTGATAACGCATTGCCGAAAGACAATAAAATACTAAAAGATACCTGGGAATGGAGTTTGCTGCGTGCGACCACCTTGGTTCGGCTGCTTATCCGCGACTACAACATCAACGCAAACCAAATGACACCGGTAGGGAAAGGGGAGTTTTATCCAATAACTTCGAATGAAACGCCAGAAGGGCGCCAAAAAAACCGCAGAACACTGATTGTATTTCGTCCAGAACTGCTAAAAGTACCCACTGCGGAATAACTAAAGTCCGACTTTAAGCACTGCCTATAAAAATAGCGGGCATAAATAAATTGAGATAAAAAAATGGGTTGAATTGTTGTCCAATATTGCAAAAGCGTGCTTTGGCGTACAATTCAACCCATTGGAATTAATTTTCAGCTTCTTCCTCAGACGCTTCTTCATCGTCACCCTCTTCGTCGTCGCCTTCTTCTCCCTCTTCATCATCGCCTTCTTCCTCTTCATCCATATCTTCCTCTTCGTCATCCATATCCTCTTCGTCCATATCTTCCTCGCTTTCTACTTCCTCTTCTTCTTCAGAGGTTTCGTCGTCAAAAGAAGTAAGTTCGAGTTCGGTTGCTTCGTCGAGGAGCAATTCCATTTCAACTTGGTCGAGTTGTTCAGTGTGCAACATGGTATTTAATTTTGAAAAGTGAAGGAAAGATTTGTTTAGTGACAAGGTAAAACAAATTTAACGCATGCAATCACCTTCCAAAATTAATTTCTTATTAATAAAAACGGCCCCTATTTTTCCTCAATGAGCTCGATCAAACGGTTCAATTCACCGTCGTTTTCGAACTTCACGATCAGTTGGCCATTGCCTTTATCATTGCGTTTAAGTGCCACTTTTGCCCCGAAAAAGGCGCTAAATTGGTCTTGAATATTGCGTAAATGATCGGGCAGGCGTTTGCTGTCCGCAGGCTTTGCGCCTTTGGTTTCTTCCTGGTATTTGCGGATCAATTCCTCTACGGCACGAACAGATAATTCTTCCGTGATGATTTTTGCAAACAGCGAATTTTGAAACGCCGCATTGTCTTTAATCCCCGCTAAAGAACGCGCATGCCCCATCGAAAGTTTACGCTCGCGTACGGCCTCCTGTATTTTATCCGATAAAGTCAGCAGGCGCGTATAATTGGTAATGGTCGTCCGATCTTTCCCAACCCGTTCCGAAATTTGTTCGTGCGTCAGTTTGCATTCTTCCATCAGGCTTGCATACGACATGGCGATCTCGATGGCATTCAGGTCTTCCCGTTGAATGTTTTCGATCAGGGCCATTTCCAGCATTTCCTGGTTGTTGGCGATCCGTACGTATGCTGGTATTTCGGTTAGACCTGCGCGTTTGCTGGCCCGAAAACGGCGTTCACCAGAAATAATCTGGTATGCTTTTTCATGCAAACGGCGCACCGTGATTGGTTGAATCAGACCATGCACCTTAATGCTGGCTGCCAACTCGTCCAATGCCTTATCATCAAAGTCTTTCCGTGGCTGATCCATATTAGCCTCGATGTGCTCAATGGGCAACAACAGGATATGGTTGGTCAACTCTCGAATGACTTCTTGTTGATCTTCTTTGATTGCTTGTTCTAACTGGGACGCATTTTTCAACAACGTTCCAATTCCTTTGGTATTAAAGGTAGTTTTTGCCATTTAATTCTGGTTTTTTCTCAGGAATTCCTCAGCCAGGTTAAAAAAGTTGGTTGCGCCTTTGCTACTCACATCATACAGCGCAACGGGCGTATGTTGCATAGGAGCCTCCGCAATACGACTATTGCGGTGGATAATTGTTTCAAACACATAATCGTCCGAGCTGTTCCGCACCTCTTCTACAATCGCATTGGCCAAACGCAAACGGGTATCGTACATGGAAATGACCAGACCTTCTACCTGCAAATTTGGATTGTAGCCTTGTTTTACCAAAGTAATCGTGTTTTTCAATTTCGACAACCCTTCAAATGAAAACATTTCACATTGCACCGGAATTAACACGGTATCCGCAGCTACCAAAGCATTCAGGGTAATCAAACCCAGCGATGGCAAACAATCGATGAAGATATAGTCGTAATCTTTGCGCACTTCTGCCACAATACCACGCATGATGTATTCGCGGTTGGGCATGTTAATCAACTCCAACTCCGCACCAACCAAATTGATGCTGGATGGCAATAGATGTAAATTGGCGGTTTCGGTAGAAATAATGGCCGTGCGCGGATCAATGCCGTCCACCAAACATTCGTACAAACCTGGAACATCGTTGCTATCCGGCAATCCCACCCCCGAAGAAGCATTGGCCTGTGGATCAGCATCAATAATCAATACTTTTTTCTCCAAAATTGCCAGAGAAGCAGCAAGATTAATTGC
The DNA here is from genome assembly GCA_027488935.1 of Saprospiraceae bacterium. Lineage (GTDB taxonomy): Bacteria > Bacteroidota > Bacteroidia > Chitinophagales > Saprospiraceae > M3007. Next base: position 59,651 of record JAIYAP010000059.1, on the reverse strand, counting down.
CGTGGTTGTTTTGCCTACACCGCCTTTTTGGTTGGCAATCGCTATAATTTTACCCATGTCTTTGAGCATGTTATCAGAAATTTATTGGTAAATGTTGTGTGTGCTTGTTAAATTTCTAGGCTACCGCCGATCGGCAACAACTCCAGATCTTTCCCTTTTGCCTCAAAGGCTGCAATGGCTTCTGATTGGTCAATTACAATATAGCCAAATGTGTCGTAATGGCACCCCAGTACTCGTTTACAACGTACAAAATCACTGGCCAACAAGGCATCGTGATAATCCATCGTAAAATTGGAACCAAGCGGCAAAATTGCAAGATCGAGTGGCGGACAAGTCATCGGTATCAGTTGCATATCCATATGTACCGCCGTATCACCCGCAAAATACACGACGCCCTCCGGTGTATCAAACACATAGCCCACGGCCGTTCCGCCGTAGCTGCCATCGGGAAAACTGCTGCTGTGTACCGCATGAACCATTTTTACCCGACCAAAATCAAAATTCCACCAGCCGCCAATGTTCATCGGATGGGCCTTAAACCCCTTGTGGCCATAATAACCACTCACTTCTGCTATCCCAACGATTGTCGCCTCGGGATTATGAGCCATTACGGTTTCCACATCACCCACATGATCGCCATGCGCATGCGACAGGAAAATATATTCACAACGCAAGGCATTCACATCAACTTCCGTAGCAAGCGGATTGCCAGTAATAAACGGATCCAACAAGATTCGGGTACTGCCAATGGTCAGTAAAATGCAAGAATGTCCGTAATATGTAATCTTCATGGCGTATGGAAAAAACCGTAAATTTAGAACTGCAAAGATACCTTGGTTACCAACATTTAGGCAGGCAAAAGTCGGGTTTAGTTATCCCCCGATTATCCACATGTTGTTAACATAGTACGATACTACGCTTACGCCACAGTATCAAGGCGGTATGTGTAAAAGGCTTTCAACTTTGGCCTAAATGCACATTTGGCATGGTTAGTAACCTGTCGTACTTTATACGTTTTTCGATTTCCGCTTAAACGACCAATGGATCCAAACCCGGGCAGCCAAGGTGCCATCCGGCAAGTAACCGCTCGATTCCATCACGATTTCCTGTGCAGTTCCGGTTTCAACCGCCTGCTGTATGATCTGGGCAATGTCGCGCCCCTGTTTACATTCAAAAACCAGGGTACGGTCGGCCTTTTTATAAAATTCTGCCCGAACGGCCGTTACTAACATGGAAACCGGCGGCATCTCTTGCAACTCGGCCAGGCCTAATAACCCGGTCGAAAGTTCGGCTGCTGCACATTGTGCCGCAAAATAGGTGGAACGAAAAGGATTTTGAGAACGCCAACGATAGGGTAGTGCCACCCGGGCCATGTGCGCATCACATTGCTCCACATACATACCCATAAACCAGGCAGCAGGCAATTTCCAAAACAGGAAAAGCCGCATACGCCATTTTTCATTGACCCAACGGTAAAAAGAAGTTTTTTTCATTGAAAAGGAACTGTTTCGGCAAATATATTGTTTAAGTTAGTGTTATTTTTAAAAATTTAGTCAAACATTCTTTTGTAATAACCCTACATTTGACTAACAATATATTGATTGCACCTAACTATTCTGTTGTTAACGGCCTGCTTCCCCCTTTTGCTTTGATTTGGTGATGCAGGGATTTTATTGTTCACTCAAAAAATTTAAAACATGGAGTGGAGAAGACTTAACGGACAGCGCATTGAGCAACCCCTGTTGAACGCAGTGGAGGAAACCATTAAACGGGAAATTGCCAGCGGCTTCAAGTTGAAAGTGTGCATCGGAACAGACTCGCAAGTGATCGGCGAGGAAGTACATTTTGCCTCAGTTATTGTGTTTTTGCGCGAAAAACGCGGCGGATTTATGTTTATCTCCAATGATAAAGTTTTCCGTAAAATGACCCTGCGCGAACGGATGATCCTGGAGGTTGCCCGCTCGGTAGAGGTCGCTTACGCACTCTGCCATTTGCTCGATCAATACAGTGTTGCCCTGGAGGTACATGCGGACATCAATACCGATCCGGCATTTGAAAGCAATACAGCATTGAAAGAAGCAATGGGCTACATTCTGAGCATGGGTTTTGTTTTTAAAGCCAAACCAGACGCTTTCGCATCGTCCTCTTGCGCGGATAAGGTCATTTAAAGGCCCAATGCGTTCAAAACTCAACAACGGGCAAAATTATTTCCGCTGTTTGAAATGCATTTTGTTTTTTTGCCGAAACCGGACGGATGTTCATCGATTGTTGGTACAACGCTCCAACTAATTGATGCATCTTTGGCCCGAATTTAAAAAATCTGGCATGAAACGACGCATTTTTCTACTCGCGTTCGCACTGGCGCTTGGCGGCGCATCGAACGCGCAACAAATTAATTTTCAAAAATTCGATCTGCCCAATGGCCTGAAAGTGATGCTGCACGAGGATCACAGCACGCCCATTGTGGCAGTATCCGTGATGTACCATGTTGGCTCTAAAAACGAAAGTGTCAACCGCACCGGATTTGCCCACTTTTTCGAACACTTGCTGTTTGAAGGTTCCGAAAACATCGCCCGAGGTCAATTCGACGATTATATCAGCAATGCCGGCGGCACCAACAATGCAAATACCACTTACGACCGCACTTTTTATTACGAAGTTTTACCCAGTAATCAATTGGCACTCGGACTGTGGCTCGAAAGCGAACGGATGCTGCACGCTATGGTGGAGCCTGCCGGGATCGAAACCCAACGACAAGTAGTAAAGGAAGAACGGCGTTTGCGATATGATAATCGCCCGTACGGACGATTGTTGGAAGAAACCATGAAGCGCACCTATAAAGTGCACCCGTATTCCCACTCGGTGATCGGATCTTTGGTAGATATTGATGCCGCGAATGTGGTTGATTTTCAGCAGTTTTACAAAGACTTCTATCGGCCCGACAATGCCATTCTCAGTATTGCCGGCGATCTGAACATCGAGCAGACCAAGCAATTGATCGAATTGTATTTTAAGGATATTCCAAAAGGCGAACAGGCTATTTTCCGTCCCAAAATCACAGAACCTCCCATCGTTCGGGAAGTACGGGATACCTTTATGGACAATATCCAATTGCCCGCCCTGGTGTACAGCTACCATATTCCAGCACAAGGCGCTGCCGATTTTTATGCCGTTAAAATGTTGGGTATGCTGCTGAGTCAAGGAGAAAGCAGCCGCCTCAACAAACAATTGGTCGACGAACAACAAAAATCAGTAGGCGCAGGCTCTTTTCCGCTCGAATTGGAAGATCCAGGTGCTTTTATGATGTATGCCATCGCAGCGATGAACATTGATCCTGCTGCTTTGGAAAATGCGATGGACGCGATTATTAAAGATGTGCAAACGAACCTCGTTTCGGACAAAGAATTTCAGCGGGTGCAAAATCAAGTGGAAAACGACTTTATCGGTGCCAACAATCGGGTTGTCGGTATTGCAGAATCCCTGGCTACCTACGAAATGTTTTTTGGCGACGCCAATTTGATTAATACCGAACTGGAACGTTACCGCAAAGTGACCAAGGAAGACCTGCGTCGGGCTGCTAATTTGTACTTAAGCAAAGACAAACGGGTTGTACTTTATTACCTGCCTGTTAAAACTCCTTAATCGCCCGATCTGCTCCTTCCAATTTTAATTTTAAAATACCTTCCATGAGAAGCATCGTCTATTTGGCACTTTGTGCCGTCCTTATTATAGCAGCTTGCAGCCCAAAAACGGCCAGCAAAACCGAAACTACTCCAACTACCAGCCTAGCACCGGTTATTCCAATGCCCAAGGGCGATATCCGTAAAGCCGCACCCAAATCGGGCACTGCACCCATTATTCAAATTGCCAAAGCCAATACCCTGCAATTGGACAATGGCCTGACCGTCATTGTGGTAGAAAACCATAAACTGCCTACTTTTTCGGTGCAGTTGTTTGTTGATTATGAACCAGTACTGGAAAAATCGGCAAAAGGATATGTCGATATGATGGCCGATTTATTGTTAAAAGGCACTAAAACACGCTCTAAAAGTCAAATTGACGAAGAAATCGATTTTATTGGGGCCAGTTTAAATGCCAATCCAAATGGCTTTTTTGGCGAATGCCTGAGCAAACATGCCGATAAACTCCTGAATGTACTGGCTGATGCTACGCTCAATCCCGTTTTCCCGACCGAAGAACTCGAGCGCAGCCGAAAACGCCAAGGGAGCAACCTTGCCCAAAGTAAAACGGACGCCAATTTTATGGTGCAACAATTGTCGGCTGCCCTGCGCTATGGAAATACCCACCCTTATGGCGAAATTAAAACGGAAGAAACCCTTGCTAAAATCACCCAGGCCCAGGTGCAAAAGCACTATGCAACGTTTTTCAAGCCTAACATCACGTACTTGGTAATGGTGGGGGATATTTCGAAGGAGAAGGCAGAAAAATATGCAAAACAGTATTTCGGAAAATGGCAAAAAGGCGATGTACCAAAAGAAACGTACGGGTTGCCACGTCCACCCGATAAGAATTTGGTGCATTTTGTCAACAAACCCGGTGCTGTTCAATCTGTCATCAGTATCACCTATCCGATTGAATTGCAACCCGGACAACCCGATGAAATACGGGCTCGCCTGCTCAACACCATTTTAGGCGCTTATTTTAACAGTAGGGTCAATTCTAACTTGCGAGAAAAACACGGCTGGACGTATGGCGCAAGTACCCGCATGAGTTCCGACAAGTTGATCGGCTATTTTAGTGCGGGTGCCAGTGTGCGCAATGGCGTGACGGACAGCGCAATTGTGGAGTTTTTGAGCGAGTTAAACCGCATCAAAACAGAAAAAGTGCCGCCCAAGGAATTACAAATGGTGAAAAATGTGCTCACGGGCCAGTTTTCACAAAGCCTGGAATCGCCCGAAACCGTTGCACGATTTGCTTTAAGTGCCGCACGTTTTGGCTTGCCTGCCGATTATTTTGAACAATATTTAACGGTGCTGCAATCGATTACTGCCGATGAAGTGATGTTGATGGCCCGCAAATACATCAAACCAGATCACGCACATATTATTGTTGCGGGTAACCAGGCGGATGTTGCAGAAAAACTGGCGCAGTTCGAATCCAATAAGAACGTCTTGTATTACGATGCTTTCGCCCGCCCGATCAAACGCAATACCATGCCACTACCACCCGATATGACCGGAGAAAAGGTGGTTCAGGATTACTTGCAGGCAATTGGGGCGGCCAAAATGTCCAACTTCCACGATATCGTCACGGATGCCAAACTGCAACTGAGCGGACCGGAAATTCAATTGCAAACCTGGCAAAAGGCTGGAGAGAAAATTGCGATTGAAATGAAAATGAATGGCCAACTCATTTCAAAACGCGTGTACGATGGCTTGGCAGGCAATGAGTCGGGCATGGCAGGTGCCAGCCGCAAACTGGAGGGAAAATCCCTGGAAGATTTGAAGGAACAGGCACGTTTTTGCAAGGAGGCTACTTATTTGACAAACGATGCTTACAAACTTTCTTTGCTTCAAATTGAAGAAATTGATGGTGTAAATGCCTACGCCGTTGAAGTGACCCGTTACGACGGAAAACGCACCATGGAGTTTTATGATATGAAATCCAGCCTGAAACTACGCGAAGTCACCCTGGACAAAGGAATGGACGACGCGCCGGTTTCGGTTATTACCGATTTTAGCGATTATAAAGCCGTAGAGGGCGTATTATTTGCGCACACCATGGTGGTTACTGGCATGACCCCAGCGCCTATGACCATGCGCACCACCGACATTAAAATAAATCAAGGGGTGGCGGATACGATATTCAAGCTGTAAAACAAGAAGGGTTGCGTATTTTTGCGCCGATTCTGAAGCCGTGCCTTTAAATCAGGCACTACGCTTTTATTTTTCATTATTTTGAAAACAACCAATATGTTGCATTTCATTTTGTTGCAAGCCACAGCCAGCAATCCGCTGTTGAGCATGCTTTTCCCATTTTTGATCCTGATCGTGTTTTATTTTTTCCTGATCCGTCCGCAAATCAAGCGTCAAAAAGATCAGCAAAAATTTGTGGACAGCCTGAAAGAAGGGATGGAGGTCGTAACCAATTCGGGTATTATCGGTAAGGTGACTAAAATTGACGGCAACGTGGTACGTTTGATGGTCGACGAAAAAACCTTTATTCGGGTGGTAAAACAGTCTATTACGGCCGAAAACAAAGCATAATGCGCCTTTTACCCGCCTTACTTCTCCTACTTGCCTGCCTGGGTGGCCATGTCGTTGCCGCTCAAAGTCCTTGGGTGCGGAGTAAGGCGGGCGCTTATGCGCAATTGGCCTTCCAATCGATTCCTAGATATGGCTACATCTATGATGCCAATGGAAACGAAAAAATATTGGAACAATCGGTTACAGAGCAAGCCTTTCAAATGTATGGTGAATATGGCTTAAGCAAACGAACTACTGGAATTATTGCACTCCCTTTTCGAAGTATTTTGGCCGATCGAAACCCAGATTTCCCCGGTCCACCGCAGTATCGCTCCGATTATTTCATTTTGCGGCCGGGCAACATTACCTTATCCGTTCGGCATCAATTGCGCAACCAAAAGTTGCCCATTACCCTGACCATGCGGATCGATTTGCCCAGTTGGGCTTCCAGACCCGAAACTGGTTTGCGTGCTGGATTTAAGGCTTTTACGCTTTTGCCCATGCTGAGCACGGGTAAAGGATATGAAAAGGCGTATTGGTTTGGTTATGGCGGATATGCCTTGCGCACCAATCATTACAGTGATTTTGCCCTGTTAGGCATCGAAGCAGGACGGCGTATGGGCCGTTTTTGGGTCATCGCTTATTCCGAATTGCAAATATCCATGAAAAATCGCTTGCGACAAGAGTCCGAAAGTTTTCAACGCAGCAATTTATATGTCAATAACCAGGAATATTGGTCGTTGGGATTGAAGAGCGTAATAAAAATGAATCGGTTTTGGGGTTTTATCGTAGGCGGGGCCGGGGTATTGGATGCCCGTTTGTTGCCCAACAAGCCCCAGTTCCATCTCGGCGCTTATTTTAACTGGGAATAACGTTCGCCGATCTTTTGTCCGATTAGGTCGTTAAATTAAAGCAAGAAACACCGCCCCAGCTGTATTATTGTGTCATTAAAAATCTGAAAACGCTAAAATAAAACATCATGCGCAACAACCACGAAATCGATTACAAGATCCACGGAGAAGAAATGCAATGCGTTGAAATCGAACTGGATCCGAATGAAACCGTCATTGCCGAATCTGGCAGTTTTATGTTTATGGATGAAGGCATTGAAATGGCCACTGTTTTTGGCGATGGCAGCGGCCGCTCCGACGGTTTTTTCGGTAAATTAATGACCGCAGGAAAACGTTTGCTGACCGGTGAAAGCTTGTTTATTACCACGTTTACAAATGTAGTACCTGGCAAACAACGTGTTACGTTCGCGGCGCCTTATGCAGGTAAAATTGTTCCGTTGGATTTGTCGCAATTCGATGGTAAGGTAATTTGCCAAAAAGACGCATTTCTCTGCGCGGCCAAAGGCGTGCAGGTGGGCATTGAATTTCAACGCAAATTAGGTACCGGCTTGTTTGGCGGCGAAGGCTTTATCATGCAAAAACTGGAAGGTGACGGCATGGCATTCGTACATGCGGGCGGTTATATCCTCGAACGCGAACTTGGTGTAGGCGAAACCCTGCGCGTCGATACCGGTTGTATTGTTGGGTTCACGAGTCGTGTAAGCTACGATATACAATTTATCAAAGGCATCAAAAATATGGTATTCGGCGGTGAAGGCCTCTTTTTCGCGCAACTCCGCGGCCCCGGTAAAGTTTGGCTTCAATCCTTGCCTGTAAGCCGTTTGGCTGCTAAAATCATGCAATACGGCACCTACAAAGGTAAAGACGAAGGCAGCATTTTGGGCGGATTGGGTAATTTGTTGGACGGGAATTAAGTGAGGAGTGATAAGTGATAAGTGATAAGTGATAAGTGAGGAGTGATATCTTGGGTGTTTCAATCTTGATTTTTGTTGAAACAAACTCAGTTTTTATAAAAAATGGGCTTGTAACTTGTTGGTTACGAGCCCATTATCTTATCACTTATCACTTATCACTTATCACTTATCACTTATCACTTATCACTCATCACTCACTAAAAAACGAATCATACTGATTGCCGCCCCGATCTGCCTTACTAGGCATGGCCTGGGGTGCATTCAAGTCGAGTACATCGGAGGTATTGTTGGCTTTGGCGATGATTTTGTTTTTATCGCCACCTAATAAGAAAGAAACACCTTCTTTTTCCCATTGATCGAGCATTTGAAGACCTTCTTCTTCGAATACGCCATTTTGAAGGTCGATGGAGTCCATGAAATTCTTGGACATATCCATAAAGCGCTCCATTTCACCTACTTTTTGGCCTACATCTTCAGCCATTGCTTCGAGGGCCATATCGTACATGTACTTTTTGTCAGAATTGCCGCTCAGAATGTTCATGGCAGAGCGAATGGCACTGTGGCTGGCCCTGATGGCCTTGTATTCCTGCTCTTTCACAACCACTTGGTCCTGAATATCTTCGAGCATGATCTCGGAGTTTTCGTACATTTTTACCAAAACACGGTACAGTACTTCCATGCGCTTGTACAGATCTTCCAACTTCATATTAGAATCCTTCAAACGACCGGCTTTGCGGGCTTTCAACACCATAATGGATTCTTTGCCGGTTTCTTTTGCGCGGTTGGCAAGGCCCAGGTTGTTCTGAATGTCCTTCTGGTTTTGTTTGATCATTTCACCCAGTTTGTACATCTGGCCTTTGAGGCTGCTGATTTGGGTGTTCATCGAACTAAGGTTGTCCTTCAAAGAATCGATGTAACTTTTCAGGATACCGATTGGGTCAATTTGCACAAAAATGCCGGTAACCCAGCGCATGATGGATTTGTACACATACCAAACCAGGTTGCGCATTTTGGGATCCAAAACAATATATACAATCGCCGCCAAAGCAGCCAGCATGCCTGCGAGGTACAGGGTGTTTTCAGCCAAAATAATGAGGGTAGGCAAGGCTTGATACAGCAAAAAGCCGCCACCTAATAAAAGTGCTGCCATAAAAAGGCCGCCGGTTACACCTTCCGGACGTTCCCAGAAATTTTTAGGTTTGATCGGTTGAAGTTCTGTGCTCATAGTACGTGAGAGAATTTTCGAATTGTTGAGATGGAAATTTGAAAGCAAAGGTAAAATTTACCGTTTAAAAAGACCTGCAAAAATCGCCTGAACTGCGCTTCTAAATCGGTCATTAGAGATAAACAGCACGATGAAAACGATCACAAAGATCCAAAAAAGGCTTAAAAATACTTTCAGCAACTTAAAAGCCAACCAAAGGGCAAGGATACCCGCTACAAAAAGGGCAATGGGGTTTTTCAATAGGTCATTCATAAGAACAGCATTTAGGTGATAATCGAGTTGCAGTACTACTTTAGGTACTCCTGCATTTTTTTCAAGTCCGTGTCGATTTGTTGGTACACAGAGGAAAAGGTCGCCTCAAAATCGGCTTTGGTATTTTCAATTTTGATGGTGCTTTCGCTTACCTCCGATTTGATTTGTTCGGCTTGTTTGCGATGCGCCTCTATTTCTTCGGTCAGTTTTTTGATCTGTTCCGCTTTTTGCAAAATGGTTTGATCGAGGTTTTTAATGTCCTCTTCCCGGCTTCCAATCAATTTCGTGCGTTGTTGCGCATGGGCTTCGCCAAACTTGCTTTGTTCAGCAATCAGCACATTCAGGTAATATTGGGCCGATTCGGTCAGTTTTGCTGCCGTAACGCCCATCGTTTGGGCCATCGCGTAAGCCGACTGAAAACGAGTGGTTTCATCCATCGGCATTTTAGCCAGGTTGATGAGCGACTGGCGGAATTCAAAATAATCAAACCCGTCCGGATTGTTTTTTTCGAGCGCTGCAGACAAAATTTCTACAAACTTGTTACTCACAGAACCTGTAGCACTTGCCGTGGGCGCTTGTACTTTCACCGGTGCAGTGGTGGGTGTGGTGGTTTCCTGGGTGGTCTTTGTGGTCGTTTCAGGATTGCCGCCCGTGGGATCCTCCACGAGAAATACCGATTTGAATTTTTTTAAAAAATCGCTCATAACTGTTGAAATGATTGGATGGGTCAAAAATGAAGGGGAAAGCGCTGTTGTACCCAAAATCGTCGTCGACAATCCCGGAATTTCGGACAAAGTAATGGAAAACAACCGATAAATTAAATCATCCCCCTGCCGAAAAACATTTTCCAGCACTTTTAACCGGGGCTTCCGTGAATCCGGTATTTTTGCCGACCTATTGGTATTTTTTGAAATTAGAACCGCTTATGATGACTTTTGAGGTGACGATTCCTGTACTGAATGAAGAGGCTACCCTGGACCAGCAGGTGCGCATCGTGCATGATTTTCTGGTTACACACTTCCCGGATGCGGGCCAATGGCGCATCATCATTGCCGACAATGGCAGTACCGATAATACCCGGCACATTGCAGCAGCATTAGAAGATGAATTGGATGCCGTAAAATTGGTGCGCGTACCCGAAAAAGGCGTTGGGCTGGCCCTCAAAACATCCTGGACCCAAAGTAAAGCAGATATTGTGGGGTATATGGATTTGGACCTGGCTACTGATTTACAACACTTTATACAAGCTTACCACGCCCTGGCCACTGAAGGGTACGATTTGGTGTACGGCACGCGTTTGCACCGAAAATCAAAAGTGTACAACCGGACCTTCGTACGCGAAATCACTTCCCGCGTATTCAATAGGATGCTAAAAATGTACTTAGGCACCCGCTTTTCGGATGGTATGTGTGGTTTTAAATGGCTCAAGCGGGATCAGTTGGCCCCGCTGATGGAAGGTGGTGCAGTGAGCAATGGCTGGTTTTTTAGCACCGAATTGCTGGCAATCGCCGAATGGAAAGGCCTGAAAATGTGCGAGTTACCTGTAAAATGGACTGATGATACCACGGCAAGTAAGGTAAATATTCCCCGATTGGCCAAGCAATATATCCGGGCGATGATACAACTTAAAAAACGCAAAAAAGCATGAACCAGCCTTTCGAACTCATCCTGGGGTCGGCGCAATGGGGCTGGAATACCGACCGCAAACAGGCTTTCGCGCTGTTGGATGCTTGGCTCAAAACCAATCGCCATAACATCGATGTGGCAACCAATTATCCGATCAACCGCAATCCTGCCGATTTTCGGGCAGCAGAACAAATACTTGCGGAATATTGCCAGGCGCATGGATTATCTGACCTGAAAATTACCGTCAAAATAGGCAGCCTGGATAATATGCGCGGACCGGAAATCAACCTAAGTCCAACGTTTATACGCATGATGGGGGAGGAGTACTTGCGCATTTTTGGCCAAAACCTGGATTGCGTCATGCTGCATTGGGATAATCGGGAGGAAGAAACGGCCATTCGAGCCAGTTTGGAGGCGTTGCACAGCCTGGAAACCGATTTTGGATTGCGGTCGGGCCTTTCGGGTATTGCGCACCCGGGTGTGTACGCGCATGCGCTGACAGACCTGCCCATGCATTGTGATATTCAACTGAAACACAATGTTTTACAATCTGATTTGGCGCGCTACCAGCCTTTATTTGACAAAGGTCACCGGTTTTATGCTTATGGCATCAATGCAGGTGGGGTAAAACTGGATGCAAACTATTCGGAAAACAGCACTTTTGCCGTTCGAGGCGGCCAAGCAGATAAAGTAGCTGAGAAATTGGAATATTTAAGGCAGCAACTTCCGGTATGGAATGTTGCTTTCGTACGCCCGCCCGTGCAAACCATGAACCATGTAGGGCTGATTTTTGCCAGCCATACGCCTGTTTTGAACGGCATTGTAGTGGGAACGTCTTCCGTTGCACAATTAGTGGAAACGTTGGACTATTACCGCAATCTGGATACGTTTGATTACACAGATGTGTGGCTTGCGTTAAAAAACGCTTAGGGTTTGATCTAATACAGGCTGATTTACTTAAATTTGCATGGGATTGATGCTTATACTGGAACCGATTTTATTTTAACGTCAACCACAAGTTGCCCTATGAAATTTCCATTTTTATGTTTGTTTTTATTAGTTTCCTGCCAATCTGTTTGGGCACAAAACGCCAACAAATTTAAATATTTTGGCAATGAAATGACGCTAGGATTGGGCGGCCTGGTATCCGGTGATTTCAATTCCGACGGAACAAATGAAACCGATTTTTATGTAATCAATGCCAAACTAGCGATTGCCTTGGGGCGTAAAACGGCCGTTGGATTGCGTAATTATCAAATTTGGGAGGCAACTTCGGGACGAGAAACGGTCAAATTTAACGCCTTAGGAGCCTACTTACAGTGGGATTATTTAAAAATGAAAGGAATCCGCTTGTCGCTTGAAGGTGGGTACTATTTTTCAAATTATTGCACTTGCGGTAACCAGAACTATGCTACTAAAAGAGCCAATTCTAATTTTATAATGATTGGTGGGGGCGTTGAATTCCGATTATTCAACAATTTTTACCTGGAACTGTCACTTCGAAAAGGTTTGTATTTTCCAGGAATTGAAAATGTAAAGAGCGGCGATATAGGGTTGATCGCCCATGGCGGAATAATCTACCATTTGCGTTTGCGCTAACCCTATTTTCGAATCCAGGTAATCGGATTCATGCGCTCTTTTTCGTGCCACAACTCAAAATGCAACTCCGAACTGCCGGTGATTGGATTGCTACTCACCTTGCCAATGGATTGTTTTGCACCAATACGATCTCCTTTCGACAGGCGGGTTACGCTCAAATTGGAATACACCGTATAATAATCGCCATGTTGTAAAATGACGGTGTAGTCATGCCCGGGAATAAATTGCACACCTGCCACAAGCCCTTCTGCCACCGCCAACACATCGGCCGATTCGTCGGTGCGAATATCAATGCCGTTGTTGGTGATTTCAATGTTTTTTAAAGTTGGATGCTTTTGGGGGCCGTAACCGCGCGAAATAAAGCCGTTTTCGACGGGCCAGGGCAGTTTGCCGCGTTTTAAACGAAAAGCACTGGATGAAACATCTTCCCGGGCAGTCGCAGGTGTTGTATTGACATTCGGTTTGGGTTTAACGGCGGCATTATTTTCTTTATTGGTCGATACCACCGGGGCATCGGAAATGGTAGGTGCCGGGGTGGGCTTCACTTTTCGGGCTTCTTCCACCCGTTTTCGGACTTCCTCTTGAATCACCTTTTCAATCGCTTGGTTCAGGTTTTCGTGGGCCTGTTGTTTTTCCTGTAAATCCTGACGAAGTTTGGATTCGTTCTGCTCCAAACCCTTGAGCAACTTGTTTTTATCGACCAATTCGGTGGTCAGGGTTGAGCGTTGTCCTTGTAAAAACACCAGTAGATTTTCCTTTTCGATGCGGGTTTGCTCCAGTTCCTTGATGCGTTTGGAGAGCATACTGCGGGTAAACACGATGGCTTCCGACTGTTGTTTTCGAAAGCGGTCATATTTGCGCAAAAACAACCAACGCCTGAAAGCCTGGTTCAGGTTTTCGGCAGACAATATATATAGGAGTGGATTGCTGAGGGTTTTATGGCGGAATGCGTTGCGCACCATTCGGCTATATTCGGCCTGCATGCGCTCAATATCTACTGAAAGTGATTGAACAACAGCGCCGTTGCGTTGAATACTGGCGTCGGCTTCCGTGATCTCTTGGTCTACCGTTTGAATCAGGGATTCGCGACTTTCGATTTGATTTTGGAGGGTCACAAAACGATCCAGCGTAACTTCCTTGGTTTTGGTCGTCTTTTTCAGCATTTTATCCGTCATCTGGATATCCTTGACGATTTTCTTGCGCTTTTCTTCCAGGTCTTTCCGGTTTTGGGCGCTGGAAGCAAGGCTGAACAACAGCAAGAGGCCCAGCAACAAGGCTGGACGGTATATAAATGTCAATCGACAGGTATTAAAACAGGTAAAAAATCGGTGCATTGGTATGGATTCTTCCTTATTGTTAGGCAATTAAGCCCGACCGTGGGGTTTAAAATATGCGTTTATAATGCGCAGGAACCTCAAATTTGTATGACTTATCGGAATTGATTTCAATGTCAGACAGGGATGCCTGTACAAACATAGCGCCAGTTTCAGGATCTACTGCTTCAAAGCTGCGTACCGTTGGGAAATAACTATTGTCTGCCAGTTTCAGATATTGTCCGAAGCCGATGGTCATCGTTTTGGCATCCTTTTTTTGCATAAAAGACTCTTTTTGCAGTAAAAAACTGCCTTCTTCCATCCAATACCGGGCAATATATTGATCATTATTGCCACTCAGGCGGTGCAATCCTGCTTCCAGGTCTGATTGCAGGGTAACATCCGAAAACATCCAGGCATTGGCCAAAATTGCACTTTGAATCAATTCAAACCCTGCTGGTAGTTGGTATTCGTATTGCAAACTTTCCAGCCCTTTTGCCGTGTAGGTTTTTTCCAAACGGTTGAGTAAAAACACTGAATCCTTGGTGATCAATGCCCGCATGGCCTCAATTCCAAATTTTTTAACATTAAACCACACAATACTGTCACGCACCCAGATTAAGTTGCCATTTGCAGACAAGTTTTGTCCATTTTGATCGACCGACAATTGAAGGCTGGCGGATAGGTTTTGCAGTTTTTTCTGGTCGCGTTTGGCAAGTTTGTCTTTCAAGGTAGCAGCGCTGCGGGTGCTGGTCGCCACTTTTGGGGTGCCCACTGCATTTTGTTTATTGCTGCAACCGGTTTGTTTGGCACTTAGCAGGGTAAGAACCAGTAAAAAACTGCCTATTTGTTTAAAGTTCATATTCGAGGTTGAGTTTTGCGCCTTTTAGTTCGCTGGCTGCGTGTTGATCGCCGGCAATTTGTGCCACTTCAACACCTTGATTGTACGTTTGCAAGGCCAATTCGGGTTTTTGTAGTGTTTCATACAATTTTCCGAGGTGGTAGTACAACCCAACATAGCCTGGATTTGTCTCTTTTACCTGCAGGTAAAATTCCAGGGCCCGGTCCGGATCGTCCTTACTTTCGTATTCTTTGGCCAGCGCAAACAGGATAAATGAATCGGTTGGAGCGGATTCATACAATCCAAGCAGGTGTTCCAGGCGGTTGAGCATAGCTTTTGTAGTAGAATTTAAACGAAAGTCGAATTGTTTTGTTACGCAAAGTGAAGCTATTCTGAAAAATAAACGCCTTTGTAGTACCTTTGCGCGCCCGCAAAAATACGCGCTATTTCTGACATGGCATCTATTAAGATCACCGCCAAATAAAGCATACTTTTTCTCATGAAACTATTGGTTTGCATCAGTCAAACGCCCGACACAACGGCAAAAATTTCGTTCAACGCCGACAACACCGAATTTAACAATGCAGGTGTACAATTTATCATGAACCCTTATGACGAGTGGTACGCACTTGTACGGGCATGCGAACTCAAAGAAGCCTTGGGCGGAACGGTTACTGTAATTAATGTTGGTCCAGCGACCAACGAAACCACCATTCGCAAAGCCCTGGCCATTGGTGCCGATGATGCGGTGCGCATTGATTCCGATCCGAAAAGCGCAGGTTTTGTGGCCAAACAAATTGCGGAATACGCCAAAAACGCTCAATTTGACCTTATTTTCTTCGGAAAAGAAACCATTGACTACAATGGTTCGGAAGTAGGTGCAATGGTGGCCGAATATTTGGACCTTCCATTTGTGTCGTATGCAAGCAAATTGGACCTGAATGGAACCGTTGCTACGCTCGAGCGCGATATTGAGGGTGGGGTAGAAGTGCTGGAAGTAGATTTGCCCTTTGTACTCAGTGCAGCAAAAGGTATGGCCGAACAACGTATTCCAAACATGCGCGGTATCATGACAGCCCGTACAAAACCGCTCACCGAAATTCCGGCGGTTGCTTTTGATGGTTTTGAAAAAGTAAGCCAGTTTACCCTCCCTCCTGCAAAGGCGGGTGTAAAACTGATCGATCCAAACGAAATGGTCGAATTAGTGCGTTTGCTCCACGAAGAAGCAAAAGTCATTTAGTGCCCGTCGTTCTCCAATTTCAATTTTAAACTTCCATTTTCAATTATATGGTACTCGTTTTTGCAGAAAGCCCCCGCGGTCATTTTAAAAAATCGGCTTTTGAAGCCGTTACATATGGTAAAAAAGTTGCCGAATTGCTCGGCACGGATTGCGTAGCCCTTACCCTCGGCCCGGTAGACGATGCCAGTGTACTGGGTACGTACGGCGCTAAACGGGTTTTGAACCTGCCCGATGCCAGTTTGACGCATTTCGACAGTCAATTATACACCCAGGCCATTGCCGACGCTAGCAAACAATTGGGCGCACAGGTGGTCATTTTGGGCCATACCACAACGGGTAAATCTGTTGCCGGCCGATTGGCAGTACGTTTTCAAGGCGGTTTGATTTCCGGAGCCACCGGTTTGCCCGTTTTGGCAGGTAAAAACCTGCTGGTTGAAAAAACCGTGTTTTCTGGCAAAGCAGTGGCGCAATATGAATTATCCGGCGCTGTCAATGTAATTTCTTTGATGGGCAATGCCGTGAAACCCGAACAAACGGGTAGTGCCGTTGCTCCCGAAACCCTTACGCTTGCACTCAATGCGAGCAAAATACGGGTAAAAGAGGTAAAAACGCAAGAAGGCACGGTGCCTTTGCCGGAAGCGGAAATTGTCGTAAGTGCCGGACGTGGCATGAAAGACCCTGGTAATTGGGGCATTGTAGAAGACCTTGCCACCACTTTAGGTGCAACAACCGCCTGTTCGCGTCCGGTTGCCGATAGCCACTGGCGTCCACACCATGAACATGTAGGCCAAACAGGCATTGCAATTCGTCCTAATTTGTATATTGCCATCGGAATTAGTGGCGCGATCCAGCATTTGGCAGGCGTAAACAATTCTAAAGTGATCGTAGTGATCAATAAAGACCCGGAAGCGCCGTTCTTCAAAGCAGCGGATTATGGTGTGGTCGGCGATTTGTTTGAAATTGTGCCCCGTTTGAACGAGGCCTTCAAGCAGTTTAAAGCCGCCAACTAATCCGGTCAACTTAAAACCTTTGTACAATGAAACGAATAGAACTGGACATTGTGGCTTTATCCCACAGTATGACGCAGTCACATAATTATGCGGTGGTATTAGGCGAGCGGCGTGGACAACGTCGGCTGCCCATCGTAATTGGCAGTTTTGAAGCCCAGGCCATTGCAGTCGCCATGGAACGCATGGTACCCAACCGCCCACTGACCCACGATTTGTTTAAAAGCGCCCTCGACACCTTTGATATTAAACTCAAAGAGGTGGTTATCAATAACTTATTGGACGGAATTTTTTATGCGCGTTTGATTTGTGTAAAGAATGGTGAAATTTTTGAAATAGACTCGCGCACCTCGGATGCCATTGCGATGGCGGTGCGATTTGAGTGCCCGATTTTTACATACGATTTTATCCTGGAGGCAGCGGGCGTTATTTTGGAGGAGCAAGAATCAGGTAGCGGCGTTTCTACCTCTGTTTCCGAGCCGGATATGCAATTTGACACCGCCGCGCTGGAGCATTATTCGATGGATATTTTGCAAAAGCGCCTAAGTGAAGTGCTGGAAGCGGAAGAATATGAATCTGCGGCAAAGATCAGGGATGAAATCAAACGGCGGGAGCAAAAAAGCTAGGCTGTTGTTGCTGATTGTATGCACACACCCTCACTTGATACCCGCCACTACCCAAGCATTTATACTTTTTTAGGCTTTTTATGCCTGCTTGCCTTGTTTTCCTGCACCCACGAACCAGGAAAACAAGCGCACCGCAGCGCTTTTCGATACAATCAACACAATCCGATCACCTCGCTGGATCCGGCTTTTGCACGTACTCAAAATAATATTTGGGCAGTTGATTGTTTGTTTAACGGATTGGTACAACTGAATGACGCGCTGGAAATTCAGCCTTGCCTTGCCACCCGCTGGGAAATCAGTGCGGATGGCCTGACGTACCGGTTTTGGTTGCGGCAAGATGTTTATTTCCATGATCACCCCGTATTTCCAGGTGGAAAAGGCCGTTTATTGCGCGCTGAAGATGTCGTTTTTAGTTTTGAGCGCCTGTTGGATGCCCAGTGGCCCAAACCCGGTAGTTGGATCTTTAAAGATCGGGTGACCGATTCCCTGCCTTTTGTAGCCGAAAACGATTCGGTATTTGTCTTGCATTTGAAAACGCCTTTCCAGCCGATGCTCCAAATCTTGAGCATGCAATACGCTTCCATCGTACCAAAGGAGGCGCTGGATTTTTATGGCCGCGATTTTCGGCGACACCCTATTGGAACAGGCCCGTTTCAGTTCAAAATTTGGGAAGAAAACCAGGCGCTGGTGCTGGTCAAAAACCCGCATTATTTTGAAAAAGACAGTGTTGGCGTGCCTTTACCGTATCTGGATGCCGTAAAGGTTACGTTTATTGGCGACCGAAAAACAGCGTTTCTTGAATTTAAAAAGGGACGGCTGGATTATTTTTGGGGCCTGGAAAGTGCGTACATCAACGAATTGCTTACGCCGGAAGGCACCTTACAGCCGCGCATGGCAGATTCTATTTATTTTTATAAAAACGCTTACCTCAATACGGAATACCTGGGCATCCGAATCGATGCAAGCAGTGCCAGCCCATTGCAACAACGCAACATTCGACAAGCCCTGAATTATGGATTTGACCGCAATTTATTGTTGCGCACCCTCCGAAACAGCGTAGGGAAACCTGCCAATGCAGGATTCACCCCAAGGGGCCTGCCTTCTTTTGATGCACTAAAAACGCCTGGCTACACGTACGATCCGAAAAAAGCAGCCGAATTATTGCGCGCCGCCGGGTATCCCAACGGGAAAAACTTGCCCCTCATTCAATTGTACTGCAACCAGGAATACATCGATTTATGCACCTTTATTGTGCGTCAATGGGAAGACCTCGGCATCAAAGTGCAGGTTGATCTACTGGAAACGGCCACCCTGCGCGAACGGATGCGCAATACCACCTTGCCCTTCTTCCGGGCCTCCTGGATTGCCGATTATCCCGATGCGGAAAGTTTTTTAACCTGCTTTTATGGAAAAAATACCGCGCCACCCAATTATACCCGTTTTCAAAACAGTACCTTCGACCAACTGTATGAACAAAGTCTGCTAGAAACCAACACGGCCAAGCGGTACAGGCTATATCAACAAATGGACAACATACTCCTGGAAGAAGCGCCTGTTGTTTTTTTGTTTTATGATGAAACGGCCCAGTTTGCCTACCGCAACATTCAAGGACTTTCGCGCAACAGCATTAATTTATTGTCTTTAAAACGCGTGAAAAAACAGCCAGTACTGGTAAATTGACGACCGTTTCCAAGCATACACCAATATGAACATCAAGACCCGCGACTATTTAGTTTTCCTGAGTTTTTTTCTGGGCGTATTGCTCGTGCATTGGCCTGCACGCAATGCCGGTTTTGTATCCGATTTTTTGGGCTGGCAGGAATTGTATGATAAAGGTCCGTGGTGGGCTTTTATATACTCCTTTGGATACGGCGGACATCAACAGGTGTTGCAATTGATTAATTATAGCATGTATCAGGCTTTTGGTACCTATGGATTGCCCTGGTACCTGCTTTTTTGCCTTTTTCATACCCTGAACGGCTGGCTTTTGTACTTTTTTTTGCTGAAAATCAGTGAAGTATGGGGCACGCCGTATGGCAGGTTTACCGCTGTTTTCGGAGCTTTGTTTTTTCTGTTTTCACCGTATCATCCGGAGGTTACGGTGTGGCGGGTTTGTTTGCATTACATGATTTCGGGCATTTGTACCCTCGCTGCCCTTTTATGCACCATGCAGTACATTACACATGGGCGCACCCGTGTTTTGTGGTATGCGCATGGATGGATGTTGCTTAATTTATTTACCCTGGAACTAGCCTTGGCAATACCACTTTTAACGCATGGCCTGCTCATTGGTTGGCAATTCAGCGCAACCCGCGCAAAAAGTGCCGATGGGGAAGATTTGCCAGAGGCGCACAGGGCTGTTAATTGGTTGCAGGTTTTTAAATTTATGACTTTGCCGCAGATTGGTTTATACATATTCTTTTTTGTATTTAATAAAATAACCCTGGGACAATGGGTGGGGCATTATGGTGAAAAACGGATGCTTCAATTTGACGGCGTAAAAATGCTATCTGCCCCCTTGAAATATGTGGTAAAGCCGATCTTTTTTGCCCGACACTGGTCGCATGGCGATAAGACGCTACTTTTCAACTGGATGAGTACCGATTTTATCGTGTTAATGGGGTATGTTTTACTCACAGCCATGGCCTTGGCCGTGGTTTTTTTGCGGAATGGATTGCCCGGACGTATTAAAGTATTGGTTGTGCTGTTATGGTTAGGTATACTAGCGGCATTTCCGGTGTCTAACCTCCATTTTGAATGGTTGTTGTACAATGAAAATGATCGTTATGGGTATATGACGGCTTTGTTTGTATTACCCATCGTGGCGATCTTGTTTTCCTGGTTGGCGCGTTGGTGGAAGTATTTTGCCGCCTGCCTGTATTTAATTTTATCGATCCATTTAATGTCTTTGAGTATTGGCGACTGGGCAGAAATGGAGCGAATTTATCGAAAATTGCTGCGTGAATTCGTTTGGTTCGACAAAAAGGAACTGTATGTATTGTCGTTGGCGGATAATTATGAGGGGATCTGGATGTTCCGAAATTATGTCAAAGGTTCGGCTTTGGCGGATGCTTTTAAGATCACGGAACACCGCGATTTGAGCATCGATACCCATGAAATAGCCTTTTACAACATGAATTCCAGTAAAGACGGCATTACCGCTTCGATACCGGATCCCAAAGACGGGCTCATTCGGGTTCAGTTTGATCAGTGGGGTAATTGGTGGTGGTTGTATGGATTGGGCGCCAAAGACTATGAAACCAACGAATATTCAGTCGAATTTAAAGACAATTGGTACAACCTGCGCCTTAAAAATCCCAGTCCGGACGCCGTGTTTATTTATCAATCCGGCGATGGATGGAAAACCCTTGTTCGGTAAGTTTTCGCACAGTTGAAGGTGTACCATGCGGAAAATTAAACGGTTTTGACGCATCTTTGCGGCTTCAAAGTTAATAAACACATCACAATTACGATCAGCATGCAAGAGGACTTATTCAAACGGCTCGTTTCACACGCGAAAGAATATGGATTTATTTACCCTTCTTCGGAGATATATGAAGGATTGAGCGGTATTTATGATTACGGTCCGATGGGCGTTGAGTTGAAAAACAACATCAAAGAATATTGGTGGAAAGCCATGACCCAAATGAATGAAAACATCGTGGGCTTGGATTCTGCTATTTTTATGCACCCGAAAATATGGAAGGCTTCTGGCCACGTGGATGCATTCAATGACCCGCTTATTGACAATAAAGACTCTAAAAAACGTTCGCGCGCGGATGTTTTGATCGAAGACGAAATCCAGAAAATGCTGGGTAAGGCCAATAAGGAGGTTGAAAAAGCCGCCAAACGCTTTGGCGATACTTTTGATGAAGCCATGTTTCGGGAAACCAACCCACGCGTGCTGGAATACACCCAAAAAGCAGCCGTAATAGAAAAACGGCTAGCAGTTGCCCTTTCCAACAACGATATGGCCGATATTAAAGCCATTATTGATGAACTGGAAATCGCAGATCCCGATTCTGGCTCGCGCAACTGGACCGAAGTGCGTCAGTTTAACCTGATGTTTTCTACCCAAATGTCTAACATTGCCAGTGAAGATGGCAAATTGTACCTGCGCCCGGAAACGGCACAAGGGATTTTTGTGAACTTCCTGAATGTACAAAAAACGACCCGCCAAAAAGTACCGTTCGGAATTGCCCAAATTGGTAAAGCATTTCGGAACGAAATCATTGCACGCCAGTTCATTTTCCGCATGCGCGAATTTGAACAAATGGAAATGCAATATTTTGTTCGCCCTGGCACCCAGGTCGAGTTTTATCAGGAATGGAAGGCAAAACGCATGGCTTGGCACGCGCGGATTACACCGCCCGAAAAATTGCGATTTAAAGACCACGATAACCTCGCCCACTACGCCGACGCAGCAGTCGATATTCAGTTTGAATTCCCCTTTGGCTTCCGGGAATTAGAAGGAATTCACTCGCGCAAAGATTTCGATTTGAAGGCACACACCGAGCATTCCGGCAAAAAAATGCAATTTTTCGACCCGGAAATTAACGAAAGTTATGTGCCTTTTGTCGTTGAAACTTCCGTTGGCCTGGATCGGATGTTCTTATCCGTAATGAGCAATGCTTTGGTGGACGAAACCGTTCCCGATGCACAAGGTGAAGACAGCACCCGTACGGTGTTGCGCATTCCGGCTGCATTGGCACCCGTAAAATGCGCGATTCTTCCGATTGTAAAAAATAAAGAAGAACTGGTTGGAAAGGCCCGCGAAGTATACGACCGTTTGAAGTTGTATTTCCAGTGCCAATACGACGATAAAGACGCGATCGGTCGTCGCTACCGTCGCCAGGATGCCATCGGCACCCCTTATTGCGTGACCATCGACTTCGAAACCATTGAAAATGATACCGTTACCATTCGCGAGCGCGACAGCATGACACAGATACGTGTACCCGTGGGCGAAGTAGCCGGTATTGTAAGTGAAAAAACAGATATGCGCACCTTATTGGTATAAGGGAGCAGGTTTATATAATACAGGGTGGGGGATTGAAACTTAGCGAACAGCCAAGGTGTTCAATTCTCCACTTGCTTTTGCCAATTGCTCAACGGCATGATCCAGCAGCCGGTCTTCCAGCAATTGTGCAAATGCTTCAAAATAGGCAATTACATCTTCCCTTTTGTTGCGTTTCAGCCAGCGAAATCCACCCGCCAGGTTTTTCAGCACCGTTTTATCACTCAAATACTCCAGGTGTTGTACATCGCTGGGTTGCAAACCGGCATCCATCAGTTTTTCAAGCACCAAATCGATCGGAGCGCCCGAGGTAGCACAAAATGCTTCGGCAAGTTCGGTCCATTCACCGGCACTTTGATGGGCGAATTTTTGAATTTCCAGATCGGTAAATGGCGTAAGAATTTGCGCAAGATTGCCGCAATTGCATTGTCCGTGGTGACCCCAGGCATATGGGGCGCCGTTGTTAAGTTGTTGCGCTGCCGTGCGCAGTGCATCGATGAGCCTTTGATTCGGTAAAGCCATAAAAACCAGTCATTTTAGTGGTGCGTGAAAGTAAACACGATTTTAAGGATCCGGTTTAACAAAATGTCGTTTTTGCGCAAACTTGAAAAATTTTTCCGGCTAGCGCGTAAAATTAGCGACATTTGATTAATCTTGTCCTTACTATTTTACCTAACCCAAGCGCTTGTTTATGAAATCCAAATTTACACTTTTGCTGAGTGGCTTTCTACTCGCCTCCGCCCTGCTTTTCGGGCAATCCGCCAAAGACATCACGGTTCCAATCGCTGCCGATGTGAACCCAAGTCCGTTGAGTGTGATTGTCACTTTTGAAAACCCGGACACCTCGAACATCCTTATTTTGCGCCGTACCAAGGGCCAAACTGGTGCCCAATGGGTGCAGGCTTACAGCCAGGCCAATACGACCATTACCGGCATTATTGATAATTCGGTGGTGGCAGGTCAAACCTATGAGTACGTGATACAACGCACCAGGGGCACCCTCAATGCCTATGGATATGCGCACGTTGCCGTGGGAGCTGCGGCCGTGGATAACCGAGGCAAAGTGCTGGTTATTGTAGACTCTACCACCGCAGATGCCCTGGGCGTAGAACTGGTGCGAATGAAAAACGACATGCGTGGCGATGGCTGGGTGACCAAACCTGTCAAAATCGGACCTTCCGCCACCGTTACTTCTGTAAAAAACCTGATCAAAGCGGAATATAATGCCGATCCAACCAACCTGAAAGCAGTGTTTTTGATAGGTCGGGTTCCGGTGCCGTACAGTGGTAGTTCGGCTTGGGACGGGCATCCTGAACATGCGGGCGCTTGGCCTTGTGATAATTTCTATGCCGATATCAATGGGGTTTGGACCGACAATACGGTCAATATTTCAAACGCTGGACGGCCACAAACCAACAATATCCCGGGCGATGGCAAGTTTGACCAAAACTTTATTCCTACTCCCACAGAATTGCAAATTGGCCGCCTCGATTTTCGGCGTTTAACCCAGGGAACGTTTGGGGCTACTGAAATTGAGTTGCTGCGCCGTTATTTGGATAAAAACCACAAGTTTCGCTCCAAACAATACGTTCCAGCTACTAAAGCAATCATTGACGACAATTTTGGCTATTTCAGTGGAGAGGCCTTTGCTGCCAGTGGTTTCCGGAATGCTTATCCAATTGTTGGGGATGAAAACATTGTATTGGGCGATTTTTTCAATGATACGGATGCCAATTCCTACCTCTTGGGATATGGCTGTGGCGGCGGTAACTACCAGGGCGCAGGCGGGGTTGGCAGCAGCAGTAATTTTGGAGCCGATTCTGTCAATATCGTGTTTTCTAATTTGTTCGGCAGTTATTTTGGTGACTGGGATTATGATACAGATCCGTTTATGCCAGCGGCCCTTGCTTCCAAAGGCAGTATCCTGACTTGTGGTTGGGCCGGACGTCCAACGTTTTTCCTGCATTCCATGGCTTCCGGTGAAACGATTGGTTACGCCATGAAAGAAACCCAAAATGCCGCCACCAACAATGGGTTTTATGGCAGTTTTGGCGAAGGTGGTGCGCACATCGCGTTGTTGGGCGACCCAACTTTGCGCGCCTTTGTGGTAGAGCCGCCGACAAATTTGGCGGTTACTCAAAAATGCAACAATGTGAATTTGACCTGGACCGCACCGGTGGACACCAATATCATTGGTTATTATGTGTACCGCAGTACTGCACTCGACGGTCCTTATACCCGCGTTACGCCCAACTGGTTGACCACCAATGCATACACTGAAACCAGCCCGGGGGTTGACACTTTTTATTACCAAGTACGTTCATTGTATATTGAGTACACAGCGGGCGGTGGTATTTGGATCAACAACAGTATTGGCCCAATTCAACAGGCTGTAATTGTTGCCGCGACCGCGCCGGTAGTAACCGCAATTGGTAGTGCCATAACTTGCCTCCAGCCTGAAGCGACCCTGAATGTAAGCGCCACCCAAGCGATTCAATCCGTTATTTGGGCTGGTCCGAACGGCTACAGTTCCAATGTGCAAAACCCAAGCGTCGGTGTTGCTGGCCAATATACTGTAACGGTAACGGCACAAAATGGCTGTACAAATACCAATACGGCGTTTGTAACCGAAAATACCGCTTTACCCGTAATACCAGCGCCGCAGGTGAGCAACGGCGGGGTTTTAACCTGTAATGTTTTAAGCGTTACAGCAAGTGTAAACACCACTTTTGAGTGTATCTGGACAGGGCTGAATGGTTACTTTAAAACGGGGGCTACTGTTACTATGTCAACCCCTGGGGTGTATAACTTATTGGTTACCAATCCCCTCAATGGTTGTACCACCACGGCCAGTGTGATCATCACGCAAAGTTTTGCACCTCCCGTTATTATTGCCAATCCAGCAACCATCACCTGCGCTACCCCTAGTGTGACCATCAACCTGGAAGCAGGCAACAACAATACATATAGTTGGATTGGTCCGGGCAACTACGTTTCTGTGCTGGAAGACCCTATTGTTACGGCACCGGGTACGTATAGTGTAACCGTGACCAATTCGGTAAACGGCTGCTCCTCTACTTCTACGGTAAGTGTCGCGCAAGATGTTGCAACTCCTGGCGCTTCGATTACAGGCAACCTGCAACTCACTTGCAGCAATGCTTCTACGGTATTAACAGGCACCTCCAATGCACCTAACGCCACGTATGCCTGGACCGGCCCGGGTGGATTTACGGCCAGTACAAATACGATTACCGTTACAGTAAGTGGTGATTATATCCTGACCGTTCGAGCTACAAATGGTTGTACTTCAAGTAGTTCGGTGGTTGTTACAACCGACGGAACCGTACCCAATGCGAGTGCGGCTGCGAGCAACATACTTACGTGTACCAACCCGGCCTCTACCTTGCAAGGCAGTTCTTCGTCGCCCAATATTACGGAATACAGTTGGACCGGCCCGAATGGCTATACCAGTTCCCAACAAAACCCAAGTGTAAATAACCCAGGCTTGTACACCCTTACGGTAAAAGCCAATAATGGCTGCACGGCACAGGCGAATGTGACCGTTGGGGAAGACAAAGCCATTCCGGTTTACAGCCTGGAGCCTTACCCTGCATTGAATTGCCTAATCAGTTGCGTCAACCTGAAGGCAATTCCATCAGATATCATACTATCGCCTTCCGAAATTTGCCTGTCGGGCGATTTTCAGGTAATTGCCACAGGAACAAACGGTTGTACGGTAAGTTCGGTGGTTACGGTGGTAGATGCGCCGCCGCTTCAGATACAAATCGCACCGATTACCATTACTTGTTTTGGACCCATTACCGTTTCGGCCTCCACAACTGGTGGTACGCCCCCATACCAATATTTATGGTCTAATGGGGATACTACTGCAACCACTACATTGCCTACACAGCCTCCATTTACACTTGGTTTAACCGTTACAGATGCCGGTGGATGTGTTGCGGTATTCTCGGATGTGACCATTGTGCAGCCGCCTGCTATTTCGATTGATACAGCTTTTATTATAAACTGTTCCACATCCTCCAGCAATGATGGCGCAATTTCCCTGTCACCAACAGGTGGATCGGGTATTTTTACCTTTTTGTGGAGCAACAATGCAACGGCACCAAGCATCAATAATCTTTCTGCCGGGGTTTATACTTGTACGATCACAGATGTAGCTACCGGTTGTACTGCTACAACAAGTATTATCATTACCGCTCCCGTGGCCACTTTTGAAACCGACGGCTTACAATCTTTGCAACTAAGTCCGAATCCAAGCACCGGACAAAGTACCTTGCAGCTGAAATTAGACAAAGAAATGGATGTGCTGGTGACGGTAATGGATGTGACAGGTCGATTGATTTGGGCTAATCCATTGCAACACAGCATTGAAACGGTTGTAAAAATTGACCTGGGGAACGCAGCGCCTGGGGTGTACACGGTTATGATTCAATTGGATCAACAAGCCGTTACCCGTAAATTGGTGCTGGTCGAAAAACCATAAAACACCTTGTTTTGCAGATTAAACAGCAAAAAATAATCATTTTATCTCCTGCTCATCCGCTCCGGGGAGGCATTGCAGCCTCTTCGGAGCGTTTGGCGCAGGAATTGACCCGGGCAGGCGCCGAGGTAGTTATCTACTCTTATGCGCTCCAATACCCGGGTTTTTTATTTCCGGGCAAAACGCAGTTTACCGATGATCCGGCTCCGGAAGGTGTAAAAATTGAAACGCGCATCAATTCCATCAACCCTTTCAATTGGGTTACAACGGGTCGCGCCCTCGCGCGTGCGCAACCCGATCGCGTAATCGTTCGTTTTTGGCTGCCATTTATGGGGCCTGCGCTGGGTTCTATTTTGCGCATGGCACGTTTATTTTCCCGAAAAAGATTTACGATTACCGCCTTGGTAGACAACATCATACCCCATGAAAAACGGCCGGGCGACTTAGTCTTTTCAGCCTATTTTGTAGGGGCTTGTGATGCATTTGTGGTGATGTCGCGCTCAGTAGGGGAGGAGATTCAATCTTTTTTGAACAAACGGGTGGCGCCGGTGCGTTTTGCGCCACACCCCATATATAACCAATATGGTGCAATTTTGCCCGCATCAGCGGCGCGCAGGATGTTGAAAATACCAGAAAATGTGCCTTTGGTATTGTTTTTCGGCTTTATCCGCAAATACAAAGGCCTGGATTTATTGCTGGAGGCCTTGGCGCAGTACCCAGGTTTACATGCCATTATTGCCGGGGAATGTTATGAAGACTGGCAATTTTACCAACAGATCATTGATCAGCACCAATTAGCCGAACGGGTACATTTGCACCTCGATTTTATCTCCAACGACACCGTAAATCAGTATTTCTCTGCAGCCGATTTGGTGGTGCAGCCCTATCGCAGTGCCACCCAAAGCGGCATTTCCCAAATCGCCTATCATTTTGAAAAGCCCATGATCGTCACCAACGTGGGCGGATTGCCTGAAATTGTAACCGACGGGGTATCTGGATATGTAGTTGCGCCCGAACCTGGGGCAATTGCTGCGGCCATGCAAGACTTTTTTGGTCAAAATAGGGCGGATGAACTGCAAAAAGGCGTTCGGGAAGAGAAAAAGCGTTTTTCCTGGGAGGCGTTAACAGCAGCCTTGATGGGGTAGGGCAGCGGGTAAAACACATTGTATTGGGGCACCTAGTTTAACAACCAACATAAAAAAAGCCTAATATACACAATCGTGTATATCAGGCTTTTATTGTAAGTGATCCCGACTGGGGTCGAACCAGTAACCGCTGGCTTAGAAGGCAAGTGCTCTATCCATTGAGCTACGAGACCATTTGTTTGGATTCCGCAAAATTACAATATCCTGCGAAAATACAAAACGCTATTTTTTAACTTTAAGTTCAAATCAAGGCAATTTAACCAGTTTGCAACTCCCCGAAGCCTTATCACCCCGCAATAAAACATAATACACCCCACTAACTCCCTCTACCCGAAGATCCATCTGCTGTTTGCCCGCCGGATAAAAACCACTTTGCATTTGCATCAATTTCCCTTGAGCATCAAACAATTGCATCGTAATTTGGTCAGATTCAGGCAGATAGAAACTTATTTGCGTTTGATCCTGCAACGGATTGGGCCGAGCAACCAGATTAAACGTGGATGTTGCAAGAGCGGGTAAAGTGCTTACCGTTGAATCAAATGGAATCGTAAAAGCGGTATTACAGGTAGCGGTATTGCCACAGCCATCGTTTACCCGCCAAAAAATCTGATGCGCGCCAGGGGGTAATTGGGCCGGAATTCTTTCGCCTGGATTCGCAGTGGAGTACCAACAAAGATCAAAAATTCGGCTACTGTCTTTCACAACCGATTGAATGCCAAATAAATAACGCGCATTATTTGGTACCGGCCGCTGATCAAAGTAGCGCAACTCCCCCGCACCGTTCAGGTTGTTGTACAGCACCGTACCGGCTTGATTCGTATTCGCGATGTTGTAACGGGTTTCTGGTGTCCCGTCCTGATCAAGATCCAACAACAATTGTATATTCGGAATCAAATCGATCCCGCTGCAATTATCGTATGCTGTGATGGGCAAACTTACGGGGACTTCCGGCAAGTCCTGACTGCCACTCGAATGGTCCAACCAGCCGGCTGCATTCCAGAAAAGTGGTGAATTCGCGGTGGTATCCTGTACGATTTGTTTATCCACGGTACATTCAGAAATGACGGGATCCACCAAATCCGATAAACGAATAAACTGTATGTAATTGTAAAAATTAGGTGAAGCACTCCAATAGTTACTGTAATTGGTTGTTCCTGTGTCGGTAGGTTTCACTTTGACAATACTGGGTGCCCAGGGCGCGGGCATGTCGACGGGGGCAACGGTTGGTCCAGGCCTATTTGACGGATGTATCGGAATCGCATTTGTGGTTGGATTGGGCACTTGTACGCCTACTTTTTGCAGGTCAAGTGTGTTTTCGTTGTAGATAATCCAAATTCGGTTAATACTCTGGCAAAAAGTAGAACCCACTAAAACTTCATCCTGGTAGTTCATTTTGATCGGCAAACCAAAGGGATTCAAAAGAATAGGAGCACCTGCATTAACACTGTTCAGGCATAAATTTCCAAATACATCATCTGGAAAGCGAACGACAACTCCAGCAAATTCAGCCAATGGATGGCTACCTTTTATAATGAGTAAAACCGTGTCCTGGCGTGTGTTGCCACATCCATCCGTAATTTCCCAGATCAATTTATGGTACCCGGGCGGCAATTGCGGCGCAACAAAATCCTGTGGCGCAGATAAACTAACCCAGGCAACTTTCGCAAAATGACTGGTATCGGTGTTTATTTCTTGCAGCGAGAAGCGGTATTGCTGGTCAAGTGCAACGTTTCGAACATCAAATGCACGCAATTCTCCGCCATTGTACGGATCTTGTTCATTGCCATAGCGCACAAGGCCAGCCGGAATATTGCCTTGATCAGGCCGAATGACCGTCTTTTGAAAACCGTTTCCATCCAAATCCAGCCACAATTGATACGAAATTTGCAATCCAAAGCAATCAAAATTATCCTTAGCAAAAATGCTTAAATCTACAGCGCCTTCTTCCAAATCATTCAGCCCATTGAAAGGATCTGTCCAGTAGGAAGCACGCCAAAAGTTTGGATCATTGGCGCTTGTATCCTGCGTGGTGACCACTTTGTATAAAGTGTCTTTTATGGTAGGAGCAAGTGTGTCAATAATATAAATATACTGGGTTCCAATATAACAATTGGCGGTATCCGACCAAAAAGTGCTGTAAACCGTAGGGAAGGTGTCACCTGGCAACACCACTTCACTTGCTTTCCAGAGCCCGCTGGCGGTATCGGACGAAACAATCATGCCCGGATATTGGGCCGGATCGAGGGTCGGGTTGTTCGTAGGAAGCACATTGGGGATGTGTATACAGGGTTTTGCAGGGTTATAGGTCGCCGGGTTGTAAACCTTCCATTGTCGGTTTATCCGAAAACACGCATAAGGCTGCAACACCGCAAATATTTCGTCATCATAACTCGCTTCCAGTAATAAACTACTTGGATTGTAATAACCAGGCGCCCCGGTTATACTCAAATCTTGTTGCGAACACTGATCAATCGGAATATCGTCCGGGAATCGAACAAAATAATTGGATTGAGAAAACAGGAGTGCAGTACCAAAAAACGTAAAAATCAGGGTAAAAAGGGATCTCATGGGTTCAAATTTTAATTCAGAGAAAAAGGGGGAATCACTTTGTAAAGTTACCGCTATTTTGCAGCCAAATTTATACGATATGCCCGAAAATGTCAACAATGTACAAATAGAACCCAGCTGGAAAGCAGCTCTGGAAGCCGAATTTTCCAAACCTTATTTTGGGGAGATTAGGCAGTTTTTATTAGCCGAAAAAGGCGCCGGGAAAGTAGTTTTTCCGCCAGGGCCGCTCATTTTCAATGCATTCAATATAACGCCGTTCGATCAGGTAAAAGTGGTTATTCTGGGCCAGGATCCTTACCACAACCCTGGGGAGGCGATGGGACTTAGTTTTTCCGTACCCAAGGGCAAGCGCACACCGCCTTCTTTGGTCAATATTTATAAAGAAATCAACCGGGATTTGGGTTTGCCCATCCCCAACCACGGCGACCTGACGCCTTGGGCCGAACAAGGCATACTCCTGCTCAATGCGATGCTAACGGTCGAATCCGGCAAACCAGCGTCCCACCAAAAAATTGGTTGGCAGCAATTTACAGATGCTGTAATTCATGTTTTGTCTGAAAAACGCGCTGGACTCGTGTTTATGCTTTGGGGTAATTTCGCCAAAGGGAAAAAAGCGCTGATTGACACATCCAAGCATACGGTATTGGAATCCGCGCATCCATCGCCGCTTGCGGGCAATGCATTTCAAGGATGCGGACATTTTTCAAAGGCAAATGCCGCACTGGAGCAACAAGACTTAGCGCCCATCAACTGGAGCCTGATTTAATAACCAGGCACCAGTTGTTTGGAATAGCGGGGAGCCCATTCCAGGCGCTTTGCAGCAAGGCTATGTTCGGTGACGTCACTTACGATGGTAAGATATTGTTGATCGACCAATTGATGGTTAAACTGCCGTTTTGCCTTTATTCGGCCATAATTGCCCATTTTGAGTTGGGTTTTACGCGGCATTTTACAACAAGTTACAAATGTTTCAGTCAAAGCCTTAGCGTCCCGAACTGGTACCAAAAAGCCATTGATATGGTGGTCTACGGCCTGTCTGCATCCTGCTACATCCGAGGTGATAATCGGGCGCGCCATCGACATGGCTTCCAGTAAGGTGCGCGACAAACCTTCGCGGTAAGAAGGCAAGACAATCCAGTCGGAATCAGCAATATAAGGCCGCACATCATTTACCGCACCTAAATATTGAATGGTGCCACTTCTGATCCATGCTTCTAATGCTGCCTGGTGCACGTGTGCCGGATTACCATGATCCAGCATACCCAAAATTTGAAATTTTGCCTCCGGAAAATCCTCCAGCACCGCTTCAGCCGCCTGCACAAATTCGTATAAACCTTTGTCGTACAGCAACCTGCCAATAAATGTAAATACGGGTTGGGTGTTTATTTTGCTTTTTCGGCGGGGCGCGTATTCTTCCAGGTTAATACCACAACCACTTACAACGGCGGACTTTGATCGGGAAACAATGCCCGACTCAATCAACAACTCCTGATCATCTGCATTTTCGAGCAGCACTTTGTCGGCAAACCAAAATGAAATCGTGTATAAAAAACGCACGATGCGGCCCACTAAATTTCGATGTAAAAACGAATATCCTAAACCCGTTACCACACAAAGGGAATGCACGCGCGCCATGGCAGCTCCTAAATTGCCAAATACATTGGGCTGAACACCAAAATGAATTACCAGCGCGGGCCGATGTTGCCGATACACCTGATAAAACTCCCATAACATGCGCCAGCATTGAATTGGGTTGGTAGAATTGCGGGTGAAATGATGTAATGCGTGGTGCCCAACACCGGTCATTTCCTTTAAAGGTTGTACAGCCGCATCACTGGGTGCTACCACCATCACCCGATACCCTGCATTTTGCAAGGCCTTAATTAAGGATAACCGATAATGAAAAATGGTCCAGGTCAAATTAGCGACCAAAATAACCAAAGGTTTTTCCGAGGCTTCGAAATCTGTTTTTCGAAAAAAGGTAGAATACATACTTTTCCTAATGTGCACGGTGGGCCGGCACATGTGTGTACATGTGAGTGTTTGCAGAGTGTCAGAAAAGCGATATTGAATCGGAACTCCAGGGATTATTGGGAGTAAAGGCAAGCATAATGCAAGGATTAATAATATAACGCAAAGATACCCTCTTGCTAAGCGCATCCCCTAGCACTTCACAAATTCTTAATATTCGAGGTACCAACTTGTGTAGTTTAACAAGCATTTATATTGCGCGTAAAAGCAATACTAAAATATCGGCTTGATACATATCTTATTGATTATGAGGTTTATAAGAAATATAAAGAACAAACGTATTGATTTTTAATAAAAAATGGGTATTTTACAATTGCATCATCTTGGCTTTACGCACGAGTTCCCAAACTACGATTCCGGCAGCCACTGCAACGTTGAGGGAGTGCTTGGAGCCGAATTGTGGAATTTCAATGGCACCGTCACATTGTGCCAACACTTGGTCGCTTACACCCTCTACTTCATTGCCCAACACCAAGGCGCAGGGTAAAAAAGCAGGGGCGTCAAAATCCTGCAACCATATTTTATCGGTCGTTTGTTCGGCCGCAAAAATCCGGTATCCGCTTTTTTTAAGATCAGCAATGGCCTGCAGGGTGTCCGCTGCATATGTCCAAGTTACTGTTTCGGTACTGCCCAACGCCGTTTTCAAAATCTCCCGATGGGGTGGCTGCGCCGTAATACCACATAAAACCAAGCCCTCTAATCCAAAGGCATCTGCAGTGCGAAAAATGGAGCCTACATTTAAGGCCGAACGAATTTGATCCAGCACTAAGACCAAGGGGAATTTTTCCTTGGCACGAAAATCCTCGGGTTTCAGGCGACCCAGTTGCGCCATACTGCTCTTTTCCATCCGGCAAAGGTAGGTTTTTATGCACAATTGTAAAAAATGGTCCGCAAAGCGTTGTTCCTGGATGCAACCATCGCTCAATTTGACACAATGCTGTATTTTTGCGGCATGGATGCTTTGCAAAATACAAAATTGGGGTTAAAACTCCCAACCGACCCGCGCTGGGTAAATCTTGCCGAAATGGATTTGGCGGAAATCCTGAGCGACCACGCTTATTGTGAACAAAAAGCCACCACTGCCTGCATTACCCTTATCCAAGCCTATCCTGATCGAACAGAATTGGTGGAAGCGCTCGCACCGGTGGTTACCGAAGAATGGGGGCATTTTCGCATGGTAATTGCGGAATTGAAAAAGCGTAACCTCGAACTCGGTCGCCAACGCAAAGATATGTATGTCAATGCTTTGCTGGCATTTCAGCACAAAGGAGGCACCCGCGATGAGGTGCTCATGGAGCGTTTACTCACCTGCGCGCTGATAGAGGCAAGAAGCGCCGAACGCTTTCGCCTACTTTCTTTGTATTGTTCCGACCATGCATTGCGCGGCTGGTACCACAAATTCATGGTATCAGAAGCAGGGCATTACCGCATGTTTCTTGATCTTGCCGAATTTTACTTCGGAAAAGACCCGGTTTGGAAGCGTTGGCAGGAATTTCTCCAACACGAGGCGGAAATTATGCTACAACTCGATGTCCGGGGAGATCGCATGCACTAAAACAAGATAAAAGTATGATTACCAGCCTTTTACCTTGTTAATCTTGCCTTCCTCGCCGTACATTTCTTTGGAGAGCTTGTTGTAAGCCACCGCCGCTTCTTCTGCCGTATCAAACATGCCAATGTGGATGGATCTACCACCCACTGAAATAACGGCCCGGTACCGGTTGTGTTCTTGATAAACACCTGTATAGCCTGTTTTACTGCTGGTTTTGCGTTGACGGCTGGCAGCAGCCCGCGTTCGATAAAGGATATTCTCTACCCGGCAATCCAATTTATCCCCATTTTTTGCGCCCACAAGCCTTTGAACTCCATTTTTGTTGCCAGCAAGGTACTTTTCAGCAATCATTTTGTGCAAATAAAGGGTTTCTGTTTTGTAACCGCCCTCCGCACGTTTCCATGTTTTCTGAAAAACCACGCAGCCACTGGAGTGCTTACGCAAGTTGTTGATAAATTCAATTTTGTTTAGGTAAAGATCGGTGGTGAGCCACTCGAAGACATAGTCGTCAATTAACACCATGTCTTCGGCGTTTTTTAGTTTGACTTTGTAAATCACAGCTTTAGATTGTTGTTCAAGTTTTCAGGTTCATCCTGACATGTGTCAAATCAAAGGGATTAAAAAAATAGTTTCATCTTGAAACTAAATATCAATTTGTTTTAAGATGTAAAGGCTTTATTTTCAGGGGAGACATAAGGCCTTCGCAACAAATTCATTTAAAGTTTAAGATTAACCTACTTCAAATTTGAGAAAATACTGTTTTGCAACAATAACTTCGCGGCGGTAAAGGTATTACTACCAATTGTTTTTACCTTGTCGTTTCTGTTAAAAAGTATATTCTAACAGAATTTTAATATTTAAATATGTCTAACTGCACTTGTCACGTGTTGAAAAATACATCCTATCCATTTGTGTCGCTTTTTGACACCATGCCTGCCGAGGTACTACAATGGCCTTTGGAATCTGTTGTACAAGCCCTGGAAACAGCCTTTGGCCCAGCATTATACCCGGCATTCGACCCGGAAACACGTATTTCTGGCCCGGTACACCAAAATCAAAACACCCAATGGTTGAAATCGGCCAACACCGTCGGAATCAATGTGCGCACCATTCGCAATTTCTGGAACATTATTCCATATACGATGACCTTGCCCCCTGGGCAAGATGCCATTCATATCCTCCCGCTTTGGGAACCCGGTGTTGTGGCCAGCCTGTATGGTCCTTCAAGTTGGAATGTTAATCCGGAATTCTACAGTGCCGAAATGGCTGCCGCTTTTTCACACCTGGATACCGTCGAAAAGCAGTTAAAAGTGGTCATCAATCTGTTGCACCTCATGGGCAAATCGGTGGGCATGGATGTGGTACCACATACCGATCGATTTTCCGAAATGGTCCTTGCCAATCCGGCCTGTTTTGAATGGCTGCAACGCAAAGAGTACCAGATTTTAGCGCAAGGTAATGACCTCTATCAAACAGTAGAATCGTTGCTCTGGGCGTATTTACAATCGGAAGGTCCTGCCTGCCCGAATCAAACGCTTCCAGAAACGCACGCATCTCTTTTTGGTGAAATGAGTGAAATACAGCGAATACATATCCTGTTTGGTGCCCCGACAGATTATGCGGGACGACTGTATCGCCGCAAACAAATGATTCAATTGCTCTATGAAGCCGGATTTGAAACGGTGCCTGCCACGATGGGACCACCTTACCGCGGACTGGAAGTAGATCCGAGCCCGGATGCCAAGGTCACCGACGAGGATGGTCTGGTTTGGATGGATTTTCGCATCACCCAACCCGAATCTTTTTCCAGGGTATTTGGGCCACTTACGCGCTATAAATTATACGAATCAAAAAACGATAACGCCGATTGGGAACTTGATTTTGACCGACCCAACGAAGCGGCCTGGGCGTATGCCTGTTCGCATTATGATGCATTTCAGGCCGAATTTGATTTTGATTTTATGCGGGGCGATATGTCACACGTGCAAATGCGCCCCGATGGCGTTCCACCGGTACGCGATGCTTTTTACGATTTACTGGGTGCCGTGAAGGAAAGGGTATTGAAAACAAAACCTTATTTCGGTTATTTTGCGGAAAGCTTCCTTGCGCCTCCAGGGGTGATGGCCTATGGCGATGAATGTGACCATTTGGAAGCCGCTTTTGCCGATTCTACCTTGGGTGATCTGCAATCCGAAACGCTTGGTACCGTGCATTTTGTACAGCAATTTGCCCAATACCGAAATTGGTTAGAAACCCGATCGTTTTCTCCATGTTTTACCATTCTAACAGCCGATAAAGATGATCCGCGATTTGACGAGTTTTACCTAAAAGGCAACGAATTGCGCTACTTTATGGCATTTTTCTTGACGGATATGCCTTCTTATATGGCGCTCGGGTTTGAATGCCGGGATGTGCATTATGCCCCTGCGCTGAATGAAAGATATACCAAACTGTACGTTTTTCAGGTAGAATCAGGCCCAAAAATGACGCGTGGGCCTTATCAATGGGGCCAAAACAGTTCGTTGTACCATAATTTGGCCCGAATAAAGCGATTGTCGCTCGAAATTTTGCCTGATATTGCCCATGCACGTACAAAATGGATCAATGCGCCCGATCTGAGTGGCAAGGAAAAACATGTCATTTGGACCCAGGACAATGATTCGAATTATATGTTCATCGCCAATATGGATTTGGACACGCCTGCTAATCTTTCACTGGTTTTTCCAGATAACGAATCCTGGGTGCAATATTTTTCGACCCACCGCGTACTGCCTGGAGGTGTAGATTGGCCGTTTCCGTCTGGAGCAATTTTGCCAGTTGCCCCCGGAGAAGCCTGGGTGTTAAAACGTGTTTAAATGTTTAAGGTGCTCAAAATCAAGTCCGTCAAAAGTGCCGGACGACATCATTAAAAGGTTGCGATCCTGCCATCTTTCCGTCTCAAGGAAACTTAACAGCGCCTCTTTGGTCGTAAAAACCTTCAAATTGGGGTGCTGAAATGCTGTTTGAATGTCATTTTCTGTAAATGGGGGCAGTTTTTTCATTTCCAGCGTATGTGGACTAAAGAAAACTACGGCCTGTTCTGCGCCGGTCAAACTTTGTGCATATTCGGGTAAAAACGCCTTTGTTAAGCTGCTAAAGGTGTGTAGTTCGAGACAACCCGTCAGCTGACGGGTTGGAAAAAGTGCTTTTACGGCCTGCACGGTTGCTTTTACTTTCGAAGGTGCGTGCGCAAAATCGAGCCAGACAGCGCTGGTTTCATGTGCTACAACCAACTGTAACCGCTTTGAAGCACCTTTGAAATCGGCAATATGCGCCACAAAAGTATCTTCGGAGATACCCAATGAGGCACACAAGAGATAGGCAGCCTGTGCATTGCGCAAATTGTGTTCTCCAAAAAACGAAAGTACTTGCGCGGGTTTACCGCTCCTAACCAGCCACATTTTCCCGCTGTGAATACGGTATTGAAATGCATCAAAAGGATAACTTTGAAAAGAATCTGTTTGAGCGGCTTGCACAACCAGCTGCTGCAAATGAACATCTGCTGCATACCAAATCAAGCTGCCATCGGGCTCCAGATGATGGATCAAACTGCTAAATTGCGACAAATAGGATTCGAAAGTTGGAAATACATTAATATGGTCCCAGGCGATGCCCGTAATAACAGCATGGTGCGGTCGGTATTGCACCATTTTGGAAACAGGCTCGGTCGCCGAAGAAAGGTATTCGTCCCCTTCAATCACCATAATGGGTGCTTCGCTCAGGCGTACCATGGTTTCAAACCCTTCCAGTTGTGCACCTACCAGATAATCGAAATCGAGCCCTAGTTTGCGTAAAACATGCATAACCATGGCGGTTGTGGTCGTTTTCCCATGACTACCAGCCACAACGAGTCGTTTTTTATGTTGGGCTTGTTGGTAAATAAAAGTAGGGTAGGAGCAAATATTTAACCCAAGTTGCTGGGCGCGCAATAACTCCGGATTGTCGACGCGCGCATGCATGCCCAAGATCACCACATCCAGGTCGCTGTGTATGTTTGTCGGGTCCCAGCCTGTTTTTTCTGGTAAAAGTCCGGCTTTCTCTAGGCGCGTGCGGGCGGGATCGTATATTTCATCGTCCGAGCCCGTTACGATATGTCCATTATTTTGCAAAGCAATAGCAATATTGTGCATGGCGGCACCTCCAATCGCAATGAGGTGAATGCGCATTTTTTCCTTCGATCGCAACATTTTATTTTGAAATGAGGTTAAATTTATGCTGTTTTTATAAAAAAATTTGGAAGGTATTTGTTAAATGGGGTAAATTTGCAGCGAAATTAGAATTCGGCCTGGCATTTTACAACAATAAGATAAAAGCTTTTCCGTTTTCAAGAAAACTGCATCTCATTTTTAAAATAACAAACTGTTGCATCATGAAAAATTGGCAAAAAGTGCTCGCGTTCGTATTTATGGCTGCTGTATTAATGCTGGAAGCTTGTCACCGTGGTTACGGCTGTCCGGGCGCTGACTTGTAAAATTAAAAACAACCCATGCAATTAGATTGGATTTCAATTGATTCACCTGAAGCGGTAGATCAAATCAAACAGCAATCCTTTCAGGGACCCTGCCTCATTTTCAAGCATAGCACAACTTGCAATATTAGTGCCATTGCCAAATTCAGGTTGGAAGACGATTGGGATTTTAATGCAATAAGTTTGCAACCTTATTACCTTGACTTATTGCGATATCGCCCTATTTCGGCGTATATTGCAGATACCTTTGAGGTGCATCACGAGTCGCCACAAGTATTATTGATATCCAATGGTGTCTGTATTTATGATGCTTCCCACTTGGATATTACGATAGAAGAGATCAAAGAAGCATTGGCTTCGGTTTCTACTATTTGAGTAACTCAAGATAAAGACCATGTATTCGGCTGATATTTCTTTGGTGCAAGATCTAATTTTGCACCGGAAGTATCAGCCGTTTTACTTTTATATCTTTGCGGATTGTGAGAAAACTTCGATTAATCTGGAGACTGCTGTATTTTACAGTATATACAACCCGTATTGTGGGGGAAATTTGGTTGCGTAACAGCCTGCAAGGCCGCGACCTTCAACGCGCCATGCGCATACGCCGAAAATGGGCCAATAAAGTGCTTTACAAAGTGGGGGTGCGCATTGAAGAAGAAGGTGTTATTCCAAAAGGCAAGGGCTTGTTGGTAGGCAACCATCGAAGTTACCTGGATCCCATCATTTTATTGCGCAAGGTAGATGCCTGGCCCGTAGCAAAAGCCGAAATTGCAAGCTGGCCCATGATTGGTGCGGGCGCAGCCATGGCAGGCATCCTTTACCTGCGCCGGGAAGATGCCGGACACCGTGCCAAGGTATTGGTGATGATTCGCCAAACCATTGATTCGGGTTACCCGGTGATTTTGTTCCCGGAAGGCAATACCTGCGATATTCCAGACAAAACCTTGCCTTTTTTGACGGGCGGATTTCGATTGGCGGCCAAACACGGGCTTGAAGTAACACCCATTGCATTCTTTTATCCCAATCCGCGCGATTTTTGGGTAGGAGACGTTAGTTTTCTTGCCCATGCCTGGCAAAGTTTCGGGCGCAATGAAATACGGGTGAAAGTCTGTTATGGTCCAACCTTGCGGGATACCGACGGCGATGCCTTGTTGACAGCAGCCCACACCTGGATTGAAAATAAACTTCACCAGCTGGTATCGGCACAAAAAACACCTGCTTAGTACATGAAAAATCATCCTCTTACCCCATGTTTAAAAAAATAAGAGCAATTGTTCGCCTGCTGTTTTTTATTGGGTATCTGCTGTTTATGATCGTCGAGATACTGCTTAAAACCCTGTTTTTAGGCAAAGATATTCGGCGTTCTATTCGCACCCGACACCGACTTACCCGTTGGTTTTTGCCCAAAATTGGGGTGCGTTTTCATATTGATGGCAATTCACCTGACACCATTGGGATTTTTGTTTGCAACCACCGTTCTTACCTCGACCCGGCCATTATAGCCTGCAACACCTTCTTTTTACCTATATCAAAAGCGGAGGTGGCGAATTGGCCAATACTGGGGTATTGTGCGCGCATTTCGGGGGTGTTATTTTTAAAACGCGAAAATACAGGCAGTAGAAAGATAATTCTGGATGGAATCGGGGAGCAATTGCAAGCAGGTATGCCTATCTTATTGTTCCCGGAAGGAACAACGCATGCGAAACCTACAACGGTTGAATTTAGACCTGGCAGTTTTTTGTTGGCGGCTCGACTTGGGTTTCCGGTTATTCCAGTGATGATTGAATACCAGAATCCTGCTGACTACTGGATTGATACAGATTCATTTTTAGCGCATTTTATCCGCCGTTTTGGGGAGAAAGAAATCCATGTGCATGTACACTACGGCAGCCCAATGCAGGATACAGATGGGTTGGCCTTAATGCAATCAGCAAAAAACTGGATAGATACGGAACTTTTAAAAGTTCAAAGTTCGTTTACTTTTCAATAATCAAAAATTCCTGTATCTTTGCAGCCGCCTAAATATCACATGGAGGCAAAATTCAAATCGGTCCCGTAGTTCAACGGATAGAATGGAGGTTTCCGGTACCTTCGATAGTGGTTCGATCCCACTCGGGACTACAACAAGGAAGAGACTTTTCAGCTTTAATGCTTGAAGGGTCTTTTTTTTATACAGATTTTCTCAACTTATGCATATTTATCGCGCATTACCTGAAGATTTGCCGCAATTACGTCAAATTGCGGAGGAGACTTTTCG
Organism: Saprospiraceae bacterium; assembly: GCA_027488935.1. Lineage (GTDB taxonomy): Bacteria > Bacteroidota > Bacteroidia > Chitinophagales > Saprospiraceae > M3007. The sequence goes on along the minus strand of JAIYAP010000059.1, from coordinate 18,370 downwards.
CATAGCCTGGCAGGCCGACAATCACCCGGTAGAATTTGAGCGGTATTGTGAACAGGCCTTTACGCTGGAAAAATTGGCAAACGAAATGGCCCAGCCGAATGTAGCCTTTTATCTGATGTATTGGGAAAACAGCTTGGCAGCGTATTTAAAATTGAATTTTAACAAGCCGGTTGAAACCCTGGAAACGGCATTCTGTACACAAATTGAACGGGTGTACGTTTATCCAGCATTTCAAAGTAAAGGATTGGGGGCATCTATCTTGCAATTTGCAGCATCAGAAGCAAAAACACAAGGTTCCGATTGGATATGGCTCAGTGTTTGGAAAAAATCTCCGCGGTCTGTTGCTTTTTATGAGCGCAATGGCTTTTCAATATTTGGAGTAGAAACCTTTTGGGTAGGTGACGATCCGCAGCCGGACTGGTTGATGAAAAAAGCACTGGATCCAGTTTATTAGGCCAATAAAATACAAATTTTATCGGCGCTAATAAAAAAAAAGCGGGAGCAAAAGTGCTCCCGAAGTCTTCTTGGTAGATGGTGGTTTTCGTTGGTTTATGAACGGCTTCTGTTTTGAGGCATGAGGAAGTCATGGGGTATATTAGCCGCTTGTATAATTTAATGGTCTGGGGCTGGTTTTCTGGGGTTTATTTGAAATATGGAATTTCGGAACCCGGTAATTTGCTCAAAAGGGGAATGCTTGAGTCTGAACTAAAAACAAATCGTAGCCTTTTATCTTCGATACAAAGATATGCCCAAAAAGAATACGCCGAAATAGTCTTGTTATGCGGAATTTTAACTTTTCATGGTTGAATTCTGCCCTTCCATAGCATATTTATGCGATTGTCGTGCTCTCGAAGCGAAACTTGCAAGAAAAGGTGCGTACCAAATCCTGTTTTGCTTTCCATTTTAAAAACGCCTTTGAGCGTGCGTGCACGTTTATGTAGGTTGGATAGCCCGTTACCAGATGCGGGCGCTTCCATGTCGAAACCTACTCCATCATCATGCACTTCAAGGGTAATTTTCTGATCAATTACTTTAAAAATTATTTCAATTTTATCGGCTTTGCTGTATTTCAATGCATTGTTAAAAGCCTCGCTAAATACCAGGAATAAATTATGTCGTAATTGCGGATTCAGTTTTATTTGTTCATAACCCTGAAGTTGTGGCGCAAACACAAAATGGATCATTGATGCATCACTGGCCTCACTGATCATGGCGCGCATGCGAAACACCAGTTGCTCCATGCGGTCGTATTTGGGGTTGATGGACCAAACAATATCACGAAAAGAATTTAGGGTTTTTTGAGCATTTTGACCGATCCGCCCCAACTTGTACACCGAATCCTGATCTTGTTGTATGCTTGCCTTCATTCTGAGTGCATCACTAAACATCAAAATGCCCGTCAGTACCGATCCGAGTTCATCGTGCAAATCATCCGCAATTTGTTGGCGCATGGCCTGCATTCTTCTTTCTTGCATGCGCAAGTATTGAAAAATCAGGATTACGATTGAAATCGCTCCAAGGACCACCAATAAGTACAACAAAGGGGAGCGTTCAAAGGGGGGCTTAATCACGACCGTTATTGTCCGAATGTCCGAACTGGGGATGCCATCGGCATTGAAGGCCCGTATGCGCAATTGATAGGTACCCTCCCGCACACCAAGGAAGCGGGCATACCCCGGATTCGGTGTTCGAATCCAGGAGGTATCAGCTCCGATAATTTGATATTCCAGAAAGTTGTTTTCGGGGTCGCCGTACTCCATGGATAAAAAGCTGATTTTTAGGTTGCTTTTTTCATAGGGTAGGACAATTTTACGAATATCATTGGGTTGTGAAGCGCCGGTAAGCGCGCATCGTAAAGTTGTATCTGTTTTTTCATTGATTTGAATCGCGTCAATATACAAGCCTGCTTTACCACTATAGGGTTTGGTTGCATTTTCTCGGGAGACAATCAAGCCGTCGACTGCGGGTACCCACAAAGCGCCATTTGCATCCAGGGCAGAACTCCCATCTGTTGCGATTGTTTCCGAAGCACCATCGGCCTTGCTAAAGGTAATGGCTTTGCCATTTTTATAATAAACCAGTTTGCCATTGATGTTCATCCAAAGCCCTTGCTGCTTATCCAATACCAAATTGGAAATATTAAGGCCAGGCAAACCATCATTCATGGTAAAAAAACGATTTTGATTGGTTTGCTTGTGAATTTGCAATAGCCCTATATTGGTGGCTGCCCAAACAAAGGTATTGTCTTCCGCCCAGGAGGTAATTTCCGCTTTAAATAGAATGGGTTGCCCAATTTTTTTGAGCACACCGCTCTTATATTCAAAAATAATTAATTCATTTAGATCCTGATAGATATATAAACGCCCTTGGTGATCGCAAAAGAGATCGGTGTATGCACTAGAATCAGAGACGATGTTTAAATTGCGTTTTTCGTACCTCTTTTTACCTTTATTTTCGAAAATTTTAACTCCTTCAAACATACCCACAAGGATGCTTTGTAGCCCTATACTACAAAAATCCAAGTAACCGGGCTCATTGTCTTTTCTTCGCGCAATTTGATTGAATTGTTTTGATTTAAGATCAAATGCAACAATTTCATCGTGATTTAACAATCCAATTGTTTGTGGCGCAATGAATAACATTTTTTGAAATGGGAAAGTATCATGATGGGCATGGTATCTTGTAGAGGCATTGCCCGAGGCATCAAATTGTACCAGTGTTCTGTGGCTCAGGCCCCATACTTGTCCATTTTCATCCGATATGACAGATCGTATGCTGGATGGTTGTTTTTTTGAATCTAAGTTGTGCTGAATGACATCATATTTGGTTTTATTTAGATTCGCCCACGCTATTCCATTAAAATAATAAGATAACCAAAGCGTGGCATTGGCATCGATGTGCAAATGGGTAATAAATAAACTATTCGAAGTTGCTTGTTTTTGGGATAAAAAACGCTCTTTTATTGTATAGTTCAGTCCGGTAGTAACTTCAAGAATTTCGCCTAATTCGGTACCCAGAAACAAATTGCCATTTGGAGCCTGCGCAATGCTTGTGATACCTTTTTCCTTCAAAACGAGTTCCGGTACCGGATTTCCACTATTTACCAAAAACAACCCAGGATCCGACACTACATAAAAAAGGCCATTATTTAAATCTAGCACATCAAGTACTGGGCCAGTTTCCGTAGATCCGGGAATGTTAAATTGTAATGTCTTGGTATCAGCTGAAGGAGGCAAAAGCATTTTCAAACAACTCATTTTTTCGGCCCAATTAAACGCAAAAAAGCCTGTTACCTCCCCTTTGTTTTTTATGGGATAACAACGATTGGCAGAAACCCCGAGGTTACAAACCCATTGAAACTGGCCGCTTCCACTTACTGAATCTATGTGGAATTTATAAACAGGACTTCCAATTGTTTCATCATCTATTAAGACCCAAAGATCTCCATGTATATCCTGCGTTAATAGCCGATAATAACCACTTTCTGGGATACCAATGGAATCTTTAACCTGAAAATGGAGGAACTTATCTAAATTTCTAACATATTGACACAAATAATTATCTCCTGCAAACCAAATATCGGATGTTTTACTTTCAATAAAATCACCAATAATATTAATGCCCTTTAAAGCATTGGGGTTTTGGTCGTTGGGTAAAAAATACTTGACGTGGATACCATCAAAACGTGCTAACCCATTGGATGAACTGATCCAGACGAGGCCTTTTGAGTCTGGATAAATATACCAGTTATAATCTTTTAACAAGCCGTTTTGTTGAGTCAGGTGGTGAAAATATACGTTTTCACGCACCTGACTCTGTAAAGCGTTGCTCATTACAGATAAGAAAAGCAAAAGAGTCGCCGCTTTCTTCATGTTTAATTATTGGCCCAAATAATCAGCGAGCTTTTTTGGGGTACTTGGTGGTTTTCCGGGTGCGCAGTAACGAGGGCAAGGCAAACCGAGAAAACTCAGAATTTCGCCAGCGTCGGTAACAGCGGCAACCGCATGTACTGGTCCGTCATCGTCTATTTCAATAATGATTTCCCGCAATGTACCTGCATTGGTTTGCGCCTGAATGGTAGCCATGTCCGGCTCATAAAAACTTGCAGTTTCGCCCAATTCCGCTTCAGTTGGATTGGCATTCAAAATATCTGCTTGACTTTTAAGAATTAACATAATGTAAAATATTGAAAGGGTGATGGTTGCTTGATAATTAGATTAAAGTAGTTTGCGCTGCATGGCCTTCAGAACTGCTCCTGTTTTTGAGTTCACCTGAAGTTTTTCATAAATTTTACGGGCGTGACTACGCACCGTATTTACGGCAATGTTCAGATTAGTGCCAATTTCTTTGTATGACATGCCCTTGCACATACATTCTAAGACTTCTTTCTCTCGATCACTCAGTTCATCTAATTCAGACCCGCTTGAACCGGTCAGTGTTTTTCGGAAAATTTCCAAGATTTCTCGTGCAACCCAAGCATTCATCGGTGAACCACCTTCCGCAACCAGGCGAATGGATGCTACCACTTTATCGGTATCTGAGCCTTTCAACAGGTACCCTGTGGCACCTGCTTTTATGGCATTAATTACTTTTATATCGTCACTAAATTGGGATAAGATGATCACTTCCGTTTCCGGTGCATAATGCTTTACAACTACAGTAGCCTCTATTCCATTTATTCCCGGCATGTCAATATCCATCAAGATCACATTCGGCTTAAGTTTTAAAACAATGTTTTTTACGTCCTTGGCATCCGGGAAAGCACCGATTACATCAATATCATCATAAAATTTGAGCAAACTGGTAAAACCATCCCGAATATCTGGACTATCATCAAAAATTATTAATTTAATTGGCTTTGATATAATTGGTTGGAAATCCATAGGGTAGTTCTTTTTGTGTAAAGATCATATGTTTTTTTTAACACAGCAATCGCATATTTATGCTATTTACAAAAAAAAAGAAAATATGCTGGATTACTTGCGCTTCGGTGCCTTTTTAATCGGTTTTTTGTACTTCATATCACGCAAGTGCTTGGTTTTATTTCCCAAATTTACTTTTTTATTTTTTCCTTTCTTTTCATGGAAGGCGCCAGCTGGTGGTGCTATCCTGGCAAAGCGTTGAATATTCTTCCCAACTTCACCCGGCAATTCCTCTGGTGTGAGTTCGTCGGTCAGCACAACATCCTCGGGAATCGGCTGCATGGGAATTTCTTTGCGCATTAATTGTTCAATCGCCTCCAGGTGTTCGATTTCAAGTGGCGAAACGAAAGTAATGGACGCGCCAATACTGTCTGCACGACCCGTACGACCAATCCGGTGGATATACGTTTGGGCATCATCGGGGGTATCCACGTTGATGACATGGGTTACATCGGTAACGTCCAGGCCGCGTGCCAGCAAATCGGTAGAAATCAGGCCCCTTATCAGACCTTTATCGAAGGCACTCACGGCATTCATCCGGAAATTCTGGGATTTATTGCCGTGGATAATGCTAAACTGTTCAGGAAATTTTTCGTTCAATCGCTCATATATGCGATCTGCCATGCGTTTGGTTGCGCCAAATATGAGTACCTTTTTCATGCTTTCGTCCGAGGCCAACAGGTGCTCCAATAAATTCATTTTAGAGAAAAAATTGGGTGCTCCATATACCGACTGGTCTATCTTTTCGAGGGGGGTGCCTGCGCGCGTTACCTCCAGGGTTAAAGGGCCATTGAAGAACATTTCGATCATCGCATCCACTTCTTCGGTCATGGTTGCCGAAAACATGAGGTTTTGGCGGCGTTTTGGCAATAAATCAAAAATCGTGGTGAGCTGTGGCCGAAAACCAAGGCTCAAGGTTTCGTCTACCTCATCAATTACCAAGTGGCGAATGGATCCTAATAATAACACACGGCTCAAGGCAAGGTCCATCAACCGACCAGGCGTACCTACAAGAATATCCAAACCTTTGAGTACTTCAATTTTTTGGGTATTAATATTGGTGCCGCCATACACACCCAGGGCGCGCACAGTCATATAAGTAGTCAGTTTTTGAATTTCACCCACTAATTGAATCACCAACTCGCGTGTAGGGACAATAATCAAAGCCCGGGGATCTTTTTGCTGCGAAAAAGTAAGCTGGCGCAGGATAGGCAGGAGGTAAGCAAAGGTTTTTCCGGTACCTGTTTGGGCAATTCCGACTACATCACGGCCCGACATAATTACAGGGAATGCTTTTACCTGTATGGGGGTTGGCTGCTCGAAACCCAAGTCTTTTAGGGCATTCAGCAGGGGGGTATTCAAATTCAACGCGTCAAAAGAAACTTCCATTCCATATAATTTGCCGCAAAGGTACGTTAACGGATGGGTTATCCGATGCTTTGGAATGTGCAAGCGTTAATTAGGGGAGCAAACCCCTGATTTTCAGCAGGTTTGCTCCCTTTGGTATTACATATTGGTAATAATCTCTGTTGCGAATTCAGAACATTTCAATTTGGTAGCACCTTTCATCAAACGTTCGAAGTCATACGTGACGCGTTTTTTGCGAATGCTGCGTTCCAATCCTTTTACGATCAATTTTGCTGCTTTGTCCCAACCCATGTATTCGAGCATCATTACGCCCGAAAGAATTACAGAAGATGGATTTACCACGTCCTTACCGGCGTATTTTGGTGCGGTACCGTGGGTTGCTTCAAAAATAGCGTGGCCCGTGATGTAATTAATGTTGGCACCTGGAGCGATACCAATACCACCTACTTGTGCAGCCAAGGCATCGGAAATATAGTCGCCATTCAAATTCAAGGTTGCGATTACATCATATTCAGATGGACGCAGGAGAATTTGTTGCAAAAACGCATCGGCAATCACGTCTTTAACGATCATTTTGCCGGCGGCAACGGCTTCGCTTTGTGCTGCATTGGCCGCATCTTCGCCTTTTTCGGCTTTAATCCGGTCGTAAGCAGCCCAAGTGAATACCTGATTGCCAAATTCGCGTTCAGCCAGTTCGTAGCCCCAATCTTTGAATTTACCTTCTGTAAACTTCATGATGTTGCCCTTGTGGACCAAAGTCAAGGATTTGCGCTTGTTTTTCAAGGCATCCAACAAGGCCGCACGCACCAAACGCTCCGTACCTTCTTTCGAAACAGGTTTGATACCCAAGGAAGAAGTATTCGGGAAGCGGATATTTTTTACACCCAGTTCTGTTTCCAGGAAGTTCATGAGTTTTTTACACTCATCCGTACCTGCCAGGTATTCGATGCCCGCATAAATATCTTCCGTATTTTCACGGAAAATGGTCATATTTACCAGTTGTGGTTCTTTTACCGGACTTGGCACACCTTTAAAGTATTGAACTGGACGTACACAGGCATACAAATCCAATTGCTGACGCAAAGCAACGTTTAGCGAACGAATACCACCGCCAACCGGTGTCGTCAAAGGACCTTTGATCGCAACTTTATATTCGTCAATCACTTTCAAAGTTTCGTCTGGCAACCAACTGCCCGTTTGTTTAAAGGCTTTTTCGCCCGCCAATACTTCCTGCCAGAAAATTTTCCGGCTGCCTTTGTAGGCTTTTTCAACGGCTGCATCCAAAACGCGCACCGCTGCTGCCCAAATATCGGGTCCGGTACCGTCGCCTTCGATAAAAGGAATAATGGGGTCGTTGGGCACCTTGAGTTTACCCTTTTTAATTGTAATACTAGAACCTGTCATTGCAAGAAGAAGAAAAGAAGAAGTTGTTAGAAGAAAGAAAGATGCCCTGTTTGAGGCAGATTCTGCAAAAGTAGAAAGGGGACGACCATTTATTCGGCCTTTTGAGCAAGAATTTCTGTTAAAAATGATAATATTTTGAGGGAGGCCCCTTTATTTGCCTCTAGCCAGGCTCTCACAGCAGCTGAAGCACGTGTATATTGTCCTGGATCTGCCAAATATCTCAAAATCCGTTCCAAATCATCCTGGTTTTCAATATCAAAGGCGCCTCCTAATTTTACCAATTGAAGGGCTTCTTCAAATTTTTTGTGTTTTGGGCCAAAAATAACGGGCAAGCCCCATGCGGCAGGCTCCAGCACATTGTGGATCGCTTTTCCAAACCCACCTCCAATGTAAGCAATATTCCCATATTGGTACAACTGATTCAACATGCCGATGTTATCGATGATCAAGGTTGAATAAGGCACCAAATCCACCCCATCAGCCTGGCTGTATCGAATACTTTTTGAAAACTGGGCGATTGGTTGTTCCAGTTTTTGAATTGATGCAGGCAACAGGGAATGCGGCGCAATGATTGTTTTAAAATGTTGAAATTCCTTTTTTTGAAATACCGGCAAGTACACCTTTTCATCGGCCTCCCACGAACTGCCTACGATCATGATGGGGTATTCACTGGATATTTTGAATTGGGCCGCGATCGGAATGGGTTGGGCCTCTTGTACAATTTTCAAGACTCGGTCGATTCGGGTATCGCCCGCAATGGTCACATTACGGAAACCGATTTGGCCTAATAACTGCGCAGAAGCCTCATTTTGTACAAAAAAATAGGTGAATGCGCTCAACATTTGCCGCCATAAGGCACCATACCATTGAAAAAAGGGCTGCGTTGGCCTAAAAATGCCGGAAACCAGCAGGGTAGGGGTACCTTTTTGGTGTAAGGCCAATAAGTAGTTCAGCCAAAACTCATATTTTACAAATACCGCCAATTGGGGTTGCAGGATTTCAACAAAATCGCGGGCATTTCGGCGGGTATCAGCGGGTAAATAGCATACATAATCGGCAAAAGCATAGTTTTTCCTGATTTCATATCCTGATGGAGAGAAAAAACTTAGTACGATTTTCCAGTGCGGATATTGAGCGCGTATTGCCTCTATGAGTGGGCGCCCTTGTTCAAATTCGCCCAAGGAGGCCGCATGTAGCCAAAAAACAGGTTGATTTCCCCATTGGGCAACTTGTTGTTGCAACAAGGGCCGCCAATTTTTTCTGCCATCCGTCCATTTTTTAGCCTTTTCATTAAATCGTCCTAAAAACTGTACTGCAAATACATATAATCGAATAGCAATTTCATACCCAATGCGCATGGTTTAGTAGTAAATTTCGTCCGATTTGGTCATGTAAAAGGGTAAAATCCAACTGGCGCGCAAGCCAAACCGCAAATCGAGGCGGTTTTCATCCAGTTTGCGCATTTCATTAAAGTCCCAGTCGCGCAAGGTATTGGTAAAACCTTGATTGCATTCAATCCCAATCGTAAAATTCACATGCCTGGTTTTACCCACGTGCTGCCAACCAATAAACTGATTTAGAGCCAAACCGCCGCTAAACCGATCGTACCCTTTTTGATATTCACCCGTGATTTGGGTCACCGAGCGGGTGTCATCCTGGATTCTGATTTTATGCCGGGTAAATCCGCCACCGAGTGTCACACGGATACCAGACCGTTTTTGGCCGACAGAAAAAAGTCGCCCTACATACGCATCCATGCCATATCCGCGCTGCAAAAGAAAAATCGATGCAGGCGAACGGTCGTTGCCAATAATATATCCTTCGGAAAGTTCCAGGATTTCCAGTGGGTTTTCGCGCACATCGTTCCCAAAATAAAATTCGCCCTCTACGCCCAACAGCCAATTTGATTTGCTTATAAATTCAATGCGCCCCCCGATGCTACCATTCAATCCAAATCTTTTGGCCATATCTGCGCCCGGAATATGACCGCCCGCAGTTACGTGGAATAAAATCGCCTTATCTTTGTTGTGTGGTTCTGCCACTAAGGGCACCTGTATCTCCTGCGCCATTAGGATACCAGGCAGGAAAAAGTACACAACCAAACTGTATAACTGTTTCATAATCATAATTTTAAAAATTGTTGCTCCAATTGGGCAATCAAAAAATCAGTCTTCATGCACGGCAAAAATAACACCTTCCAGACGCTTCATGCGGATCTGCGCACAAAATTACAGTCTATAGTGAGCGAAACCTACCTACTGACGGATGAAACCAGCCTGCGCGACTGCGGGCACGACGAAACCGAAGATTTATCCTTTTTGCCAGAAGCGGTTGTGGTTCCCGCGAATACCGATGAAGTAAGCGCGATCATGGCCTTGTGTAATGCAGAACGTATTCCTGTAACGGTTCGCGGCGGCGGCTCTGGATTGGCAGGTGGTGCCTTGCCGATACATGGAGGCGTGGTGATTTGGATGAAACGTTTTGATCAAATACTGAATATTGATGCGCAAAACTTTCAGGTTACGGTAGAGCCCGGGGTGGTAACCGAAACCTTACAAAATACGCTAAAAGAACAAGGTTTATTTTATCCGCCGGATCCTTCGAGCAAGGGTTGGAGTTTTATTGGTGGTAATGTAAATACCAATGCCGGCGGACCAAGGGCGGTAAAATACGGGGTGGTGAAGGATTATGTGCTCAACTTGGAGGTAGTATTGCCCAATGGTGATGTGATTTGGACGGGTGCCAATACCTTGAAAAATTCCACAGGCTATAATTTGACCCAATTACTGGTTGGCAGTGAAGGTACTTTGGGTGTGGTTACTAAAATTGTATTGAAATTACAGCCATTGCCGACTCAAAACCTGCTCATGTTGGCGCCTTTTCGTTCAGCAGAAAGTGCATGTGCGGCAGTTGCGGCCATTTTTCAGGCAGGTGTTACCCCTTCCGCGCTCGAGTTTATGGAACGCAATGCGATCACCTGGGCGGTGCGTTACCTGGGCGATGTGCAAATTCCGCTGACAGACGATACCGAAGCGCATTTGCTCATTGAGGTGGATGGTTTTCACCTCGAAACCCTGTATAAAGATTGCGAAACCATTTCGGGCGTATTGGAGCAATTTGATTGTGGTGAAATTTTGTTTGCCGACAATGAAGCAACCAAAATCGATTTGTGGAAGTTACGTAGAAATGTAGCGCATGCCGTGAAACACAATTCCATTTATAAAGAAGAAGATACGGTCGTGCCGCGCGCGTTTTTACCGCAATTATTAAAAAAAGTAAAAGCGGTAGGGGCTGAATACGGGTTTGAATCGGTGTGTTATGGGCATGCGGGCGACGGAAACCTGCATGTAAACATTCTAAAAGGCAGTTTATCGGATGAACATTGGCTTGTAGAAGTGCCAAAAGGCATTCGTAAGATATTTAAGTTTGTAAAAAGTGTAAATGGTACATTATCAGGTGAACATGGTGTCGGGTACGTACAACAACCCTATCTGGATATTATGTTTTCGGAAACTGAACTTGCCTTAATGCGTGCAATAAAACAGGCTTTCGATCCAAATGGAATTTTAAATCCGGGAAAGGTTTTGGGTTAAAACGTCCATGTCTCTGTAGCGGGAAGCGTGCAAAGGCACATTTTAGATTATTAAAACAAACTTCCCTGTAAAGCGGGCGGTAAAATCGCTCGAGGGCCACGGACCACCAAATCTGGCATGATGGACTTAAAGTAGTCTGCACAATAGGCGGCTAAGTCGGGGGCTAATAAGTTATCGGGCTCATGGGTAAATAGATATGCCGCCTTCAACCCTTGTGCATACCATGATTTTAAACGCAAGGCCCAGTCCTGCACCCGGGTATAATCGCTCGGGTGCAAGCCATTGCCTACAAATCGAATGAGGGTTTGTGCGCACGTTACGCGCAGGTGGCACACGTCCCGCCGACCCGCTACATCGGTAATCATCGCTGCAACCCGGTAATTTTCAAGCAATTGAAAAAATGTTTCGGCTTCTAAGGTGGCTTCAAAAAAGGAAGGATGCCGCACTTCTACCGATAACGGGATGCCGCGTGGGAAACGTTCCAGGTATTGCTCCAGTACCATCAATTGCTGGGTACTAAAATGGGGCGGCAATTGCATAAAACAGCAACCTAGTTTGTTTCCCAGGCCGGCGATTGCTTCACAAAACCGTTGATTTAACGGGTTGTTTAGCCCCAAATTGCCACTATGGCTAATGACTTGCGGGATTTTAGGGCAAAAACGAAAATCATCCGGTGTTTCTTCCCGCCATCGATCCACCATATTTTCATCCGGTATCCGATAATGGGTTGTATTATGTTCGATGGTGTTGAATTGCCGTCCGTAAGCAGCCAAAAAATCGCGGTCTTTCGTTCCTTTCGGATACCATGTTCCAACCCAGGGCTTCATATTGTAGCCGGTTGCCCCAAGATACAGCACAGGTGGTCCGCTGCGCGCTTGCAAAGACTGCAATACTGCCAGGTTCTGCTCCGGGTCGGGGGGCAAGGTAAAATCAACGTTTTCTACTGAAGGCAATTTGCCAAATTCCATCTTGTTAATGCCTTTTAGGAACGAAGGGCTTCTACATCTGCTACCGTTTTAGGTATTGGGTCTCCTAAAACGCGGTGTCCATCCTTGGTAATCAATACGTTATCTTCAATGCGAATGCCACCAAAGTCACGGTATTTTTTAAGTGCAGGATAGTTGATAAATTGTTCAAACATCTTTTTACGCTTCCATTGATCGATCAATTGGGGGATAAAATACAAACCAGGCTCAACCGTAAGCACAAAACCGGGCTGTAACTGGCGGGCAAGGCGCAAATAGGCGGTTCCAAACAAGGTACTCCGCTGCACGGTTTCATCATATCCAACGTATTGTTCGCCCAGATCTTCCATATCATGCACATCCAAGCCAATCATGTGGCCCAGGCCATGTGGGAAAAACAAAGCATGGGCGCCCAATTGCACGGCTTCTTGCATATCGCCCTGCATCAAGCCGAGTTTTTTTAAGCCTTCTGCCATGCGCAAAGCGGCTTCCAGGTGCACCGATTGATAGGTGATGCCCGGCTTCAGCGTGGCGATCGCGTGGACTTCAGCGTCCAATACGATTTCATATATTTCGCGTTGCTTGGTGGTGAATTTGCGGTCTACTGGAAACGTTCGGGTAATATCACCTGCATAATGCATGGCGGTTTCAGCGCCAAAGTCACCCAGCAACAAACGACCTTTTTCAAGCGTATGGTGGTGATGGTGGTTGTGTAAAATTTGTCCGTCGGTGGTCAAAATAACCGGATAGGATAAATTTCCGCCTCCCGCTACAGCAACGCCCGTTACCAATCCGGCTAAAGCTGCTTCAGAAGTACCTATTTGTGCTTCACGCATGGCTGCCGTGTGCATGTGCCCAGTGGTTCGCAGGGCGCGTTCCATTTCAGCAATTTCCTCTGCCGATTTGACGGAACGTTGATCTACCACGGCTCTAATGAGCGGAACCGACGCGGCCTCTTTCAACTTGGGCAAAGGGATATTCAATAGATCTTTGAGCAGCAATTTATTAGCGTCTCGATAAGGCGGCAAAAAATGGATGGATTGGCCTGATTTACGTGCGTTTTTAACAACACCGGCGAGTCTGCGAAATTGCAGGGTTTCCTGTACGCCCACTTGTGCGCCGAGTTGCTTGATGGACGGCATGGTGCCCATCCAAACGATGTCTTCCATGCTCAAATCGTCACCAAACAGGATTTCACGGTTGGCATCAATATCAATGATCGCAGCCAAACCTGGTTTGTCAATGCCAAAAAAGTATAAAAAACTACTATCCTGCCGAAAATGGTAGGTGTTTCCCGGGTAATTCATGCCCAGGTCGTTATTACCGAGAAAAAGCACCAGCCCTGATCCGAGGTCTTTTTTCAACTGGTCGCGGCGGCTTTGGTAGGTATTTGCTGAAAACATAGCGTAAAAATGGGTTATGCAGGAATGAAATTGTGGGTCAATTATTTTCCGGCAGGCATATAAATATTGTTCGATTTGTCAATATCCGGGGTGTAGGTGCTGCCTAATTGCACTTTTTGGATCTTTTTACCACCTTTATACTTTATTTCGATGGTTTTTGCGCCCTCTTTCCAAACCTCAATGCTGCGGTGTATTTGTTCGGTTTGTTGGTCAACGTATGTAATCGTCAGGTCGATCGGCGTAGGCTTGTTTCCTTTTGATTCGATGGTAATGCTGGATTTTCGCTCGTTTACCTGCGCGATGGCAAGGTCGGGTACGCCATTTTCGAAAAACCATACTTTCCAAAACCAATTAAGGTTTACCCCGCTACCCTGGTTCATACAATTGAAAAAATCGTACGGAATGGGGTGTTTGCCGTTCCACGTCTTAATATAATGGTGCAATCCCTTAAAAAACAGCGCATCGCCCAACATATCTTTCACGAACAAATAACCCAGTGCAGGTTTGGGATACGAGTTAATCATCATGCCTGGTCCGTTCATTTGGGTGGTAAGGGTCATAATGGGCAAATCTATTTCGGTACCGGCAAAGCGTTCGTACGGATACATGCCATAATCGTCCACGATACTCGAATCGATCATGGGGGAGACCAACCATTCCCCGATGGTCGCCCAGCCTTCGTCCATCCAGCCATATTTTGTTTCATTGGTGCCCATATAGAAGGGAAACATGGTATGGAAAATTTCGTGGTCGGTTAGTTCAATGCTTTCTGCACGGTCTTCTATCGGGTTATCATTGACCATCATGGGGTATTCCATTTGGTCTAATCCATCAAACACCGTGATGTGGTTGTACGGGAAAGGCCATTTTGGAAAGCGGTAACTCATGGATTCCACCGTTTTACGCGCGTCGTCGATTACCCAAAAGTAATCCAGGTGCTGCTGATTGAATACCGCATCAACCCTGGTGCGCCGCTTGCTTTCCGGATCCACCACCAGGCTGGTCGATTGCCATACATAATGGTTGCTGATGGCCAGGGCAATGTCGGTTACGTTTTTAGCCTCAAAGCGAAAAGTATTTGCAGGGTTTTGCACGGTGATATTGCCTGTTTTCAGGTCCGTGCTATCCACAACAAAGACATTATCATCCTTTTTTTCGGCTTCTGCAAGGCGTTCGCAATATTTTGCCTGCAATACTTCGCTGCAATTGGTAAGATCGCCGGTGCCCCAAACGATGTAATTCTTAGGAACTTTTACCGCTACTTTAAAATCACAAAAGTCATTGTAAAACTCTTGCGTACCCAGGTATTGGTTGCGGTTCCAGCCATCAATATCATCGTACACGGCAATGCGTGGAAAGCAATAGGCGATAAACCAGGCGCCGGGGTCAACTTGTCCTGTTCGAATATGCGAGTCTTTATTGAGCGTATAATTGTAGGCAATTTTAAACTGGGTGCTTTTGCCAGGCGGTATAGATTTTGGCCGCACAACCATGTTGGTACTGCTGATTCTATAATCGGCGGCTTTAATTTGCGCGCCATCGACGGATAAAGTTTCAATGATGAGACCATCACCGGCATCCTCCGGGCTGATTTCCATGAGCCGCTGAGCGCCTTTTTTGTACAGATTAGGGTAAAGTTTGAAAACAACTTCCCGCAAGGTATCCGGACTATTATTTATGTATTGAATGCTTACCGTGCCGGAAATGAGGCGGGTAGTAGGGGAGAAGGTGATATAAATGTCGTAATCAGCCTTGTTTTGCCAATATTTTGTTCCAGGCTGACCATCGGTACTGCGCGTTCCTTTCGTATAAGCTTTTTGCAGGTTGCGCGCAATGGGCAAGTCCTGCGCCTGCATACTAACGATTAAAAGCAGGGCGATTCCGGTGCAGAAAAAACGAGCATTCCATAGAGAAACAGACTTAAGCATGCGAATATAGATTTTAGGCCCAAATCTATAAATCATCTTGCGCATGTTTGGTATTTCTTGTGCGAAAAGCGTTGTATAAAACAAACAAGCGTCATTCCAAAATATATGGAACAACGCTTGTTATCAACGTAATCGGGTTTTAGGCGGGTATGTCGCCTATTTTTCGTCGTAGTTGTAAGGCAAAATTTTAGAATCTTTCACCGTAGACAAGGTCATCAAAGTTTTCAGGCGCTCGATTTCTTCAATCTGGCTGATGGTTTTGAACAACAGTTGTTCGTAGGTAGGAATGTCCTTGCAAACAATTTTCATCAAAAAATCTGCTTCGCCCGTGATGATGTAACATTCAGTTACCTCATCAATTTGGCTGATTTTTTCAAGGAAGTTATTCAGGGCGTTCTCTTTTTTCCAAGCTAATGATACCAGTACGAAGGTTTTAACGTTTAAACCCATCATTTGCGGGTTCACCATCGCGTGGTAACTTTGGATGATATCGCTTTGCTCCAGTTTTTTTACACGTTCAAGGGTTGGGGCTGGCGACAATCCAATTTTTTTGGAAAGGTCAAGGTTCGTGATCTTGCTGTTCTCCTGAAGAATCTTCAGAATCTTCAAGTCGATTTTATCCAGTTTCTCTGACATAGCGGATTAGGCTTTAGAAAATTTTATTTTGGTCTTCAAAATTTCCCCAAAGGTAGGCCAACAAAAAATAATAGGCAAGTAAATTTTAAATTAACCTCTGTTAATTTTGTTAACAAAGCGTTTTTGTCGCTGATCGTTTAAAATCCGGAGGCCCAAATCGGCCGTTTTTCATTTTTGACCAAAATAAATTTGCCGCAAATTGACAATTGACCCAATTTTAATAAAAAAAGGTTGAAACAACGGGCGTCGGGCAAAACATGCCAAACAAAACCTGTCGATTCAACCTTTTTGAAAATGAATTTTTTGTTAAGCCTGCTTTCAGGCTTTGCTACTATGGGAAAATGCCCATCGACACATAGTCGGACGCAATTTTTTTCAAGGAGCACACGAATGCCGCTGTACGTACATCCTGTATGTCGGAATGCTGTAACAGGGTTTCGCGAATCTGTTGGTAAGCCACCACCATGGTGTCTTGCAAGCCAGAATTTACCAATTCAACTTCGGTGCCACCACGTGTGAGGAAATCCTTTTCACGTGCATTGATGGTTTTGCCGGTCATTTCTTCCACTTTGTTGAGGATGCCTGTAAACGCTTCGTTTTGAAAGCGATTTTCTAAGCGACCAAAACGGTGGTGCGACAAGTTTTTCAACCATTCGAAGTAAGAAACCGTAACACCGCCCGCGTTGATGTAAAAGTCGGGCAGGATCAAAATACCTTTTTTCAACAAAATTGGATCTGCGTCGGCAGTGATCGGTCCGTTGGCCGCTTCAGCAATGATTTTTGCTTTGATGCGGTCGGCATTTTTAAGCGTAATTTGATTTTCCAAAGCGGCAGGAACGAGGATATCGCATTCAAGTTCGAGTGCTGCAGAGGCGTCTCCGATGTGTTCGGTGCCAGGAAAGCCAATGATGGAGCCCGTTTCTTTGCGGAATGCCATCAGTTTTTCAACATTGATGCCATTGGCACTGTAAATGGAGCCTTCACGTTCAGCAATACCGATAATTTTGGCATCGCCTTCCTGCTGGCTGATCAAGGCGGTATTGCTACCCACATTACCGAGGCCTTGTACGACCATGGTTTTGCCTGCCATGCCTTTTGTCAGACCAATTTTGGCCATGTCTTCGGCATGCGATAAACATTCGCGCAGGCCATAAAACACCCCGCGACCGGTTGCTTCTGCGCGACCACGAATACCATTTTGGGTAACAGGTTTGCCGGTAACACAGCCGATGGAGTCGATTTCACCGTGGCGGAAAGCCTGGTAAGTGTCGAGAATCCAAGCCATTTCACGGGGACCAGTACCATAATCGGGCGCTGGCACGTCGATGCCAGGTCCGATAAAGTTCTTTTTGATCAATTCGGTGGTGTAGCGGCGGGTGATGTTTTGGAGTTGCTCCACCGTATAATTGGCTGGATTAATTTTAATGCCCCCTTTTGCACCGCCGAATGGAACGTCCACCAGCGCGCATTTGTAAGTCATCAAGGCCGCGAGGGCCATTACTTCGTCTTGGTCAACGCTTTCAGCATAACGAATCCCGCCTTTTGTCGGGAGTCGGTGGTGACTATGCTGTACGCGATAGGCTTCAATTACCTCATAATCGTTGCCTACACGCACTGGAAAACGAATTTGCAATACGAGATTGCAGGCCTTAATTTGCTCGACCAATCCACGCGGGATGTCGGTAAAGGAGGCGGCTTTGTCCACGTAGTTTTCTACGCTTTTAAAAAAACTGATGTGTCCACTCATTGTTTTTCTTCCTTGAGTTGGTGCTCTAATTTGGTTAGTTTACGTTCAATACGCAACAGAAACCACACAATTCCGATGAAAATCAGCAAAATAACGCCTACTACAACGTTTATTTTTCCAGTCTCCCGCATAAAATCGCGATTTCCCTGCGCCCAAACGCCTGGCAAATATATTGCCATAAACAAAATAATTGTTAAAAAACGGTGCATTTTAAAAAATTTCATGTTCCAAAAAGGGGGTTTACCTATGAAAAGTAGTGGGTAGTGATGAGTGATGAGTGATGAGTGTTTTTTAATTTGTGAATATTTGGCATTCGTTTGTTTTTTCACTCATCACTCATCACTCATCACTCATCACTCATCACTCATCACTCATCACTCATCACTCATCACTCATCACTCATC
>JAIYAP010000036.1 GCA_027488935.1 Saprospiraceae bacterium | reverse complement strand
TCGTCATCGAAATGTGCAAGGGTAGCCCACAATTGCTTGATAGTCTGATAGTTAAAAGGTTTTAGACAGCAATGGGCTCCGCCCGAGGTAACAATTAAGGTTGAAACAAAGGCTTGGTCCTTTACAACATTTAGATAAAAAACAGGGATGATTTGGTAATTCGGGCAGAGCCCGATTGATCGGCACACGGGGTTGGAACCCCGCGCGAGCAAGGTTGAAACAAAGGCTTAGTCCTTCGCAAAATTAAGATAAAAAACAGGGATGGTTGGGTAATTCGGGCAGAGCCCGATTGATCGGCACACGGGGTTGGAACCCCGCGCGAGCAAGGTTGGTGTTTAAATTTTTCGAACCAACAACCGCCCCCGCAACAGCCCGGCTTTTTTCATCGCCTTCTCCAGTTCGGTGACTTTTTTCCGCGCCGCGCCCACATCGTTGTATATATCGCCCAGCCAGATAAAAAAACCTTCCGCACCAGCATTCAAACAGGATTGCGCTGCCCAACTGCACGGAATATTGCCTGCTTTGAGGGCCGCAACCCGCCGCGTGGTAAAATCGCGGTTGCTGAATACATTGTCCTGAATCATCCAACCCGCTTTGCCTTTGATGGCGGCACAACCATCAATGACCTTGGGCTTTTCAATGGGTTTGGGCGACAAGATTTTGGTGACTTTTCCCGACGAGCCCGCAGGCGGCTTGGCAACGGGCAAACGTGTAGCTTTTACCTCGTCTTCAATGCCGGCAGTCAAATCAATGGTCTCTACGTCTTCTTCTGTTTGTGGGTATTGCTTGGGCACGCCGGTATATTTTCCGTCGTATGGAATGGTACTGCCTTGTATATTAAAATTGGGCTGCTCTTCCGGATTGGGCTTGGCGCGCCAGTTTTTAAAAATTTCGAGGTCGGCGATGTTTTCGTCCTGGATCGATAAAACCTGGTAACTCAAGTAGGTGCAAATACTAAGGGCAAACAAAAACACAAATTTCTGGGTGGTTTGTCCGCGCATAAACCGGTGGTAGGCAGATGCGGTATGGCCAAATGGTCGGCTAAGCAAGCCCCAAATTTGTTTTTGCACGGGATCCCAAAAATAAAACCGGAAGGGACGGCTGATCAAATTGACCATGGCGGTCCAGGCATTGGGCAGGGGAATATGGAAATTGTCGCCTGCACCACCGGTCATTTGTTGGTACCATTGGGCGCGGGTGAGCCAATGGATCATTTTGCGACCTTCTCCGTATATGCGCAGGCGGGTTGGTGCGCACAGCACCCGGGTTTCGGCATCGAGGGACACAATCGCTAAACCGAAGCCGCTGAACACGCATTGTTGCCGCAATTCAAGCAAATACGGATCAATCGGCGAAGGAAATACGTCTTCAGCCAGGGCGATCCATTGTTCGTCGGCCGCATATTGTTTAAACTGTTGGATTGCGTAGATGTAGCGGTATTTACGCCACTTATTGAGGGTAAAATACCAGGCAAAAAAGCCGATCATACCGACTCCCAGCAAAAAACCAAAAATGCCAATGCCATGCAGGCTGATGAGCCATTTCAAATTGGCGACAAAAGCGACAAAACAGGCGAAAGCGGCGCATACCATACCGAAAGCGGCACAATCCCACAGGAAATAGACTAGGTTGAGGGCATATTTTACTTCTTCGGCTTTGTCGCGCGAGGTAGCCTCATAGGCACAAGTGAAGGGGGTGCCATCGCTTTTTCGGAAACGCATGATGCCATCGGCCACAATCCCGCCTTCCCCCATATTGTCGAGGCTGGTTTCGATGGAGTTGGGCAAAGGTTCGAAACGATCGCGGTAAAACGCGCGCAAAAACGCGGCAAACCGGCGCTTCACCTGTTCCTCACTCAACCCTTCGTTCCGATGAATGTCTTCCGTGCCGATGGACATATTGTGTTATGCCTTTTTATGATTCATTTGCCCTTCTACTTTGCGCTCGTCGTTTTGGCGCATTTTCAGGACATTGATGTAGTACCGTGCTTTTTTATTGCCAAATTGGGTCCAGGCTTTTTCGGCCCAACTGAGGGCAATGTCCAATTCGCCTTTTTGTTCGGCGGCAATGGCCATGTTATAGGCGGCGCGTCCGGCTGCTTTTCTAGGCTGGGTCGATTGGTCTGCAATTTTTTGCCAAATCGCGGCGGCACGGTCCCAATTCCCGCTGCCAGCAAATCGGGCGGCTTCTTTCATTTCGGCTTTGGGGCCTTTGGCTTTGGCGTAGTATTGTCGACTGATATTTACATATACCGGTGCGATCCGTGCGCCATAACGCATGCCGCCATTGTAGGCAACATTGCGCGAAACATTTACCTGGGAGGGCAAATTGCTGAGTGCCGCGCGTTCGGTGGTACCAGAACCGGTCCGTTCAAGGTAATCGTCGGTGGTAAACTCGTCGAGGATAATTCTGGTTTTCGGATCGTACAAGCGCCAGCCCATGCGTACGCCCGTGCGTTGGCGGCTGTTGAAGCTGACATCGAGGTATTCTTTCCCGTTTTTGTCTTTGCGTTTGGTGGTTACTTTTTGGGCGCTGGCGTTGTTGTCGGAGTCGAACGATTCGATGGTAACCAAGGCATTGGTGCCATAATCAGCACATATTTGTTCCACTTCAGACCAATCCAGCGGTGGTGGCATGCCGACGCCTGCTTTGCTGCCAGTTTTTTCAATGCCCGTGGGTTTTACTTTGAATCGTGGGGTACGCTCCAGGGCAGCAGTCAAACCGCGCACGGCTTCATTGCGGCTTTGGCGGTCTTGTCCGATGGCTTCACCGGTAATCAATCCCTCCAGGGTATTCAACCAGCCATTGGAAGGTTTGCTGCGATCGACCACGGCAACGGTGGAAATGTGCTCGGGCAAGGTCATTTGCGCAGGTTGCAATACGGTCAGGGATGCCGTGCGCATGCAGCTGCAGCATAAGAGGGCAAGGAGGGACAGGTCGCGACCTGTCCGTACGAGGCGTTTCATTGCAAGGGGTGTTTTCATGATTTTTGAATGATTTTGGACAGGTCACGACCTGTCCGTACGAGGGTGCAGATTGAGGACAGGGCGCGGATTGAGGACAGGTCACGACCTGTCCGTACGGATTTCATCATTTTGAATTTATCATTCAACAGGCTCAAAGCCATATTTTTTAAACTGCAGAATATGCACAAACTTATTCTCCATATAATCATATGGTTTAAACGCATCGCCCACTACCCCATCGTTGAACACTGGCACCATATGAAAGTTTCCATGCAGCAGATGCTGGTCATTGCCTTGCAAACGCTCGGGAAAGGACAACCCGTAATTGCCCAACATCGTACACAACCAACGGGTTATGTCGTAGCCATTGAACCCGTCTTCATCGGGAATGGTGCCCGTTTTATCATAAAAAGCCTGTTGAAACGCTTGTATTTCAGGTGATTGATCAGGAATATAACTGGCAGCCGTGATGTGTACATTCAAGGCCAACAAATACTCCGGATCGATGCTTTCGAAGTTTTTCCATTGCGGCATCCCGAATACAGCCACGGCGTTATTGCCTTTAACTGCTTTTAACTTGCGGAAAAAAGCCATCACGAAATCCTGACTGGCCCAGGTCGGCAGAATAAATACAGCGGTTTTGCCCGGTTTGAAAAAAGGCGCAAAATTCGTTTTGTCAAAATTCAGGGTTTCATCGGGCACAATCATTTCGCCGTATGGGGCTGCACCGATGGCTTTCAGGTAATCTTGAAAATACGGCAGGCGATCGGCTTCTTTTTGTTTGCACAAGAGGGTAACCGTGCTGTTTTTCATGCGTGCGTTGACATATTGGGCGATCATCTCGCAATGTGCGCGTAAGGAAGGATTGATTTGGATAAAATCGGGTTGTTGCGTGGCGATGCCCGAACTGGGTGATTCGGGTGAAATCAGGATTTTCCGATTGGTTTTGGCCCATTCGGCCGCGCGTTGCACGTGGGAGTTGCGGATCGGGCCGACAAGCACCTGCGCTTTTGCCAGGTTGCGGTTGTTTAAAACGGCCTGAAAATCGGCATCTGTAGCTTGCGTATCGTATACATCGAGTTGAATATTTGGTCCGCCGGCTTTAGAATGTGCTTCGAGGGCGATTTTTACCCCGGTATAAAACTGGAGCCCAAGTTTACTTTTTTCAGGTACCGTACCTTGCTGGGCCTGGTTGGTCAGAAAGGGCAACAAAAGCGCGATGCGATAAGTTTCTTTGCTAAAATTGCCTGTTTCGTTGTTCGGACGTTTGCCGGGGCCATTTTGAATCGGTGGTTTCGGATTGGCGGGGTCCGTCCAGCGCACCGTGTCGATGGGTTCGTATTTATTGGGTTTGGTGCCGGGCTTCACCGGTGGGCGAGTATCCACCGCGCCGCTGCGGCGTGGGGTACAGTCGATGGCAAACAAAGCCAAAAATATCCAACAAAAAACGGGTAGTAAGGAATTGATTTTCATGGCATTGTGTGCAGACGAACGTTATCCGCCCGCTTTTTTTGTGTTTTTATAACCTTGATCCAGCAGCAAGGCCAGCACCTTGTCGCGGTGGTCGCCTTGTACCAGGATAATGCCGTCTTTGGCATTGCCACCACTTGCGCATTTGTTCTTCAACAGTTTGGCCAACGCTTCGATGTCGTCATCCGTTCCGATAAATCCTTTGATGACCGTGGCTTCTTTGCCGCCTTTCACACGTTCGAGCCAGATGCGCAGGATCTGTTTTTCCGGCGCGAGGGTTTCTGTGGTGTCTTCTTCCTGGTTTAACTGAAAATCAGGATTGGTAGAGAAAACGAAACCGCCGTTTTGTTGTTTTTTTGCCATTATAATTTCAAATTATGCATCTTTTACAACCTTCGGCACCAAAACCTTCAGCGCCTTGGGCTTGATCTCAAAATTCATTTCCCCGCGCATCGTCAGTCCTTCTCCATCGAGGTGGATATAATTATCGCCTTCCGTGGTGATTTTCACCTTTTTGGTTTTGTAGTGCGCCACAAACTCGGCATCGTAAATACGGCCATTGAGGGTAGCGGGAACGGCTGCAAAATACTGCCATTTCGGCGCATCTTTCAAGATTACAAGTTCAAAAAAACCGTCATCCATCAAGGCATCGGGTGCGATGGTGACGTTGTAACCGTACATGGGGCCATTGGCAACCGTGATGGCAAAACATTTCTCGGTAAAACTGCGGTCGTCTATTTCAATCAGGCATTCTTTGGCGGTATACACCAAACCCGCTTCTACCGATTTCATAAAATACGGGATAAATCCGCGCCAATAACTGCCTTGCATGAGGTTAGATACCAGTCCATCGAAACCAATTCCGGCCAAATTGATAAATGGACGCCCATTGAACAGGCCACAATCAAATGTTTTTACCTGGGCGGTATTGAGTTTGCGGATGGCCGCGTCCATGTTGCGCCCGTAGCCAAGGTGCATGGCCAATCCGTTGCCCGAACCTGCCGGGATGATGCCCAATTGCAGGTCGGTATCCAGCATCGCCGATCCGATTTCATTCACCGAACCGTCGCCGCCCACCGCTACAATGATTTCGTAGCCTTCGGCCTTGGCTTTTTGTACCAATTCACTGGCATGGCCTGGTTTTTCGGTGTACCAGATGCCATACTCGAACTTGCGGTGGTCGAGGTTTTTATCGACACTTTCCTGAATACGCCGTTGGGATTGAATACCCGCTTTGGGATTTACAATAAAAACGGTGCGTTTTGGGCGAAGAATTTCATCCAAAACAACATTTGTATTGATCCGAACAGGAGGGTGGGAATGCTCCATAGTCTGTTAAATGGTCTCTTTACGCGCCTGCACATATTCGCGCCAGGCATCAATGGTCGATTGCATGTCGTGGGGCAGTTCAGATTCGAAGCGAATGTGTTCGCCCGTGCGTGGATGCGTGAACCCAAGTACGCGCGCATGCAAGGCCTGCCGGGGCAGCATGTGCAGACATTTTTCAGCAAAAAACTTATACTTGGAGTACAATGTACCTTTCAAAATCTGGTTGCCGCCGTACCGTGGATCCCCAAACAAGGTATGTCCGATGGATTTCATGTGTACGCGGATCTGATGGGTACGGCCGGTTTCCAACTGACATTCAATGAGGGTCACGTAATAAAAACGCTCAATGACCTTCCAATGGGTGATCGAAAACTTGCCTTCCTCGCCTTCTGGAAACACCATAAACAACTTGCGGTCGTTGGGATTGCGGCCAATATAGCTGCGAATGGTGCCGGAATCTTCGTCCAGGTCGCCCCACACCAGTGCCGTGTATTTGCGTTCGATGGTATGGTGGAAAAACTGTTTGGCTAGACTGGCCATGGCGAAATCGTTTTTAGCCACTACCATCAATCCGGTGGTGTCTTTGTCGATGCGGTGCACAATACCGGCGCGGTTGGCTTCATTGCCGTCTTTGATGGGCAAGGTGGCCAGTTGTTCCTGCAAGTGCCAGGCAACCGCATTCACCAAGGTACCATTTGGGATGCCGACCCCTGGATGAACCGCCATTTTAAAAGGCTTGTTCACGATCATCACGTCTTCGTCCTCGTATACAATGTCGAGCGGGATGTTCTGCGGCAAAATATCATGCATTTCATCCAGCGAACGCGGAAGCAAGATGGTAATGGTATTGCCGGGTTTTACCTTATAATTAGGTTTGATTTCCTTGTCGTCTACCGTAACCGAACCCGCGCGAATGGCGCTTTGAACTTTGCTGCGCGATTTATGGGCCATGCGTTCCATCAGGAACTTATCTACCCGCACCAGTCCTTGCTTGGGGTCGGCCACAAATTCCTGGCGTTCAAAGAGGTCTTCTGCGCCCGCTTGTTCATCGGTTTCGCTTGCTGTTTGCCCATCCGGTTCGCTTGCCACCTGGGCGTCGACTTCATTCAAGGGGTTTGTAACTGCCTCGTTTTCGATTGGCTCCGTTTCTTCTGATACTTCTGAAATATTCAACTCGTCTTGATTCATTGCTGTGTGAATGGTCGGTGGGAAATTACGGCAAAAGTACGTTAATTTATGCAATGATTCTTTAAATGTTACGCAGGCGCATGCCGAAATTCGGTTATTTTCCCGTAATTTGGGCATTCAAATCCGATAACGCTCCGCCGCATTGGGTTTTGTACAATGCTGCTGGACCGTTCCAATCCGATTGCGCAAAACCGAATGCTCCGGTGCATAAATTTTAAAAAAACAAATTCATGGAAAAAAGAACCTTTCTGAAATCAAGCCTCTTGCTGGGTGTTGCGGCGGCTTCTGCTTCGTTTTTAAATGCTTGTAAATCGGTGGCCAAATCGGCCGCTACCCCTGTTGGCCCTACTTTACCTTCCCCCAAAATACGCCGCTCCAAACCCTTCGAATTGCCGGCCTTAGGCTATGCAACTGATGCCCTGGAGCCGCATTTTGATAAAATGACCATGGAAATCCACCACGGCAAACACCATGCAGCGTACGTAACCAACCTCAACGACGCTGTAAAAGAAACGGTGTACGTCGATTATGAACTGGACGATATCATTGCCCGGATTACCAGCAGCGATGCTGACAAAAAAATACGCAACAACGGCGGCGGTCACTGGAACCACTCCTTTTTCTGGCAAACCCTGGCCCCCAATGCTGGTGGCGCACCTACAGGCGATTTGTTGGCGGCCATCAACACCACCTTTGGTTCTTACGACAAATTTAAAGAGCAATTCACGGCAGCAGCCAAAAGTGTGTTCGGCTCTGGCTGGGCATGGTTGTGCATCGGGAAAGACAAAGGGCTGTTTATTACCACGACGCCCAATCAAGACAATCCATTGATGCTCCAAATTGTGAAGCAAAGCGGCACGCCGTTGCTTGGCCTGGATGTGTGGGAACACGCCTATTACCTGAAATACCAGAACAAACGCCCGGACTATATCAGCGCCTTTTATAATTTGGTGAACTGGACGGAAGTGAATGCCCGGTATAAAAAAGCCATGTTCGGGTAGAGAAAAAAGGAGGGTTCCACGGAAAAAAAAGGGGTTCCACGGAGGAGCTCAGAGGTACGGAGTTGCGCGGAGAAAAAAGGGTTCCATGAAAAGTTCGGAAGAACGGGTGGAAACAGAACAAATAAAAACTCTGTGAAACTCCGTTCTTCCGAGCTTCTCCGTGGAACCCCTTTTTTACCCTACGTGCGCTCGCCCCCCCCTTTTTACTCCAAAATTACCCGAGGATCCACCCAAACATACAACACATCCGTGATTAAATTAATCACCACAAATACAGTAGCCGTAAACAAAACACAGCCAAGTACCACGGGCAAATCAAAATTCAGGAGCGCCTGAATGGTCAAATCTCCCAGGCCTTTAAAACTAAATACGTTTTCTACAAAAAAAGCACCCGTCAACAAGGCCGCAAACCAGGAAGAAACCGCCGATACCAACGGATTGAGGGCATTGCGCAACGCATGTTTGTACACCACCCGATAAAAAGGAAGTCCTTTTGCCAAGGCCGTTCGCACATAATCCTGCGATAAAACATCGAGCATGGCGCTGCGGGTGAGTTGGGTGATGAGGGCTACCGGGCGCATGCCCAAAGCCAGGGCAGGCAGGATCAGGTTTTTCCATTCCGTGTGCCAATCGCCAAAATCATCCAGCACAAAAATACCGCCTTGCACATTGAGTCCGGTAATACTCCCAAAAGCATACCCAAACAACAAAGCCAACAACATGGCAGCAACATAAGAAGGCAAGGAATATCCCAATACCGTCAACATGGAAATACCACTATCCCAAAAGGAGCGTGGACGCAGGGCCGCAAATATCCCCAAAGGAATACCCAGCAACAACGCAAATAGCAGCGCAGCAACAGCCAACAAAGCGGTAGCCGGGATGGCCGAAGCAAGCATGGCGGCTACTGGCCGACCTGTCTGGTACGATTCGCGCAAGTAAGGCCATTTTATAATAAAATAACGGTCGGTGCCCACCGGAAACAAGCGCACATATTGATAAGGTACTTGGTGTGTAACATCCAACACCGAAAGCGGCGCAACATCCGATAAATAATGCAACAACTGCACGGAAAGCGGCTGATCTAAACCCAATTCGGCCGTTTTGGCTTTAACGGTGGCTACATCGGCGCGCTGACCAAAGGTAAGTTGGGCCGGGTCCACCGGTGCCAGGTAAATAATGCTGCTAATGATGACCACCACCAGGATGATCACCAGGATACCATAAGCAAGGCGGCCTAAGATGTATCGGAGCATCGGAAAATTTAAATTACAGTGATCAAAACATCCTGTTGTTCAATCAAAAAGCCCAACGGTGCAAGATCGAGGCCTTGTCCATGTGCAAAAGCAATAAAATCATCGGTATGCGCAGGATCCACGGCCACAAGCAAGCCACCAGAGGTTTGTGGATCGGCCAAGATGTGTCGACGATTGCCCGTTGCTCCTGCTACTTGATGGCCGTAACTGTCCCAATTGCGGTTGGTGCCGCCCGGAACACATTTTAAATCGAGGTAATGCTGTAAAATGGCCGCATCAATGGTGGGTACTTTGTCAAATTCAACCACCGCACAAGCAGCACTGGCTGCACACATTTCTGATAAATGGCCCAATAAGCCAAAACCCGTAACATCGGTCATGGCCTGAATATAAGGCAAGGCACCCAGCAAAGCACCAATTTTATTGAGTTGTTTCATACTGTCGGGCGCAATGGTCGCATGTGCTGGATCCAATACACCTTTCTTTTGTGCCGTGGTCAGAATACCTACGCCCAAGGGTTTGGTCAGGAACAGTTTGGCACCAGGCTGCGCTCCACCATTGCGCTTTAAGTGGGCAATCGGCAAGCGCCCCGTAACCGCCAAACCAAAAATGGGCTCCGGACTGTCGATGCTATGTCCACCCGCCAACGGAATGCCCGCATCTGCACAAGCCTTGCGCGCACCTTCAATGACTTGATTTGCAACGGAAGCAGGCAACGTATTGATCGGCCAACCCAGGATCGCAATCGCCAACATCGGCGTGCCACCCATGGCATAAATATCACTGATGGCATTGACCGATGCGATGCGACCAAAATCTTCGGCATCATCTACAATCGGCATGAAAAAATCAGTAGTACTTACGATAGCGGTACCATCGCCCAGGTCAAATACCGCAGCATCATCGCGGGTATCATTTCCTACAAGCAAGTTTGGAAAAGAAAAAGGGAGGGCATGGTGCGATTGAAGGATATCATCGAGCACGCTGGGGGCAATTTTGCAGCCGCAGCCAGCGCCATGCGAATATTGGGTTAATCGAATGGGTTCCATGTATAAAAATCAAAAAACAACTCAAGCAAACTGCTGGCTTTCAATACAATGCGTTTGAAAACCAGCAGCAGCGCGAAGTTGTCTAAAACTGAAAAGTAGCACTCAAACTCGGAATAATCGGCAACTGATTTACCCGACTATACCGCACGCGGTCGAAATAGAAAATATTCGGACGGTCATACACATTGGTACAAGAAGCCGTCACTTCCATTTTGATACGTTTGCCAAATTCAAACATCCGTTTTACCGACAAATCAAGACGGTGGTAATACGGCAATCGACCGCCGTTGCGGGTATCGGAATAAATAATGCCCAAATCCGCATTGCCGGTGGTTATATCGTCGCCTACTCCACCCAAAGTATAATTGGTGTAAAATCCCTGGGTTTGAGTGAATGGGAAGCCCGAACCTAAGTTCCAACGCGCACCAATTTCGATCGGGTGCTTCAAATCACCCAACTGGTAGGTGGCAACAATGTTCATGTTGTGGCGACGGTCGAACACCGGCGGATAAACCTGCTGGCCATCATCGCGGGTAACTTTACCCAAAGAATAAGCCAGCCATACATACGAGCGTTTGCCTTCGTATTTCAAAGTAACGTCTACCCCGCGGGCATCGCCGGTTTCAACAAAATAGTTTTTATCGGCCAATTGCTCTTTGAAACGATTGAGTGAAATGAGTTGCGTGAACTTTTTGTAATAACCCTCTACGTTCAAGTCAATATTATCGGCAAGGTCAAACTCAAAGCCAAATACGCCATGCAAGGCTCTTTGCAATTTATTGTCGGTAAATTCGTTGGTAGAACCTTTTTTATAAATACTTTCATCCGGGCCGGACAGGAAACCCACAAAGAGGTTTACCACATCCCGCTCGTTGATGGTAGAAAGCAGGTTTTGAGAATACACCCCCCCGGCGGTTTT
Organism: Saprospiraceae bacterium; assembly: GCA_027488935.1. GTDB lineage: Bacteria > Bacteroidota > Bacteroidia > Chitinophagales > Saprospiraceae > M3007. The sequence continues at coordinate 50,270 of JAIYAP010000036.1, read as the reverse complement.
TACCCGGATATTGTCGGTCAGGTTGTATTTCATACCCAAACGCGGCTCATACGAGATGTCGCTGAGCGACTGATAGTATTGAATACGGAAGCCGGGTTCGACCACCAGGCCGCCCCATTTGTATTTGCCTTTCAAAAAACCAGCGATTTCGGTGGTGTTCTGGTTCTGGTCAATGGTGATGCCCTTAAAGTTGGTAAACTGGAACTTGGTTTCAAAGCCTGTCAGTTCCAGGCCATACCTAAACTCCGAATTGCGGCCAAAATTGGTGAAAGTCAAGCCACCATAATAACCCGAAATGCCACTGGTGCGGGGTTTGCGGTCTGACTCATCAATGCGGGAGTCGTAATTGGAAAAAGTAAATTTACCGTCAATGATCGTGCTGGAATTGGTTGGAATCAACGTAAAATCCAATCCGCCACCACTGCTGCTCCATCCGAATTCAGTGATCGGAAACTTCACATTATCGGTATAATTAAAGCCAAAAAAGTTGATTTTACTACCATTGCCTGTCATCAACGAAATTTTACCGTACAAATCCTGGTAATCGAATGGAATACCGGTAGTATCGTTTACATAAGGGTACAGTTTGCTGTCTACCTGATTAATCAAGGCTTTTTTGCCGGTCAGGATAAATGAAATGCTGCTTCCACCCTCTCCTTTCAAAGGAATAATGGGGCCTTCAATCAGGGCTTTCGCCTGGAAAGGGCTGGCCGAAACCAATCCCGACAGGCGTTTGCGGTTGCCTTCACGGGTTTTTACATCCACCACAGCCGAGATACGGCCACCATAATCGGCATTAAATCCGCCCGTCAGTACGTCCACGTTACGGATGATTTCTGTTTCAAACACCGAAAAGAAACCAATGCTGTGGAACGGATTGTAAATGGTCATACCATCGAGCAATATCCGGTTTTGTACCGGAGAACCGCCGCGAATGTACAATTGACCACCTTGGTCGCCCGTAAAAATAACACCCGGCAATACAGTCAGGTATTGAGCAATATCGGGCTGTCCACCCGCAGAAGGCAGGGAGCGGATTTGCTTGGGCGTAACCGAGAGTTTGGAAATCTGTACCTCCGATTTGGCTTGTGCTTTTTTGCCGCTCACCACAATTTCACCCAGTTTATTGCCACTTTCAACCAAATAGATGGTTTGGTAAGCAATCTCATTTTTTTTAATCGTCACCGAAATGATCGTACTGTCGTATCCCAAATAAGAAACAACCAGTTTTTGGCTGCCTTCCGGAATGTTGGGTATGGTAAAAAAACCATTGATGTCAGTGGTGGTTCCCCGGTTCTGACCTTGCACTTGTACCGTTGCAAAACTCACAGGCTGGGCCGTCTCTTTGTCGAACACATTTCCCCGTACTGCACCAAATTGGGCCATTGCAAAAAACGGCAGCAGACCCAAACAAAAAATTGTAATCGTATGTCTCATGTATTTTTATTTATCGCGGCAAAGATAGCGCTGTCGGCTTATTAAATGGCATCGAAAAAGATTGTGCGTGACATTCTGTATTTTTTGAGAATTTTGCAGCAACATTTTAGCGCCACCATGTTGCGAATACGCACGAATGCTTGCTGTTTTGCCGAAAAGCAATATACCTGCCTGGTTTTATTTCAAACCTTCCTGGGCATTCCCTGTCAATTGGAGGTGGAAGCAGGACTAAACCACCACATCCTCCAACTACCGAACGGGGCCGAAATACAGATGCCGGATACTTTTCTTGCATTTCAACCTGGTACCCCCATCAGTACCATGGCGCAAAACTGCTGGCTGGCGGATCCATATAATATAGGTGTGCAGTTGCCGGTTATTTGCGGAACAGACCAATTCGAGGTTTCCGAAAACCGCATCTCTTGTGGATTGGATGTACTCGCTTCGGCCTTTTTCATGTTGAGTCGCTGGGAAGAACAACAGTCGACGGTGCGCGACCAGCACGGACGGTTTCCAGCCCAGGCGAGTTTGGCCTGTCAAATGGGATTTTTGCACCGCCCCATCGTACATGAATACCTGGAATTGGTGTGGAATATGCTATTACAACTTGGTTATCAAGGTACACGCAAAAAACGGCAGTATAGCATCCTGGTTTCACATGATGTAGACCATCCCTTGTTGTGGTGGAAACAAACGGATCGCCTACGTACCCTGGCAGGCAGTATTTTAAAACGCGGTAATCTAAAAGAAGCACAGTTTTGGCTCCAACACTTTCAAAAAGACCCCTTCGATACTTTTGATTGGTTGATGACCCACAGCGAACAAGCCGGACTGATATCCCATTTCAATTTCATGGGCGATCGATCCAGCAATTCCGATTGTTATTATCCGCTGCAACATCCATTTGTACAAAACCTGATTGGGCGCATTGAAGCACGCGGACATGTGATCGGTTTTCACCCATCCTACGAATCGTTGGAGTCGCCCGACAAGTTTCAGCAGGAGTTGTCTTCGTTGCAGGCCTGTGTAAAGCAAAAAATTAATACGGGCAGACAACATTATTTGCGCTTCCAAACACCCGAAACCTGGGCGCGTTGGGACCGTGCGGGCATGCAGTGGGATAGTTCTATGGGTTATCCGGAAATGCCCGGATTTCGCTGCGGTGTGTGCTATAGTTTCCCTGTTTTTGATATTGTGGAGCGCAAAACCCTGCAATTGTGGGAAAAACCGCTGATCGCCATGGAAGTCTCTTTGGCGCTTTACCAACATTTATCACCCGAAATCGCGCGTGCACAATTACTTAAATTGCGCAAAACAGTACAGCAATATGACGGAGAATTTGTTTTTCTTTGGCACAATTCTTCCCTGAACGATTACTTTTGGCAGTCCTGGCAATCCGTTTACCTGGATTTGTTGCACCAACCTTAATTTACCCGGTTTAATACGCTTCTTATGCTTCGAAATGTACCCTTTCTATGTCTTGTTGCCGCCTTGCTTTGCCTGCGCCTGCCTGTCGGTGCGCAATCAAGCGGTGTACCTTTAGGATCGCCCAGTTACCATATCCTGGATCGTTTAATGATCAAAAGTGGCATCTCTGGCGATATTCGGCCAGAAATCAAGTTTGTTGCGCGCAAAGACGTCGCCTTTTTTGCCCTGGCGGTAGATACGAGCAACACCCGCCTGACCCGACTGGACCGCAGCGATCTTGCCTATTTACTCAATGACAACAACGAATGGGCGCCCGATACAAACCGGTTGTTGTGTAAAAACAAACGGAACCTGCTGCGGTATTTTTATGCTAGCCCGGCCAATTTTTTTGAGGTAAATACGCCCGATTTTAAATTGCGGGTCAACCCCATGCTCAACCTGAGTGGTGGACTGCAACAAGACGACAACGGCGTGTTATTTGAAAATCAGCGGGGCATTGAAGTGCGCGGCGAAGTAGACCGCAAATTGTTCTTTTACACCAATTTGGTGGAAAGTCAGGCGCGCTATCCCGATTATGTCAACAGTTGGGTGACGCAATATCGCTCCTTGCCGGGCGCCGGTTTTTATAAAAGTTATAAACCGCGTTTGGGTACCATTCAAAATGGCTTCGATTTCAATGTCGCCACCGCCTATTTGTCGTACCAAATGTCCAAACATGTAGGCATTCAATTGGGCCACGGACGGCATTTTATTGGCAATGGTTACCGCTCCCTACTGCTTTCGGATGTGGGCACCCCGGCGTTTTATTTGAAATTAAATACCCGCGTATGGAAATTTCAATACCAGAATATTTTCATGGAGCTCACGCCCAATCTCCGCGAAAAAGGCGGCCTAGGAGATCAGCGCTTGCCTAAAAAATACGCGGCGATGCACTACCTGAGTTTTCAGATTAATCCCCGCATGCATGTGGGTTTATTTGAAACGGTGGTGTTCAACCGCAGCCGCCAGTTTGAATTACAATACCTCAATCCGGTCATCTTTTACCGCACTGTGGAGGGCATGATTGGCAGCCCAGACAATGTGATGCTTGGTTTGGATGGCCATTGGAACATGTTCAAACGAGTTCAATTTTATGGACAATTTTTGCTCGACGAATTTTTGGCCAAAGCCTTGTTTAATCCGGATGAAAAGGGCTGGTGGGGCAATAAATTTGGTATACAGGCTGGCGTAAAATGCATAGATGTATTGGGCGTTGACCATTTGGATTTGCAAGTAGAATGGAATCGCGTGCGCCCGTTTACCTATTCGCATTTCGATTCGCTCAACAGCTATACCCATTATAATCAGCCGCTTGCGCATCCGTTGTGGTCCAATTTTAATGAATTTGTAAGTGTCTTGAAATACCAGCCCAGCCGTAAAATTTTCCTTCAAGGCCGCTGGATCCATGCGATCCGGGGCGACAATACGAATAAACAAAACTGGGGCTCCAATCCCTTGTTGGGCTACAATACCCGGGTGCAGGATTTTGGCAATGAAGTGGGCCAGGGCGTCGGGGCTACCATCGATATTTTGGCACTGGATGCATCGTGGATGTTTTATCATAATATATTTGTGGATTTGGGTGTATTATTGCGGCGCAAAAACAGTGAAGACAACACGCTCGACCAAAATACCAAGGTGATCAAATTGGGCGTACGCATGAATATTTGGAATCAAAACCGCGATTTTTAATGGAATATTACGTACATCCTACCGCTATTGTCGACGAAGGTTGCCAAATTGGGGCAGGTAGCAAAATCTGGCATTTTTGCCACCTCATGTCGGGCAGTGTCATTGGCGCGCGTTGTATTTTGGGCCAAAATGTATTTGTTGCCACCGGGGTAAGCCTGGGAAACGGGGTAAAAGTGCAAAACAACGTTTCCCTTTACACGGGCATTCGGTGTGAAGATGATGTGTTCCTTGGTCCATCGGCGGTATTTACCAATGTCATTAATCCACGCAGCTTTTTGGAGCGCAAAACAGAATACCGCGACACCCTGCTCAAACGGGGCTGCAGTATTGGGGCCAATGCGACCATTATCTGTGGTGTAACCTTAGGCGCCTATTGCCTGATCGGCGCAGGTGCGGTGGTGACCAAAAGTGTACCCGATTACGCCCTGGTGGTGGGCAATCCGGCCCGACAAATGGGTTGGGTGAGCAAATATGGCCATCGCTTGCAGTTTGACGCAGCGGGTCGGGCCAATTGTCCTGAAAGCGGTGCGATCTATCAACTTGAAGCAGGAACGGTAAGCGAAATAAACTAATGGCTACTCCTATACAAAATCCAACCAACCAACTCCACGAAACCGAGCCGCGTTGGTTTGCGGTACATACCCGCTCTAAAAGTGAAAAGTTTGTGCAACGCATGTTGAGCAAAAAAGGCATTCACGCCTGGTTGCCCATCCAAAAACTGATGCGGAAGTACACCAGAAGCACCCGCATGGTGGAAAAACCCCTCATCAATTGCTATATTTTTGTGAAAATTGTGAAAGCAGATTACGTGCCCGTGCTGGAAACAGAAAATGTGGCCGGTTTTGTAAAATTTGCGAAAGACTTGTTTGCGATTCCTGAAGCGGAAATAGAAATATTGCGCCGCATTACGCTCGAAACAGACCTGGAAGTAGAAGCTGTACCCGGAAAATTTACAGAAGGCGATACCGTAGAAATCAGCGCCGGCAACCTCCTCGGGATGCGCGGCCGCATTGTAAAAGTAGAAGGGAAACGCAAAATGCAAGTAGAACTTTCCCAATTAGGATACACCCTTTTAATCAGCGTAGACATCGCATTCCTGGAGAATACGACCCGCCCGGTAGAATAGTCTTGTTTTTTTCAATCAAATGTGTTCAGACATCTATGAAAATCATCCCATTTCTATTGTGCTTTTCAGTTTTTGCCCCCCTTTTTGGACAAAATGCAACCCTGAAAGGCAAAGTAACCGATGCATCCAGTAAAGAAGCCCTTTTTGGCGTAACCGTTAAAGCGGGTATTTCCGGCGGCGCGACCGACCTCGAAGGCAATTACAGCCTCGAATTGCCCGCAGGCAGTTACGAAATCAGTTGGTCCATTACAGGCTACGAAACCCGCAAACAATCCGTGCGCCTCCTCCCCGGACAAAACAATGTGCAGGATATTACCCTCAGCAGCGCCGATAACCTGCTCGAACAAGTGACCGTCACGTCCGGCAAATTTGAAAAACCCCTCGGCCAGGTCACTGTTTCCCTCGATGTGCTCAAACCCCGCCTCATCGAAAACACCAACAGTACTTCGGTCGATAAAGTACTTACCAAAGTGCCCGGCGTGAGCATCCTCGACGGCCAAGCCAGTATACGCAGCGGCGCCGGGTTTTCCTACGGTGCGGGCACCCGGGTGTTGATCCTGGTAGACGACATTCCTGCCCTGCAAGTAGACGCCGGTTTTCCGAACTGGGAAGATTTCCCGATCGAAAACATTGCCCAGGTGGAAGTGCTAAAAGGTGCTGCTTCTGCCCTGTATGGGTCTTCAGCCATGAACGGCATTATTAATATTCGCACCGGTTTTGCAAAAGACAAACCCGAAACAGAAGTGGCCGTTTTCGGGAAAACCTGGGATACCCCACGCACCAAATCGGCAAAATGGTGGGGTTCCGATACCTCCGGCATCCAACAACCGGTAGAAACGGGCATGAGTTTCGTGCACCGCCGCAAATTTGGCAAACTCGATATGGTCGTGGGTGCCTATGCCCTGTACCGCGATAATTACAACAAAGACTCCTACAGCCGGTATGGCCGAATTACCCCCAATTTCAGATATCAGGTAAATGACCGCCTTACCATTGGCCTCAATTCCAACTTCAATCTGGGCCGGAGCGGCAGTTTCTTTATTTGGGGCGGCGACTCTACCCTATCCCTCCAGGCAGGCCTCAATTCTGCTTCGTTTTCTAAAGGACGCCTGCGCTACACCATTGATCCTTCGGTGCAATATTTCGACCGCTCCGGCAATCGGCATAAGTTTTTAGGCCGTTTTTACTCTATTAACAACAGAAACAGCGGCAACCAAAGCAACGGCAGCCAAATGGTGTATGGCGAATACCAGTTCCAGCGCCAAATGAGCAGCATTGGATTAATCGCAACCGCCGGTGTAGTGGGTATTCGGACCAAAGTAAATGCCGAATTATATAACGGACGGTATGCTTCGGAAAACCTGGCGGGATACCTGCAACTCGACTATAGCGGCATCAAACGCCTCAACCTGTCGGCAGGCGTGCGGTATGAACAGAATAAAATCTTTAGTCCCGAGGTAATCCGTTTGGCCAATAACACCTTTGATACCATTCCGAATGGCCGTTCTTCCGAATCCAAGCCGGTATTTCGCGTGGGCGCCAATTATCAGTTGGGAAAAGCCACCTATTTGCGTGCTTCCTGGGGCCAGGCCTACCGTTACCCGACCATTGCCGAAAAATTCATTACCACCAAGTTTAGCTCATTTGCAGGTGTTGGTCCAAATCCCGACCTGATTTCTGAAACCGGCTGGTCGACCGAAATTGGCATCAAACAGGGCATGAAAATAGGTTCCTGGTACGGTTATGTGGATGTGGCGGCTTTTTGGCAAGAATATCAACAAATGATGGAGTTCGTTTTTTCGAGCTTTAGTTTGGATGGCGCGGTGTTCCAATCCAAAAACCAGGGCGATACCCGTATCCGAGGCCTCGAAATTTCGGTGCTGGGGCAAGGTAAATTGGGACCGGGACAATTGTTTTTATTGGCCGGTTACACCAAAACCGACCCGCGTTACAAAATCTTCAGCCAGGATCAAAATTCCTTTTGGGGCAGTTCGGATACCACCCGCAATGTGTTAAAATACCGTTTCCGCGATTCCTTTAAAGCCGATGCAGAATATGTCTTAAACGGTTTCGGCTTAGGCCTTTCGGCACAATACAATAGTTTCATGGAATCCATCGACTTGTTGTTCCAGGAAACCTTGCCTGGGGTGAAAAGTTTCCGCAATAAAAACAACAGCGGTTATACCTTGTTGGATGTGCGCCTTTCTTACAAAATTTCAAAACAATTGAAAATCAGCGCATTGTGTAATAACCTGTTGAACCTTGAATACACTTTGCGCCCGGCCTTGATGGAAGCGCCCCGCAATTTCACCCTTCGGCTTGACTGGAAAATATAACCCTATGATAAATCAGATCGCTGGCATTTTGGGCTTTTTTGCCCTTTTCCTGGTCGCTTGCGGAACCGGCACGGCCGATCAGGCCCAAAATAAACCAGCAATTACAGCGGGTCCACACTTTGAATTCGCCAAAGGCCCTGTTGTAAAAGATTACAAAGCAGCGGGTAGTTGGTGTGATGCGCATTTCCCGGAAGCCCCGCCCCTCACAGGCGATCCGGTAAATGCCCACTTGCGCCGGGTAGGAATTGGTCCGGGCGTGTACAAAGCCGTCGTGCATTTTGGCAATATCGCCAGTTCATTTATGCTGCGTGTATCGCCCAACCGGACCCTCGAATTGTATACCAGCAACCATTTCCCTTATTGTTTGTCGGAACACAGCAACTTCAAGCTGCAAGCCGATGGTCGGTCGTTTGAATACGACAACCACCACCACATCCATTATACCGTGGAGTTAGAATCATCCGATCAGGGCATGTCCATTGCTTTCTTATATGGTCCTGGCGATAACTTCGGTTTCACGGTTTATAAATGCGAAGATTGCATGTAATAAAGGGGTAAAAAAGTGTTAAAATACATGTCATTAACATCTTGTTCATTTAATGCCGCAAAAAATCACATTTTCTTTGCCCCCTTGAACCTTATATAATCTACATCGCATGACAAAATTGCTTTCAATTTCTGTGCTGCTTCTGCTTTTGAGCGCAGCCTGTAACTCTAATATTGGCCCAAAACGTCCCGATACCAATACGGCTAATTTGCCCAAATCTGGACCTGCGGAGGATGAATTACTGGAAACACTACAAGGAAAGTGGCTAAGTGACCAAGATTCCACCTATGTAATTGAGTTCATTGGCAACAAAATGCGGCATTTGAATGGCAATCAACTTACGATGGAAGTAGACGTAGAAATTAATGGCGCATGTGATCAAACGCCTTGCGTCAGTGAACATCCAGGTACCGAAACAGATGGATGGTGTTTTACAGAAAAAGAAAAAGATGGCACCGTGCAATGTAATGTGGTAACCGCTTGCAATAAAGAAGTCTTGCAATACCTCCCCGTAGGCAACATGGGCCGCGGCTTGTATTTCAAACGTTTGTAAAAAAATTTCAACAAAACACAGAAAAGCCTGCTTGCTGCATACTTGCAGCGCAGGCTTTTTTAATTTTGCGGGTTCAAAACGAGGTCGCATCGAATGGCACCTCGTCAAACAATTTAACATTTAGCAGCAACAGCATGTTTACAATAAATATTTACCTGCGTTTTGCCCTGATCCTTGGTGGTATCTTGGGTGGTCTTGCACTTTCATTTGCTTACGGCTTTTGGTATGGTTTCCCGTTCATCCTGGTTGGCGTTGTGCTGCTGATCGGTTATTTGTTGCTGGGCACCATTATGTCGACCAACCAGTTAATTGGCCAGCAACAACTGGATGCGGCTGAGGCACGTTTAAAATTGACGTTTTTCCCGGGTACTTTGCTGATGGGTTACAAAGGTGTGTATTTTATGACCAAAGGCGCCATCGATATGCAACGCAAGGATTTTGTTTCGGCTGAAACCTGGTTGAAAAAATCGCTCGCCGCCGGTTTGCCCTCCGATAATGAAAAAGGCGCCGCCATGCTACAGTTGGTCATGATTGCAGCCTCTAAAAACAACCGGCAATCGGCCATCAATCAATTTGCTGACTTGAAAAAACTCAACATCACCGAACCGATGTTGAAAGAACAAATCAAGGAAGTGGACAAACAAATGAAGCAATTGGCACAATCGCCCATGAACCCAAGCATGATGGGCATGATGGGTGGCAAAGGCTTCCGACCTGGTGGAAAACGGCGCACGCCTAAAATGCGCTAATACTATTGCGCCTTGAGCAAAGCACAAGGATAAAAATCCATCCGTTCGGCTGCCCGGTTCCAGGGATTTACCTGGAGCATGTATATCCCAGCTGAATCGGATACTTCTTCGCATTGGCACAAATGACGGCCCAGTGCCCAAAACACCTGTTTGCTGGAGTGTAAAGGGGCTTTTAACGCGTCGTTCGACCAATCATCGAGCAATAAATACTGCTGTTCATTAAACGCCATTTTCGTCCAAATGACTTGCAAATCAGCACAGGGTGCCTTGCCTTTTGGATTGTAAAAAGTGGCCTCCGCCTGGGTATTGCTGTATAGTTTCCATGAAAAAGCATCCGGCCATGCTCCCATCAGGTTGAGGGCTGGCCCCAAGCATACTACCCCAATAAATATGCGAAATAAAGGCTGCTTGGGTAGGATAAATGGCTGCTTGGAATCAAAAAGCATCCAAACCATACCCGCCATAGCCAGGTTCCAGGGCAAAACGACCAAATTCCAATTCAAACCAACCGGACTTAAAATAAGGCAAATGCTGAGATGAAACAGCACAACTACCACGCGGGTAAACTGCCTGGTACTGTGCCAACACAAACCCAGCACAAAACAGGCTTCTCCGATTGCAAGGGCATACCCCAAGGCTGGCAACTTCCCCAAAGGTTCCAACCAGGAAAACGCACTAAAAAACCAGGGTAAATTATCTACGGCAAAATAAGGGGTGATCTTATACATTCCACCCCATCCATATACCCCCAGCAAGACAATTTGCAAACCGGCCAACGGTACAGGATCGTTCGAAAACGCCGAAAAATAGAACGCAATCAAGATCAGGCAGTAAAACCAAGCCCAAGGTTGGGCCGTATTCAAATCAAGCACAAAGCCTACGAACAATAAGGCTGTCATCCATAAAAAAGGGCCTTTTTGCGCCGGAAACAGCAGCAAAAAGACCCCGGATATAACTATAGCAATCGAAATCAACGTCAAGAAAACAGGCATTTGCCCAAGCCAGGCAAACAAGGGCACCATGGGAAATCCCATTCGGCCAAACGGAATCCATAAAGGCCATGACAAAGCCATACCCGCCAGCAAGCCCAATACAAGCAGCCAACGCACCCGGATCCCGATTGTTTCTCGCACCTTACAGTCCTTGTTCTACCAAATAGCGCTCCGCATCCAAGGCAGCCATACAACCTGTACCTGCTGCGGTAATCGCCTGACGATACACCTTATCTTGTGCATCCCCGGAAGCAAATACACCCGCTATATTGGTAAAGGTCGTACCCGGCTTGGATTGGATGTACCCACTTTCATCCAGGTTGAGCCAGCCTTTAAAAATATCGGTATTGGGTTTGTGCCCAATGGCTACAAAAAACGCCGAAGTATGCAACACACTTACCTCCTTGGTTAAATTGTTGATGATGCGTACACCCGTTACTTCCTCTTCGCCCAATACTTCCTCGGCTTCGGTATTCCAATGCACGATCAAATTCGGGGTGTTCATCACACGTTGCTGCATGATTTTGGAAGCCCGCATTTCATCGCGACGCACCAACAAGTGTACTTTACTGCAAATTTTGGCCAAATAAGTACTCTCTTCCGCCGCCGTATCGCCACCGCCTACAATAACCACCTCTTTTTTGCGGAAGAAAAAACCATCACATACCGCACAGGCTGATACCCCGCGGTTTTGCAAGCGATCTTCCCCCGGAATACCCAGCCATTTGGCACTGGCACCTGTTGCAATAATGATGGCTGGCGATTCAATTTCTTGTCCTGATTCCGACCAAACTTTATGCAACGGACCGGTAAAGTCAACTTTGGCAATCATTTCCTGCCGAATTACCGTATCGAAACGCAAGGCCTGCCGACGAAAATCATCCATCATTTCTGGTCCATTCCGGCCTTCCGGGTAACCTGGATAATTATCTACTTCATTGGTAATCATAAGCTGACCACCTTGCTGAGGGCCAGTATAAAGCACCGGATTCAAACCGGCGCGCGCTGCATAAATTGCCGCTGAATATCCGGCGGGGCCGGAGCCGATGATAAGACATTTTACTTTTTCCATAATCACGCAAATATACGATGCACCTGCACCATTTTTAGGTGTATAAAATCATTTTTAGGTGTAATTGTTCACATAAAGACAATCTGATTGGTTCCATACTTTTTACCTGAACAATTGTGATATTTGCAGCGGAATTAAAACCAGACACCACCACAACATGCAACAATTTCCTGCTGCTTATATTATTGATGGCCTCCGCACCCCTGTGGGTAATTTTGGCGGTGTCCTAGCGCCCATACGTACCGATGATTTGGCCGCCCATGTGTTGCGCAGCCTCCTCGAGCGGCACCCAACCCTTGATCCTGCCCTTATCGATGATGTGATCCTGGGTTGCGCCAACCAAGCCGGTGAAGACAACCGCAATGTTGCCCGTATGGCGGCACTGTTGGCCGGACTGCCCTACACCGTACCCGGCGAAACAGTGAATCGCTTGTGCGCCAGCGGTATGGCTGCCGTGATCCACGCCAAACGCGCCATTCAAAGTGGCGACGGGCATTTATTCCTGGCGGGCGGCGTTGAAGGCATGACCCGTTCGCCTTATGTAATGAGCAAATCGGCCAAACCGTTTGGTACCGATGCACAAATGTATGACTCCAGTTTTGGTTGGCGCTTTATCAATCCGACCATGCAGGCACAATACGGCACCGACGCCATGGGCATGACTGCCGAAAACCTGGTTGAATTGTATGGTATCTCACGGGAAGATCAGGATAAATTTGCCGTTTGGAGCCAACAAAAAGCAGCGGCGGCACAAAACGCCGGTATTTTTGAGGCAGAAATAGCACCAGTACAAGTACCCCAGGGAAAATCGGATACCCGAACCGTCGCACAAGATGAGTTTATAAAACCCGCTTCCTCCATGGAAGGTTTGGCGCGTTTGAAACCGGCCTTTAAAAAGGATGGTTCGGTAACCGCTGGCAATGCATCTGGCTTGAATGATGGCGCTGCGGCCTTGTTAATCGCTTCCGAGTCAGCTGTACAAACACATGGATTTCAACCGATTGCGCGCATCCTGAGCAGTGCCGTAGTGGGTGTTGAACCCCGTATTATGGGCATCGGACCCGTAAAAGCCAGTCAATTGGCCCTCGAAAAAGCAGGGGTAAGTCTTTCCGACATCGGCCTCATTGAGTTGAACGAAGCATTTGCAGCCCAGGTCTTGGCTTGTACCCGCCAATTAGGCTTGGCCGACAACGACCCGCGCATCAATCCGAACGGCGGCGCCATTGCGTTGGGACATCCATTGGGCATGTCGGGTGCACGCATATTGTTAGGTGCCGCGCGCACCATGCAACGCAACAACGTGCAATATGCCTTATGTGCCATGTGTATCGGCGTGGGACAAGGATATGCGGTAGTACTGGAACGGGTGTAAAAGGCTTTTTGCACCTATAATATGTACTTACTGGGCTATTTATACTAAATGCTACCTAAAAGGCAGCATTTCTAGCGCAATACAGTCGTGTCTTGCACCGTTACCGGTACTTCCGCTGGTACGGCGGCGCGGCGCAATTGCAATTCAAAAGGCATGCCCCGCAATTCAATCCCCAATACTAAAATAGAATCGTTGATTTGGTCAATGTGATATTCCAATATTTTATTGCCTTTTTGCTGTATCACATTTTTATTAAATTCAAAATCGGTCATCACCTCTGGCCCCACGGGCAAATTGGTGATCATCTTATTTGTTTCCGTAAAGGTAAAATATACGCCATCCAGGGTTTCCGTTTGTTTTTGGTTGCGAAAAGCTTTTAAAATCGTCCAATGACCATTTAACAATACACGATTCTGCGCACTCGAATCGGGCGTACAAGCACTATAAGCCAGTGTAATCAAGCCTACAGCAAACATGCTTATGGCATTACGGACAAACGTCATTTCATTATTTTAAATCAACAAAACCAAAACCCAGGTGCGGATATTCTCCAAACCCTGCATAATAACAAAACTCTATGAGGGGAATCGGCATACTGACCTCAAATTCATAAACAAAACCCCGCAACTGATTAATTGCATCGGGATTCGGTTTTAAGTGGATCAGCCGCGATTTAGCTTGCCCAATCAACCGATACTGCATAGGAAATGCAGGATCCAGTAATTTCAGGGTCGCCAATGATTTGAATTGATTAGCGGCCTTGAAGCGACGTACGGCGTGGTGAAAGAAACTAATGTCGTACATTTCACTATCTGGCAGCAAATACGGATTGGTCGTTTTAATCTCCTCAATCGTTGTGATCGAAATCGGAGAAACCGACTTAAATTGCATCGTGTCCTTAAAATTAGGCTTCTGCATAATTTGCCAGTGCTTCACTTCAAATTGTGCAGGCTTGCCTTCCAAGGTACCCAGGGTAAGGGGTAACTGGCGGAACAAATGAATTACTTGCTGCTCGTAAGAGGGATCGAGGTACAACGAAATGTTGAGTTTGACCTGGTTTCCAAGCAATTTAAACTCTTGCTTCACCTGGTCCATTTCATATGGATAAATAGCCAGGGAGCTAAAAGTAAACAACTTAAAGTTGCGCGAACTAAGGTCGTACCCTAGTTGCTGAACATGTGCAGAAAGCTCAGCGCCCGCTTTGGACAAAACGGCGAATACCCAATTCGAAATTTCGGACTGGTAGTTGATGGGTATTATTGTGCCTTTCTGACAGGAGAGGCTAAATTGAATTCGCATAGCGTAGAAATATGATTAAAAGACAGATTAAAGCTTAAGCAATAGTGCTTCTGGTCTTTTTCGCGGCGAAAAGTACACAAAAGTTTGTTTTAACTACAAATAAATTTAACTTTATATTGTTTTTACATCATTGACTCGGCTTTGCTTCTAAAAATGGAAAGTAAGGGTACCTTTGCATCTGGAAAACTGTATTTGGTGGATGGCACCTATATTGGTTTTTTATGATTGATTCATGCAAATAGACCGAATAGTTTTAAAATCAGGTAGAGACCTGGCATTGCGACGTTTTCACCCCTGGGTTTTCTCCGGAGCGATCGCAAGAGTGGAAGGAAGCCCCCAAGACGGAGATCCGGTAGCTGTTTACGACAAACAGAATCAGTTCCTCGGAATTGGTCATTTTCACCACGGAAGTATCACCGTTCGGGTACTGAGTTTTGAACCCGCCGACCTAAATCAGCCCGAATTTTGGGTAGAAAAAATCCAGCGTGCGCTGCAAGCCCGCCATACTGCTGGTCTGGTGCCGAACCCGCACACCAATTGTTTTCGCTTAATTCATGGTGAAGGCGATGGACTGTCGGGCCTTATTATAGACGTGTATGGCGACACGGCCGTTGTGCAATGCCACAGCATTGGCATGCACCGCCAGCGCGCCCTCATTGCCAGCGCGCTCATGCGTCTGCAAGGGCTGACTTTGCAAGCCGTGTACGACAAAAGCAAGGAAACCCTGCCGCCCCAGTATGCCGAACTCCAAACCAATGGTTACCTCATCGGTGCCGGTAGCCTGGAAAGCGTGGTGGTACGCGAAAACGATGTGCAGTTTAAAATAGATTGGGTGACCGGGCAAAAAACCGGCTTTTTCCTCGATCAGCGCGATAACCGCCAACTCCTGCAACAATACGTACACGGAAAATCGGTCTTGAACGCATTTTGTTACACCGGCGGCTTTTCTGCATATGCCCTTAAAGCAGGTGCAGCCTCTGTAGACTCGGTGGATATTTCCGGCAAAGCCATGGAGATTACCGAAGAAAATGCACGCTTAAACCTCCCCTACCCCGGCGTACACACGCCTTACACCGAAGATGTCCTGCGCTTTCTTAAAAATGAAGGACCGATGTACGAGGTGATGGTAATCGACCCGCCCGCGTATGCCAAAAGCCTGGAAAAACGCCACAACGCCATTCAAGGCTACAAGCGCCTCAATGAAGCCGCTATTCGCCGACTGGCACCCGGTGGTATTCTGTTTACCTTCTCCTGTTCCCAAGTCGTTGACAGAGAACTTTTTTATCATACGATTGTTTCCGCTGCATTAGAGGTTGGTCGGCATGCACGGGTATTACACCACCTTACGCAAGGAGCAGATCATCCGGTGAGTTTGTTTCACCCGGAAGGCGCTTATTTGAAAGGGCTGGTCCTTTATATTGATTAGACTTTTCAAAATAACACATCCAATGCAAAAACGATTCCTTTTATTATCTTCCCTGTTGCTGTGTTTGTTTGCCTGCAAACAAACCGAACAAAATGTGATGTGCCACGATCCGAAAGCGGCGTTTGCAGAATTCGGAAAAGATGCTGAATTTCAAGCCATGCACCCTTCGCCAGAATCGAAATCTTTCGATTTAACGGGTAAAATGGTGCGCTTTGCCGTGGCAGGTCAGGATAGCGCAAATGCCTACCTTGCAAAAGCACCCAAAAAAACCAACAAATACATCTTGCTCTACCATGAATGGTGGGGACTGAATGACTACATCAAAAATGAAGCGGATTATTGGGCAAAAACCCTTAATGTGCATGTATTGGCTGTAGATTTGTATGACGGAAAATTGGCAAAAAATGCTGAAGAAGCAGGTAAATTGATGGGTGAATGCAAGCCAGAACGCGCAAATTCCATTATCACCGCGTCTGCCGTTTTTGCGGGTAAAAAAGCCGACTTCCGTACCATGGGTTGGTGCTTTGGCGGTGGCTGGTCCTTGAAAGCCGCTTTGTTGCTGAAAGACAAAACCAAAGCCTGTGTGATGTACTATGGCATGCCGGAAGAAAATATCGACGTGCTGAAAACACTTGCCAGCAATGTCGTTTTCATACACGCCAGCAAAGACCGCTGGATCAATGACGAAGTGGTGCAGAAGTTTGAAACCAACATGAAAACGGCGGGTAAGAGCCTGCAAGTGTACCGCTACGACGCCGACCACGCTTTTGCCAATCCTAGCAACCCTAAATACAATGAAGTTGCTGCAAAGGCTGCACGCACGGTTGTGAACGATTACCTGAAAAAACAATAGACTTGTTGAAAAGGGGATGTTTGTTGTAAAATTACTTAATTTTAGGCAAAATTATTTGCAACGATTGCAGCAAACATCCCCCCTTTTGGTAATAAACAGGATTTTGTATGAATTATAGACCCGGCGGAAATTATGGAACAGACTCGACTGGCCCTTTGATGGGAAGCCGGCAGGTTGTATTGGTTATTTTAATTATTGTTGCAGGTCTGGTTATTTACCGAACCTTATTCAGCGGCGGCGGGTTATTTGACGACCCTAAACAAGTGCGCCTTACCTATATGCCCAGCGATTTTCAACCCAACCTCAATGAAGAGGCCACGCTGCAAATCCTGTCTAACCCGGAAAAATACCGCAAGGAATTCGACGATCTGGTATTCAATTTTAATGTTTCGCTGCTCTACCATGTGGCCAACCGGATGAACCTGCCCGATAGCCTCAAACGGGGCCTGGAACCCGCGTATCAGGTCCACCATGACTATCTTAAAGGATTGTACTACAACGACTTTGTTGCACTAAAGGATACCGCTGGCACTTTGTATGAAACCTGGTACAACGACAATTCTAATCAGGCCGTCCAGTTATTCAATGAGGTGGCAGGCAAATACACTTGTTTTTTTGTAACCCAAATTATGGCCACCCTGCTGAAAGCCAATGGTGGCCGACTCATGGCCAATGGCAAAGAAGTCGATTCGCCCTGTGCCATTGCCCTGCGCGAAGGATTGCAACCTATGGTGGCACGCTTGCAAAAAAAAGCAGAAATCATTGATTTTAGCTCCTCCCGTGGCTTATTGAAAGAAAAAGTACGGCAAGGAATTGCAGAATTGGCGACTTACGAACTGCGCAGTAAAATGGGCCTGGACAAAACCCTGCAGTACAAAATATTCGGGATTTCCATTTCGGAAACCGATATTCGGGTAGAAGCAATTAGTGTGATCAAGGCTGGTTTCAAACTCGATCAGTTTTTTGATGTCACATTTAGTCCCAAAAAAGGGACCGTATTTATTACCCTCCCACCGGCAACCATCTTGTCGCATGAAGTGTATCCGCGCATTGACAAACTGGATGTCGGTTTTTTGGCAGGTATCAGTGGAGAAGAGATGAACAGCAACTTTAATGAACTGCGTCGACAATTCAGACAAGAGGCTATTGAACAAGAAAAAGTACTGGATAAAGCAAAATCAAGGGCCGATTCTGTGATGCACCTCATCATGGGGCCGATCGTCAAATCCATCAACCGTAAATACAAATTGCAAGTCCGATTTCAAGACGGATCTGTAGAGCCCGCAGCACCTGCCAACAACAATTCGGGTGGTCGCCAGGATCCACGACCCCAAAGCCCAATACAGCCGGTAGAACCTGCCAAAAAACCTAGAAACCAGGTGTTTATTCCGCAATAGGCTTAAACCATTTTCTGAAGCCTATAAAATTTGGTTGAGGTTATCAAAGTTGTAAATATCATGTTCCAATCGGGTACCTGCTTCAATTTCTGATACCGGGTGAATAATGCCATCTTTCAAATCATACACCCAACCATGCAAATGAGGTGCTTTACGCTGCCCCCAGGCGCGTTGTACAATGGAGGTTTTGGCCAAATTCAATACCTGTTCCTCAATATTCAATTCAATCAAGCGGTTTAGTTTCAACTCTTCCGACTCGATTGCATCTACTTCGGCTTGGTGAAAACGATACACATCTTTGATGCTGCGCAACCATTTATTGATAATACCGTAAGAATGCTGGGTTAATGCCGCTTTTACGCCGCCACAGCCATAATGGCCGCACACGATAATATGGTTTACCTCCAACACCTCCACCGCATATTGCAATACGCTCAATAAGTTGAGGTCGGTGTGTACCACCATATTGGCAATGTTACGATGGATGAAAATCTCCCCGGGTTTGGTTTGGGTGATGTCATTGGGTGGAACACGGCTATCCGAACAACCAATCCATAAAATCTCCGGACGCTGCACATGCACCAGCCGTTCAAAAAAACCGGGATCTTCTTGTACCATTTCGGCAGCCCAGACCTTGTTTTCTAATAAAAGTTTTTCGTAGAGTTTCATACAGCCTGGTTTAAGTTTAGATGTTTTTGAATGAGTTGTCCTTCCGTTATTTTGACCTCTACCTGAATGTCGCGAAATTGCGCTGAACTGATGAAGTCATTGATGATTTCTGCATTATCCAAATCCACAAATCCGATACGGGTTAAATCAAGCAGCACTTTACAGCCATTGGGCAATCCTGCAAATACTTTTCGCAACTCGTATTTATGGATAAAGGAGAGGTCTTTTTTAAATCGGATCAAATGATTGTTTTTGTCGTCGGCCATGACTGTGAGCGCCGATTTGTAATTTTTACGCATCACAAAAAAGGTGCCCACAACCAAACCGATCCCAATACCGATCAATAAATCGGTCAGCAAGATCGCCAATATGGTAACAGCAAATGGAATTAAATGCGTCCATCCTTTTTGGTACTCCTCCCAAAATATTTTTGGCTTAGTGAGTTTAAAACCCACGGAAATCAAGATCGCCGCCAAAGCCGCCAAAGGAATATAATTCAATAAATGGGGGATAAAGGCGGCACAGGTAAACAAAATCACGCCATGTAAAAAGGTGGCTGCCTGGGTACGGCCCCCTGAAGCAACGTTGGCTGAACTGCGCACAATCACCGAAGTGATCGGCATGCCGCCAATTAACCCACTCACCATATTGCCAATGCCCTGCACCCGTAATTCATGTTCGGTCGGGGTAATGCGCTTAAACGGATCCAGTTTATCAATGGCCCCAATGCTCAATAAGGTCTCAATACTGGCTACCAAAGCCAAGGTAATTGCGATGGTCCAGACAGCAGGATTGCCAATTTGACGCCAATCCGGAAAACGAAACTGTCCCAAAAAAGCGCTTGCATTTTCAGCGACCGGAATTTTCACCAAGTGTTCTGGTTCAATCGCCAAAGAAGGCACATAACTTGCGAAAAGCAAGTTGGCCACTACCCCAAACAGCACCACAAACAAAGGACCTGGCAATAATTTCAAAATGACATTCCGGCGCAAGGTCGTATGATCC
Source organism: Saprospiraceae bacterium (assembly GCA_027488935.1). Classification (GTDB taxonomy): domain Bacteria; phylum Bacteroidota; class Bacteroidia; order Chitinophagales; family Saprospiraceae; genus M3007. The sequence continues at coordinate 30,278 of JAIYAP010000036.1, read as the reverse complement.
CACCACCATAAAAAAGCGATGGAAACCGAGGCGATCACCAAGGCTCCCAGCGTAATATGTGCATTGAGCAAATGCCAAAGTTCTGAAATTGTATTTTCACCGTCATTTTGGTTAAAAGAAAAGTCTCCCTCGTAATCCTTATCATACCCGACTGCGTGCGGGATTTGCTTCAAAATCAGGATTACCCCGATAGCAGCAAGCATGCCTTTGATCACCGACGACGGAATAAAGTCGCCAATAACCCCCGCGCCTGTCATACCAAGCAACAACTGGAACATGCCCGCTAAAACAACAGCAAGCAAAAAGGCTTCTAAAGTAGGTAAAGTCTGGACGGCATTTAACACAATAACAGTCAGGCCCGCGGCAGGCCCGCTTACACTGAGCGGCGATTTGCTTAAAACACCCAGCACGATCCCGCCTACTGCACCGGCAATAATGCCCGAAAACAAGGGGACACCCGAAGCAAGTGCAACGCCCAAACAAAGCGGCAAGGCTACCAAAAATACAACGATGGCAGCAGGCACATCATACCGTAGATTGGCAGAAGGCTTTAAATTTTCCATGTATATTAAACTATTTTAGAAGAAGATGTCAAAACATACACCGCAAGACCAAGCAAGGTGCAATATTAGGAGATTTCAAGGGAATACAACTGTTTTAAAAAGCAATACTATATTAAATTAAGGTATAATGGCAAAGATTCGCCAAAACACAATGAATTTACGCGCTTTTTTTCGACAATCTACCTGTTTGTACCGCAAAGAACACACCCTACTTTCCCCCAACTAAAGGCGCAGCACGGTCCAACAATTGTACCGCCTTGTCGATCGCCGGATCATCGTCATTATACACCGAGTACAACCCAGTATCCTGAAACAGACTTTTGGCAATGCGCGCTTTTAAACTCAAACAAAGGGCTGCTTTGCTTTTTAAAAGTTCCTTGGACTTTAGATCGGGCTTTTGCTGTGCTGCATACGCCAAAAACTCGGCAAAAAACGCATCTGAAATTTTATATTGTCGCAAAAAGGCAGACAAATCGGCCGGAAAACTGGTTTTGGGCTGCCCTTCCATCCAGCGGGCAATAAACTCCGCAGTTAATTGACGCGCTGCATAAAAAGACGGGTTCGCAAAACTGGTATCGATCGGAATAAATACATCCGGCGAAATACCACCTCCAGCGTATACAATGCGCCCTTGTCCGGTATAAAACTGGGTGCTATCCATCGGCTTAAACTTGCTGCCATCGCTCAATTCACCATTTTCCAAGCGGTGCACGGCATCTTTTTCATAGTCCTGGTTGTTTTTATATGCCTTTTGAATAGATCGGCCACTGGGGGTAAAATACCGGGAAATGGTAAGCCGCAACGCACCGCCGTCCGACAAAGGGTATTGTTCCTGCACCAATCCTTTTCCAAAAGAACGGCGCCCAATCACCCAGCCACGGTCGTGGTCCTGAATGGCACCCGCCACAATTTCACTGGCAGAAGCCGAACCTTCATCGATCAACACCGCAATTTGTTGAATATTAAAACGCACCCGTCCATTGCTTTTGTATTCGCGGCGCGATTCAGTGCGACCTTCTGTGTACACCAACAATTTGCCACTTGGAAAAAACTGGCTCAATAGTTCGGTTGCCTCGTTCAGGTAACCGCCCGGATTTCCACGCAAATCGAGCACCAGGTTTTGCATGCCTTTTTCTTCGGCTAAGGGCCGAATCGCTTCCATAAACTCAGTATAGGTTTTAGAACTAAACCGATTAATTTTGACATAGCCGTTGTGCGCGTCAAGCATATAGGCTACTTCGACACTTTTTACCGGAATAACATCCCGTACGATGTTAAAAAAGCGCAAATCGGCTGCTTTGCCCCGTTGAATCCCAATTTTTACGGTAGAGCCTTTTTTTCCGCGTAATTTCTTGTAAATCTTGCCATTATCCATCTTAATCCCCGCAATGGTGGTATCATTGATGGAAATGATCCGGTCGCCTGCCAGGATACCCGCTGCTTCCGATGGTCCGCCCGAAAGCGGTGTAACGACCTGCATGGTATCCTGTACCATGATAAATTCAATGCCAATCCCTTCAAACCCACCGCTCATATCGTCCTCCACGGCTTGTAATTCATCGGGTGTGATGTACACCGAATGTGGATCCAGGTGTTTGAGCATTTCGTCGATGGCCGAGGTTTTGATTTCGTCCATTTGAACAGAATCGACATATCGAGATGCAATATAACGCATCACCTCTTCAATCGCACCAGCCTGGGCTCCAGCGGCACTGTTGGGCAAAAAACGCGCAAAACCATCGCGGTGGGGCAATTTTTGTCCAATAAACATACCCACCGCAAGGGTAAGGGCAAATAACAAAGGAAGGCGAATCTGCAATTTTGTATTATTATTTTCTGTCATGAACAATGAATTGATCGTTTACTACCCGAATCTGCCGCAAAGAAAGGCGAAGGGCACAAATTTTACACTTTGTTTAAAAAAATTAAACTTTCACTTAAAAGTATTCAAAGAAAGTGTACGTTCTTTGCACCTGAATTAATCAGCCATCGTGCTTTCCCGGCACACTTTAATCATACCTTCGGAACTTATGCATGAACATCCTGATATTGACGACCTCGATAAACAAATCCTTGCCAAATTAATCGAAGACGGCAAACTCCCGTACACGGATATCGCCAAACAACTGTTTGTTTCCAGCGGCACCATCCACGTCCGAATGAAAAAGATGGAACAACTGGGCATCGTAATGGGTTCAAGCATTATGATTGATTACCAAAAACTAGGTTACCACATCAGTGCCTTTCTGGGTATTTACCTCGATAAAAGCGCAATGTACGATACCGTTGCGCGTTATCTTGCTGAAGTGCCCGAAGTGGTAGAAGTTAATTATACCACCGGCCTGTACAGCATGTTTGTGAAAATTGTGTGCAAAGATACAAATCACTTGCGGGTCGTGCTGCATGATAAAATTGAGAAAATTGATGGTATTCAGCGCCTCGAAACATTTATCTCCCTGGAGCAAAGTATTCATCGCCCGGTGAATTTTCTGGCTGCCTCCGAATAAATGCTTAGTTCAATCTGCTTGCGATGACAATTTTATCCAAATTTGGCCTTTTTTTCCTGCAATTGCTCGTATACGCGCTGCTTTTAAGCACCAACAGGCTGTGTGCACAAAACAACCAAGCATACCAGGGCTATCGGCTGGCTTTGATGAACCTCGAAATCAGGCAACAAACCGTTACAAGCATTGCAATTCGTTGTGATGTTGCCAATACGGGCCGACTCCCCCTCGATTTTAACCGAAATACACCCGCACCACCGGCCTTGCTGCTCGAATATGATACCGTCGCCCTACCCCTGGTACTCCGCGGACGCACCATTTGGCTCGATAGCATCATCCGGCATCAAAAAGTAAAACTCAGTCCAGGCAATATTCAATACGGACTACGCTTCCAAATCCCCATCAAACCCAGCTATATTCAAGCCGACACCCTCGATTTACTCGCTGGCGCCTGCCCCGATCTGGTGTTCGACTCCATTTACCTGGTAAAATATACGGCCAAATCCATGGTGTTGCGGTACATCCTCCGCAACGAAGGTTCGGCCACCGCCAAATTATTCGGCAACGGAAGCGATAAAAAAGACCGAATGTCGCTGAATGTCTATTTTGTAAGTGGCGTACGTCTTACGCGTGGTGCTATCTTTGCGGGGACATCCCAAATACAAGACGGCCCCGAAATACCCAATGGCCTGCTCGCACCCGGACAATTGATGCAAGGTGAAATCACCTTGAGTTTGAAAAACCGCACCAAATTTTCGCCCAACCTGGTGCTCGAATTGGATCCTTTTCAAACAATCCCCGAATGCCGACGGGTAAATAATACGAAAACTTTGATTGTGGAGTATTAGACTTGTTGCCTGCACAAACTTGCTCCAACTTGTGGCACCACCCACCTCCAACACCTTGCGCCTTATGAAAAAAACGTACCTGTTTATTGTAATCATTCCTGCGGTGGTTGCACTGTTGGCCTACTTGCCTGTTTATTCCGAAAAACCACCCTTTCATAGCGAAAAGGAAATTGCACAATATAAACAACAGCGCCTCGCCCAGACTTTGCATACGGCGGTGTTTAATATGATTGATTCCAATATCTTATTCCCTACTGCACGCACTTGTTCGGGTTGCCATGGTTATGATCCGACCATGCGGGCCCTGTTTACTACCAGCGGCGTAGATGTGAACATTTACGACGATTGGCGCAGTTCTATGATGGCCAACAGCGCTCGCGATCCGTTCTGGCGGGCAAAAGTTACCCACGAAATGCTCGTAAATCCTGCACATAGCCTTGATTTACAAGATAAATGCACCAGTTGCCATGCACCGGGCGGACACTATCAGGCCAAATTGAAACGGCATGATCCGTATTATTTATTGGCCGATGTGTATGGAGACACCCTTGGGCTGGATGGGGTGAATTGCCAAGCTTGCCACGCCCAATCGCCCAAATTGCTCGGTTCCCTGCATTCTGGTGCGCTCAATTTCGATACCACCAATATTCGGGTGGCTTATGGGCCGTATGAATTCTTTTTTGCACCGCCGATGAACCAATTTGTGGGCATCACGCCCGTATTTAGTCCACATATTGGCGATGCAGGTTTGTGCGCTGGTTGTCATACCTTGATCACCCAGTCGGTCGATCAAAATGGGGCATACACGGGCAGTACGTTTGTAGAACAGGCCACTTACCACGAATGGCTCAACTCGCGGTACGATAAAAGCCACGCAAATGTAAGTTGTCAGGGCTGCCACATGCCGCAATTGCTCGATGAAATCATTATTGCTGCCAATTACCAGTTTTTAACCCCAAAATCCCCCTTTGGATTGCACGAACTGGCTGGCGCAAATATTACCATGCTCAAATTGATGAAGGCCAATCGGCAACAACTGGGCATCAAAGCCGAGGACGTTCACTTCGACAGCACCATTGCCGCTACTTTGCGGATGTTGCAGCAAAAATCGGTCGACCTGAAACTTCAAACGGGGGTGCTGAACGGCGATTTTGCCCAGTTTGATTTGCAATTGCTGAATAAAGCGGGCCATAAATTCCCTTCCGGATACCCTTCGCGCCGAGCCTGGGTTGAACTGGAAGTAACCGATCAAAGTGGAAATATTGTATTCCATTCTGGTAAAATGAATGCGGATTACACCCTCGCCGGGGAATCGGAAGACGTAGAGCCACATTACAACATCATCAATCAGGAAGACCAGGTACAGATATACGAATTGGTGCCTGGCGATGTAAACGGAATTTTTACCACAGTACTGGAACGTGGGCATATTGGCTTGAAAGACAACCGTTTAACCCCGCAAGGCTTTAAAATTTCCGATCCGGTATACGACACCACCCAGATCATTGGAAATGCCCTGAGCGATCTAGATTTTAACCATTTTCCCGATGGAACTGAAGGATCGGGCAGCGATTGGGTGCATTTTCAAATTCCCAACCAAGGCTATACCGGCTATTTAAAGGTGCGGGCCAAACTATGGTATCAAAGCTTGCCGCCCAAGTGGATGGCCCCCATGCTGAGTTTATCGACGCCCGAAATTGACACCTTCCGCACCATGCTCAACCAAGCCGATCAGGCCCCCATTTTGATCGCGGAGGCCGAATTGGATTCCGTCTTTGTCAATCCGGTTAGCAGCCACCAAGTGCGTGATCGAAGTTTGGGAAGTATTGCGCCCAACCCGACCCGCACCGGAAAAATCAGGATTTTACTCGACCCTAATGTACAATTACAACAGGTAAAAGTGTGGAACAGCGCGGGCGTGCTGGTACGGGAAGGTAACCAGTTGGATATTGAATTGCCCGCAGCCCCAGGCGTGTATTATGTACGGGTTTGGACGAATAAGGGGCTGATAGAGCAAAAAGTAATGCGTATTAACTAGGTTGGTGGTCTAATATGAGTCATCCCGAATTTTGGATTCCTCCAAAATTCGGGATTTTTTATCCATTTTACCGAACACCCAGCAATGCGGAAACATTTGGGTAAGATATTCGACCTCTAGCGAGGTCGTGGGGAAAAAATATCATTTGGCGTTGCTACAAATATTTGACCTCCAAGGAGGTCAGTGTCTTGCCTTTGAGATTCCAGGAAATCATTGGGCAACGTGACGACCTCGCGAGAGGTCGAACATTTGTAGAAAAGATACAATGTCCGAACCCACGCACGACTTCGGAGAAGTCGAACATTTGTTGGTTAAGCATTTGTTGGTTAATAATGCGCAAAATAGGGATTTGAATAATGCAGGAAGAAATGCAAACTAAAGATCTCAAAAAAGAAAAGAGCCATCCCGAATTTTGGTTTACCCTAAAATTCGGGATGACTCATATTAGACAATCAAACTAGATTTATTCGGCATAAAAATTAACAAGACGTACCATCAAATCATTTAAAAACTCCACCTGGAAAGGACCAACCGTTGCTTCCAAATGGTCATTCCCGATACCGCTATCATCGGTGATAAAGACATAGGTGCCGTTGGTGCTAACGGCAAAATACCGCATCAAAAACTCGGTTTCCTTGTCAATACCGCTGGCTACGATCGGAATAATTTTGATGCCTTTTTCCTGGGCCTTTATAATAGACTGCTGCAAACTGCTGATCACCCCTTGTTCATGGTGTGGCGGTGCATCCAATACCAGAAATAAAATACGCGTCCGTGCATTCGAGGCCCATTGCATGCCATTCAGTGCCTCCTCCAACGCACTGTGTACCGCCTCCGGAAAATCGCCGCCGCCGCCTGCTTCCTGATTCTTTACAAAATTGGTGGTGGTATTGTAGTTACTGGAAAATGTTGATATTCGGGTGAGGTAATCATCGCCCGCATCCCGGTAAAACACGGATCCCGTTTCCAAGGCCGACGATGGATGTGTATTACCAACCTGTTGCAACACGTCTGCCAATTCGGCTTTTAAATAATTGATCTCGTCGCCCATCGAACCGGTAGCATCTACCACAAAGGCCACCTGAATTTTGCTTGGCGCAAGGGCTGTAAACGGCAGACTCACCTGATTGATGCCCTGTTTGTAGAAACTGGGATTGGTAAGGAATACCTGCCCCTGGTTTACATCCAAAATAAAGGTGTGTGCATTTGGATTGTTGATGTCATCGAACAAACCTGCAAAGAGCTCGGCCCTTCCATAGTTGTCGGTGCGTACGGAAGTTACCGTAATGCCATCCATTTTGAGCGCAACCGGCACATCGACTGCAGGCTGGCCTAGGGCGGTTACTTGTACCGATAATCGATTGTTCAGATAAAAATCCCAATAGTCCGGAAATTTTAAAAAATCAGGAAAGGTTTGGATTGAATCCCAAAATTCCCAATGGCTTAAATCATGCCATTCGCCGGCCGTAAGCACACCCGATGGGACTTGGGTTTGCGAACTATCTCCACCACTGGAAGAGTCAGTTAAACCGGAAGAGGAAAAATCCGCTTTTGAATCACCCGGACTGCGGTCTAAAGCGCCTTTTGAACAGGCCTGGATGATCAAAACCAAGCTCAGTACTACAAGTAATAATCGTTGCTTTTTCATGTTGAGTTTTTTAAAATATTATTTGAATGCTTTTTGTGAGATCAGCGCTGAAAAACCAATTTATCCAAACACTGTTTTACTTTTGCGCGCCCCAAAACCGCAGATTCATTCTAAACAAGCAAAAATGGCCATCATACCTATTAATTTGAAAGACGGCTCGGTCGTCGCCGAACAGGAACGCATCATTGGAATTGATCTGGGCACCACCAACAGTTTGGTGGCTTATATTAAAGACGGTCAGCCGGTTTGTGTGCGGGGCGGTGATGGCAAAAGTGCTTTGGTGCCTTCCGTTTTACACTTTACGCAGGAAGCTGCGGTGCTGGTTGGGGAGGAAGCCCGAAATAAATTAATCACGGACCCTGCAAATACCATTTATTCGGTCAAACGCCTGATGGGCAAATCCTACCGCGATGTGCAGGCCATTGAGTCGCACTTAGGCTACCAGGTGATTGATGATGATACCGATGCCTTGGTAAAAATCAGGGTGAAGGATAAGTTTTACACTCCGGTGGAACTCAGTGCCCATATTTTACGCGCCCTCAAAACCCGGGTAGAAACCGAGCTGCAAGCCACTATTTCCAAAGCAGTGATTACCGTGCCTGCCTATTTCAATGACAACCAGCGACAGGCCACCCGCGATGCGGGTAAATTGGCAGGTTTGGATGTGTTGCGTATTGTCAATGAACCTACTGCAGCGGCACTGGCTTATGGCTTAGATAAAAATCAAACCGAAAAAATTGCGGTGTACGACCTTGGTGGCGGCACCTTTGATATTTCGATCCTGCAAATTCAGGACGGGATATTTGAAGTATTGGCAACCAATGGCGATACCTTCCTGGGCGGCGACGATCTGGATCAGGCCCTGGTGAAGCATTTTTTAAAGTTATTAAAAATTGAAGAGAAAACTTTAACTGAGGAAAAAAACATAGGCCAGGAGATTCGATTAGCAGCAGAACAGGCCAAAAAAGCGCTTTCGGCCAGCGACGTATGGAGTGGGCAATTGCTGGGACAGTTGATAACGGTAACAAGGACCGAATTTGAGCAATTGATCGGAGATTTGGTTCAGCGCACTTTGGTTTGTTGCCAAAATGCCTTGCAGGATGCCCAATTGAGCACCGCCGCCATCGATAAAATCGTCATGGTGGGTGGCAGCACCCGGGTTCCGCTGGTACAAGCGAAAGTGGCCGCCTTTTTTGGCAAACCCGTTTACAACAGCATCGACCCAGATGAAGTCGTGGCCCTCGGTGCGGCGATTCAAGCAGATGTACTGGCTGGCAATCAAAAAGACCTGTTGCTACTGGATATCACGCCTTTATCGCTGGGCATCGAAACCGTGGGCGGCTTGATGGATGTGATCATTCCGCGCAATTCCAAAGTACCGAGCAAAGCCGGGCGCCAATATACCACCAGCGTGGACGGACAGAAAAACCTGAAAATTGCCGTGTACCAAGGCGAACGCGATTTGGTGGCCAGCAACCGAAAACTGGGTGAATTTGTGTTGCGCGATATCCCGCCGATGCCCGCGGGATTGCCCAAAATTGACATCCAGTTTATCCTCAATGCCGATGGTATTTTAACGGTAAAAGCCAGCGAATTGCGTTCCGGACTGGCACAATCGATCGAAATTACCCCAACCTACGGCATCAGTGAAGAAGATATGGCGCGTATGTTGCTCGACAGCATCGCGCACGCGCAGGAGGACGTGCGTATGCGGGGCATCCTCGAAGCCCGCAATGAGGCCAATAACCTGTTGCTCGCCGGCGAAAAATTCCTGCAACAAAACGATCAAATCCTGGAAGAGGAAGAAAAAGCAAATACAAAAGTTTTGTTAACTGCCCTGCGCGAAGCCACCAAAACGGAGGATAAAGACGTTATCCACACCGCCATCGAAGCGCTTAATGACTATACCATGCCGCTTGCACACCGCGCCATGGACGAAACCATTCGAACCGCGATGACTGGCAAAGGCATTTCAACCACAAACTATTGATATGAAATACGTTATACTTCCGGCATTGTGCCTGTTTGTCCTGCTTTCTGCTTGTCGTGCACAACAGTCCACCGCTCTTACACCCGCTCCAAAAACAACCGAAAAAGCCCCGGCGTTTGTCACTTGGGACAGCAAATTAATTGAATTGGGCAAAGTAAAAAAAGGGGAAAAACGCGACCTCTTTTTTACCTTCACAAATACTTCCGGGGCAGATGCGCAGATAGATCTGGTAGATGCATGTACCTGTACCACAACGGATTACCCGCGCGGAATTATTCCACCCGGCGGCAAAGCGCGCATTGATGCGACGTTTGACAGTACCGAAAAAGAAGCTTCGGAAACCATTGATGTCAATGTGGTTTTTAAACAAAATGATGCGGCCGGGAATTCACGGTTGGAAACAGTTCGGTATTCTTTTGAATTGGTCCAGTGAAATTTAGGAATGATAGCAACAGGTGACCGTTTGTAAGGTTAATTCTAAATTAATTGACTTGTTTGGTGGTGCTCTTTTTTGGGAAATGCACCACCAAACAACTATATTTGCTGTATAAATAAGGAAAATTAATTGTATTGTTTTTCCTTTCCATCATAGATTAAAATATACCTTATGAAACTCAATTTTTTTACGATTTGTTTCCTGCTAATCGGCACCCAATCAAAAACATATGCTCAAATCAATTGGCAAACCACGAATGGTCCAGAAGGCGGTACCTCCTGGACTATTTATAATGATGACCAATACGCTTTTGTTGCCGATGAATTTCAATTTTTCAGAAGTAACAATGGTTTAAATTGGGAAAATTTACCCCATGCAAATATTTGGCCGTTGGCTACTTCACCAACTAAACTGGCTGCAGGTAAAGGTTACGGGTATAATTACGTCCCCAATACGGAGCCCAAGTTTGTGGTAAGCTATGATCACGGTAGTACATGGATCGAAGGTACTTTGCCCCCTACCACTAATAAAAATTTTTCCAGTATCGCCGTTTGCTCGCATGGCATATATGTGCCAGATGCTTCAAAAGGCAATATTTACAGAACACAGGACGATGGGCTCACTTGGGATACTATACCCGCTCCAGGTATTTATTGCTATGATGTGTGGGCATTTGAGGACCGGTTGTACACTGAATGGAATGGAAAATTTTGGCGACTGGCTTTGAATGGTAACAATTGGGAGATAGTTTCGCCTGCAATGGGTAATTCCGACTGGCCTGTTTCCATTTTCGTATCCGATTCTCTCTTGTTTTTTGTCACGCAAAGCAACCTATGGTGCTCCAGCAATGCAGGGAATACCTGGACAAAAACCTCCATTCAATCCTACTACACAGGTGATAATTTTTGCAAAGTTGGAAACAGGGTGTATTTGGTTGCCGGGCAAACAGGTATTATCTACACGGACGACTTTGGGCATACCTGGCAAGAATTGCCAATACCCGAAAATTTTAACACTTTTGAACTGGCCACCGCGGGAGGGCAATTATTATGTGGCACTTACAACAAAGGGGTGCTTAGATACGATGTACCCAACCAACGGCTGGTCACCGCCAACGAAGGCCATAACTCTGCTGCCGTATATGATCTGGCTACGGGCAATGCACAATTGTGGGCGGCCTGCGGAAATGGTGTTTTCGCCTATGATCTGACACAAAAAACATGGGTTGATAAAGCGCTCTTACCCTTGCCTCAATATTTTTTTGACATGGTGGCTGTTAGTCCCGTTGGAAAAATATTGGCCCATGAAAAATACACAAAACAACTGTTACTTTCGGTGAATGAAGGTGCTTCCTGGAAAATGATTAGCCCTTCTGATCCGATGAGCTTATTTTATACAAATATTATTAAGATATATTGGATAGGAGAAAACATATTAATACAGTCCGACAATGAAAACGATGCCTGGTCTACCAATCTTGGTCAAAGTTGGGAAATCGGTAAAATGCCTAGTAATATTGTATTTTTTGACGGCCGATATTTTGGACTTCGATGGCCTGATGGACTTGTTTCGAGCAACGACCTTGGACAAAGCTGGAACCTAGAGCCTGTTCCAAATATTGAAAACATAGAAGTACTGTATACAACCGACGACAAACTTTTTGCACTCAACAAAGATAACATCGGCAGAACCCAAATCCATAGTACATCTGATATGATTACTTGGACTTATTCCAGCAGCGGATTGCCACAAATAAAAATAATTTACCCTGTCGACGATCCTTACATTGGCGGAATTTGGCACAAAGGCAACCGTTATTACCTGCACCAGAATTCCATAGGTTTCTTTACCTCCTTAGACACCTGTAAAACCTGGCTCCCGATAGAAAGGGAATCTTACGTCGCTTTAATTGCGAATGACTCTACTTTTTTTCGTGGTGGTTTTGGCGGCGGCGTCGCTCAAACTGGTTTGCCGCAAAATTACGGGGCAAACTCCTCAGGCTTTGTATTTAAAGATGATAACAACAACAGTATTTGGGATGCGAATGAAACTGCATTGCCCAATCTGCCGGTAAGCGTTACAGAACCCGGCGCCTGGTTCCCATACTGGTTTGTCTACACTGAATCAGATGGCCATTACTCGATTGGCAGTTCAATCGGATCCGTCGACACGCTGCAGGTAAAAGTCCCATCCCCTTACGTACAAAACATCAATCCACCGCAACATATCATTACAAATACAGGTAATGACCGCAATTTTGGTGTCCATTTCAAACCAGATATCACTGATGTTTCTATTGTCGGCTACTATGCCGGACAGCCCAGACCAGGATTTCCGCTCGATGCTTATATTGCATATCGCAATGAAGGAACTGTCGCTGCCAGTGGCAAAATTGCGATCAAACTCGACCCAGGTTACCAGTATTTCAACGCCGTCCCTGCTCCATCTGCTATTATAGGTGGGGATAGTCTGATTTGGGACTTTAACACAACTTCGCTTTTTGACCAACAGGAGATTAAAATCTCTGGCTTAGTTAATGCGAATGTAATGATTGGCTCCAATTTTAAAATGAATGGGCATATTGAGCCAATTTTATCCGATTTTGAACCGTCCAACAACCATTTCATGCGCTCCGACTTGGTGGTTGGCGCTTATGATCCCAATGAAAAAAGTGTTGAACCTGCACAAGGGCTTACCAAAGCCGAAATTGAGGCTGGAAAAGAACTGCTCTACACCGTTCAGTTTCAAAACACAGGAAATTATCAAGCCGATCGGGTAAGAATTACAGACCTCTTGGACACTGCATTGAATGTCAATACTTTGCGATTAGTGGCAACGAGCCATGCAATCTCTAAATTTAATCTACATCCTGGTAATTTACTAGAAATTATATTCGACCCAATTGCCCTGCCGGATAGCAACAGCAACGAGCCGGCCAGTCATGGTTTTGTATCTTTTGCCATCCAACGCAACAAAGCCTTCAACAAATTGTACAAAATTCGAAACTGGGCTGCTATTTATTTCGACTTTAACGAACCTGTGATTACGAATACGGTGGTTACGCCATTATTCACACCGACTGTATCCAACAATGAACCTAATTCATCGGATACTAAAAATTCTGGTCTGATGATTTCACCGAATCCAGCGACTAAGGATATTGTGGTAGATACACGTGGAAGTTTGTTGGGCGCTGGAAAAATTGAGTTGAACAACGCGGAAGGCAGAATTTGTCTTTCTATGCAAGTTACCGACTTGTCAAACCCGGTAAATCTTACAATCAACGGCTTAATTGATGGTGTTTACATTGTACAGGCATCGAATAAAGCGGGTGTAATGTTTGGAAAACTGATCATTGCGCGCTTGTAGGTGCCAGCCCCTAATTTCCAAACCTACTTAAACGTTATTGCTTTTACCGGCGAAACTCGTGCAATTACCATCGAAGGCAGCAATAAAAATAACAACGTAAGTAGTAAAGTGCCAATATTGATCCCAACCACCGAAAGCCATTCAATACGAATTGGGGCATAAGACAGATAATAATCGGCTTCTTTCATGGTGATGAAATGAAACTTGTCTTGCAAAAAACAGAAGCCCAAACCGATTAAATTGCCCCAAAATATACCCAAGGACATGATAACGGCGGCATAATACAGGAATATTTGCCGGATTTTACGGTTGTGTTCGCCCATTGCTTTGAGCAGGCCGATCATTTGGGTGCGTTCGAGTACGAGTACCAGCAAGGCGGTAATCATGTTTACGATGGCGACGGCCAACATGAGGCTAAGCACGACAATTTCGTTGGAGTCCTGCAATTGCAACCATTCAAAAATAGCCGGGAATTTTTCCTGAATGCTTACACTCAGTAAGGAGGGCGGCAATACTTCCTGATAAATGTATTGGTTGTATAAATTTAAATCGCGCAAGTCATCTAACCAGACTTCAAAACCCGCCACTTCATCGGGTTGCCAGCCTAATAATTGCTGTACCTGGCGAATATCACAGAGGGCAAATTTGCGGTCGTACTCCTCCAAACCGGTTTTATAAATGCCCGATACCTGAAAAAGGCGTTTCAATTGATCCTGGCCTTTTACAAAATGTACAATAAACTTATCGCCTACGTTTACCTTGAGTCGGTCGGCGGTTTGTCGGCTGATGATGATGTCGCGCGAGGGCGCCGAATCGGGCATACTGATGATGCTGCCTTCCTGTAAATAAGGTTTTAGATGCTCCCAGGCAAAATCTTTTCCGATTCCCTTCAAGAGAATGCCTTCCATGGCCGTTTTGGTGCGTATAATGCCCGGCTTATGGGCAAAAACCTGAATATGCTCTACCCCGCCATGGGAACGCACCAATTGTTCTGTCCCCGTTTCAACACCGAGTACGGTTTTGGTGGTGGTATATTCAATGTGGGTAATGGTATCCAGGGATGGATAAAAATCCTGGCCTATCCGAATGGGTTTGGGCTCAAAAGAAAGCGAATAAGCGGTATCCGAAATGTGAATATGGCCCCAAAACTCAAAGATTTTCCGACTGATTTCGTGTTTAAAACCGGAAATCAGCGCCGTAGCGGAAATCATCACTGCTACGCTAAGGGCAACAGCGGCGATGGCGATCCGGATAATCAATCGGGAAAAACTTTTTTCTCCGGAAAAAGCGAGTCGACGGGCGATAAAAAACGGAAGATTCACAGTTGCGGGGGTTAATCTCTTAAAAACTCCAGTTCCAGGTGCCGGTCCAATTTGGCAATGGAAGATGGTTCGTGTGGTTCTTTATCGTCTTGTCGGTATTTTACCACATAATCGACCGCGCCAAGAATTTCGCTGCTCACGCCGCCAAAGGTAGCGGGACAAGGTTGGCCGTCTTTGCAGGCAATGGTGCTGACCAAAGGTTTTCCGAATTTTTGAAGGAGCGTTTGACAAAACTCATCTTGCGCGATCCGAATGGCAGCGGTTTGATCGGCCGCTTTGGCGCCCAGTGCCAGGCCTACTGTTTTTTCATACACAATCGTAAGCGGGCGGGTATGGTAAGAAAGCAGCGTTTCGAGCCGTGGATGTATTTTGGGTGCATATTGGCGCAGCATCTCAAAGCCGGAAACTAGCACAACATATGCTTTTTTAGGCATTTCGCCTTTTAGTGCAGCAATACGGGCAACCGCTGCTTCGTTGGTAGCATCACAACCAATTGCCCACACCGTATCGGTAGGGTAACAAATGATCGATCCGGCCTCTAACAGGCGGACGATTTCAGAAATGTCATCACGTAGCAGGAACATACCCAATAAACGGCTAAAAGTTAGTGTTTAGTGCCTAATTTTGGCGAAGCAAATGTGCATGTTTTAACTGGAATCGGCATTACTCAATATCTGGAAAACGAAAAATATTATGAAACTAAGAAAACGCTTAATATGGATCGTGTTGTTTATCAGCACCTTACACCCTCTTTTGCTAGAGGCAAAACATATCATTGGCGGTACAATTTCTTACGAATGTTTGGGTGAAAGTTCTCCTGGCTTCCGACGATATCGTTTTACCATGAAGGTTTACCGCGATTGTCTGGGTGGAGGCGCTGCATTTGACGACCCGGCGGAGTTTGCGATTTACCGGGGCAGCAGTACCTCCAGTGTGCGGCAAGAAAATTTCAAGGCCAGTTTATCCTTATTTACGGCCCTGGTTCCCGATACCCCGCAGTGTATTCAGCGCATACCCAATGTGTGTGTGGAAGAGGCGACCTATGTGTTTGAACGTGTTTTATCTGTTTCGTCGACCGATAGCTATTTTGTGGTGTACCAACGCTGTTGTCGCAATGAAACGATCCGAAACCTGATCAATCCCGGGGATATTGGCGCTACTTTTATGATTGAATTGACACCGGCCGCACAACAGGCTTGTAATAACAGTCCCACGTTTGTCGATTTTCCGCCCATTGTTATTTGCAACAATGTGCCTTTACAATTTGACCACTCGGCCATTGATAAGGACGGCGATTTATTAGTGTATAGTTTTTGTCCGCCACTGGTGGGCGGTGGCAATATCCTGCAAGCACCAGGCGTATTTACCTGCGATGGCGCCGTCCCTACCCCACCCTGTGGCCCGCCGTTCGAAAATGCCCCTTTTGTGATTCCGACCTATTTGCCGACCAGTCCAATGGGGGGCAATCCGAAAATAGCCATCAACACCAACAACGGCGCCATCACGGGTACCCCCAACCAACTGGGACAATATGTGGTGGCGGTGTGTGTAAAAGAATTTAGAAATGGCGTATTGTTGTCTACCAGTCAGCGCGAATTCCAATTCAATGTAGCCGATTGCAGTCCTTCCGTTTTAGCCATTATTGATACGGCTGTTTTGTCAAAAGGCGTGTATGAAATCAATTCCTGTGGCAGTTTGTCGGTCAATTTGTTTAATAAAAGTTACCAGCGATCCAACATCACCAAGTTTATTTGGGATTTTCAGTCGAACGGATTTTCTTTTAAAGATTCGATCAATTGGGATGTGGTGACCATCACGTTTCCGGATACAGGGCGGTATGACGGCCGTTTATTGCTTAATCCGGGAGAGGAGTGCGGCGATACTGCCCAATTAAGGGTGAATATATACCCGCCCATTTATGCCGATTTTTTGTATGATTATGATACCTGCGTGGCGGGTCCCATCAATTTTCGCGATTCTTCCAGTGGTATCGGCATTATTGAAAGTTGGAATTGGGATTTTGGCGAACCCGGCGGCACGGCGACCGAACTCAATCCGGTGTATCAATATCAGACGCCCGGCACGCGCCCTGTTTCCCTCACGGTAGTAGATCGAAACAATTGCAGGGATACCAAAACAGTGCCCATTGGTTGGTATCCGGCACCACCTTATATTATTTTGCAACCCGATAGTTACCTGGGCTGTATTCCCGGAACAATCACTTTCACGAACTTATCCACCCCCATCGATTCCACCTACCATATTGTATGGGATTTTGGCGATGGCAACGGGGTAGAAAACGTAATTAGTCCAGCGCACACCTATAATGTTCAGGGTGTATATGATGTAAGTGTTTCCATCACATCGCCGATTGGCTGTTATATTGATACGGTATTTAAACGTTTGATTCGGGTGCAGCCATCGCCTATCGCTGCGTTTACCTGCGAACCGGATACCTTGTTGACCAACCTCAACAACATTGTACAATTTATTGATCAATCGGTGGATGCCAACCGCTGGAACTGGACTTTTGGAAATTTGGGCAGCACGACCCAACAAAATCCCTTGTTTACCTTTCAGGATACGGGCATGATTAAGGTACGGCTGGTAGTCACCCACCCTGAAGGATGTAAGGACTCCATTTCAAAAATACTCGATATTCGGCCAGAAATACGTTGGTTTATGCCCAATGCCTTCACGCCGAATAATGATGGTAAGAACGAGGGCTTTTTAGGAAAGGGCTTTTTGCTGGGTGTTACCAATTTTAGCATGACCGTTTGGAACCGCTGGGGAGAACAGGTTTTTGAAACCAAAGACCCCGAGGAAGCCTGGAATGGCCGTGTACGCAATACCGGTGCCATGTCGCCCGCAGGCGTGTACGTGTACCTGGTTACCTTCAATGGGCCCCGCGGAGAGCCTAATGTGTTTAAAGGGTATGCAACTTTGGTCAAATAGCACCTTACCTTAACAGCGTAACATTGCCTTTTCGAATCGATTCTTGCCCATTGATGCAACGCACTTTGAGGTAATAGCCGTATGTTTCTACGGGTTGTGGCTTGCCTTTATAGGTTCCATCCCATTGATCGTCGAGGGAAAATGCTTCAAACATTTTTTCCCCCCAACGATTGTAAATTACCCAGTAAACCTCGGTTACAATTTTACTTTCCAGTTTTAGAAAATCATTTTCAGCATCGCCATTGGGGGTAAAAGCAGACGGGAAAAACACAAAAGGTGGCTCACAAAACGGGGTAATAACCGGCACCAAAACACTGCCTTGCACCAAACAACCTGTTGATAAGGAGAGCATTACCGTGTACAAGGTTGTATCTTGGGGATATCCAATCGGGTTGAATATCATGGCATTCGAGAGCCCGGCCGCCGGCATCCATTTATATTGGTACGTACTGGCATCGGGCGCGATCACGAACAATTGAACCGGATCACCGGCATATACGGCAGGTGGGATGGCCAAAACGGACAAACTACTGGGGTCGATCACTTTTACTTTAATCGACTTTTCCAATAAGCAAGGGCCATTTCCGGAAACGGTTACATTATAGGTTGTATTGGTATTGGGCGTTGCCAGGGGATTGTAACTCGTATCGCTCGATAAAAAATCGGAAGGTGTCCAGGCATACTGAAAATCTGGATCGGCATCTGGAAATAATCGGATGGAATCGCCCAGGCAAATCAATACACTGTCTTGTAAAAAATTGATGGGCGGAAAGGGTGCAGCGAAGGGGAATTCCCTGATAGCCACACAACCGTTGCCTGAGGTCGCTTCGAGGGTAAGGGCATAATCGCCATAATCATCGACCAAAAACTGCGGATTTTGTAAGGTGCTTTTGTACACAGCGCCATCTGGTCCAACCAGGGTCCATTTCCAACTGTCAATACCGAACATTGGATCCGAACTTTGGTCTTGTACAGCCACCAAAATACCATTTTCGTCACAATCCGGAAAAGTAAGGTCCAGGTTAGCGCTCGCATACGTACGCGTGACGTGAATGGTTTGGAACACCGTATCTGTACAGGGTTCGCCAGGCTGGGCGACCAACATCACCGTGTACCAACCCGTGTCGGGGTACATATGTTGTGGCGCGTATTGCATGGAAACCTGATTGGTATCGCCCAGTAAATCAAAATACCACTTGAATTTGCTTGCCGAAAAACTCTCATTTTTAAACCGCAATGAAAGTGTGTCACACAGTGCTTCCGGGGCAAAAAATGCAGCCAAGGGTTTGCCACAATCGGCTACATTGTATTGAAAATCGCGGCGGGTTGTGGAGATCAATTGGTCATCCCGGTATTCATCTACACATACGCCTACTACAAAATTGCCGATAATATTGGGCACGCCCGTCAAAAAGCCGGTTTGTGGCTGGATGGTGAGGGGTTGTCCCCCCAACATATTTTGCAAATTATAAGGATTTAACCAGGAAACAGGCGGGTATGGCCCGGCAAAAGGCGGTTGGGGCACCGGAAAATCGGGATTGGCTCCTGTGAGCGGCGTACATAATCGGTACACCAGCGAATCGCCATCTGCATCCGAGGCGCTGTGGTCAAAATCGATGGGCTCATTGACGCAAATGGCCACGGGAGGCCAATAATTGAACACTGCTCCGGCATTACAATCTTCCAGGGCCGATTCGGAAACTTCCACGGTAAAGGAAGCACCTGTATCGAGCGGTTCGATGATGTTGCGAATCAGGTTATTTCTGCAACAACGTTGGTAAACAATACGATAGCCCCCGGCCAAATAAGGTAAATTTACAATTTTTTTATAAACAGAGCGGTGCACACACACGTCTGGCGGGGCAATCAGGCAGGGATTACTGAGTTGAATCGGCAAGGTATCATTGGTCATACTGTCGAGCGATACCAAAAAAGATTGTCTCCGATTCCAATTGGCATCAAACACCCCAATAGAAGCCGGATTATCGAACCACGGCACGCCGGTATAGCAATCACGGTAAACCGTCAGGGTCAATTCGTACTGGTTGTTCCCCAAACAACGATAGGTTAACTCCCCCCCAACAATATGGGTCGCTTTTAAGCCCGTGGCACCGCAGAGGCAAAAAAGGATCGCAAAAACAAGCCGTTGAAACATACAGGATTATGTTTTTTATGGTAAGGTAAAATAAACCGTGCGAAGTTCTATAAAAAACCGCGATCCGTTTGTCAACGTAAATGATTAACATTGTCTAATATAGGCTGCCTGTGCAATTTTATTCGTTTGTTTCAACCTAAATCCGTTTCCCGTTGTTTCTCACAAAAATCATCTGATGCGCTACCTATTAATATATTGCCTGTTGTGCTGTTGTTGCCTTGCCTGCCGACCAGAGGAAAGCATCCCTACGCCAACCACCCCACCTGTTACGACCAACCCGGATACCACTGAAAAAATTGATATACTTGCCCTGGGTGATTCGTACACCAAAGGCGAATCGGTGCCGACTGCACAAAATTTTCCCAACCAATTGAAAACGCAATTGTATGCGGATGGATATAAAGTAATTGGATTAAAAATTATTGCGCAAACGGGCTGGCGAACCGATCAATTGCAAAATGCCATTCAAAATCAAAATCCGGAGATTAAAGACAGCACGTTTAGCATCGTAACACTTTGTATTGGGGTAAACAACCAGTATCAGGGCGGCAACCCGGAAACCTACCGCATCGAATTTGAACAATTGCTCAATACAGCCCTCACGCGCGCGGGCGGGCGCCGCGAACGGGTGTTTGTGGTATCCATTCCGGACTATGCTTATACGCCATTTGGACAGGGAAACGCTACAATTTCGCAACAAATAGATCAATTTAACACCATTAACCAATCTATAACGCTGCAATATGGTATCGCTTATGTTAATATTACCGATATTTCGCGGCAGGGATTACAAACGCCAGGTTTGGTTGCCTCCGATGGACTACATCCATCGGCGAGCCAATACACGGCATGGCTTGGCAAACTTTTACCTTATGTAAAAACCGCGTTGAAGCAGTAGTTACATTGCCTATTTTTGTCAATTAATACCCGTTTTTCAAGGTTTTTACCTTAAATCACAGACGATTATTTAAATTTGAAAAATTTTTTGAAAAAAACTTGGAACAGGGCAACCTTCTACGCACATCGAACGCCAATAGAAGCGACAACAACCTCATGCAACAATTGAATGACCAGGATTTGGTTCGGGGTGTACTGCAAGGAAGTCAGCCGCACCAGAGCGCGCTGTATCAACAATACAGCACACCGATGTTTCGGGTCGTTTTGCGTTTCGCAAAAGATCGCTCGGAAGCGGAAGACATGTTGCAAGACGGCTTTATCCGGGTGTTTCGCGATTTGGCACAATTTAGAGGCGATGGCGCTTTGGGTGGATGGATTCGCAGGATCATGGTCAATACCGCGTTGAGTCATTTGCGCAAGCAACGGGATTTTATTCGAGATACCGCAGATTTTACGCCCTTTGAAAACAAGTTTCGCACCGAGGAGGATTTTGCCTCAAAAATGGATGCGGAATCGCTGCTTAAATTGCTCCAAAAATTGCCCCCCGGATACCGCGCTGTGTTTAATCTATATGCCGTAGAAGGTTTTAGCCACGAAGAAATTGCAGAGCAACTGGGCATTACCATTGGTACCAGCAAAAGCCAGTTGTTTAAAGCCCGAGAATTCTTGAAAAAGATCATCGACAAGTCTTATATCACCTAAAACAACCATTTAATCTCCAAAACCAATCCACTTACTAGCATTTTTCAACAATGACAGAACCGAATTCCTATAATTCAATTGATGCGCTCTTCAAAAAAGCGTTTGACGGTTTGCCGGAAACGCCCTCGTCCGAAGGCTGGGATACGCCTTCCGGCAAAGTTTGGGAGCATGTCCAGACGCGCATCGAAGCCCCACGCAATGGTTGGAGCGCTCAAACGCTCGGAATGATTGCTTCTTTTGCGGTGGTGCTTTCTGTAGCGCTGTATTTGGTTCTGTTTTCCAATAAATCGACCTCAACGCCTGTAGTTGCCGATCCAAAAGCGCCTGGTATGGTGGTTGAAACACCAAAACATCAGGAAATGGCCCCTGCCGTGACCAACAGCCCGGTAACTGCGCCTGTTGAATCCAAGACGCCAACGACTTCCACCCGCAAAAACAAAGGCGCTCAATCCAAAAATCTCAACAAGGCTTTACGCGCCGTAACGCCTGCGCTGGACAACCACGCAGAACAGCCTGCCAATGGCAGGGTAGCGCCACATCCTGGTGCGGCTTTACCGCTTCCAGGCAGCAAACCAGCCTCCCCAAATACAACGGTAGCACGGAAACAACAAAGCTGGCAATCGCCACTCCCCTACCTTCCCATTCAACGCAACAAACCGCAGGTGCCGAATATTCCCGCTTCTCTGCGACTCCAAAAACAATAACATACATCGAACTCACTTTTTAGCAGAAGTATTTTCAATTCAGGGCTGTCCGGTAATCGGTACAGCCTTTCTTTTTTGTACATAAAAATCCCGAATTTTAGTTTTCACCAAAATTCGGGATGGCTCATGATAGCAATCGTGCAGTTTCCTGCGATTTAAGCGATTGGTATTTCCTTAAATTTATTTTGAAATCACCAATTTACGCACACCGGTTTCGCCCGCCGTGCTAAAGCGTACCGTGTACATACCTTGTGGTAAAGCCGTGCAATCCAATTGGATATTGCTCTGGTTGTCCGAAATTTCGCGCAATAAGATACGACCTGTTTGATCGATCACGCTAATTTCCATGTTGCCTTCCAGTGGTGTTGCAAACAAAATCCGGGTGATACCACTGGTTGGATTTGGCTGCATGCGCACCCCACTCAACCATACGGGTTCTTTCGCAGCAGAAGTGTTGAATACCTCTACTTTACCCGCTTCATAGCTACAACCGAATTCATCTTTTACTGTTAAGGTGTAAATGCCCGCATTCAAACCGCTCAGGTTTTGGGTTGTCGCAATTTCCACCCCGTTTAAGGTCCAGGAGAAGGTCAAAGGCAGGACACCGCCCAACACGCCCATGGTAATGGACCCTACACCTTGATTGCCGAGGTCGTTCACTACGACAGGTGCTTCAAACAATACAGGTTCGGTGATAATAACCTCAAAACTGCAAGTTCCGGTATTGCCAGAACCATCAGTGAAGGAGTAAACTTCGGTAGTAACCCCAACCGGGAATTCAGAACCGCTTGGCAAACCAGCCACCAGTTTCCATTGTCCGCCAGCAGCCAACAAGCAATTGTCGATGGCAACCGGTGCGTTATAAGCCACAATATCGTCGTAAGCGCAACGGGTAATGCTATTTGGACAAGTCAGTATGGGCGCAGTGTTGTCTACAACTGTTACCGTTGCTGTTGAAGTAGTAGAAAGACCAGCAGCATCTTTTACCTCAACCGTTACGATATGCGTGCCCAATTGATCGCAATCAAACGCGGCCGGGATAATGGTGGTCGTTACAATGTTGCAATTGTCGGTCGCAATACCCGAAAGCGAAGCCAAACTCAAGGTAACGATACCATTTGCGTTCAAAGGCAAGGTTGCGTTTTGAATAGAAAGGCTTGGCGCCTCGTTATCGGTTGCAACAATGGTCACACTTGCATTGGTTTGGCAGTTGTTAGCATCCTGCACTGTAACGGAATAGGTACCAGGCACCAGATTTTGAACCTGGGCACCCGTAGCGCCATTGCTCCAGTTAAAGGTATAAGGCTGGGTTCCGCCACCGATGCTGGCATTGGCCAGGCCGGTTGCTTCTCCCACACAAATTGGATTTTGTGTTGTAAATAAGAGGGCAGAGAACGGAAGTGGTTCACTTACGCTTGCACTTGCCGCTACTTCGCAACCATTTGCATCGGTTACGGTAGCCAGGTAGGTGCCTGCAGCCAGGTTATTCAGGCTTGCGGTTGTGCTACCATTGCTCCACAAGTAAGTATATGGTGCCGTACCATTGTTGAGTACCAACGAAACGCTGCCATTGGATGATCCTGCACAAGCCACATTGAGTACCACAGATTGGGCGCTCACTGCACAGGCAAATGCATTCACATTGACCAATTGTTGGTTGGTACAGCCATTTCCATCGGTCACTACTACCGTGTAGGTACCAGGTGCCAAGGCTGTAATACTTTGTGTTGTTGCACCATTATTCCACAAATAGGTAAAGGGTGCTGCACCACCAACAGGATTCGCGGTTGCGGTACCATTGTTGGCGCCCGCAGCCGTTTCTGAAGTTGTCGTGGCATTCGCAGATAACGCAACTGGTTCAGCAACGGTCGTATTCAGGGTAGCCGGGCAATTATTGCCATCCACCACATTTACGGTGTAGGTGCCCGGTGTGAGGTTTGATACGGTAGCAGAGGTTGCGCCATTGCTCCACAAATAAGTAATTGGATTGGCAGCGCCGCTCAAGTTTACATTGGCTGTACCGTTGTTGGCACCGAAACAACTCACATTTACCGTTGTAATGGTCGCTGCTAGGGTACAATTGAAGCTATTTACCGATACACTTTGAACGCTGGTACATCCATTCAGATCAGTCACGGTGACCGTGTAAGTACCCGGTGCTAGATCGGCGATTGATTGGGTTGTTGCGTTGGTGCTCCATATATAGGTGTAGGTAGCAGTTCCACCAATAGGTGCTGCAGTAGCGGTGCCATCGTTTACGCCGTTGGCCGATTGCGGTGTGGCAGCGGCATTGGCATTCAAAATTTCTGGCTGGGAAATGGTCACATTGTTGGCAGCTGTACAACCTTCGCCATCGGTAACCACCACCTGGTAGGTACCCGCGGCAAGGTTCGCTACAGCAGCAGTTGTTGCGCCATTGCTCCAAAGATAGTTGTAGGTACCGTTGCCGCCCACCGAGGCTGCTGTTGCAGTACCATTGCTTGCGCCGTTGCAAGCTACATTGGTTTGGGCCGAAATACTGGCCGCAACTGCCTGATTTTGATTTACATTCGTATTCGCAGTAGCCGTACAACCGTTGGTGCTGTTGCTAATTTGTAATACATAGTTACCAGCCTGGTTCACCACGGGTGTCAGGGTTGTAGCACCCGAAAGAATGTTGCCATTGGTGGTACTCCAGCTATAATTGAAATTGCTGCCTTGGGAAGAAGCGGTTGCGTCTAACTGCACTTGAGCAGCGCTGCAATTCAGGTTAGCCGGTGCCGCAATTGCGGTGGCTGGTTGGCTATTGTTGAGGGCAACCGCTGCAGTGGCCGTAGAGGTACAGCCATTTAAAGGATTGGTTACCGACAAATTATATGTACCAGAAGTATTTACGGATGGATTCTGAGCATTGGAACTAAAGTTATTTGGACCAGTCCATGCAAAAACAGCGTTCGTATCAGGCGAAGTGGCTGCCAAGGTCACCGCGTTGATCACACAGGTAAGGGTACCGCCATTGGCACCCGCACCTGGCGCGCCGTTGTTGGCCGCTACCGAGGCAGCTGCAGTGGAAGTACATCCCGATACCGAATCGGTTACCACCAGGTTATAAGCACCTGCTACATTCACGACCGGACTTTGCTGGGTCGAACTGTACCCATTGGGGCCCGTCCAGGTAAATCCTGGATTCGCCGCATTGGTTGTTGTGGTTAAGGTTACAGTAGGTGCAATACAAGTTAAGGCCCCACTTGCAGTAGACAATACTGGAGCAGCCGTACCCGTTACCGAGGTAGCAGAAGTGTTGGTACAACCATTGGTCGTATTGGTTACTTTCAAGGTATAGGTGCCCGTGGCGTTCACGGTAGGCGTCAGGGTATTTGCGCCCGCGCTGATGTTACCTCCATTGCTGGCCGTCCACAAATAGGTAAAGTTGCTGCCGTTAGAGCCGCTACCCAGCAAGGTTGTTGTATTTTGAATACAGGTAATGGACTGCGCTGGCCCCGCGTTGGCGCTTGGTTGCGTCAAGTTGGCGGTAACCGTGGCTGCCGAATTGGCGCTACAGTTGTTCTCTGTATTGGTTACCTTCAAAGCATAAACCCCGCCAGCATTTACAGTAGGCGTCATGGTCGTTGCGCCATTTACAATGTTACCACCATTGGAAGCGGTCCACAAATAGGTATAATTGGCTCCATTACTCGATCCCGTACCATTCAATTGAATGCTTGGTAATGCACAATTAATCGCAGGAGGTGCAGCAATAATGGATTGCGGAAGGATCGCAGGTGCCACCGTAAATACGCCCGTTTTGGTGCAGGCACTGTTATCGGTGAGGGTAACCGTGTAATTTCCAGGCGTTAAACCATTGATGGTTGCTTCATTGACACCATTACTCCAACTGTAACTGTAATTTCCCCAACCGCCAGCACCTTCCACCGTGAGGGAAGCGAAGTTGCCATTGCAACCCATTGGGGTAGATTCAAACAAGGAAACAGCAAGTGCCGATGGTGGACCCTCTACTGTAACAGGACCGACTACAATGGTTGAGCCATTGGAAGCAGTTACCGTGCAAGTATAGTCATTGGCGGTTAGGTTGGTAATGTTTTTCGTCGTTGCGCTGTTCGACCATAAATAGGTGTACGGTGGAATGCCACCTGCTACCGAAATATTGATAGAACCGGAAGGAGTACCGAAACAACGTACATTATTGACGCTGTTTACTGTGCTTTCTAACGGTGGTGGCGCACAAAATTGCGCGCGTTTGGCCCACAAATTGACCGCACTCAATTGGCCCGTTTCGTACACTTTTTTGTCCAATGGACAAATCATGTAAATTGTTGGATAATAATTGATGTTGTACAGGTTATTAAAGGATGGATCATCCACAATGGGGTGGTTGGTACCGGATACCCAGTTGCCCTGTGTCCCGCCAACACAACCGGAAGGACCATACAAACAGGCTAGATTGGTCGCGGCGTCGGCCTCCACGGCAAGTACAAAGGCTTCATTGGTGCCCGACGGTCCGTAGGTATCCCAAATCGTTTCGAACGCACCGGTGTTTTTGTAGTTCCAACATGGACCACACCAGGTAGCAAAAACATCAATATAAACCGTTTTTCCCGCATCCAGCAGGTCATACAAGTGAATGGTGTTTCCGTTTAGATCTGTTACAGTAAAATCGGGTGCAATCGACCCATTGGGCAACTGCGCCTGCGCAACATGCCACCCCATTAAACAGAAAAACAAAAGAAAGAAGAACTTTTTCATAGGCATCGTAAACAAAGAATTAGGATTGTTAGATTAGCGGCTAAATGTACAAGGAAGTGTTAGGTATTTCTTAGCAAACGCAAATAATTTAAGGAAATATCTTCAAGATGACAGTTTTTTATTCTATAAATTAAGTAGAATACCATGCAAAAAATGCCATGATCAGTTCAAAAACTATTTAAAACGCATATGTCCCTAACTTATAAGCATACACCGAGGCGCCATTGCCCGTAAGCAACAATCCGCTGCCCGATTTTTCATAAACCGTAAAGGCCGTTGTACCTGCCAATGGAAACTGGGCTGCGGCCCTGCCCTGTTTATCCAATAAATATATCGTAGAAGCACTGCGCTGCAAACCTCCCAACGTATGCCCACCAATGGCAAATAGGGTGTCGAGCGGCGCAGATAAAACATGCATCTTAAAAAGAGTGCCTCCATCTCCAATATATAACTGCTTGCCTTGTAATATGGTAAATGATTTACTATCCATGCTGCTGATGCCTGTTGTAGCCGTTTGGGCGGTACCTGCCCGCAATTGTTTAACGCCACCATGTACATCAACCAATGTAACCAGCCCGTTTGTATTGAAGCAGGCAATCTGCTTGTTGCCACTTTGTATCGCCGACAATTGCGGGGGACTTTGGTAGCTACCTGATAGCGTGATCGCCGGAAAATGGGGAGCGCCATTTCGACCAAACACCCACAATTTGCCTGCTGCATTCAATGCAACAAGGTAATCCTGGTGCGCTTCCTGAAAATGCACCAAGGGATGTACCATTTTTCCCTTGGCCGGAAGGGGATTCCAGCCCGCCAGCGGACGGCCATATTGATCATAGCCGTATATATTACCATTTTTACAAGCTAAAAACAAACTGAAACGATGGTTGCCATCAAAATCCACCAAACAAAGCCCATTACTGGCAGGTGATTGCAATCGAATTGGAAAACCATCCACGGTTTTTCCTTGTTCATCCAACAGCCAAATGGCCTCGGTGGTGTTGAATAAATAACAACTGCGCCCATTATCAAAAAAATCTAGCGCATAAACGGCCGACAATATCGGTGCGGTCAATTGGCGCCGCCACTGGGTAGCACCATTCATACCCAAACAATACAGGGTATGCGCCACATCCTGAATCAATATTTTCGGATCGTTGCCCGTGGCGTCACACACAAATGGCTGGGTACGGGCGGGTGCCGCTAAAGGCGTTTTCCATAAAATACCGGTCTCTGCCTGGCTGTTCGGACTTGCCTGTACGTTAATCTTCACATCCAACCGATCCCGTCCAAACACCTGCGTTTGCACCCCAATCAGACCTGCCTTTTCCCATTGCTGCCAATCGCCGGACGCTTCGGGCGGCTTTTGAAGCAATTCTTGCAGCAGCAATTTTAAATACCCTGTGTTAAAATAGAGCATGCCATTGCCCCGTTGCGGCTGGGCAGCATATAATTGCAAAAAATCAGTATGGTTTGCAAGTGTTTGATTTACAATATATTTATCCAGCCAAACCTCCATGGCCGAACGACTGCCCGCAAAAACAACATAATCCCCCACCACAGTGCATACCGGATTGCGAAATGCCGATGACACCCCAAGGATGGGCTCCAAAATGGCTTGATCCAAAAAAGTGTACACCTCAAACATTTGGTAGGTATCTACTTTCAGGGTGCCCCGTTCTGCGCCATATGCTTTCAAACTGGCGGCTACTTTCTGCTGATCCCG
The DNA here is from genome assembly GCA_027488935.1 of Saprospiraceae bacterium. Lineage (GTDB taxonomy): Bacteria > Bacteroidota > Bacteroidia > Chitinophagales > Saprospiraceae > M3007. The sequence goes on along the minus strand of JAIYAP010000036.1, from coordinate 1,681 downwards.
GGTGGCAACCACCAAAAACTGATCTTCCAACATACCCGGCGATAAGGGCGCTGTAAGTACAAATGCAAGTTCGGAGCCAACCCACGGTAAAATGTACTTTCGAAAAGCAGGATCCGCGCCATGGGTAAACGGATCCCAAAATTGGGCACGACGCTCAAAACCCGCCTGCGCCCACAAGGCGGCATGGTCGGGAATGATCGTCAACATTTTTCCAGCATCCGATTTGCCCCAAGTGCCCATCTGTCGCAATGCCCCCTGCGCTTCGGCAACAGCATAAAGTTGGGTACCATCCCATGCGATGCCCAACCAGTTTATTTGTTGGGCCAACTGTTGGGGTAATTGCACCCATTGGGTTTGCAATTGCGTGCGGATGACTTGGGTACATTGCTCCGGACGAATATAAAACTTCCAGGGGGCCTCCGCAGGTAAGTCTGCTTCATATTTTCGGCCCGTCCACCAATGGCTGCTGCGTTCGTATTGGGTGAGTGCATCCTCCACCAAATAGGAAAAACGTGAAAAAATCAGGTAGTTTTTAACCCTTACGAGCACCAATTGCTCGTTTTTACCTGTATAAAGGGTATATAAGGTATAGCCTTTAAATTGTGTCGGAAAAGTGCGCACCCCTGTTTGCGCAAGCACCCGCGTGAGTGGGTAGGAAGCATCCAGTTGTAAGGCAAACAAGGCATGTTGCGCTTCAGAAGGCTGCAAAGAATAAGCACAAAGGGTTTTGGCTTGTCCAATGCGGTCGTTCAAAGCAGTATCAACCCCGATCATTTTTTGAAATTGGGCAGCATCCTGTTGAAATTGCTTTGCCAGCGAGGTACCGAAAAAAGCATGTACCAAGGGGTTATTTGGGTCTTGATTGGGGGCGGTCAACAAGTTAAAACCCGTAGTTTCAATCAAAAATGCCGTGGAGGCAGGCACCCAATTCTTGAGATCGGGCGTAGGACGGAGCAACAGACTTAAGACCCCAATACAGATCAGGCAGCCTAAAACCAGCAATAACCAGCGCAACTTATATAATGAGATGGGGAACATAGCGGCAAATTTAGCACAATGCGACAAGACATCGTGCTTTCTGTTTTTTTACAAGATAAAAACAATCCCTAACGCACAGAAGTAGCAATACGGTGTAGATTTACCGCAAAAAATGATCGTCTTATGAAAAAATCTGCGGTACAAACCCTGCAACTTGCTGCCCTGCTCGGTGGAATTGCGGTAGTCTTTGGTGCATTGGGTGCACACCAACTCAAAAAAATGGTCGAATTGCCGGATTTGGCCATCTTTGAAAAAGGCGTACAATACCAATTTTACCATGTATTTGCCCTGGGATTGTTGGCCTTTTTGCAAAACAAACTTCCCGCTAGCAGCGCACTTTCCTGGACAAAATGGCTTTGGGTGGCGGGTATCGCAGGTTTTTCAGGCTCTTTGTACCTGCTCTCTGTGCGCAGTTTGTTGCCGTTTTCGGTGGCGTGGGTGGGGCCTATTACGCCGTTGGGCGGTTTGTGTTTTATTGCAGGCTGGGTCATGTTTGCGCGGAGTGCAAAGGGCAATGTGTCTTTATAAAAAAATCCCGCTCGCGCGCGGTTCTACCGCGTGTGTCGATCATTCGGGCTCTGCCCGATGTCGGAAAACGGGCAGAGCCCGAATGATTGACACACGCGGTAGAACCGCGCGCGAG
>JAIYAP010000074.1 GCA_027488935.1 Saprospiraceae bacterium | reverse complement strand
TGACACCTTCCCGAGGTGACACCTTCCCGAGGTGACACCTTCCCGAGGTGACACCTTCCCGAGGTGACACCTTCCCGAGGTGACACCTTCAACACAAAAAACGCGTATTTTCACCCCAAAAACACAAATTAAACCTGCACCATAACCATTGATCACCAAAGTTTGACGCCATAATCCATTCAATTACCCATGAAAAACGCACTAATTTTTACCTGTATTCTCTTAATCAACGCACGCACAACCCTAAGCGGACAGGAACATGAGGCATGGTTACAATCAGAAAACTATGTGCCCAACCTGATCCGAAAAGGAATAACTTGGAAAACCATTGCAGACTCTATCCAACAATTTTACCCTGAACAACAAAAACAATTGGAACAGGTACTTTGGGCCGGTCAACTTCAAAAAAAGGGCACACCAAAGGATACTTGTGAGGTTATACTATGGCAATATCTAAGCAACCACGACCGCTCGTTTTTGAAGCAATTAGATGAAAAACTATTAAAATTAGGCCCTAAAGCAATGCCCAGCCTTATTGCGGCCTTAAACATAGACGCTGCCACCCGACGTATTGTGTACCGAGAGCGATTCGAAGACCCCATTTTCTATCAATGCATTTCTGATATTGCCATGCAACATCTTGAAATGGAGACTGGCATTTATTTTTTCCGAAATTTCGCATTCCCACTTAACTTATTTTCAAATGCACCAATAGAAGAACGCAATGTCATTATCAAAACAATTCAAACTTGGTACGAAAGAGCCCAAAATTTGAACAAACCAGAACAAATCAACCTCTTTTTAACGGATTTTCCCCACTACAAATACGGTTCGCCCATTTATACTGCAACGAATCTTGCAAAGGCTGGCGATACCACAAACGCTATTTTCCATTTAAAATACTACTACAATTTATGGAAATTGCCCTGCGTTTCAAACATCCTGATCGCCAACCTGATTAAAGACCTTGGAGAAGACGTGGCCATGGACGATTGTTTGCACCGCATTTATGATTATCGATGCATGCGCGAGTCTGGAGTAGACTGCATTTGGTATATTTTAAAAAATGCGCGCGCAGACATCCCTTACAAGGTCCTGGCAGATATTGTCGCAACAGAACGGTACAGTCGCATGAAAACCAATGATAATCAGTACGTATGGCCTACTATTTTTAACGAAATGGCGTTGACAAAAAACCTGTGGGCGGTCCCTATCCTGGTGGAATTAATGCGCATTGAACTGCCCGTAAAAGGCAATTCGATAAACTCCTATTATTGGCAACAGACTTATCCTGACCAATTTAATAAGTTATTTAGGGTTTGCGATTTCGCCTTGTTGAAACTTAAAGAATTGGAACCCGATACAGTTCCCACGCTAAATTGGGACAAACAACCGGAGCGAGATGCTGTAATTCAGCAAATTTTGAGCAGTAAAGAAGTAAAACATTAAAATATTTTATTTTCTTAAATGTAAAACGGACAATAAATTAGCCATCCGGGGCCGCAAAAAGATTGTAAAATAATAGCGCTTGATCATTCAGTATAACCTAAGTCACAACCATTGGTTAATTTTGACCTAGATAGTAGTTACAAAAACTGCTTGTTAAACGTTTATAACATCTTTAAAACCAACCACCATGTTTAAATTTCAACGCAATACCCTGCTGTTCGGCTTAATGGCCCTTTGCTGCCTGCTCGCTTGTACCAAAGCCACAGAACCCACCACCCCTACCCCTACCGACGATCGCCCCACCCTCAAATTCAATGTAAATGGTGCAACTGCCGATTTTAAAGTCGGTGCGGTATTGGTAAAAGACAGCAATACCTTCTCGGTGGGTTTTGAATATTTAATCAACCCGGGCCCAAACTTTATAATATCCATCATCAACATTCCAAACAAAATTGGAACCCATGAGATTACTAAAGACGGCTTTCCTTCTTTTAAAACAAATGGTAATATATTTATTTTAAATGGCGATGCCGTGTACGATACCTATTATGTGTTTGAAAATGTCGACAATAACTTCACCATTTTAACCGACGATGTTGCCAATCAAAAAATCACCGGAAATTTGAAATGTACCTTCGTACGGGAAAATGACTTTCCGAAAAACCATTCCTATCCCGACACCTTGGTGATTGAAAAAAGCGGTTTAGAACTCCCTTACATAGTCAATTAAATAGATTTAATACCAAAGGGGCGCAACCCGCAATATTGGACGTTTTATTTCGCACAGATGTTACCCAGAAAAAAAGCGTAGATGTTACGCAGAAAAATCTGTGTAACATCCGCGAAAAATATTCTGCGCATCATCTGCGCGAAACCACTCCTAAAATCTATATCCCACCAATTAAATGATTGCGGAAGGCATCCACAAAAATGCGATGGTCTTCGCGTACCCGCACTGCATATTGCTCGCCAAACTGGGTCATATACGCAACATATTCCGCTTCACGACCATCCAACACCTGGTTGATCGCCTCGTCAATAGAGTAATCCACTAAAGTCTGGTCGCTGTCATCATCCGAGCAGCAATGGATTTTGGCAATACATTTACCCAAACCTTCTACCACCGCCAAAATATCGTCCATATCATTGATGTCGTCCCACTCCAGATCGGACGTATACGGAGAAATTTCGGTCACAAACATCGCGTTGCCATCCAGGGTCGAATAACCTAAAAACGGATCTGCATTGGCCTGCAACGCCCGTTGCGAAACTGCTGTGCGATGTCCTTCATTGACAAAGTATTGTGCCGCTTCCGGATCGTTTACATATTTGCTGGCGGCCGATGGTTGCGCAATTTTCATGGAAAGGATCAGGTCGTTTTCCAATGCCTGCGTTTCACCCTCCAACAAAATGCTGTAAATTTTCAAACCCGCGCTGCCAATGCCCAAACCACGCCGTAAAGCGATGTCTTTAATTTGATAGGTCATTTTCGACCGGCGTTTGCGGTTCGGAATGGTCAAATAATATTCCTCCAGCGCTGCCTCTACTTTTTTGCGCATCACGGCATCAACCGGTGAAATGAACTTGTTGTTTTTAAAACGACGGTCGCCGTCTACAATATCTGTTTCGAAATCAAGCAAACCAACGCGGGTTTTCAAGCGGGCATTAAACAGCACCTGCTTCAAAGCGCCCTCCGTGTTGTCCAACTGTAAGGCATAACTTTTGTCGTTTTCGCCCGCCGCGAAACGCGCCACCTGTTGTGCGTACGCGCGCGCGCCAGCCGCCACCATTTGATTGATTTCCACGTCACTCAAGGCTTTTTGGTAACCAATCAGGGCCAAACTGGCACAAAAACGCTTTACATCCCAGTTGAAAGGCGCCACATAAGCCTCATCAAAGTCATTTACATCAAAAATCAGGACGCCCTTGCCATTCATGTACGTGCCAAAATTTTCGGCATGCATGTCGCCCTGTATCCATACGCGACTGGTTTTTTCGTTCAAAAACGGGTCCACATCGTGAGAAACGTCTGCATAAAACAAAGAAGCACTTCCGCGGTAAAACGCGAACGCTGTTTCTGCCATTTTGCGGAATTTGCCGCGCCACGCACCTGGGTCGGCGGTCATCAAATCGGCATAATTGCGCGTAAATGATTCAATAATAAATTGTTGCCTTTCCTCCCGGGATAAGGCCGTTGGATGGGTAGCGGTATTTGCCATGGTATATAAAAATGAAAAAGTTGCAAGTGAAAATCGCTTCTGGGAAAGTTCTTTTCAGCATTTTTTACCGATTAGGAGAAAAATTAAACTTGCATGGACACAAAAGGAGCGCCCGGGGAAACAAGACCATGACGTGGCGGGCGCAAAAATACTGTTATTTGTTAATTTAAAACACGTACTCTTATATTAATACGACATAGCAATTGATTTTGTGCAAATTGATTGAACGGTCAAGTCTATTTGTACAAAACCAATTTCGGCGGCGTATTTGTTAAAAAATCTGGTCTATATCCATCCCTAAAAATTGTTGCCACGACAGCCCTTCTCCCCCAATCAACAGCATTTTATCGGGTGCAAACTGGCGTTGGAAGGCCTTCATTCCAGCGTTTTCTGTCCGAATTACACCGCTTTTTACTTCAATGCCAACCACTTGGCCCCTGCGCTCCAGCACAAAGTCGACTTCATCATTTCCCTCCCGCCAATAAAACAGCGCATGGCCGTTTTCTTTGCAATAATTCAACAAATGCGCCCCAATGGCTGATTCCACTTGTCGGCCCCACAAATCCGGACGGGCGAATACTGCAGACAAATATTCAGGGCGTTGCGCGCTGATCAAAGCCGTATTATGCACCTGGAATCTTGGGCTGGATTTCTTCTGGCGTATCCGATCGCCCGCAAACTTTTCCAAACCACTTAAAAACCCTGCGGAATCCAGTAAATCCAGGTAATGGGCCAGGGTCGTTGTATTGCCTGTATCCTGCAACTGCCCCAGCATTTTGTTATACGAAAGCATTTGGCCAGAAAAAAGGCACCCAAATTCAAACAAACGCTGTAATAACGCAGGTTTATCAACCCGCGTTAAAGAAAGTATATCCCGCGTAATAGCCGGTGCAATCAGGGCATCATTTACATATTTTTTCCACCTTAATTCGTCCGAAATGAGCGAAGCCGCACCCGGGTAAGCACCAAACCAAACGTATTGTTCAGCAGTCCATCCAAAAGCCTGATACATTTCGTCAAATGACCAATGTCCAAGATAATGCAACTCAAATCGCCCCGCCAAAGACTCAGTCAACCCCTGTTGTAGCAACAAGCGCGAAGAGCCCAACAACAAAACCTTCAATGGCAATTTGTTTCGGGTATCCGAATCCCATTGAGCCTTCACCGTTTCACTCCAATTGGGTATTTTCTGAATTTCATCAATTGCTAAAACAAAGGAAGCTGCACCCGATTCCCGCAGCATTATCCGCGCAGTTTCCCATTGTTGTACTAGCCAACTTGAACCGTTCAAAGCAACGGCATCCGCTGAAACAAAATGACTTGGCAAAGTTGAATTTGCCAAAATCTGGTCTACTAACGTGGTTTTACCCACCTGCCGAGGGCCACTCAACACCTGAATAAAGTCGCGCGGTGCTTCTATTCGACTTTTAAGTATTTGATAATAAGGACGTTGAAACATTTTAAGGATTTTACTCAATACGTTGAGCAAAATTACTCAATGTATTGAGTAAAACCAAAAAACCGGATAAAAACCAAAAAAGCAAACAGAATTACCACCCCAACCTACTCTTTCCCAACAAACAACAAATAAGCAATACCAATATTTATCCCCACACTGCTAAAAGCATAATACCGAAGGGTTGCTTCACTTGGTTGGTTAGGATCAGGCGTGACCGTCTGATCCGTAATTTGGTTTTTTTTATATACAACCGTTCTGTCAGATACAGTTAAGGTGCCCAGAATATCTGTTCCATTCTTATTCAATTTCACAAGATCACCACGTCTGGGGGCATAGGATGCACTGATTAACTGGATTTCTGCCAACAATTTCATTTGTTTCTTTTTTCCTATAAAATAAGCAACCCCTAATTTAGAAGAAACCCCATAAGCCATACCTTTGGATGAAATTCCTTTGGATTCATACACAGTACTTTGGTTTCCGTCCTTAAACTCCTTTATTATTTTGCCTGACAAACCTACACTTGGACCTATGCCAACATAAGCAGTTAAGTGTCGAAAAGGTTTTTCCATTAGAATTTGGGGGGTTACCCAAAGCATGCGACCTGAATAAGTTTCTACACTATAATTCGGACTAAAATCAACCGTAAGCGATGTTTTAGCCCCTGATAAATAAGAAAATTGGAGTCCCAAGGAGAAATTAGGAACAACTGGGTAGGATAGGGAAAAAGTATAATATTGACCGGCACCAAACGATTTTTTATACAGATCTATTTCTTGGATATTACTACTTTTCACCGTTATGCTTCCATCTGGCACATCGTTTTCAGCCCAAGGGAGCGCATAGCCCAACTGTGCTTGAACGGAAATTTGGGACTTCGCATCAGGAATTAATGCAGTGCATATAAACAAAATAACAATAGTCATTTTGTTTATATTTTTTGTAAAATAGGATCTTACAAGACTCATAAATAGCAGTTTATGAAAATGAAAACAGGATGCTTGATGTGTAGTTTAATTCGTTACGTAGCAATATGTTGCAGCATAACGTTAGCAATGCAGTCTACCCTTTCCCATCAAACAACAAATAAACAATACCAATATTTATCCCAACGCTACTGAAAGCATAATACCGAAGCGTTGCTTCACTTGGTTGGTTAATATCAGGCGTGACTGTAGAATCTTTTATGCGCTTTTTTTTAAATACTACTGCTCGTTGTGATAAGGTAGTAGTGAGCCAAAAATCATTCCCATTCTGATTCCATATAACCAAATCTCCACGTCTGGGGGCAAAAGAGGCACTGGTTAGCCGGATTTCTGCCTCCAGTTTCATTCTCTTATTTTTACTTATAAAACAAGTAGCGCCTACATAGGAAGAAACCCCAAACGCCAAGCCTTTTGACAAGATTGTGCGCTGCTCAGAATAGCTATTTTGACTTACGACGTTTAAATCCACTATAATCTTACCCGACAAGCCAATACTTGGACCAATTCCAGCATAAAGCATGAAGTGTTTAAACGGCTTCTCCATCTGAATTTGAGGAGTAAGCCAAAACATACGACCTGAGTTGATTTCTTCCGCCTGAGAGGTCATAACATCGAACGTTCTGGATGTCTTAGCGCCTGATAAATAGGAAAGCTGGAGTCCCAATGAAACATTCGAAAAAATAGGGTGAGATAACGATACCATATAGTGTTGACCCGCGCCATATGATTTTTTATACAATTCCGTTTCTCGAACTGTATTGCTTTTCACAACTAAACTTCCTTCCGGCACATCATTTTCAGCCCAAGGAAAAGCATAGCCCAGCTGTGCCGAAACAGAAATTTGGGACCAAGCATTCGGAACCGCTGTGATGCACATAAATAAAAAGGCAATCGGCAATTTTGAGGAAAATTTTATCATATTAGAATTTATAAAACACATTTTTATCTTTTTAAAAGACCATAAACCTATTTCCCCGCTCTACCAATGGTAATCTTACTCAAACCCTTGATATAACGCCTTCCCGTATACGTATCTGAGTTTGAAAATAAAATCATCCGGTTTTCCAACTGCTCAATAGGCTTGCCATCGCTTTCCACCAGCAAATAAATTTCATTGCCCAAACCATTATTGTATAGTTCTTTCCAGGAAAAAACCTCAAAACTCCCGTCCGTGGCGCTGCACACAAGATGGTATTGACTCAATTGTGTTGGATTGTCCGACATGATGGCAACCCGCTCCAATACCTTTTTTAAAGGAACAACTTTGAGTTGGTGCAACACCGATTTTTTAATACCCAAATAATTGGTAATCACTAAACTATCCAGGTTTTCAGGAGCAAAGGTGTGCAAATAAGCACGATTAATTACAAAGGGAGCCTCCACCAATCCATCCACCAGGATGGATTCAGAAGCGATAAAAGGCTTTTGTCCTGGTAAAACGTGCAGGATCAAAAAGGAAATGGCAAATAGAAGAAGATACTTTTTCATGGCTGAGGTATGTTATTTGAACAAATTTAAATCTAAAATCCTACTTTCGCGCAACTATCTTTCGACAATCCCCTATGTTACGCAACTTTTCCTATAAAATTTGGCTCATTGCTGCGGTATTTGCAGGAATCATAGCCTTATCGGCCTATTTTACCCGCTCCTCCAATTCAGGTGCGGTGGCCCTGCCCGAAAAAGTCGACTATAATTTTGATATCCGACCGCTGTTATCCGACCGCTGTTTCGCCTGCCATGGCCCCGATGAAAAAAAACGGGAAGCCGGTCTCCGCCTCGACCTGTCGGAAGGCGCTTATGCCGCCCTCGGGGATAAAAAAGACCATTTTGCCATCGTACCCGGCCATCCCGAACAAAGTACCCTCATCCAGCGCATCCACGCCACCGACCCGGAAGAACGGATGCCACCCGCTGCTACCCACCTGACGCTGACGGAATACGAAAAAGCCCTGCTGCAGCGCTGGATTGAACAAGGCGCGGTGTATGCACCACACTGGGCATTTACCCCACCCGTAAAAGCATCGCTCCCAAAAGTACGGCGCAGCAACTGGACCCGCAATGAATTGGATGTCTTTTTGCTGGCTAAAATGGAAGAAAAAGGCCTAAAGCCTGCCCCGGAAGCCGAAAAGAACCGCTTACTCCGCCGACTTTGCTTCGATATCACCGGTTTGCCCCCTACCCCACAGCAAATGCAGCAGTTCTTGCAGGATACCCGCCCCGATGCCTACGAACGCATGGTGGATACTTTGCTTGCCTCCCCCGCGTACGGCGAACGCATGACCATGAACTGGCTCGACCTCGCCCGCTACTCCGATACCCATGGCTACCAGGATGATTTGCCCCGCATCATGTGGCCCTGGCGCGATTGGGTGATTCAGGCGTTTAATACGAATATGCCTTACGACCAATTTGTGAGTTGGCAATTGGCGGGCGACTTGCTGCCCAATGCCACCAAAGCCCAGATTTTGGCAACCGGTTTTAACCGCAACCACAAAATCACCCAGGAAGGCGGTGTGATCGACGAAGAATACCGCGTGGAATATGTGGCCGACCGCACGAATACGTTTGGCAAGGCTTTTTTGGGCCTGACCGTAGAATGCGCACGCTGTCACGACCATAAATACGACCCAATTCCGACCCGCGATTATTACGCTTTATCCGCCTTTTTTAACAATGTGCCGGAAAAAGGCTTTGTGCCCAATTTGCAAACGCCGGAACCCTGGATGGCCATCACCAGCGCCGATGTAGGCACTCATTTGCCTTTTTTAAATGCCAAAGAGGCCTTTAAAACACCCAAAGACACCCTGCGCCTGATGGTCATGGCTGAACAAAAAGGACATGGACCGCGCCCCACTTTTATCCTCCGACGCGGCCAATACGACCAGCACGGCGATTCCGTTCAAGCAAGCGCACCCAAGACCATTTTGCCTTGGGACGCAAATTTACCCGCCAGCCGACTCGGATTGTCGCAATGGCTGTTCGATCACGGGCACCCGCTCACAGCCCGCGTAACCGTCAACCGTATTTGGCAGGAAATTTTTGGGCGCGGGATTGTCGCAACACCTGATAATTTCGGCATGCAGGGCGCTTTGCCCACCCACCCGGAACTGCTCGATTGGCTCGCCTGCGACCTGCAAGAACACCATTGGGACCTCAAACGCCTGATTCGGCAAATGGTAACCAGCGCTGCTTACCGCCAAAGTGCCGAATTGAGCGCCGATCAATTGGAAAAAGACCCCGAAAACAAGTGGCTCGCACGTGGGGCAAGTTATCGTTTGCCGTACGAGTTTCTCCGCGACCAGGTTTTGGCCACCAGCGGATTGTTAGTCCCCCAAATAGGCGGTCCGTCGGTAAAACCCTATCAACCACCCGGCCTCTGGGAAGAAATTTCGACCGAAAAAACGGCCAATGCTTTCCGGGGCGAGTTTTCTTATATTTCCGATACCAGCGCTGCAAAAATGTATCGAAGAAGCATTTATACATACAATAAACGCACCATACCACCGCCAGGCCACCTCATTTTTGATGCGCCCATGCGCGACCTGTGTACCCTTACGCGCCCGCGTACGAGCACGCCCCTGCAAGCCCTGGTACTGCTCAATGACCGACAAGTGTTGGAGGCGGCCCGGGCTTTGGCGCAATTTTATTTAAAAAACACCCCTGCCGATCAAAAAGAAACGTCCATTTCCGCCGCTTTTGAGCGCATTGTTTGCCGAAAACCACAATCCAGCGAGCAAAAATCACTGACCGCTTTTTACCGCCAACAATGGCAAAATTACCACGATCAACCTTTAGCCGCCCAGGAATTATTGCAACAAACCGGCCCCTACCCCATCGATACGACCCTCGATCCCGCCGAAACCTGCGCCCTGATGCTGAGTATCCAGATTTTATACAACCTCGACGAAGTACTCTCCAAAACCTAAAATGATGGAAAAAGAACAATTAGACCACTTTTTGCACCTCAATCGGCGTAGTTTTTTGGCGAAAACCGCGATCGGCATCGGTAGCCTGGCACTCGGATCACTGCTGGATGCCTGCGAACGCGGAGAAACGGAGGCGGTTAATACGCTGTTGCCCCATTTTGCCCCAAAAGCAAAAAGGGTGATTTACCTCTTCCAAAGTGGTGCGCCTTCCCAATTGGAACTGTTCGACTGGAAACCAAAACTCCGGGAAATGCACGGCCAGGAACTTCCCGCGAGCGTGCGCCAGGGCCAGCGCCTGACCGGCATGACGGCCAATCAAACCAATTTTCCGCTCATCGGCTCCAAAATAGACTTCAAACAATACGGCAGCAACGGCACCTGGGTGAGCGATTTGATGCCGCATACCGCCAAAATTGTCGATGAATTGTGCATCATCCAATCCATGCACACCGAAGCCATCAACCACGACCCGGCCGTAACTTTTTTCCAAACCGGCAACCAACAACCGGGCCGCCCCGCCATCGGTTCCTGGATGAGTTATGGCCTGGGCAGCGAAAACAGCAATTTGCCCGCGTTTTTGGTCTTGCTTTCGCGCGGACAAGGCAATATTCAGCCCCTCGCCTCCAGGGTATGGGGCAGCGCGTTTTTGCCCTCCATCCACCAGGGCGTGCAATTGCGCGGCGGGGCCGATCCTGTGCTGTATTTAAAGGATCCGGCCGGTTTGGATAGCCTGACCCGCCGACAAATGCTCGATCAAATCACCCGGCTCAACCAACAGCATTTGGCCGAATTCGGCGACCCGGAAACCAGCACCCGCATCGCCCAATACGAACTTTCGTACCGCATGCAAAGCGCCGTGCCGGAATTGATGGACATCAGCAATGAGTCCGATAGCACCTTCCGCATGTACGGGGCGGATGCGATGGTACCGGGCACCTTTGCTGCTAATTGTTTGTTAGCCAGACGGTTATCCGAACGTGGCGTGCGTTTTGTGCAATTGTACCACATGGGCTGGGATGCACATTATGACGTAACCGGCATGACCACCCGCCTCGCCAAAGATGTGGACCAGGCCTCGGCAGCCCTCATTCTTGACCTAAAACAACGCGGTTTGCTGGAAGACACCCTCGTTATTTGGGGCGGCGAATTCGGACGCACCAACTATGGTCAGGGCGCATTAAATGACAATTATGGCCGCGACCACCACCCACGCAGCTTTACCATTTGGATGGCGGGCGGTGGCGTGAAACCCGGTATGGTGTACGGTAAAACCGACGAATTCGGGTATAATATCGAAGAAAATCCGGTGCATGTGCATGATTTTCAAGCCACGATGATGCATCTGATGGGCATCGACCACGAACGATTCACCTTTCTTTATCAAGGCCGCCGCTTCCGTTTGACGGATATTTCGGGGAAAGTGGTGCCTGGGTTACTTGCTTAAATTAAACACAAAGGGATTTAACACAGAGGCACGGAGGCGTAGAGAGGATGATTCTTTTGATCTTTTCATTGATAAAAAACATCAATAAATCTCTGAAAATCAACCATTTGTACACCCTACGCCTCCGTGCCTCCGTGTTAAACCTCTAATACCACCAAAGAAATGCAAAGAAGAACCTTCACAAGAACAATTTTCGCTTTTGGTGCCTTAGCCACCCTACCCCGCTTTGCCCGAAAACCCGAAACCATCATCGGCCACGGTGCATACCGATACCGCGTAGACCAAACCTGGTGCAAAGCCAATCCAACCACCCATCCGGTGAAAGACTGCCACGAAATGGCCATGGATCGAACGGGCCGAATCTTCATGAGCACCAATGATATACGCAACAACGTTTTAATTTATAATAAAGACGGAAACGTACTGGATGCCTGGGGAACCGAATATCCGGGCGCCCATGGACTTACCCTGCACGACGAAAACGGCACCGAGTTTTTATATCTCACAGATTATGAACGACATGCGGTGTACAAACTCAGCCTCAAAGGCAAGCTCATTCAGGAGTTTCCTGCCCCCATGGAGGCAGGAATATACCAGCGAAACAACGAATTTAACCCTACCGAAACCGCCGTTTTACCCAATGGAGACGTTCTTATCGCAGATGGGTATGGCAAAGATTACATCCTGGTGTATGGCCCCGATGGCAAATTCAAACGGCATTTTGGCGGAAAAGGCACCGAGCCATCCTCCCTTAACAACGCCCACGGAGTAGCCCTGGATACCCGAAAAAAGGACAAACCCGAAATTCTCGTGAGTTCGCGGGCAGACAATACCCTGAAGCGTTACGACCTGAACGGGCAGTTTTTAGGGGCTGTACCCTTGCCGGGTGCATATATTTGTCGACCTGTCCTCAAAGGAGACGCCCTATATTTTGCTGTGCTCATCAGCAAATTACCTTGGGACAGTCAATCGGGGTTTGTATGCGTCCTGGACAAGGAAAACCAATTGGTTTCCGTGCCCGGCGGCAGCGACCCGAAGCGATTGCACGACACCGAAAAATTATACCAAACCGTGCAAGTCTTCAAACATCCACACGATGTATTGGTGGATGCCGATGAAAATGTATTTGTCACCCAATGGAATTCCAACGGCGTGTACCCCATCCGCCTAACTCGAATATGATGAAATACTTACAAATTATAGTATTTATAACCTGTTGCTTGTCTTTACAGGCCCAGGAGTTTCGCCTCGCGCCCCCGATTCTGCGCTGCGATCAGGTATTTTTTGATCAAATCGCCACCGTACGCATGAATTTTGCCTTAAATGGTGCCCAAATTCGCTACACGTTGGATGGTTCGGAGCCTTCAAAAACATCCCCCATTTACCGAAAGCCGCTCAAAATAAAACAGGATGCTACAGTAAAAGCAATTGCCATGCACCCTGATTTTCTGAATAGTACAGCTGCAATACTATCTGTATTTAAAAAGGGAATTGCCTTTAAAACGACACCCCAACTAAAAGAAATCCCTGCACCCGAATATGCAGGTAGCAAAGCGCCCGGTCAGGTACTAACCGATGGCCAGGCCGGCTCCGATGATTTAAAAGATGGAAATTGGCTGGGTTTTAAAACCGATCTGGGCTTTCAAGGCAACTGGGAAACGCCGCAAAACTTGCAAAGTGTAAAAGTGAGTGGTTACACGGCCTGGAATTCCTGGATTTTACCACCCGCGCGCATTGAAGTTTGGGGTGCATTAAACCCGGGTTCCTGGCAATTATTGGTTTCCAAAGCATACGAACGGCCTGAAAAGCCGTTGGAGGGTCGGCAACTTTACCAACTAGACTTTCCATCGGGCGAATACCGCCAAATCAAGGTAATCGTACACAATTCGGGACCGCTCCCAGAAAATCACCCCGGCAAAGGCAATCCCGCCTGGTTATTTGTAGATGAAATTTTGTTCAATTGATGGATCATTTTTGGGTATTTTTGGGCCGTTTGCACTTGATTGTATTGCATTTGCCCATCGGTATATTGTTGCTGGCGTTTATGTTGGAAATCTACGCGCGCTGGCAAAAACCATTGTGGTGGCCCGTAGTTCGTGTTTGCCTGGGCTTAGGCGCTGGTTTTGCGGTATTTAGTGCTGTTTTTGGCTATATTTTATCCTTAGAAGGCGGCTACGACCCTACTTTGTTGCAACAACATCAATGGTTGGGCATTGGCGCGGCCGCATTGTCCTGCCTGAGTTTCCTGTTGTATCAAAAACCAGTTGGATTTTGGTTTTTGGGCGCTACCGTCCTCGTTTTGATGGCGGCTGGGCACCAAGGCGGCAGTCTCACCCATGGCAGCGATTTTTTGTGGTCCAAGCCCGAATCTGCTGCTGCGAACAATGAAAACACATTGATCGCCCGCCCCGATAGCAACGCAAACGCTTACACAGCCTTGGTTTTGCCCATTTTAAAATCAAAATGTATGCGTTGCCACCGCAGCGACAAACGCAAAGGCGGATTGAGCATGGAAAGCATCGCAACCATGTTGGAAGGTGGCAAACACGGCGCGGCCCTCAAGCCGGGTCAGGACGCCCAAAGCCTTATGCTTCAACGTATTGCACTGCCCATCAGTGCCGAAGACCATATGCCACCTAAAGGCAGCACCCAAATAACCGAAGCCGAAATCGCCATTTTACGCGCCTGGATCGCAAAAGGCGCCTCCGAAAATACCCGCGTTTGGGAGGTGACACCTCCTGATTTTTTCAAAGCGGAGGTGACACCTCCCAATCCGGTTTGGGACATGAAAGCACCCCTTCCAACGGCAAAAAACCTGCAAAAACTAGTTGATTTAGGCATCCGCGCTGATAAATTGGGCGAAAACAGCCCCTTTTTGAGTATCAGCATACCCGTAGATGCCAAATTGGATGAAACCAAAATAAAAGCCCTGTTGCCCCTGGCCCAGCAAATTGTCGCCTTAGATGTGGCAGGTTCCCGTTTTACGGATGCTTTGGCTGTTTACTTAGCCCAATTCCCCAACTTGATCCGACTCAACCTCGCGCGTACGCCTGTACACGATGCAGCATTAAACAATTTAAAACTTTGTAAAAACCTCGAATACTTAAACTTAACAGAAACTGAAATCAGCGATGCCGGCTTGCAAATGCTGGAAAACAAATCCTTATTACAACATATATACGTGTGGAAAACGGCCGTAACACCCAATGGAATTAATGTTTTACAACAAAAATACCCCAAACTACACATCGAAGGAGGTGCACCATACGATGACAGCTCGTTATTAGCCCTGCGCGCACCTAAAATCCTGTACGCCCACAATTTTTTCAAAGATACCGTACACGTTGCCCTCGATTTTCCTTTGAAAACCGTCGGATTGTATTACACCCTCAACCAAGCCTCCCCCACCACCCAATCGGCCCGTTACCTGAATCCCTTGGTGCTGAATGAAACAACTACTTTAAAAGCCATCGCCGCCAAAGAAGGTTGGTTACCTTCGTTAGTAGCCGAAGTTTCCTTCATCAAACGCAGTAAAACCCCGCAAAATGTGGTGCTGCTCAAAGCCCCTTCCCCCAAATACCCCGCTTTAGGCGCGGCATCCCTCAGCGATGGCAAAATATCAGATGTGCAAGGGGGCGATACCTGGTTAGGTTATCAAGGCGATAACCTGAGCGCCATTTTAGACTTTGGTAGCGTGCAAAGCTGCTCCAACGCCTACATTCACTGCTTCGAAAACAACGCACCCTGGATTTTCATGCCCCGCAGCATAAGCGTATGGGCTTCCCAAGATGGCAAACGTTACCAACCCTGCGGCAACCGCATTCTGCCTGCTAACAAATCGATGGGCAACCCCAACGTTCAACTGCTGGCTGTCCCCTTCAATCAACCCATCCAAGCCCGATATTTCAAAATATTAGTCGAAAACCTCGGCAAAAACCCAGCCTGGCATCCCAACAAAGGCGAACCTTGCTGGATTTTTGTGGACGAAGTGATTTTAGAGTGAGGAGTGAGGAGTGAGGAGTGAGGAGTGAGGAGTGAGGAGTGAGGAGTGATGAATGATGAATGATGAATGATGAATGATGAATGATGAATGATGAATGATGAATGATGAATGATGAATGATGAATGATGAATGATGAATG